>JARUKX010000013.1 GCA_029688825.1 Haloarculaceae archaeon H-GB1-1 | reverse complement strand
GTTCACCGCCTCCTCCGCGACGGAGGTAGAAGGGGAGTCCACTGACAAGCCCACGAGTTCAGTCGTGGGTTACTGACCTACGGGGAGATGTTCAGCGCCTCGAGAGCGTTCTGTGACGTGATTCGGCGGCGCGTCTCGTCGTCGAGGTGTGCGAGCGTCCGGTCGGGATGGTCGAAGTCGAAGTGCGGGAAGTCGCTGGCGAACGCGAGGGTCTGCTCGCCGTCCATCCACTCGATGATGTCGTCGAGCGCGCCCGGCTCGGTGGGTTCCTCCACCGGCTGGGTGCTGAACGTCACGTGGTCTTTGACGTACTCTTTCGGGTTGCGCTCGACCCACGGCACGTCCGAGCGGAACGCCTTCCATTCGGAGACCATCAGCCAGAGGAACGACGGCACCCACGCCCACCCGCTCTCCAGCATGAGCACGCGGAGGTCGGGGAACTTCTCGAACGTGCCCTGGAAGACGAAGCTTCCCAGGTGGGCCTGGTACATGCAGCGCCGGAGGAGTCGGAACTCGACGTAGTCGTTCGGCCACCCCGCGGCCGTCGGCGGATACCCGTGCATGGTCGAGCAGTTGTTCCCGAAGTGCATCGCGACGGCGAGGTCCTGCTCGGTTGCGGCCTCGTAGATGGGGTCGTACATCGAGTCGCCGAACGCGCGCGTCGCGCCCGTGGGCAGCATGACGCTCACCACCTGGGGGTGGTCGCCGAGTCGCCGGATCTCCTCGGCGGTCCACTGGGGGTCCTGGTGATTGACGGCGAGGCTGTATCGGAAGCGGTCGTCGTGATCGAGCCACTCGTCGACTGTGTAGTCGTTGAACGCCCGGCAGACGGCGTTCGCGTACCGCTTGTCGGTCGCCGAGCTCGCACCGTAGACCAGCATCCCGGTCAGGTGCGCGACGTCCACCCCGATGGAGTCGAGCAGTTCCTCACGAACGGGTTCGCGCGGGGCGGAGTAGGCCATGTCGTCGTACGCCTCCGCGACGTCGGCCATCACGGCTAGCTGTCCCCCGTTGTTGGCGTACGGTTTGTGGCCGCCGGGGACGCCGTACATCTCCCAGCGGTCCTGATACTGTGGTGGGAGGTAGGGCGTCAGGTCCGATTCGTCTCCCCAGGCGTGGTGGACGTCGACGTCCACGAGGGGGTCCGATTCGCGTCGCGACTCGGAGCGCGCATCTTGCTGCGCCATTTGTGTACAACTCTCACGCCACCGTCCAATAAATCCTCGGCGAGAGTCTGACGGCGGAGAAACTGTGGGGATCGTGCTGACCGGCGTCGCCGCGTATCTCCGCTCGTCGCGGGCGGTACCGGCGGGGAAAGGCCTATCCCGGCGGGTGTGGCAACGACAGGCATGCGCGCCAGCGAGGGCATCGTCGAGCAGTTGGTCGCGAGCGGCATCGACACCGTCTACGGTATCCCCGGAACGCAGTCGTTACCCCTGAACGAGGCCATCGAGAGCCGGTCGGCGGTCAGGTTCGTGATGGCCCGCCACGAGACGGCTGTCTCGCACATGGCCTGGGGCCACGCCGAGACGACCGGCGGGATGGCGGCGACGGTCGTGATTCCGGGGCCCGGCGACATGAACGCGCTCAACGGTCTCACGAACGCGGCCAGGGACTGCACGCCGCTGTTGCACGTCGCCATCGAGACCGACCCCGACCTCCGGGGGACCGACGCCATCCACGAGACGCCGCCGGCCGTCTACGACGAGGTGCTGAAGGAGAACGTCACCGTGGAGACCCCGGAGAGCGTGGTCCCGGCGGTCGAGCGGGCCGTTGCAGTCGCCCGGTCGCCGCCGCAGGGTCCCGTCAGACTCGGCGTTCCGAAGGGCTTTCTCGGTGCAGAGGTCCCCCGGACGGCGTCCGGGAGCTACCAGACCGAGGGGCCGCGCGATCTCCCTCAGCAGGCCGTCGACGAGGCGGCCGACGTGCTGGCGGCGGGGAGCTCGCCGGTCGTCGTCGCGGGCGGTGGCGTTCGGTCGGCCGGCGCACAGGAAGCACTGCGCACGGTCGCCGAGCGCCTCGACGCACCCGTCGTCGTGACGTTCAAGGGGAAAGGAATCTTCCCGGAGGACCACGACCTGTTCGCGGGCGTCCTGTCGGTCGGGTCCAGCGCGAACCTCTACGCCTGCCTCGACGAGTCCGACGCCGTTCTCGCGGTCGGGACGGACTTCGACGCGGTCACGACCCAGGAGTGGACGCCCGACCTCGGCGAGAACCTCGTCCACGTCACCGTGGACCCTGACGACCTCGGGACCGGCTACCGCCCGACGGTCGGGCTGGTCGCCGACGCCGCGGACGCCCTGGCGGCGCTCGACGACGCCCTGGCGGACCTCTCGCCCGCCGGGCGGGACGGCAGGTCGCGCGCGGCGACTGTGCGCGAGCGTGACCGCGACCTCATGGCGGACGTGCTCTCGGTGTCCGAGCCACCGCTCACTTCCGCGAGCGCGGAACGGGCCGTCGAGGCCGCGCTCCCCGACGACGCCGTCGTCTCGGTGGACGCCGGGGGCTTCCGGATCTGGTCGCTCTACGCGATCACGATGACCGACGACCAGCAGTTCCTCGACACCGGGTCGTGGGCGACGATGGGGACGAGCGTCCCGGGTGCCGTCGGCGCGAAGGTGGCGAACCCCGACCGGCCGGTCGTCGCGCTCGTCGGCGACGGCGGGCTCCTCATGTGCATGCAGGAACTGCACACCGCCGCAGTAGAGAACGTCCCCGTCGTCGTCGTGGTCCTCGACAACGACGACTACGCGACCATCAGCGCGGAGGCGGCCAGCGAGTTCGACCTCGGGCCACACCCGTACCGGTGGGCCGAGACCCCGGTGAGCTTCGTCGACGTGGCCGAGGGACTGGGGGTCACTGCGACGGAGGCGCGTCGGCCCGAGGAGATAACGGCTGCCGTCGACGCCGCGCTCGACCGCGAGGAACCGACGCTGATCGAGGTGCCGACGGACCCGGACGAACCGCAGGCCAAACCGCTGGAGTGAGCGAGTCGGGACGCTCCAGTCCGCTCACTCGCTCTTTTCGACCGTCACCGAGACGCCCAGCGGCTCGTACGCGTTGGCGGCGTAGCCGCCCTGGTTCCACGGATACTCGTCATCGTCCAGGGCGTCGAAGCCGTCCTCGGGGTCGCCGATCGACGCCGGCTGGGTCCGGCCTCGGTCGTCGGTCGCCCGTGAGAGAAGTTCGTAGGTCCCGGGCGCTGGCTCCCAGCAGAACCGGAACAGCCGCCACGCGTTCGGGAAGTGTGGCTCCATGAACCGCGCGCCCGACCACGTCTCGCCACCGTCGGCGGACACCTCGACGGTCGTCACCTCGTCGTCGCCGGCCCACGCCACGCCCAGCACCTCGACGGTGCCGTCGCGACGGGGCGTCACCTCGGCCCCTTCGTCGGGGTAGCCGATGACCGACTTCACGTTCACGTCGTAGGTGTAGGGATGGGCGACCTCGTCGCCGACGAGTTGCTCCCAGGTGTCGAACTCCGAGATGGACTCGTTGGGGCTCGGCTCCTCGCCCTCCGGGACGATGCGGTAGTTCCGCTGTTGCCACTGCGTGTAGTAGTCCTCCCCGTCGCGGCGTTCGTCCCACTCGGGTCCGCAGACCATCTTGTCCATGACCCGGAGTTCGTCGAGCCACTTCACGCTGTTGACGCCGTACCAGCCGGGGACGAGTAGACGGACCGGGAAGCCGTGTTCCTCCGGGAGCGGCTGGCCGTTCATTCCGAACGCGAGGATGCAGTCCGCGCGCGCCTTCGCCATCGGAATCGAGCGGGCGAAGACGTCGCCGTCGGTCGCGGTGTCGCCGCCGATGGCGGTCAGCCACGTCCCGTCCGCGGAGGCGGCTCCGTGTGCGTCGAGGACGGACTGGAGCGGCACGCCGGTCCAGAAGGCCGTGCTCGCACCGTCGACCTCCCAGTCGACGTTGGAGGCTTTCGGCTCGAAGAACGCCCGGCAGTTGCCCGCACACTCCATCGTGTGTGGAACTGCGACGGTCGGGTACTCCGACCGGAGGTCCTCGACCCCTAGCTCGGCGTCGTCGACGTCCCCGCGGAGTGAGACGGTCCAGGAGTCCGCGTCGATGGCGGGCGTGTCGTGGCGGTGAAGGACGTAGTGCTCCTCGACGGGCGTGAGCCAGTTCGCGAACGGGTCACGCGACGCCGGGCCGAGCGCGCGGTAGCGGCCCTCGACGTCGGGGACGATCCGGACGTCTCCCTTGCGGTCACGGATTGCCCGGAGCTCGGCCTGGCGCTGCTGTGCGGCCCCGGACTCGTGTTCGTCCGCCGTCATCGTGCGGCGGTCCGAATCGGCTCGGTCGAGTGTCCGGTGGGGCTCACGACGGTCCTTCCGGCGCGTCGCTGCTGAGGTGGTCGTTCCAGTGGTAGCTCCGCGAGTTCGACGGCGGGAAGTCGACGTTCCCGACGTAGTCGTGGTTGCCGGTGAAGACCTTCAGGTGGCCCAGGATGAGCCACGGGCCGGTCTTGTGGAATATCTTCTGCGCCTCCGAGAAGTTCTCCTTGAAGGTCTCCCTGTCGGTCGCGTTGATGAACTTGTCGTAGGCCTTGTCGTACTCCTCGTTGGAGTACCGTCCGGAGTTCCACGGGCCGTCGGAGCGCAGTGAGAGCCGGTGGACGGTCGTGTCCTCGATGCGTGCCGACCACTCGCTCCAGTACCAGTTCTTGTCGGAGTTCCAGTAGTCGGACAGCCACGTGTCCTCGGTCACCTGCTGGATCTCGAAGTTGATGCCGACCTTGCCCATCTGCTCCTGGAACACCTGGATCATCGGCGGCGTGATGGGGGCGTTCGCGGAGTAGATGAGCTGCGGGAGATCGAGACCGTCGCCGTAGCCCGCTTCTTCGAGGAGTCGCTTCGCCTCGTCCGGCTGGGCGGTCGTCCCGAACTCCAGGCCCGGATCGAAGTCGGCGTAGTACTCGTGGACCGGAGACACCGGGTCGTGGTGCCCGATGACGGTGGAGTCGTTGGCCGCCGACTTGATCTCCTCGCGGTCCATCGCGTGCTTGAACGCCTTCCGGACCTTGACGTCGGAGAACGGTTTCTCCCCGTTGTCGAGTTCGAGGTTCTCGTTGAGGACGATGAGCTGGAAGCCGGGACTCCCGCGCTCTTTGCTGCTCATCCCGCTCGTGTTGTCGATGCGACTCTTGTTGGTCTTCCCGAGGTACTGCAACGCGTCCGTCCGCTCGTCGACGACGGCGTTGACCCGCGAGACGGCGTCGGTGTTGACCCGCCAGGTCATCTTGTCGACGTACGGGAGTTCGTTCCCGTTGTCGTCGCTCTTGTAGTAGCCGTCGTGGGCCTCGAAGGCGTACTCGCTGCCGTCCGAGTACTCGGTGAGCGTGAACGGCCCGCTGCCGAAGTCGGTGTTGGAGAGTTCGTCCCACCGCCCCTCGATGACGTTCTTCGGGAGGATGTTGAACGTGCTCCCGGTCTCGGCGATGCGTTTGGGGTAGACGATGTCGCTCCGACTGAGCGAGAACGTGATGCGCTTGTCGTCCTCGATCTCGACGGATTCGATGGGTCCGAGGTCACGCGCCGCACTGCTCACTCTGTCCTCGGATTTCATCACCTCGACGGTGGCTTTCACGTCCTCCGCGAGCACCTCCTGGTCGATAGTCGCGAACTTCGCGTCGTCCTGGAGGATGAACGTGTACTCGTCGAACGCGTCGTTGGTCTCCCACGACTTCGCGAGTTCGGGCTCCAGTTCGAGCTCGCGATTGACGTTCGTCAGGCGCGAGTACATCGTCTCCCGAATCACGTAGTCCGAGGACGTGATCCCCTTCATTGGGTTGAGCTGCTGGGGCGCGTTGGCGAATCCGACGCGAAGGTGGCCCCCGGTCTTGATGCCGCCGCTCCCGCCGCCCGATTCGTCCCCGCCCGAGGTGTCTGTCCCCGAACCGTCACCGGTTCCGCTTTCATCTCCGCCCCCTCCCGCACAGCCAGCAAGGCCCGTCACACCCGCGAGGCCCAACCACTTCATGTAGTTTCGACGTGGCACTCCATCAGCTTGCGGCTTGTCACCCGATGGCATGAAGAATGGTTATAGTTCAGGAAGGTAAAAAAGTACCGGCAAAACACTACGCCACGGAACCTTCCATCGTTGAATACGGGGAATGAACGTCGATCGTCCCGAAATCGGGGCCAGACGTCGCTCGTCCCGTCCCGTAGTCACTGGACCATGCCGTGACGCATCGTCACTCGACGGCGGAATCGTCCTCGTCGAGGTCGTTAATCAGGTCCCAGTCCAGGTCGACGCCGAGTCCGGGGCCGTCCGGTGGAGCGACCGCGCCGTTCGCCGCGCGAATCGGCTCGGACAGGAGGAAATCCCTTCCCTCCGGGGTCCAGCCCGGCGGTTCGATCGGATACTCGCACCACCGGGCGGGCGTCGCAGCGAGGACGTGGAGGTTCGCGGCGAATCCGAGGCCGTCGTTCCAGGTGTGCGGGGCGAACTGGAGCCCGTTCGTCTCGGCCATGCTCGCGACGTGGGTGGCGTTCCGGATGCCGGTCGCGAGGACGGCGTCGGGCTGGAGGACATCCAGCGAGCCCTGCCGAACGAACTCCCGAAAGTGGTGCAGTCCGTTGTTGAACTCCCCGCCGGCGATGGGGACGTCCGTCCGCTCGCGGAGTCGCGCGAGACCGCGGTAGTTCCGCCGGTCCAGCGGTTCCTCCAGCCACCCGACGTTCCCGATGGCCTCCAGTTCGCGCGCGACGGCGAGCGCCTCGGCGAAGGTCCACTGATTGCGCTCGGTCAACGGGACGCTCCAGCCCATGTTGGCGTCCATCATCAGCGTCAGGTCGGGAAACGCCTCGCGCACGCGTCGCGCGACCTCGATGTCCTCCTCGGGGTCGGCCGCGTGACAGCGCAGCTTCACCGCCTCGAACCCCTCGCTGACGCGGTCTTCGACGTACGAAAGCCGTTCCGCGACCGGCTGGCGCTCGCCCGTGCTGGCGTAGGCCGGAATCGGGTCACCGTCGCCGCCCAGTAGCTCGTAGACCGGTTTGCCGGCGTCTTTGCCGAGGATGTCCCAGCACGCGACCTCGAAGTGCCACGGGCGCGGCCCCCAGAGGTTCAGCGGCTCCAGACGGTCGAGGATGGTGCCGATGTCGCGCGGGTCCGCCCCGACGAGGAACATCTCGGCGAGGTCGCGGTACTCCATCCGGCCCGCGAAGCCCGACGCCGTGCAGACGCCGGAGATGCCGGCGTCCGTTTCGAGTTCGAACAGCACCACTTCGTGGACGTCCTGCTCGTACCCTGGCTTCCAGGCGGGCGACCAGCTCTCCGACAGCTCGTAACAGAGGTCGTACTGATTGACGGCCGTGATCTCCATGGGACGTCTCTTGTGTCACGCTAGCACGGATTAAAGCTCCCGCCGACCTCACTCCCGCAGGTACGTTTCCGCGGCGTCGGCCAGTAGCGACGCGGCCTCCTCGACGTCGGGCCAGTGGATGCGCTCGTCGGGATAGTGGGCCTCCTCGACGGTGCCGGGGCCGAAGAGGACCGTCGGGATGCCCGCGGCGACGAAGTGGCGCGAGTCGGCTCCGTAGGTCGCGCCGCGGGGCGAATCGTCGCGGTCGTGGTCGGCGAGCACGTCGCGAACGGCGGTCACGACCGGTTCGTCGAGGTCCGTTTCTGCGGGCTCGAACTGCACCGAGAAGCGTTCGAACTCGGGCGGGTGCTCGCGCAACCACTCGCTGTCGGCGACGACGTCGTCGAGTCGGTCGCGGAAGATCGCCTCGACGTCGTCGGCCGTCTCGTCGAGGCCGATTCCGATACGGACCTCCGCTTCGAGTGCCGCGGGGACGCTGGACGCCCAGGACCCGGCTCGGACCGTGCCGACGTTCACCGGCCACGGGACGGGGTACTCCTCGTAGAGCGGGTGGTCGGTCCGCTCGGTCCGCTCGCGCTCGAGGTCGGCGAACCCGGCCCTGATGCGCTCGAAGTGCGGCAGGACGGACTCGCCCCGCCATCGGGTCGCCGCGTGGGCCGACCGGCCCGCCAGCCGGAGTCGCATCATCAGGCTGCCGGCGGTCGCAACGACGGGGCGGAGCTGCGTCGGTTCGGCGACGATGGCGGCGTCACGGTCGAACGGATAGGGATTCGACAGCGTGGCAGCGGCCGCGCCGATGCCGCCGTCCTCCTCACCGGCGACGCACTCGACGACGACCCGCCCGTCCAGGTCCGGGTCCTGGTCGGCGAGGTGGCGGGCGGCGAACACGGCGGCGGCGAGGCCGCACTTCATGTCGGCGGCTCCGCGTGCGACCAGGTCGTCGCCGTCCCACGTCGGCTCGAACGGGGGGCTGCTCCAGGAGGCCTCCTCGGCGGGGACCACGTCGAAGTGGCCGTTCAGCACCAGCGTCCGTCCCGCGTCGGGGTCGCCGAACTCGACGACGCCGGCGACGCTCGGCCTCCCCTCGACGTCGATCGCCGCTGGATCGTCTGGAAACGATGGATGGGTCGCCAGCGTCTCCGCGTCCGCACTCCATTCGCACGTCTCGAAGCCGAGCGCAGCCAGTCGGTCGACCAGCCACTCGCGAGCGACGTGCTCTCGGCCGGCCGTCGTGCGGAACGACAGCAGCGTCTCCGCGAAGTCGCGTAGCTCCGCGCCCCGTGTGGGTGAGATGGGCATGGTCGTTCTTTTTCGTCCGTGCCTAAAAAAGTGGAGGTCGATTGGTCGTGAAATCTCACTTCACTCCGATAACTCGTCTCCACTATCGACAACGAGGGAGTTCGTTGGCTCAGGCTCGATATCGGCGGAGCTGGCTCGTGCTCGGATCCGGTTGCCGAGAGCCGGTCACCCGAAGCGCGAGATGCGAAACGGCCCGATCTGGTGGTCGGTCGCGCCGTCGAGAGCCAGATCGGCGAGGATCTCGCCGACGACGCTGGCGAACTTGAAGCCGTGACCGGAGAAGCCGGCTCCGACCACGACGTCGTCGTACTCGGGATGGGTGTCGAGCAGGAAGTCCTCGTCCGGCGTGTTCGTGAACGGACACGTGGAGAGCCGCATGGTCGGCCCCGCCCCCGTCGGCAGGTACCGCTCGGCGAACTCCCGGAGGAGTCGCTCGTCGGCCTGTCCGGGCTCGCGGCGCACCGCAGACGGCGATCCGGTCTCGCCCCGGTGATTGAACTTCCCGACTTTGACACCTGGAACCTCGTACGTCGGCGCGCCGTAGAAGTGGCCCTCGGGAACGTCGGCGACGAACGACGGGAACTGCGTCGGACCGAACCGGGACGGGACCTCGGGCTGGAACCACCCGAGTACCTGTCGCTCCGGCTGCAGATACGGCTCCAGCGACGGGAGGAGTCGCCCGGTCCAGGCACCGGCGGTGACGACGAGCGTGTCGGCGTGGTACGCTCCCCGGTCCGTGACGACGCGGACGCCCGGGCCGGTCGGCTCCCAGTCGACGACGCGTTCCCTGGCGCGCACCGTCGCTCCGCGTTCGTGTGCCGCATCGACGTGAGCGACGACGCACTGCTCGGCGTGGAGGAAGCCGCCGTCGGGTTGGTAGAGCGCTCGATACCCCTCGGGGACGTCGAATCCCGGGACTCGCTCGGCGAGTTCCGCGCCGGTGAGCGCCTCGTGTGGGATGTCGTGGACGTCACACGAGCGTTTCGCACCCGCGTACAGGTCGCTGTCGGGGGCTCCGACGTCCAGGGTGCCGTGCTGGTGCAGGAGGGGGCGCGCGTGCTCGGCGTCCAGGTCCTGCCACAGGTCGAGCGCCCGACGGACGAGCGGCACGTACGCGGGGTCCTCGTACTGTGGGAGGCGGATGATGCGGGTGACGCCGTGGGAGGACCCCTCGCTGTTGGGGACGTCGTACCGCTCGAGTCCGAGGACGTCCGCACCGCGGCGTGCCAGGTGGGCCGTCGCGGCGCTCCCCATGCCACCGACGCCCACGACGATCGCGTCGAACTGTGACTGTGACACACAGGGTGTGGGTGGGAGTCGGACAAAAACGTACTGCCCGTGGCCTGGGTCCCCACCCGGAACGAGGGTCAGCAGCACGCCGGGCTTCGGAGGTTCGTCGACTGCGATTCAGGTATCGACCGCGCGGTATCGACGAGGAACCTCCGGATGGTCGCCCGACTCGGTGGGCCGTCGGGCCTCACGAACCAGGTGAACCGCGCCGACACGACCACCACCATCCGACCGCAAGTAGTCGCCGCTCCGCGTCCTCGGTCGACCCGCCACAATCCCGGCAATAATCTCCGGCTTGTCCGAATTTTTGCCGGTTCTGGCGGACCGGAAACCATGGCCCGCGTCGAGAACATCGGCGTGCATCCGGTCAAAGCCTTCGAGCGTGTCGACGTCGAGTCGGCCCGCATCTCCAAGGGCGGAATCGTCGAACCCGACCGGCTGTACGCGTTTCAGAAGCCGAACGGCGACATGGTGAACGGCATCGAACTCGACGGCGTCCACGACGTGACGACGTCGTTCGATTTCGAGACGGAGGAACTGACGGCTTCGGCGCACGGCGATCGGCGACACTTCGACCTCCGAAACGACCCGGACGCGGCGGCCGAATGGTTCGGTGACGTACTCGGCGTCGATCTCACGCTCCACCGCGACCCGACTCACGGATTCATCTCCAGGCCGGAGGCCGGCCCGTCGGTCGTTTCCACAGCGACGCTGGCGGAAGTGGCGTCGTGGTTCGACGACCTGACACCGGACGACGTTCGCCGCCGGATCCGGGTGAACGTCGAGATCAGCGGTGTCCCGGCGTTCTGGGAGGACCAGTTCGTCGGCGACGGGGCACCGGCGTTCGAGGCGGGTGGCATCCGCTTCGAAGGCCACGAGCCCTGCGCCCGGTGCGTCATCCCCCAGCGGGACCCCGACACCGGCGAGCGGACGCCCGACGATTTCCGGTCGACCTTCCTCGAACGCCGCGAGGAGACGTTCCCGGAGTGGGCCGACTTCGAGGCCTTCGAGCACTACTTCCGGCTCATGCTCATCGCCAGCGTCCCGGGGGCCGACCGCGGGAAGACGCTCAGCATCGGTGACGAAGTCGAGGTCGTCGGGGAGTCGCGGATCCCCGACGCGAACTGATCCGTGCCGCTCACTCAGCGCGCTCGACTCGCTCGCCGGGCGTCGCGTCGGTCGCCTCCATGTCCACCGCGACCTCCGTTCCCCGGACGTACGTCCGGACCGGGCGCGCGGTGAACGTCCAGCCGTCGAACGGGCTGTACTTCGCCCGCGACTCGAAGTCCTCGGGGTCGACAGTCCACTCGGCGTCCATGTCGACGACGACGAAGTCGGCGTCCGCCCCGATTTCCAGACGTCCCTTCCGCTCCAGGCCGAGCAACTCCGCGGGTCGGCGCGCGTAGGTCTCGACGATGCGGTCGAGCGACGTCCGCCCGTCGTTCACCGCTGTGAGCAGGAACGGCAGCGCGGTCTCCAGTTGCGGCATCCCCGGCCCGACGTCGATGGGGTCGCGGTCCTTCTCCTCGTCGAAGCGGGGGGCGTGGTCGGTCGCCATCGTGTCCACGCGGCCGTCGTCGAACCGCTCCCAGATGCGCTCGCGGTTCGCCGGGCTCCTGACCGGCGGCGTTCCCAGTCCCGTGGTCCCGATGTCGCGGAGGCGTTCGGCGTCGATGCCCAGGTAGTACGGCGTCGTCTCGGCGTAGATGGGCACGCCGTCGGCCTGCGCGTCGGCGACGATGTCGAGCGCCTCGGCGGTCGTCGTGTGCGCGATGACGGTCGTGACGCCAGTGTAGTCCGCGAGGTCGACGAGGTCGCGAACCGCCGTCGCTTCGAGGATTGGCGGCGCGGACTCGAGGAAGGCGTCCATCCCCGTCAGCCCCTCCTCCTCGACGCGCTCGATGAACTCGACGTGGTACTCGTCGTCCTCGGCGTGAACCCAGAACGGCCGACCGGTTTCGGCGACCTCCTCGAAGGCGGTCAAGAGGTCGCCCTTGTCGAGCACGACGTAGGGGTCCGGGCCGCCGCCGGCCGACGTGAAGGTCTTGAACGCGGGCGCACCAGCAGCAGCGAGCTCGGTGATGTCGCCGGTCCCGACGTTCTGGCCCTCCGCGATGTGGCCGAACATGGAGTAATCCACGCGGGCGGTTCCGTCGTAGAGCGCCGCCATCTCGTCCCAGACCTCCCTGTCGGTGACCGTCGGCGGGAAGTTCGGCATGTCCACGACGGTCGTGACGCCGCCCGCCGCGGCCGCCGCGGTGGCGCTGTCGACGCCCTCTCGGTCGTCGCCGGGACGAACGTGGACGTGCGCGTCGACGCAGCCCGGCAGGACGACGCTACCGTCGACGTCGAGTTCGCGGTCGCCCGAGAGGCCACCGTCCGCGGCCGCGAGGTGGGAGACGCGGCCGTCGGTCACGCCGAGTGTCACGTCTCGGAGCTGGCCGTGGACGTACACCTGCCCTCCGGTCACGACGAGGTCCGCGTCAGTCATCTGTCTGCCCTCGTCTGGCTACTCGCGTGGCGCGGGAGTACGGTCGGCAGGCGGGTCGAATCGCGGATCTCGTGGCGGGTGGTCCGTTTCATAGTGGGTGGTGGTCCGCAGGGGGTAGTCTGCGAAACTCATCCCGTAGTGACGTTTGAAACGGCTTCATGGTATCGGTACTCCGTGTCCCCCCAATATTCGGGGTCAGAGCATTTATGGGGCCCGGCTGAAATGCGGCTATGGCACAGCAGCAGCCGCTGCCGGACGAGACGGACGTTCTCGTCGTCGGCGCAGGAATCATCGGAACGAGTACCGCGTTCAGACTGGCGAGCGAGACCGACCGCGACGTGACCCTCGTCGACAGGGACAACGTCGCGGCCGGCGCGACGGGCGACTCCTCGGCCATCCTCCGGCAGCAGTACTACGGGAACGAACTGTACGCCGAGATGGCCCGGCGCGGCCGTGAGCTCTACGAGACGTTCGAAGAAGAGACCGGGGAACCGCTGGCGACGGCCGACAGCCCGCTCGTCGGCTTCCTGAAGAACGGCACGGAGAGCGCTGCCCGATTCGAACGCGGGGCAGACGTCATCCGCGAGATGGGGCTCTCGGCGTCGACGTACGACCGTGCGGAACTCGAAGCGAGGTATCCCATGTTCGAGTTCCCCGAGGAGGTCGACTACGCCGTCAGCGACGACGAGGCGGCGTACTCCGACGGCACGGACGCCGCGAGCGGGTTCGCGAGAGCGGCCCAGGACGCGGGCGCGACGCTCGTCACCGGCGTCGCCGTCGAGTCCATCGCGACCGAGGACGGCGTCGTCGTCGGCGCCGAGACCGACGCGGGCCGCATCGACTGTGACGACGTCGTCCTCGCCGCCGGCCGCTGGTCCGGCCAGATCGCCGAGACGGTCGGCGTCGACCTCCCTATCCTTCCCTCGCGCGAGCAGATCCTCCTGCTCCAGCCGCCCGAGGACGTCACGCAGGAGGAGCTGGAGACCATCCCCACCACCGGTAGCGGCGGGTTCGACTGGGACGTCCACTGGTACTTCCGGCCGGACTTCGGCGGGAAGATATACATGGGGACCCACCAGCGCAGCGAGTTCGTCGACCCCGACGACTACGACCGCGACCCCGACGAGGAGATGGTCCTCAACGCGGTCGAGTTCCTCTCCGAGGTCGTCCCGCGGCTCGCCGACGCAAAGATAATCGGACAGTTCTGCGGCGTCTACGCGAACACGCCCGACAACGAGTTCATCATCGACCAGGTCGGTCCCGACGGCTGTTACGCGCTCGTCGGCGCGGGCCACGCGTTCAAGCACGGCCCCGTCATCGGCCAGCTCGCGAAAGACCTCGTCGTCGACGGTGAGAGCGACCTGTTCGACCTGGACGAGTTCCGACTCGACCGCTTCGACGGCAAGCCCACCGACGAGATCTACGCCGAGTCGCTCTGAGCCGCCCCGCTATCTCCGTTTCTCCCAAATCTTCAAACCGGTCCCCGAAGAATCGAGGCCCATGGCACGCCAGCACAAGCCAAGCGGCCGCGACCTGCATCCAGACACGCTGTCGATCAAGCACGGCGAGGAGGCCACGCCCGGTGCCCCGGAAGCGGGCGACGTCGTCTCGCCCATCCACCTCGCGACGACGTTCGGCGTCGGCGAGGTCATCGACGACCGCGACTGGACCGAGTACGAACCCGAGCACAACGAGTTCTTCTACTCCCGGGTCGCCAACCCGACGCGACACGCCCTGGAGAAGCGCCTCGCGGCGCTGCACGACGCCGAGTTCGGCTTCGCCTTCGCCGCGGGGCTCTCTGCCATCTCCGCAGCCGTGATGTCGTCCGTCCAGCCGGGCGACCACGTCGTCGCCTTCGAGCAGGTCTACAGCGGTACCGACATGATGCTCCGTAGGCTGTTCGACGAGCGCCTGGACGTGGACGTCACGTTCGTCGACGCGACCGAGACCGAGACCGTCGCCGACGCGATGCGACCGGAGACGACCCTGGTCTGGATGGAGACGCCGACGAACCCCCGTATCAAACTATGTGACATCGAAGCCATCGCCGACGTCGCCCACGAGCACGGAGCGACCCTCGGCGTCGACAACACGTTCATGTCGCCGTACTTCCAGCGCCCGCTCGAGCTCGGGGCGGACGTGGTCGTGGACTCGACGACGAAGTTCATCAACGGCCACACCGACTCGACCGGCGGCGCGGTCGTGACGAACGACGAGGCCATCGCCGACGACCTGTGGCTGTTCCAGGTCGTCAACTACGGCTGTGGCCTGCCGCCGTTCGACTGCTATCTCGTCCTCCGGGGGCTAAAGACGTTCCCGCTCCGGATGCGCCAGCACGAGGCCAACGCCACCGCCGTCGCCGAGTTCCTCGACGACCACGAGCAGGTCCGCCGCGTCTTCTACCCCGGGCTGGAGAGCCACCCCCAGCACGACCTCGCCGAGCGCCAGACCAGCGGTCACGGCGGCCTCCTCTCGGTCGAACTCGACGCGACCTACGACGAGACCATCCGGTTCATGGAGGAACTCGACGTCGTGGAACTCGCCGTCAGCCTCGGCGGCGTCGAGACGCTGGTCGAACACCCGGCGAGCATGACCCACAACACGATCGCCCCGGAAGACCGACGGGCGATCGGCATCACGGACTCGCTGTTGCGCTTCTCCGTCGGCGTCGAGCACATCGACGACATCGTCGCGGACCTCGACGCGGCCCTGGCGAGCATCGAGTGACTGCCCGGTCGCCTCCGGAAAGATTTAATCGGCCGGCGGTCTCGGTCGAATCACGAACGAGTACATGGACGAGCGATACCGAACCGCCGCGATGTTCCTCGGCGTCAGCCTCCTCTGGGGGAGTTCGTTCCCGGCCATCGAGGTCGGGCTCGAAGGGTTCCCGCCGCTCCTGTTGGCAGCGTTCCGGTTCGACCTCGGAGCGGCGGTCCTCCTCGGCTATGCGGGCGCGACCGGGCGGGAGTGGATTCCGCGGACTCGACGGGACGCCTTCGCCATCGCCGCGGGTGGGGCCCTCTTCATCGCCATCGGAAACGGGCTGGCGTTCATCGGCCAGCTCACGACGACGGCCGGCCTCGCGTCGATCCTCTTCTCGCTCATCCCACTGTTGGTCGTCGCGTTCTCGTGGGTCTTTCTGCCGAGCGAACGGCCGTCGGCGGTGGGTATCGCCGGTCTGCTGCTCGCGCTCGTCGGCGTCGTCGTTCTCGTCCAGCCCGACCCGGGGAACCTCCTCACGCCGAACTTCGTCGGCGTGCTCTTCGTCCTCGTCGCGGTGATCGGGTCGGCGCTGGGGTCGGTGCTGGTCCGGCGGTGGCCCGCGACCCTCCCCTCCGTGTCGGCGACGGCGTGGGCGATGGCCCTGGGGGCGGTCCTGCTCCACGCGTCGAGCCTGGCGACCGAGACGGACGCCGCGGGGATCAGCCCGTCGACGTGGAGCGTTCTCTCCCTGTTCTACCTGGGGTGTCTGACCAGCGCCATCGGCTACGGGCTCTACTTCGCGCTGCTGCGCCGTCTCACCGCGTTCGAGGTGAACCTGGTGAGTTACGTCATCCCGGTCGTGGCGTCGCTCGGCGGCTGGCTCCTGCTCGGCGAGGAGATAACCGACGCGATGATCGGCGGCTTCGCCATCATCGCGCTCGGGTTCGCCGTCCTCAAACGCCGCGCCGTCGCGAGGGAACTCCAGCGGACGGGAGTCACGAACGAGGCCGACTAGGGAACGTCGACGCCCGCCTCGCCCAGGAGTTCCCCGAGGGTTCCGTCCGCCACGAGTTCGGCGACGCGTTCGATCTGCTTCGAGCGGTCCTCGGTGTCGATCCGATCTGCGAGGCCGTCGACGACGGTGGCCGCGCCCGCGGGAAGGTCCACGTCGGCGAGTTCACGGACCTCGACGGCACAGAGCAGTTCGACCGCGACGGCGGCCCGGATCTTCTCGACGGTGGTTCCGAGGTGGTCGGTCGCGATGCCCCCGAGGCTCTGGACGTCCTCCTGACCGGCCGAGACGACGGAGTTGCGGTCGCTGGCCGAGTCGAGCGTCCCCGCTTCGCGGACCAGCGACGCAGCCGAGTAGTGGGCGCGGACGAGGCCGGACTCCAGGCCGGGGTCGCCGGCCACGAACGGCGGCGACTCGCCGCGACCCTGGACGTAGAGGTGGACGCGGCGCTCGCTGGCGTGACCGACCTTTACGAGGGCACGGGCCAGCGCGTCGGCGGCCGCGGAGACGTGCTGGCCGTTGAAGCCGCCACAGGAGAGGACGACGCCGTCCGGAAAGACGAGCGGATTGTCGCCGACGCCGCCGAGTTCCGTTTCGGCGACCGATTCGGCGTTCCCGAGTGTCTCACGTGCGCTACCGTGTACCTGCGGAATCGTCCGGATGGAGAGGGGGTCCTGGGCCACGGTCGCGTCCGTCTCGGTCTCCAGGTCGAGCGTCTCGCGGACGACGCGCGCGCTGGTGGCGTCGCCCTCGTGGGGACGGACCTCCGCGACGCGTTCGGAAAACGCGCTCGGCTGCTTCCCGATGAGTGCGAAGGTCAGTGCGCCGGCGACGTCCGCGGCCGTGAGCAAGCGGCGCGCGTCGTGGACCGCCAGCGAGATGCGGCCGGTCATCAGGCCGGGACCGTCCATGAACGGCAGGCCCTCCTTCGGTTCGGCGGTGAGGGGTTCGATGCCCGCGGCGGACAGCGCCTCGTTCGCCGGGAGCCGCTCGCCCTCGTAGAACGCCTCGCCCTCGCCGGTCAGGACGTACCCGATGCGCGCGTTCGCGCCGTAGTCGTCGCTGTTGCCGCCCTCGCCGACGACGGGGTGGAGCCCGGCGTTCAGACACGCGAGCAGGCGGTCCACCACGAGCGGCCGGACCCCGGAGTGGCCGGCGGCGAAGACGGCCGCCCGCGCGAGCATGGCCGCCCGGACCTCCTCGACCGGGAGCGCGTTGCCGACCGTGGTGTTCGCGTGGAGGAGGTTCCGCTGGAGCGTCCGGCCGTCCTCGGGGTCGATGGCGACGTCGTAGAGGTCGCCGAAGCCGGTGTTGACGCCGTAGACGGGGCGGTCGTTCGCCGCGACGATGTCGTCGACGACGGCGCGCGTTTCGGCCATCGCCTCCCGGGCGTCGTCGTCGAGGACGACGGTCTCGTTCTCTCTGACGACCGCCACGAGTTCGTCGGGGGTGAGGTCACGGGACAGTGCCACCGTCATGTGATGCCTCCGCATGTCGTGGTAGAGGAGCGCATACAGCGTCACACCGACGCCGCGTTCTTAAATCGCTCGCCGGTTCGGGCGTACCTTTTAGTCCCATACCTTGCAACGTGGTGGCATGTCACTCGACACGCTGTTCGTCGGGGCCAGAGTCGTCGACGGGACGGGAGCGCCGTGGTACCGCGGTTCGGTCGGGGTCGAAGACGGCGAGATAACCGTCGTCGAGCAACGACCCGACCCCGACCTCGACGCCGCCGAGCGCGTCGACGTCGACGGCTACGTGCTCTGCCCGGGGTTCATCGACACGCACTCCCACTCGGATCTCCGGTTGTTCGAGGACCCGACGCTCGCGCCGAAGACCAGACAGGGCATCACGACGGAGGTTCTCGGCCAGGACGGGTTCTCGATGGCTCCGCTGTACCGCGACGGGGCTGCCGAGGACTGGGCCGAGCAACTGAGCGGGCTGGCGGGGACGACCGACCGCGAGTGGACCTGGGGGAGCGTCGGCGCGTACCTCGACGCCATCGAGGACGACGGCGTCGCACCGAACGTCGGGACGCTGGTGGGCCAGGGGACGATCCGCTTCGAGGTGATGGGCATGGCCGACCGCGAGCCCACCGACGACGAACTGGCCGAGATGCGGGACCTCGTCCGGGAGTCCATGGACGCGGGCGCGCTCGGGCTCTCGACGGCGCTCGTCATCACGCCGTGTTCGTACGCCGACACCGCCGAACTCCGGGAGCTGGTCGCGGAACTGGAACCCTATGGCCGGCCGTTCGTCGCCCACATCCGGAGCGAGCGGGCCGGCATCTGGGAGGCGCTCGACGAGTTCGTCGACGTCGGTTCGGAGACGGGCGTTCCCCTGCACCTCTCGCACTTCAAACTCGGCGGCCCGCCGCAGCACGGCAAGACCGACCGCGCGCTGGCGCTCGTCGAGGCCGCCCGCGAGCGTGGCGTCGACTTCACCGCCGACCAGTACCCCTACACCGCCAGTAGCACGCTCCTCTCGTACGTCCTGCCGCCGTGGGTCCACGCGGAGGGGCCGGAGCAGGCCATCGCGTACCTGCGGGACGAGGACGCTCGCGAGCGCATCCGGAAGGACGTCGAGGAGTACCGCATCGAGGGCTGGGACAACCCCGGTGCGTACTCCGGGTGGGACAACGTCGTCGTCACGAACGTCCAGTCGACGGCCAACGAGGACCTGCAGGGTCTCTCTATCGCCGAGATCGCCACGAAGTGGGACACCAACCCGGTCTACGCCGTCTGCGACCTGCTCGCCGAGGAGGAGATGGGCGTCAGCATCCTCAACCACTTCATCGCCGAGGACGACGTCCGCGCCATCCTGCAATCGGAGCGCGTGAACGTCATCACGGACGGACTGTTCGGCGGGAAACCCCATCCGCGCGTCTACGGGTCGTTCCCGAAGGTGCTCGGCACGTACGCCCGCGACGAGAACCTCCTCTCGCTGGAGATGGCGGTCCGAAAGATGACTTCGCTGCCCGCGCGGTCGATGGGCCTGCCGCGGAAGGGCCTGATTCGACCCGGCATGGACGCCGACCTCGTGGTCTTCGACCCCGAGGCCGTCGGGTCGCCAGCGACCTACGAGGACCCGAAACAGCATCCACGGGGCATCTACGACGTGTTCGTCGACGGGACCGCGGTCGTCCGCGACGGGGAGACGACGGGGGCGACGCCCGGCGAAACCATCCGAACGTAACGGTCGTCGTGGCGGCCGGCGATCCGCGGGTTTCGACCGCCTGGGCCGCTCAGGTTCGGCCGAGTCGCTCCCTGACGTCGGTCCGGACCCAGTGGATCAACCGCATCGCCCGCCTCGTCACGCGGGCGTCGTAGTCGTGGTCGATTCCCTCTTTCTCCAGCCAGCGTTGCAGCTCGCTCGCTCCCCGCTCGCGTTCGATGCCGACCTGTCTGGCGTGCTTGACGGGATGCCGCATCCAGTTGTACTCCTCGTGGGCGTAGACGTCGATGCGTTCCGGCGCGTTCACGCAGAGCACGACGTGCAGTTGTCGATCCGACAGCGGGGTCGGTCGGTACGTCCAACTCCCGTCGGGGTCCGACCCGACGGGTGGCTGGTGATACCAGCTCACCGGTCCCCATCGGAACCCGCCCTCCTGGAGGGTGGAGATGAACTCGTCGAGCGGCATCTCGACCGTCCCGACGTACTCCGAGTGGTACAGCCTGTACTCGGGCTGGCCGACGGCGCGAGCGAGTAGCGTCAGCCACGGGCCGATCACCTTCCGCAGCAGGTACGGAATCGTCGGTTGGAAGCTCGTGTTCGTAGCCTGCATTCGACGGGTTCCACGGACCGGCGACCCACCAACGTGGTGCCTGTTCGTGCAAGCCGCTCTGGGTGCTACACCCAGGTCGTCGGGGACTACTCGCGCACGACGGAGGGCAGCGGCAGGTCGAGCATCGTCAGCAGACCCGCCTCGGCTTCGACGACGCGGGGCGCGCAGTTGGCGACGACGGCGGACGTCGCCACGTCGCCGTGATAGCCGCCCTCGACGGTGATCGAGACGTCCGGCGACCCCTCGAAGTCGACCGAATCGCGGGACGTCAGGCCGACGGCCATCCGCAGGTCCAGCGTGAGCTTCTCCTCGCCGTCGACGTACCCGCGAGCGACCTGGTGAACGCCGGCGACCTCGCCCTCTTCGACGGTCAGGAACTCCGTCTCGATGGTCTCGTCGGCGACCACGGGTTCGATGGTCTCCGTGATCTCGTCGCACTCCCAGCCGAGCCCGGCCGCGAGCATCGCCGTGGACTCCGGCGAGCCGACGTGACCCGCCTCCGCGGCGACCTCGTCCTCGAAGCGGTCGACGGCCGTCCCCGCGCCGACCTTCCGCTGCAGTGGCTCGCGGCGGGTGCCGGCGTCCTGGACCCGCTCGACGCGAACGGACTCGACGGACTCCATCGGCGTCGAGAGCACCACCGGCATCGCGTCCATGGCGAAGCCGGGGTTGATGCCGGTCCCCAGACAGGTGACCCCGTGCTCGCGGGCGACCTCGTCCAGCGCCGCGGCCGTCTCCGCGTGGTCGCGCCAGGGATAGACGAGTTCCTCACAGGTGCTGACGACGTTCGCGCCGGCTTCGAGGATGGTCTCCAGTTGCCCCCTGGCGGCCTCCGCCGAGGAGACCGTCGCGTGGAAGACGACATCGGGGTCCGCCGAGAGCGCCGCGTCTGCGTCGTCGGTCACTATCACGCCGGTCTCCTCGCCGAGTCCCGCAACTTCGCCGAGGTCCTCGCCGACCTTCTCGGGGTCGACGTCGACCGCACCGACGAACTCGACCCCGCGGTTCAGTGCGGACTGGGCGATGCGAGCGCCGATGGGACCGACGCCGAACTGTACTGCGGTGAGTGAACTATCCATCGTTGTGACACCTCTATGTGGCGTGTTGTCTAGGAGCACGGACATAACCGTTCTGGTGGCAGAAAAGCTCGCCTCGCGAGCTCTCCGCTCAGATCTCCACGGGTCGGTCGACGTGGGTGCCGTACCCCGGGTCGGCGAGCACCTCGCCGTCGTCGAAGGCGAGTTCGCCGCGGACGACGGTCTGGGTGGGCCACCCGGTCACTTCGCGACCCTCGTACATCGAGTAGTCCGCGGCGCTCTGGAGCAGGTCGGGCGTCACGGTCCTCGTCTCGTCGAGGTCGACGACGACGAGGTCGGCGTCGCTGCCGACGCGGATGGCCCCCTTCTTCGGGTAGAGGTCGTACGCCTTCGCGTTGTTCGCGCTCGTGACGGCGGCGGCCCGCTCCAGCGAGATGCGGCCCTCGGCGACGCCCTCCGAGAGAACGAGGGGGAGCAGGGTGGCGCTGGAGGGCGACCCCCAGAGACCGTCCCAGATGTCCTCGCCGGCCTTCTCCGCGCGCGTGTTGGCGATGTGGTCGGTGCCGACGCAGTCGATGGTGCCCTCCCGGAGGTGCGTCCAGATGGCGTCCTGATCCGCCTGCGAGCGGACGGGCGGGTTGATCCGCATGCGCTGGTCGCACTCCTCGGCGGTGAGCGCGAGGTAGTGGGTGCAGGTCTCCGCGGTGACGCCGTAGCCCAGCGACTGCAGCTCCGCGAGGTTCTGGGCCGTCTCCTTCGCGCTGACGTGGACGACGTAGAAGTCGTCGTCGTAGTCGTGCTGGCGGGCGAGGTTCGACCCGGCGACGGCGGCCTGGGCCTCGGCGTAGCCGGGGAACTTCTCGACGATAGCGTCGTAGTCCTCCCGGCCCGCGGCTTTGAGTTCCCGCGTCAGTCGTTCGGTTATCTCGGCGTTCTCGGCGTGGTAGGCCAGCGTCGTCGGTGCGTCCAGCGCGGACAGTTCCTGGATGAACCCGTCGGCGACGTCGTCGAGGAGGTTCCGGTCGAGGCCGAACCGGTCGGCGGTCTGCAGTTTGTAGTTGCCGTACCACTTGAACGAGGTGATACCCAGCTCGGAGACGATGTCGGGGACCTCCGCGACGTGCTCGTCGTACAGCAGGCCGAGCGTGAAGAAGTAGTCGTGGCGGTAGTTGCGCTCGGCTGCGTCCCTGTACTCCGCCATGATATCTCCGTACGGCTCGCCGCGACGGAAGATGTTGCCCGTCGTCGTGACGCCGCCGACGAGGCCCGAGCGCGATTCGGTGTCGGCGTCGTCGGCGAGCGGGCGAAAGAGGCCGTGATGGACGTGCGGGTCGACGACGCCGGGAAGGACGTGCCTACCGCGGGCGTCCACGACGATATCGCCGTCGAGCGAGCCCGGCGCGGCGATGCGGCTGATGACGCCGTCGGCGGCGGCGATATCGGCACGGAAGGTCCCCTGCTCGGGCGAGACGACGGTCCCGCCGGTGACGACGAGGTCGTGGCCGTCGTCGCGGTCGGTCGGGTCGTCACCGTCGCTCACGGATCGTCACCCCCGCCGTCGTCGCGCATGGGGACGTGGATGCCCGACCGCTCGGCCTCGTCCAGTGCGTCCTCGTAGCCCGCGTCGGCGTGCCGGAAGACGGCGGAGGCGGGGTCGGCGTCGAACACTCGTTCGGCCTTCTCGGCGGCGAGGTCCGACCCGTCGAGGACGACGTGGTTGTTGGTGCTGGTGACCTCGCCGACCGCGCCCGCACTGCCGTGGATGGATACGATGTCCGCGCCGGCCGCGCAGTTCAGGAGCGCGTTCAGCAGCGGCCAGTCGGCGATGGCGTCCGAGCCGTCCTTCATCGCCTCGGTGGCCTCGTTCGGGCTGGCGAGGCTCCCGCCGTCCAGCTGGTCGCGCGTGACGACGATAGGTGCCGAGAGCTCCCCCTCGGCGACGAGTTCGTTCGCGCGGAGGGCGAAGCGGGCGCGTTCGGACAGGCCGTCGTCGCCGGCTCTGTACCCCAGCCAGCAGATGCGGGCGGGCAGGCCCTGGAACTCGACGTGCTCGCCGGCGAGGTCGATCCAGCGGTGGAGCGTCTCGTCGTCCGTGACGTCTTTCACCAGTTCGTCGGTACGGGCGACGTCGGCTGGGTCGCCCGAGAGCGCGATCCAGCGGAACGGGCCGCGACCGCGACAGAACAGCGGTCTGACGTACTCGGGCGCGAAGCCGGGGACGTCGAACGCGTCGTCCCGGCCGCGCTGGTTCGCGACCTTCCCGCGGATGTTGTTGCCGTACGCGAACGTCGCCGCCCCCCGTTCCTGGAGTTCGAGCATGGCGTCGACGTGGCGCTCCATCGTATCGAGACTCTCCTCGACGTAGGTCTCGGGGTCGTCCGCGCGGAGTTGGTCGGCCTCCGCGGCGGTGTAGCCCGCGGGGTAGTACCCCTCTAGCTCGTCGTGCGCAGTGGTCATGTCGGTCAGCACGTCGGGCACGAGGTCCCGTTCCAGCAGGCGTTCGAGGAGGTCGACGGCGTTGACGGGAACGGCGACGCTGTAGGCCTCCTCGTTCTCGGCGGCGTCCCACGCACGGTCGATGGCCGTATCGAGGTCGTCGACGCGCTCCTGACAGTATCCCTCGTCGATGCGGCGGTCGATGCGCTCTTCGCTGACTTCGGCGACGAGACAAACCCCGCGGTTCATCGTCGCCGCGAGCGGCTGGTTGCCGCCCATGCCGCCGAGGCCGGCGGTCACGAACACCCGCCCTTCGAGCGTGCCGTCGAAATGTTGGCGAGCGCACTCAGCGAGCGTCTCGTAGGTCCCTTCGAGGACGCCCTGTGCGCCGATGTAGGCCCACGACCCGGCCGTGTAGTTGGACATCACCGTCAGGCCCATCTCCTGGAACTCCCGGAAGTGCTCGTAGGTGTCGTACTTGCTCACGATGTTGGTGTTCGCCATGACGACGCGCGGACTGCGTTCGTGGGTTCGCACGCGGCCGACGGGCTTGCCGGACTGCACGACGAGGGTCTCGTCGTCGCCCAGGTCGCGCAGTTCGTCGAGGATGGCGTCGTACGCGTCCCACGACCGGGCGGCGCGCCCGACGCCGCCGTAGACGACGAGGTCCTCCGGGCGCTCGGCGACCTCGGGGTCGAGGTTGTTGTTCAGCAGTCGGAGTGCGGCCTCCTGTCGCCACCCTTCGCACTCGATCTCCGTGCCCGTGGGCGCGCCCTGGTACTCGGTCCACTGTTCGGACGGGGGTCCGATGGTGCTATCATTTGACATGGTTCGAATCGACGGCTGACCGGGGAATAAAAGTTGGCCCGTGACCGTCGGTGCGTCGCCGGTCTCCTCACCCGGACCGGGGTGATGCGTTCGAACTATGTTCGATTCCCAACGTCATCTCCGAATCGACCCCTCGAAGTGGCGCTGACGGCGGTGATTCCGGGGGCAGGAGCGAGCGCGGCGGCGGCCCGCCGGTCCATGTTTGTGGATAACAATTATGATTCACTGGCCCACAACGTCAAAGAGTGACCCGTGACTCGAAGACCGTGGACCTCCCGTACCCCGACCGGCTCTCAGCGGCGGGGGAGGACGAGATCCACGAAAAGGCGCTCACGATACTCGAAGAGTACGGCATGAAGGTCGGCCACGAGACGGGACGAGACTTGCTGGCCGAACACGGCTGTGACGTCGACGAGGAGACGGAACTCGTCACGTTCCCGCGGGACCTCGTGGAGGAGTGCGTCGCGCAGGTCCCCTCGTCGTTCACCCTCCACGGCCGAGGTGAGGGAACGAACGTCGAGGTCGGCGGCGACGACTACGTGCTCATGCCGACGGGTGGGCCTCCGAACGTCCTCACCTACGAGGAGGGCCGCCGCCCGTCGACTATCGATGACTACGAGGACTTCCTGAAACTCGCCCACGAGTCGGACGTGATGACGTCGACTGGGTACGTCATCTGCGAGCCGAACGACATCGTCGAGAAGACGAAACACCTCGAACTCCTCCAGCGACACCTGACGTTCTCCGATAAGCCCGTCAGCGGGTCCTGCTACGGCGGCGACAGGGCGAAGGCCTGCGCGGACCTCGTCGGCATCGCACACGACGACCCGGACCTCTCGAAGCCGTACATCGCGTCGATAGCCAACAGCGTGTCTCCGCGGACCTGGGACACGAAGATGACCGGCGGGCTCCTGGAGTACGCCAGACGAGGGCAGCCGGTCGTCGTCTCGCCCGCGGTCATGGCTGCCGCGTCGGGACCGGCGACGATCGCGGGGTCGCTGGCGCTCGCGAACGCCGAGATCCTGGCCGGGTTCACCATGGGCCAACTCGCCAATCCCGGGACGCCCATGGTGTACGGACTCCCGTCCTCGAACATCGACGTCCGGTACGGCTCGTTCGCCATCGGCAGTCCGGAGGGCGCGCTGTTCGTCTCCTTCGCCGGGCAGATGTCCCGCTATTACGACGTGCCGTCGCGGGCCGGCGGCGGGCTGACGGACGCGAAGACCGTCGATTCCCAGGCCGGGACCGAGGCGACCCTCCAGATGCTCACGACGCTCCAGAGCGGCGTGAACTTCGTCTTACACGCCGCTGGCGTCCTCGATTCCTACTCCACGGCCTCCCCCGAGAAGTTCGTCCTCGACTGCGACCGCATCCGCTACATCGAGAAGTACATCGAGGGCTACGACCTCGACGAGGAGTCGTTCGCGATGGACCTCATCGAGGAGATCGATCCCGGCGGGCACTTCCTGAACAAGAAACACACGCTCACCAACTCGAAGGACTTCATCCGACCGGAACTGTACTTCCGGGACTCCTACGACAACTGGACCGACCAGGGCAGCAAGGACGCCTTCGAGTCCGCACGCGACCGGGTCGACGACATGCTCGATTCGTACGAACGGCCCCCCATCGACTCGGACGTCGAGCGCGACATCGAGACCTACGTGGAGGACGAGCGCGCGGCCATCGTGGAGTGAGTCCGCGGGCGATTCCGACCCGGGCAGGGGTAGCTCTTTGACGGGCCAGCGCGTAGGTCGCCCCGAATGATCACCGCGCGTCTGGCCGTCCGGCACGATGGAGGGTGGGCAGCCGACCTCGGCGACTGCAACTGCGACGGCGAGTTCCTGACCTACACGTACCGCAACAATCGGTCGTACGGTCTCGTCGCGTTCCAATCGGACCGGCTCGACACGGTACTCGACCGCGTCCGCAGCCACGACACCGTCGAGGAGTTCCATGTCATCGAGCGGGACGGCACCGACGACGGCTGGGAGACGGCGATGGTGTATCTCGTCACCTCCTACCGGGAGATTCCGCCGATGGAGATGCTGATCTACGAGGGGTACTTCCCGATCGGGAACCCCTCGGTCGAGAACGGCCTGTTCAAGGTCGACCTTCTCCTCGAAGACAAGGAAGAACTGGAGTTGGCCATCGACCTGCTCGACGCGTACGGCCGGGTGACCGTCGAGTACCTCTCCGACGAGCTCCGCTACCAGACGATCCCGACCCAGGACGACTTCGAGGCGCTCGCAGCGGACATCTCACCGCGACAGCTCGCCGTACTGGGTCTCGCGGTCGAACGGGGGTACTTCGAGGACCCGCGCGAGGTCACGCTCGCAGAGCTGGCGGCCGAACTCGACATCACCAAAGCGACCGCCTCGCTTCACCTCCGGCGCGCGCGCCTGAAGGTCGTCTCGTTCCTCGCCGCTCACATGGACGGTCCCCGCCGGGCCGTTCACTCCGCCGAGTGAGCGTACGACCGGAGGTGGTTCACGATGAACGGCATGAACTCGCGTTCGACGGCCCGGAGCCGCTTGGACGCGGTACTCTTGGCCACGCCAGCCCTGGACGCGAGCCCCGCGAGTGACGTCTCGCGGGGGACCTCGTAGTAGCGCTCGTCGAGCGCCAACTGGAGGAGGTCGCGCTCGGCCTCGGAGATGGCTTCGACGATGCGTTGCCACTCGAGCAGACTCACCTGGGGTCGCCCGACGAAGCCTGGTGTGACCTCTACGACCTCCGCGGTGTCGAACTCCAGCGCCTCGACGGCGTCCGAGAAGCCGTCGGGGTCGCGGGCGAAGATGTCGAGGTACTCGTATCCGTCGCTGTATTCGGCGTAGCCGATCGGGAGGAACCCCTCCAGGGAGACGATCTGCCAGGGGGTGTACGATGTGTAGGTACACTTCGTGATGATCGACCCCAGCGTCCGCCCGTCCTCGGTGTCGTAGCGCTCGATGACGTCGAGCCACTCGGTGACGTCGTGCTCTCGGATGGTCTCGACGACGTCGTGGAAGTCCGACCTCGCGGCGTCGAGCGCGGTGATGCCGATGAACTGGCGGTCACGGAACGACCAGGCGATCCCCTGGCCCACAACGTCGTAGTCACCGATGGCGGCCACCCAGCCGTCACCCGCATGCACCTTCAGTGTGGCCGTGATCATACACTCCAACAGGGATGGGCCGGCAATAAACCTATTGCAGGGGAAAACCGACTGCAAGCGCGACGTTTGCGTTCGCCCAAGATGGCAAGCGCACGACCATCTCTCCGAAATGAGTTTATAAATAAACGACTATGTTTGAAAATATACCCCTGGTTGTATTCGAGACCGCGACCGAATTGGTGCCACCACCTCGCTTCCCGTTGCTCGAAACACAGGAGATATCGTACCATGCAAGTCCCAAATCCGGTTCCATTACGGAGATAGGCGCGTAATGTTTCATCTCGGCTACACAGAATTCCTGGCAATCAGCAATCGGAAAAATGGCCATTTGGGGTTGAGTGCTACCGTACAGCACATCTGGGTCGAATTTCGCTCCTTCGAGCCTCGCTGTGACCGTCTTGGTCGTACAATACCGATTCGTTCATACAGGCCCTTATGCACCGAACCCAAACATACGGTGTTGTTTATACCTGTCCGAGGTTCCCGAATGCTCCGCGAAAGGGGGCGTCGATCCCGTATCGGCGAAAGGTTAATGCCACTGGTTGGTCATTTCTCCTGCATGGTAGAAGGACGATCACTCGAAGAGACATCAGCCTTCGAAGCGAGTACGGTCATTGATACCGATGTCCACATTGCGGGGGTCAACGACCCGGCGTACATGAAGGCAGTCTCGAGAAGATTAGAAGAACCCTTCAAAAGCCGGTTCGATCCGGACGTCGACACATTTGCGAACGTCTATCCGACGCTTGGACACGGGGAAGTGTTTCCCTCTGAGGTCCACGATGAGGTCGGCAAGGTCACCGACCCGTCGGATATCGACCGCGGCCTTTGCGACCGATTCGGGGTCGACGTTCCGATCGTCCACAATCTATACATGTTGGATGCAGGCGTGGACATGGAGCGGTACGGCCCGGAGATGCGGGCTCACAACGACGTCTTCATCGAGCAGTTTCTCGACGATCAGGACGACGTCTACGGGACGGCCACGATTGGAGTCAATAAGCCCGAGGAAACCGTCGAGGAGATAGAACGGATGGCAAACGAATCGAAGATTGCCGGGCTGATGATCCACACCGGTGGTCAGGAGCGAGCACTGGGTGATCCCCGGTACGACCGTGTCTATGCCGCAGCGGAGGACAACGACCTGCCGATCGTCTTCCATAGCACCGGCAGTAGCCTCATCTGGGGCGGCGCGGGCTTCTCCAGGGGGATGAAGAAGCACGTAACTCACCACGTGTTGAGCCAGACGTGGTCACAGATGCTCACGCTCGTCACTGTCGTCACGGAAGGCGTCCCTGAGAAGTTCCCAGAGCTGGAGTTCGTGATGCTGGGGCCGGGAATCGACTGGGTGCCGTACCTGATGGGACGGACGAACCGCGAGTGGCACCAGCGCCGGACGGAGTCACCGATGGTCAAGAAACTCCCTGAGAAGTACGTCCGCGACCAGTTCTACTTCGGAACCCAGCCGCTGAGCGAGTTCAACAACACGGAGTTCACGCGGGACCTCATCGACATTGTGGGAGCCGATTCCCTCATGTACGGTTCAGACTACCCACATTACGACATGGACTCGCCTGACGCATTCGACGAGGCTTTCTCACATCTTTCCGCCGACGAACGCGATCAGATTCTGTCCGGCAACGCAGGAGACGTCTTCGACATCCCGGTTTGATTCAAGCGTCTGGTTTCAGGTGGACTTGCCCCTCGTTCGTGCCGTGTCGCAAGTCGTAGCCAGCGTCAAACGCAGTTCGGCGCCGACTGGATCCCGAGATTGCGTTCGGTCTCACCGATTGCTCACTGCCTGCTTGACGCGGGACGCAAATTGCTCGGACGGAATCTGGTACACTGTGTTGCCGTGGTCGGTTCTGCGTCTCCCGATTGTGAACGCTGTCTCGCCGTCGACTCTGACTTCCCGGTCGTCCAGATAGTCGGTGTCGAGGCCGATGATCTGGATGCTGCAGTCGTATTCTCCCTCTAGATCGTCGATAACCTCGTGGACGTACACGTCGTCTTCGAAGCGCGCCGGGTCGTACTCCGGGAGTCCCATCGACTCTCGAATCTGCTCGTTCTCGACCCACCAGTCCGGCTTGTCCGGATTCGATTCATCGACCATGCGAATGCATCACGACCTGCCGAGTTATGCCTTTGGTTCGGAAACCGGTGCTGTCGTGACACCCGTCACTCGTGGTCCGACGTGGCGAATCCATGCTGTAACAGAAACGGGACGGGAAACGTCGCATTCCGGAGGTCTACGAGATCGTCACTTCTCGGGTGCGTCGCTGGTGAGGTAGTCGTCCCAGTGGTAGCTCCGGGATTCTGACGCCGGGAAGCCGATGTTCTTGACGTAGTTGTGGTGGCCGGTGTACTCTTTGGTGTGGCCTAGCACGAGCCAGGCACCCGTCTTGTGGAATATCTTCTGTGCCCGCTTGAAAGCTTCATCGAACGTTTCCTGGCCGGTCGCACGGCTGTAGGTGTCGTACGCCTCGTCGAAGTCGTCGTTGGCGTACCGGCCGGAGTTCCACGGACCGTCGGACCGAACGGCGAGCCGGTGGACGGTCGTCTCCTCGATTCGCGAGGACCACTCGCTCCAGTACCAGTCGGAGTCGCCGTTCCAGTAGTCCGACAGCCAGGTGTCTTCAGTGACTTGCTGAATCTCGAAGTTGATGCCGACCTTGTTCATCTGCTCCTGGAATACCTGGATCATCGGCGGCGTGAGCGGGTCGTTCGGGGAGTAGATCAGTTCGGGCAGGTCCAGCCCGTCGGGATAGCCGGCTTCTTCGAGCAGGCGCTTGGCCTCGTCGGGCTGGGCGGTGGTGCCGAATTCGAGGCCGGGATCGAAGTCGGCGTAGGTCGGATGGACCGGCGAGACGGGATCGTGATGGGCGATGACCGTGGCGTCGTTGGCGGCGGACTTGATCTCCTCGCGGTCCATGGCATGCTTAAACGCCTTGCGGACCTTGAGCTTCGAGAACGGCTTCTCGCCGTTGTGAGTCATATTCTCGTTGAGCACGATGAGCTGGAAGGACGGACTTGGCTTCGAGATGGCTGTCATGCCGTCGGTGTTCTTGATTCGGCTGTAGTTAGTCTTGCCGAGGAACTGCAACGCGTCTGTCCGGCCGTCGACGGCGGCGTTGACCCGTGAAACCGCGTCGGTGTTGACTTTCCAGGTCATCTTGTCGACGTATGGAAGCTGGTTGCCGTCGGAGTCCGTCTTGAAGTAGCCGTCGTGGGCCTCGAAGACGTACTCGCTGCCTTCGGAAAACTCGGTGAGCGTCATCGGACCGCTTCCGTAGTCGGTGTCCGAGAGGTTGCTGTACATCTCCTCGTCCTCGATGACGTTCTTCGGGAGGATGTTAAACGTCGAGCCGGTCTCGGCCATCCGCCTGGGGTAGACGATGTCGCTGTGTTCGAGGTCGAACCTGATCCGGTAGTCGTCTTCGATTTCCACGGACTCGACGGGGCCGACGTCCCTGGCTGCGCTCGATACCCGGTCTTCCGACTGCATCAGTTCGACCGTGGCCTTGACGTCTTCGGCCAGCACCTCTTGGTCGATGGTTGCGAACTTCGCGCCCTCGTTGAGGATGAAGGTATACTGATCGACCGCGTCGTTGGTCTCCCACTCCTTGGCCAGTTCCGGCACGAGTTCGAGGTTCTCGTCGACGTTCGCGAGCCGCGAATACATCGTCTCCCGGACCGCGTAGTCCGAGGCCGTAATTCCTTTCATCGGGTGAAGCTGCTGGGGGGCGTTGGACGAGCCGACACGCAAGTGCCCGCCCATCTTGTTCGTCCCGCTTCCGGTGTCATCGCCACTCTCGGTGTCACCGCTACCACTTTCGGTCGTCTCGCCGCCTCCGTCGTTTCCGCTGGCGCACCCAGCCAGGGTCGTCACGCCTCCCAAGCCGAGCCATTTGAGGTAGTTTCTCCGTTCCACTCCATCAACTTCGGGCATGTGTCCCGGTGGCATGGGAGTGAACTTCAGGGCAGGTATATTTAAATGTACCGGCCATTCCGGTCTGCTTCCACAGGGGTCGAACGACGCAGTATCCGAGTCTACACCTGGCTTGACCCCTCTCTAGTCAACAATATCTACACCGAGATGGTATTCCCCGAAAGAAATAGATGGGTCACACTGCTATGTCTCGACAGGACGATGGCAGACTCTACACAAAATGATGTCGCGGGCATCGAGGTCGAGTGCCACACCTGTGGGCACACGTGGAACTTCAGGGGACTTACATGGTCGACGCCGTGTCCCAACTGCGATTTCCAAACGAAGACTGGCCTTGGCCCAGAAGATAACGACTAGCACCCCACTCCTCGAATCGCAGACTGGACATCACAAAATCAGCCCTGCGCGCGAGTCGTCTTCGGAAATCGTCAGAAACGACCAGATCAAACGCGAGGTTCCTGAAGCCCGTAGCGCGGACCTGGACGCGACGTGCGAGAACGTTCGACGTGAGGGCCGGTACGTCGTTGACCCAGGGTGGAGTGACGACCAAACCGACATACCACTGCGAAGAACGCACTCCACGAAGCCACCTACAGCGACGTTCGTGAGTGGACGAACCTCGATCGTAGTCCGAACGCGCGCACCATCGCAGCAACCGTAGGCTCGAACGACAGTGATTGCCTGTCGGACGGCGGGTGTGCCAGCAAGCCGAGGTTCCAGTGACCGTACTCATGTAACGCTCGCCACCTGGACGGACCGAGTACCAGCGAGGCACGTCGTACCCGAAGACGCCGAGCGCATCCCGTCCGACGATCACTGGACGGACGAGTGGACGAACCGAGAAGAGACGCTCCACACGCGCGACGGGACGTCTCACCTCCACGTCGTTGCTGAGAAGACCACTGACTCGTCTCGTGACAACGCGACCGAAATCGCAGAGATTCTCGGCGCCGATGTAAACGTGGAACGGGACGGAGCCGAGACCACCGTCACGGGATGACAGAAGCGTTCGCGGTCGAAGGAGCGCCGAGCGAGCGCTTCAAACTGGAATGTCGAAGATTTCCAGGGCGTTTCCGTGCATTATCTGTGCCCGCTCTTCGTCGGAGAGATGTGACAGCAGGCTTTCGACCGTTTCGGGTGTGTCGAGGTCGTAATGTGGCCAGTCCGTCGAGAACATGATCGAATCGGCACCGACGATGCTGATGATCTCTTGCATATGGCGTGGATCCTCGAACTCGCTCAGCGGCTGGGTCGAGAGGTAGAACTGGTCGCGGATGTACTCCTCGGGGGTTTTCGTCAACTCCGGCATCTCGTCCTGCCGATGCTCGTACTCTCGGTTGAGCCGGGAGATCATTTGCGGTAGCCACCCGATTCCAGATTCGAGTAACACGGTATTCAGGTCGGGGTATTTCTCGGGGACGCCTTCGGTGATCATGCTGACCAGCGGCCACATCTGTGAGAACGGATGCCCGAGGACGTGATGGGGTGTGTACTCGTTGATGCCCCGGGATATCCCGTCGGCGTTCCACATGAAACTGGAGGTGCCGAAGCCGTGGAACAGAACGGGCAAATCGTTGTCCGCAGCCGCCTCGTATACCCTGTGGTACCGCGGATCGCCCGGCGCCCGTTCCTGTCCGGCGGAGATGACGAGGACGCCGATTATCTTGTCCTCCTTTGCCATTCGGTCGATCTCCTGGACGGAAGCCTCGGGATCGTGTAGTGATATCGACGCCGCCCCGTAGATGTGGTCGTGCTCGTCCAGGAATAGGTCCAACAGGACCTCGTTCATCGCCCGCATCTGCGGTTCGATCCGGTCGAAGTTCGGATGTGCGTCGAGAAGGCTGGGTATGTTGACGACCGGGTAATCGACGCCGAATCGCTGGCACAGCGCTTGATTGATGTCCTCCTCGGCATCCGCCACCCGCTGGACGTTGCCGTGGGTCTTGCCAGGAATCGTCACGCCGTGGTTGCTCGTCTTTCGGTATGCCCCCGGCGTTTCGACGTCCGGGTCGTAGATTTTGCTCCACGGTTCGTCCAGCCGTTCGGCCATAGCGCGATCGATCTTCGGGTTGTTTGCGATCGTCGCGTGCACGTCGACGTCGACCACGGTGGTGTCAGAAAACACTGGTGACTTCTGAGTGGTACTACTCCTTGACATGGGAGTGTATTACATACCGGTTCACTAATATTTTCCGGCGAGATCGGAGCCGCCGGTACTGCAGGCAAAGCAAATTATATACGAAGACCGGCTGAAATGCACTTGCATGGCGAACTTCGAGATCCATACGATAGAGCGAGAACGATACAGAGGTGACATGGTATGGGCCGTGAACCACGGGTACGGGCCACGAGGTAAAGCCGACCTCATCGCGTATAGCTGGTACGTCGAGGGGCCCGAGCATCAGATACTCATCGACTCGGGCGACCCCAATCAGACGGAAAAGCTGGACCAGGGATTGCGGGAGCTCGGGGTCGCATACGAGGACATCGACGCAATCGTGTGCACGCACCTTCATATCGACCACAATGGCGGCTTCGACAGGTTTCCGAACGCGAGAGTATACGTTCAGCACGAGGACGTGGCACACGCGATCAATCCGGTCCCGCACCACCGGGAGAGTTCCTCGTCGATCGATGGACCCAACGAGGACGTCCTCCACGAGATCGTCGACCGCAAGCAACCCCAGGAACTGACGATCAAGCGGGGCGACTACACGATAACCGACGGCTTCGAAGTCCTGCTCGTTCCCGGCCACACACCCGGGTTCCAGACGCCTGTGATTTCGACCGAGAAGGGGACGGTGGGGATCTTCCACAGCAAGTACTATACAAACTGGTTCCCCGGCGACCCCACCTTCCACCCGGAGGGCGTCGAGTTCGAACACGAGGACTGGTTCGACATCTCCAGTGTCGAGGGCTTCTATCCGGAAGGAGTCCTGACAGAGTCCACGCGGACGTATCTCGACAGCATGCAACGCATCGCCGACAAGTGTGACATCGTCGTTCCCGGCCACGACCCGTACATCCCGGAGAAGATGCCCGAACAGTGGTATTTCACCGACCTCACCGAACCTCGCGCTCCGGAGGACGAGAAAGAAGTGTATCGAGAGGTGAAAGAACGACGACACGAGCGGTACCCCGACCTTCACGAGTGGTAGCGTACGACGTGGTAGTCAGCAGTCGCCGACCAAGCCACTCTATCGATGCCGCGTGGTACTCACCGTCGATTTTGGCCGTCTAGACTTCCAGTACGACGTTACCGTCTTCGACCCGAACGTCGTATTGCGGAACCTGGACGTTCTCTTTGGTGACGCACTCGCCGGTCTTGAGATCGAACTCCCAGCCGTGCCACGGACAGGAGATGATCTCATCTTCCCTGGTCCACTCCTTTTCCACTTCGAGGGTTTCCCTGTCGAAGCAGGCGTCTCTGTATCCGCTGACGTGCCCCTCGAATGCCGGGCCGGACTGATGTGGACACCAGTTGGTGTAGGCGTAGAACTCGCCGTCGATGTGGAACACCGCTATCTCTCGGCCACGAATCTCGGTCACCAACTGTCCGTGTTCGATCATTTCCTCCTCGGAAGTAATGATATGTGTGGACATGGCGTACTGGATGGTTGCCGCGCCTCCATTTATAGATTGTGCTAACACAACTCTCTGCTGGCGGTGTTTCGGTTCGAACCGCGGGTTCTCGTGGCCCGAGATCGTCACGAACGATTCTACCGATCTGATGACGTCGCTCACGGCTGTCCAGACAACAATCCGATCGGTGGTCCTTTCGACGAGTCCAATCTACGTCCCGATGACGGCTACTTACCCGTCCCCGCTCGGATCTTCGCCCGACCGCCGACCGGTATCATTGCTCCCATGCAGGCGTGGCCCGCAATGACCTAACTGGAGCGGAGAACCGACTACGAGTGCAGCCACTGCGTTCCTCTAGCGGGCAGGCGCTCGACATCGTTCTAGAGACGAAGGGATAAACCTACGACTAAGTTTGAAAAACCGCGTCCCGTTGGAACCGAGAGTGAGTATGCAGTGGTAGCACCACCACACTCCCCGTCGCTTGATTCATAGCGGATATCGGACCATGTGAGGGCCAAATCCGGTGATCATTACAAAGATATGGGTGTAATATTTCACACCAATTACCCAGAATTCCTGCCAATTAATCATAGTATAAACGCCTGGTCTGGGGTAACTGATACCGAACAGCACGCTCCGGTTGAATCTCGTTCCTTTGAGCCTCGGAGTGGCCGTCATGATCGTGCGGGTGCAATTTCTTCACAGCACCATTTATAAACTATTCTCAAACATAATCGTTGCTTTATATATAAACTTCTGGATTACGCGTTCGTTGTCACATTAGTCGGCGTACCACCGATTGCAACGCTCTCTCTCTTCGTCGACGACGATATCCTGACTCCTGGTCGGAAACCGTCGAGAACGCGCATTCCATCGACCAGGCCATCACGAAGGCTGACCCGACGGTGACGACCGAGACCGACGACTGCGCCGTCGCAGAGTTCATCACCGAGACGTCTGCAGAAAGGGCGCCACCGAACGGTTCGTCACCGAACCCAGTTCACGCGATTTGTCTCGCGAGGCGCTCGATGCCCTCTTCGACACGGTCGGTCGTGAGACACACGCGGACGTACCCTTCGCGGCCGAACGCCGTCCCGGGCGTCGTCGCGACGTGGTCCGATTCCAGCAGCGCCTCGCAGAACGCCACGTCGTCGGTTCCGACGGGAACGAACGCGCTCAGGCCACCTTCGGGGACAGGGACGTCGACGCCCGCATCGGAGAGGACGTCGACGAGCACGTCCCGCCTGTCGTGGAACGTCTCGCGAAGCTCCTCGAACGGCTCCCGTGGCCCCTCCAGCGCCGCGATACCGCCCCGCTGGGCGAAGACGGTCGCGCTCGTGACCGAGTGGCTCTGCAGCGTCCCCAGGGCGTCCACGAACGCCTGCGGGCCGGTGATGTAGCCGAGCCGCCAGCCGGTCATCGCGTATCCCTTCGAGAGCGCGTTGACCGTGATCGTCCGCTCGGCCATCCCCGGGAGCGAGCCGATAGAGACGTGCTCGCCGTCGTAGATCAGTTTCTCGTAGATCTCGTCGGCGAGGACCCAGAAGTCGTGGTCGACGGCCAGGTCTGCCAGCGCTTCGAGCGTCTCTCGCTCGTAGACGGCTCCCGTCGGATTCGACGGCGTGTTGAGGACGAACAGCCGCGTGTCGTCGCTCACCGCGGACTGCAGGTCCGCGGCAGTCGGCTCGAACCCCGTCTCAGCGTCGAGTGCCATCGGTTCCACGACGCCGCCCGCGATCTTCACCATCGGCTCGTAGGAGACCCACGCCGGTTCGGGAATCACGACTTCGTCACCCGCTCGGACGAGCGTCGCGACGGCCTCGAAGAGGGCGTACTTCGACCCCGGCGTCACGTACACCTCCTCGGGGTCGGTCGGCAGGTCGTTCTCCGCGGAGAGTTTGTGGGCGATGGCAGCCCGGAAGTCGTACAGGCCCGGCGTCGGCGGGTAGCCGGTCTCACCCCGGTCGAGTGCCGCTTTCGCCGCGTCGCGGACGTGTTCGGGCGTCGGGAAGTCGGGGTCGGCGGTCTCCATCCCGACGACGTCGGCTCCCTCGCGACGCAGGCGGCTCGCGAGGTCGGCCATCCGCGCTGTTTCGCTCGGTTCGACGGCGTCCATCCAGGCGGCGAACTCGGTCGACATGGACAGCTCTAGAACCTGCCCCCCCGTGACTTTTCCTTCCAACAGGTTCGACCTTTAGGAGTCCCACTGGTGGACGACGGCCAGACCGATGGCGCTCAGAACGAAACAGGAGCTCACGGACCCGTCCGCGACTGCGTATCCGAACCGTTCGGCGACGAACCCGATGGCGGCCGACGAGTTCGACGGCGTCGTGGACGTCATCAGGAGCCACGAGACCGTCACGTCCGTCGACGTGACTCAGGTCTCGAGTGCGAACGGCCGGACGACGGCGACGCTGGTCGTGCGCGAAGCGCCGTCCGACGAGACGCCGCTCGGGGCGCTGCTGTCGGCCGGGTTCCTGCCGCTTCGCCCCACTCTGCTGGAGCACGGCAAGCTGACCTACGACCTCCTGTTCGAGGCTCACGAGGACATCGCGGCCGCCGTCGGCCTCCTGGGCGAGTTCGGCTCGGTCACCACCGAGCACAGCACGCAGGACTTCCAGCACGGGACGGTCCCGAGCACGGTCGCCTGGCAGTCGTTTCGCAACTCGATCACGCCAGCACAGCGCGAACCGTTTCGGACGGCGCTCGCAGAGGGCTACTTCGAAAATCCCCGACAGTGCACGCTCGAAGACCTCGGCGCGGCGGTCGGTATCACGAAGGCGACGGCGTGTCACCACCTCCGAGAGATCCAGCGGTCGTTCGCGGAGTTCATCGTCACGCACTTCCATCCCGCCCCGGAGTAGTCAGAAACCCACCTGCTCGACCTCGCGTCGGAGCGTCTGGCGTTTCAGGAGTCCGAAGCCGACGAGGACGACGAGGAAGCCGCCGATCATCGACGGCGTCACGGGGTCGCCGAACAGCGCCCACCCGGCGGTCGCAGCGACCACCGGTACCACGTAGGTCGTCAGGCTGATCTCGATGGCCGAGCGCCGCTGCAACAGGCTGTAGTACACCAGGTTCGCGACCAGTCCGGACAGCACCGCCAGGTACGCGAGCGCGAGCAGCCCCTCGGTCGTGGGGGTGACATCGGCGGGGCGCTCTCTGATGGCGATGCTGAAGACGTGGAGGAACGCGGCTCCCACGACCATCGACCACGCGCTCTGTGCGGCGACCGGCAGTTCCGGGTCGGCCCACCGGATGAGGACGCCACCCAGTGCGACGCTGGCGATGCCCGCGAAGATGAGCCCCTTACCCAGGAGCCCTGGGCCGACCCGGAGCGGGCCGTCCGGGAGCATGATGAGCAACGCGCCGCCGAACCCGACGGCCAGTCCGGCGACGCCTCCCGCCGACAGGCGGTCCTCCGGGAGCAGGATCCACGAGAACCCCGCGGTCAGCAGCGGCGAGATGCTCACCATCACGCCCGAGAGCGCGCTCGTGGTCAGTCCCTGACCGACGGTCCAGGCTCCGTTTCCGACCGCGATGAGGACGACGCCGCCCGCGGCGATGGATACCAGGTCGTCGCGCGTTCGCGGCACCCAGTGGTCCGACCGGACCGCCACGAAGCCGAGCAAGAGCAGTCCCGCGAGGTCGAAGCGGAACGCCGCGAGCAACAGCGGCGGGAACGAGGTCAGCCCGAACTCCAGCGCCGGGTAGGAGAACCCCCTGAACAGCGTGAGCGAGACGAGACCGGCGAGGTCGTAGTACCGCGTCCCGATCACACCGACACCCGGAGTCGTTCCAGCGCGTCCTCGTCGACGGCATCGTGGATGGAGACGAGTCGCTCGACGTCCTCGCGCCAGTCCCGGCCACCCTTCGTTTTGATGGCCGGAAAGCCAAGCTCTCGGGCCTCTCGGGCCTTTTCCCGCGAGGTCTCGACGTCCTCGATGCCGAGACAGAAGGCGAAGGGGACGGCGTCCCGGACCTTCCCGCCGAGTAGCCTGTGGACGGGCTCCCCGAGTACCTTCCCGTAGGCGTCCCACATCGCCATCTCGACCGCGCCGAGCGCGGGGTTGTTCGCCATGTACGGGTCGACCCACGAGAACGCATCGAGGACGGCCTCGATTTCCCATACCTCGCGGCCGACGACCTCGTCGGCGATGTCCGTCTCGACGAGCGATTTCGTCGTCGCCGGTGCGTGGACGGGGTTCAGTTCGCCCCAGCCGGCGGTCCCGTCCGCGGTTTCGAGGCGGACGACCATCCGGTCGGAGGTCGAAATCGTCCCGTGACCGTACCGATAGGGCGCGATACCTCCCGTCTCGGACTGCGGCCGCACGCCGACCTCCACGTACGTCGCTTCGAGGGACCGAATCTCCATGCGCCCGGAGAGGCCGACATTTTCAATAAGCTTTCCCTCGAAGATGTGCCGCGTTTTTCAGGGGCCGTCCGCGTCGATGACGAACTCCCCGTCGACGATGACCTGCTCACCGTCGATGGTCACCGTCGGGTCGAGTTGCGCCCCGTCGAGGTGGATGGAACTGTTGTACCTCCCGCCGAGGGACGTGCCGTTGCCGAGCGCGAAGTGTGTCCCCCCGCCCACCGACAGGTGCTCGATGTAGATACCGTTCGGTCGGGCGTGGGGGTTCGTCATCATGGAGAACTCGGCGATCCAGCGCGAATTCTCGTCCCCGTACTCGTCGATGACGCGCCGGAGTACGTCGGCCTCCCGGCCACCGCGGATCTCCTCGATCCAGCCGTCGTCGACCTCCCAGACGATGGGGTCGTCGACCAGTCCAACCCCCATCATGTAGCTGTCGATCACGATGGTGCCGTTGACGGACTCCTCGATGGGACAGCCAGGGGCCTCGCCGGCGGGATAGCCGGTCAGCGGGAAGTCCCTGGAGCTGTCGACCCGCATCTCGACGTCGGTTCCCTGGGGCGTCGTCACTTCGATACGGTCGGCCTGCTGGTGGCGCTCGGAGATGCGTCGAGTGAACGCGTCGAGCTCGGCGGGGTCGGCATCGACGGCCCCGCGTGTGAAGTAGTCCTCTGTCGTATCTGCCAGGTAGAGGTAACAGACGTCGCGCTCTTTGATCGCGGACTGCATTGCGTCCGAGTGCAATAGCGCGTAGCGACCGACGTTGACGATCACGTCGGCAGTGGTCGCGGCGTCGGCTACAGCGGCGGGTGGCTCCATGTTCGGTGCGTCCTGCTGGGGGATGATCGAAACGGTCGGGTCGACGTCGAGCGTCGACAGCACGCCCGCCATCGTCTGGTGAATCTGCGGGCTCGTCTCCGTGTCCGCCACGACGAGCGCCGTCTCTTCGTCACCGTCGAGCCGCCAGTCGAATATCGTGTGGACGTTACCGATCATCGCCTGCAAGCGCCCGTGCTTCTCCGCCGTATCGGCGTAGCGAACCCTGTCGTCGGGGCTCCAGTACCTGACCATGCGAGAAACAGTTCTACCGCACGTTTATTCCTTTGGGGCTCGATGGCCACACCACCACTATATGGAGGCGAGCCATATGGGAAACGTTTATATCTTTATGTTAGGCATACACACTCATGCCACTATGGATGACGGACTCCGACGCACCGACCGGAACGTGCACGGCGGCGACAGCACGGCCCAGAATGCGGCCGCGGCAGCGGCGTCGATCGGAGAACGAGTCGCGTGGTCGTGGAATCGGGACGCTGACCTAACTCGGGGTGGCACACGATGAACTACCTCTATCTCGGCAAACGGCTCGTCATCGCCTTCCTCTCGTTGCTCGTCGTGTCGAGCGTGGTGTTCGCGATGACGATGGCGCTGCCCGGCTCCGCAGCGGAGATCATCCTCGGGACCCAGCAGACCGAGCAATCGGTCCAGCAGGTCCGCGAGGAGATGGGCCTGGACAGACCCCTGTCCGAGCGATACGTCGACTTCGTCATCGGCGTGTTCACCCTCGACTTCGGGGATAGTCTCATCTCCGACCAGCCGGTCACGGAGATGCTGATACCGCGGTTGATACGCACCCTCCAGTTGGCGGTCGTCGCCATGCTGTTGTCGATCGTCCTGGCTATCCCAATGGGGGTGATCGCAGCGGCAAAACGGGACACGCTCTCGGACACGGCTATCACGAACGTCTCCTACGTGGGCGTGAGCCTTCCCTCGTTCGTGAGCGCGTCGCTGTTGCTGTTGTTCTTCACGACGGGCCCGCTGGGCATCTTCCCCTCGGGCGGGTACGAGCCACTTAGCGAGGGATTCATCCCCTGGGTACGCCATCTGGCCTTACCGGCGATAGCCTTGAACTTCGTCGTCTTCGCGTACGTGCTGCGCCAGACCCGCTCGTCGATGATCGAGACGCTCGAATCGGACTACATCCGCACCGCCCGTCTGAAGGGGCTCGCCGAACGTAGCGTCCTCGCACGGCACGCGCTTCGGAACGGACTGCTCCCGACAGTGACGGTGCTGGCGATCAACTTCGGCTGGATGATGGGCAGCGTCGTCATCGTCGAGGAGATCTTCTCCTACCCCGGAATGGGGCGGCTCATCGTCCAGGCCATCGCCGAGCGGGACCTGCCGGTGATCCAGGCGGGCATCCTCGTGCCGACGGCGGCGTTCGTCTTCGCGAACCTGCTCGCGGACGTCGTCTACACAGTGCTCGACCCGCGCATCGAACTGGGTGAGAAATAATGTCCACTGAAGACACCACCACGGTCGGCTCGTTCCAGCTCCCGAGTATCGTCCCGCGACTGCTCTCGAATCGGAAGATCCTGGTCGGCCTGACCGTCCTGCTCCCGATCATCGTCATCACGGCGCTGGGCGAGTCGATCACGCCCTACGACCCCTTGCAGACCCACGTCGCGGACAAGTACGCCGCGCCCGGCGGGCAGTACCTCCTGGGCACTGACAACCTCGGACGCGACATCCTCTCGCGGCTCATCACGGGCGGGCAGAGCAGCCTGCTGCTCGGCTTCGGCGCGACGGCCGTCTCGATGTCCGCCGGCGTCCCCATCGGGCTGTCCGCCGGCTACCTGAAGGGCCGCGTCGACGAGGTCCTCATGCGGTTGATGGACATCATGATGAGCGTGCCCGTCCTGCTGCTGGGCATCCTCATCCTGGTGGCGCTGTCGTCGAACATCGTCAACGTGATCCTCGCCATCGGTATCGTCTACGTGCCACGAATCGCACGCGTGACGCGGTCGGCGACGCTGGCGGTCAGCGAGGAGCCATACGTGATGGCGGCGAAGGCCCGCGGCGAGTCGACGTCGCACATCCTGTTCAAGGAGATCATGCCGAACGTCATGGCCCCCATCGTCGTCGAGGGGTCGATTCGGGTCGGCTACGCCATCATGATCGGGACGTCGCTGTCGTTCCTCGGCCTCGGCGCGGGCCCGCCCCACGCCGACTGGGGGTACATGATCGCCACGGCGCGGTTGCACATCTACCAGACGCCGTGGTTCCTCCTGTGGCCCAGCCTGGCGCTGCTGGTCACCATCATGGCCATCAACATCCTCGGCGACGGGCTGCGCGACGTGCTCGACCCGCGGGCGATGGAGGGTGAGCTATGAGCGCCCAGGAGACGCAGATTCGATCCGACCAGGACGAGACGCTGCTCTCGGTAGACAACCTCAGCGTCGAGTTCGCCGTCTCCGACGGCCGGATTCAGGCGCTGCGGGACGTCTCGCTCTCTATCGAGAGCGGGGAAACCCTGGGCATCGCCGGCGAATCCGGCTCGGGCAAGAGCACGCTTGCGTACGCCATCGTCCGGTATCTCGACAACAACGCACACGTCCCGGAGGGCTCGATCGAATTCAAGGGCCGGGACCTCCTGGAGATGTTGCCGGCGGAACTGCGTTCGGTGCGGGGCAAGCAGATCGCCCACGTCGCTCAGAACGCCTCGCGAGCGCTCAACCCGAGCATGCGCATCGGCAAGCAGATCCGCGAGACCATCGAACTCCATCAGGACGTCTCCGGCGAGGAGGCCCAGAACCGGGTCCACGAGGTGCTCGACCAGGTCAACATCCCGGACCCCCTGGAGGTCGCGAAACGGTACCCGAACGAACTGTCCGGCGGCCAGCAACAGCGGGCGCTCATCGCGACGGGGCTGGCCTGTGACCCCGACCTGCTCATCCTCGACGAGCCGACGACCGGGCTGGACGTCACGACGCAGGCGAAACTGCTCGACCTCATCGAGGAACTGAAAGGCGAGTCCGACGCCGGCATCCTGCTCATCACGCACAACCTCAGCGCGATCGCACAGATCGCCGACCGCGTGAACATCCTCTACGCCGGCGAGATGATGGAGAAGGGCCCGGTCGACGAGGTGTTCACCGAGCCGGCGAACCCCTACACGCAAGCGTTGCTCGCGACGACGCCCGAGATAGACTCCCAGAAGGATCTGCGGGCGATTCCCGGCCAGATTCCCGAACTCGGGTCGATCCCCGACGGCTGCATCTTCGCCGACCGCTGTGCGTTCGTCACCGAGGAGTGTCGCAGCGGCCAGATCGACATGGAGTCGCCGACCCCGGGCCACCAGACCCGATGTCAGCGCTGGGAGACAGCCGTCGAGGACCCCATCAAGTCGGGGACGAAGACCGCGCGAACGTCCTCGCCCGGCGACGTCATCCTCGAAGCCGACGACGTGCACAAACACTACGACGAGGGCGGATTCGTCCAGAACCTCGTCCGCGACCACAAGCCGGTGCAGGCGGTTCAGGGTGTGAACCTGCAGATCCGCGAGGGTGAGACGGTCGGCCTCGTCGGCGAATCCGGCTGTGGCAAGAGCACCCTCGGGCGGACGTTCCTGCGGCTGCACGACCCGACGTCCGGGTCGATCAAGTACCGCGGGACGGACATCGCGTCGCTGTCGAAATCGGAGATGAAGGAGTTCCGCTCGGAGTGTCAGATCATCTTCCAGGACCCCGACGCGAGCCTGAACCCGCGAAAGACGGTGAAGCGCATCATCGCCCGGCCGATGGAGATGTTCACCGACCTCGACGAGGACGAGCGCAACGCGAGGGTCGACGAACTGCTCGACCAGGTGAACCTCAGCGGCGACCTGAAGACGAAGTTCCCCCACGCGCTGTCGGGCGGCCAGCAACAGCGGGTCGCCATCGCGCGAGCGTTCGCGGCGAATCCGTCGCTCGTGGTGCTGGACGAACCGGTGTCGTCGCTCGACGTGAGCGTCCAGGCGAGCATCCTGAACCTCCTGGACGACCTCCGCGACGAGTACAACACGTCGTACCTGCTGATCAGCCACGACATGGGGGTCATCGAGAACATCTGCGACCGGCTCGCGGTCATGTACCTGGGCAACGTCATCGAGGAGGGCCCGCTCACGGAGGTGTTCACCCCGCCGTACCACCCGTACACGCGGTCGCTCCTGTCGAGCATCCCCTCGCTCGACCCCCACGAGGACGACACGCGCATCCGCCTGGAAGGCGACGTGCCGAGCGCGCGCGACCCACCGAGCGGCTGCTCGTTCCACACGCGGTGTCCCCAGAAGATCGGCGACGTCTGCGAGACCGACGAGCCGAAGCTGGAGACGGTCGAGCAAACCAGCAACGGCCAGCAGACCCACTGCATCGCGTGCCACCTCGACGATCCGGAGATGTCGAAGCCGCTCGACGAGCCCGCAGAGAACCTCTGAGAGGGTCGGCGTCACCCGACTCACTCTCCGAGTCGTCGGCCGGCCCCGTCACGAGACGGGCGCGGATCTCCGAGCGGAGATGGCCTTTGACCTAGGTATTTATTGTGTTTGTTGTTGACTATCAGATGATGCCAGAGGAGTCACTACCGCCCGAAGAAGCGTCGACGCTCATCGTCGGCGCGGGGATCGTCGGCTGTAGCACAGCGTATCATCTCACAGAGCGCGGTGACGACGAGGTGACCGTCATCGACATGGGTGAGATCGAAGCGCCCGGAGGGTCGACGGTTCACGCGCCCGGTGGGCTGGTCGAGACGTCGCCGAGCAAGGTCATGACCGAGTTCGCGAGCTACTCGCGGGAACTCTACACCGACCTCGACGCGTTCCAGACCGACGGATTCCTCGAACTCGCGACGTCCGAGCGGCGGTGGCAACAGGCCAAGCGGCTCTACGACTACAGCAAGTCGTTCGGGGTACCGGACGGCGAACTCCTCTCCCCCGAGGAGGTGAGCGACCTGGCACCGCTCGTCGACGACGACGTCATCGAGGGGGCCTACTACAGCCCGACGTCGGGGCTGATGCGCTCGGTCGAACTGCTCGCGGCGATGCGGTCGGAGGCCGAGGCCGGCGGCGCCGAATTCTACGGCAACACGAAGGTCACCGACATCGAGGTCGAGGACGGGTCGGTCACGGCGGTCGAGACCGACCGCGGCCGCATCCAGGCCGACCGCGTCCTCGTCGCCACGAACATCTGGGCCCCGCTGTTCGGCGCGATGGTCGACGTCGACATCCCGCTGATGCCCTGCGAGCACCAGTACGCCATCACCGAATCGCTCCCCGCACTGGACGGGGCCGAGGAGGAAGTCGAGTACCCAGGCTTCCGCCACCAGAACGCCTCGCTGTACTTCAAACAACACGGCGAGGGATACGGAATCGGCTCGTACAACCACGAGCCGCTGCTCGTCGACCCGGCGGACGTCGGCGACCCGGACGACGCCATCATGGACATCCCCATCTACGACTACTTCGTCGGCCGGGAGTCCGAGCGCGAGCCGATCAAGATGACCGCACACCGCGAGTTCACGCCCGAGCACTTCGAGGGGCCGTGGCAGGAGGCCACACGCGTCCTGCCGGCGCTGGAGGGCGCGGACCTGGAGAAGGCGTTCAACGGCATGTTCTGTTTCACGCCGGACGGGATGCCCATCATGGGGTCTCCGGACGACCTCGACGGCTTCTGGGTCGCCGCCGCGGTGTGGCTCACCCACGCCGGCGGCGTCGGCAAGGCCATGGCCGAGTGGATGACGGACGGCTACCCGCGACAGAACCTCACGGGCTGTGACGTCAACCGCTTCCAGGACCACGAGGGCAGCCCGCGATACGTCCACGACCGCGCGGCCTGGAACTACGACACGGTCTACGACATCGTCCATCCGCGGGAGATGCCGGACACGAACGAGAACCTCCGGACGGGGCCGGTCTACGACCGCCAGCGCGACCTCGGCGGGCAGTTCTACGCGGCCGCCGGCTGGGAGCGCGCCCGGTGGTACGACTCCAACGAGGCCCTGCTCGACGAGTACGACGTCCCCGAGCGGTCGGGCTGGGAGAGCGAGTACTGGTCGCCCATCGAGGGTGCGGAGCACCAGGCCGTCCGCGACGGCGTCGGGTTGTTCGACCTCTCGGCGTTCACCAACATCGTCGTCGAGGGCGCGGACGCGCTGGCTCTCACCCAGCGCATCTGCACGAACGACGTCGACGTGGACGTCGGCGAGGCGACGTACACGCTCATGTGCAGCGAACGAGGCGGCGTCCTCGGCGACATGACCGTCATCCGGGAGGCTCCGGACCGATTCCAGATCATGGGCAACAGCGGGAACGCCGGGACCGAGCAGCTCGCGTGGATCCGGGAGCACGCCGACGACTACGACGTCTACGTCCGCTCGCCGGTCGCCGGCCGGTGCGCCCTGGGCGTCTGGGGTCCGAACGCCCGCGAGATGCTCCAGCCGATCACGGCCGCGGACCTCGACAACGACGCGTTCCCCTACTTCACGGCCCAGGAGACGTACGTCGAGGAGATTCCGGTCACGGCTCTCCGGGTCTCCTACGTGGGCGAACTCGGCTGGGAGCTCCACACGACGACGGACTACGGCCGCAAGCTGTGGGAGATCCTCTGGGAGGCCGGCCAGGACCACGACGTGGTCCCGATGGGCGACGGCGCGCTCAACACGATGCGGCTGGAGAAGGGCTACCCGCTGTACGGCGTCGACCTCACCCCCGAGTACGACCCCTACGAAGCGGGGCTCGGCTTCACCGTGGACGAAGACACGGAGTTCATCGGCCGCGACGCGGTCGTGCAGGCGAAGGACGACGTCACACGCACGCGGACGACGCTGACCCTCGACGAACCGGGCGAAGTCGTCTACAACGGCGCGCCCATCATGGACGGCGACGAGGCGGTCGGCTACGCCGCCAGCGCCGATTACGGCTACTCCGTCGACGCCGGTATCGTGAGCGGCTACCTCCCCACCGAGTACGCCGAGTCGGGGACCGACCTCGAGGTCCAGTACGAGGCCGAGCGGTACTCCGCGACGGTCCAGGAGACGCCGCTGTTCGACCCCGAGCGCGAGCGACTACTCCGCTGACCGCGCGGCCGCTACGGTGGCCGTCCGTCAGGCCCCTCCGGTTCCCTCACCCGACCGCCGAAGACGTTTTGAGCCGAGGGGTTCACTGTCCGGTATGCCTGGCGTAAACGTACCAGACGGCACAGACGTGACCATAATCGGCGGCGGCATCATGGGTGCCGCGACGGCCTACTTCCTCGCGGCAGAGTCCGACCGGGACGTCCTTCTCCTCGAGAAAGACCAGATCGCGAGCGGGTCGACCGGCGACTCCTCGGCCATCATCCGCCATCATTACGGCGACAAGGAGGTCTACTCGAAGACCGCGCGGTGGAGCCACGAGTTCTACCGCGAGTTCGACGCCGAACTCGGCGAGTCGATCGCCTACGAACCCAATCCGATGGTCCGGTACGGAGGGCAGGGCGACGAGGCCTCCCAGGCGTTCGCGATGAGCGGCTACGACACACTCGAAGCCATGGACATTCCCGTCAGTCGCCTCGAACGCGAGGAACTCGAAGAGCGATATCCGATGCTCGACTTCGACGGCATCGAGTTCGGCGTGAGCGACGACGACGCGGCGTACTCCGACGGCACGGACGTTGCGGGTGGGTTCGCGCGCGCCGCGCAGAACGAGGGTGCGACCGTCGTCACCGGCGTCGCCGTCGAGGATATCGTCGTCGAGGACGGCGCGGTGGCGGCCGTCGAGACGGACGCGAAGACGGTCGCGACCGACGACGTCGTGGTCACGGCCGGTCCGTGGACGCCGCGACTCCTCTCGCAGGTGGGCGTCGAGGTGCCCATCGAGACGACCCGCGAGCAGATCCTCATCCTCGACCCGCCCGAGGACTTCGTCTCGGCCTATCCGGACCTCGTCCCGTCCGGCGGACCCCCGGGCGAGGGCTGGTACATGCGACCCGACTTCGGCGAGGGCGTGCTGGTGGCGACCCACCACCGCGGCGAGACGGTCGACCCCGATGCCTACTCGGACAACCCGGACCAGGACGCCATCCTCCGGATGGTCGACGACCTCGACGACTTCGTGCCCGACCTGGCGGCCGCCGACATCAAGGGGCAGTACTGCGGCATCTACTCCAGCACGCCGGACCACGACTTCGTCATCGACCAGGTCGGTCCGGACGGGTGTTACACCGGCTGTGGCTTCTCCGGGCACGGCTTCAAGCACGGTCCCGCCGTCGGGAAGCTGCTGCGCGACCTCGTCGTCGACGGCGACACCGACCTCGTCGACGTCGAGTACTTCTCGCTCGACCGCTTCGAGGACAACCCCGAGGGGTACGCGGGCGAGGTCGAGCGCATCTAGCTCACGCTCGCGAGAGGGTCAGCCCGTCCTCGGCGACGAGCACCTCGCCGTCGAAGCGGGCCTCGGCCTGCTCGCGGACCTGCGCGACGTCCCGATAGCAGTTCAGGTGGCTTAGAACGAGCGCGTCGACGCCCGCATCGGCCGCGAGGTCGGCCGCCTCCGGGGCGGCGGTGTGGTGGCGCTCGACTCCCTCCGCGCTGTCGTCGTCGAAGTACGACTCGTAGTACTTTTCGAACGGCGGTTCGAGGTACTGGTCCGGAATCTCCGTCTTCGGGAGCAGCGTCTCGTCGGGGCCGAGCGCGTTCGCTTCGTGAACGAGGACGTCCGCGCCGGCCGCGAAGTCGGCCATCTCGGGGATGGCCGCGGTGTCGCCGGAGAAGACGAACGATCGCCCCGTCTCGTGCTCCTCGAAGCGGTACGCCCGCGGGTCGAAGATCTCGGTGTCGTGCGAGACGGCGAGCGCGCTGACCGACCACCCGTCGGCGTCGTGCTCGAAGTCGGGGTCGACGTGGACCGTCTCCACGTCGTCGATTCCCGCTTTCGGGGTCGTCTCCCCGACGAGGTTGCTCCACTGGGTCCAGCTCTCGACCGTCTGGTCGTAGATGGACTCGATGCCGTCGACGAGGCTCTCGGTCCCCCGCGGCCCGTACACGGTCAGGTCGGTGCGGCCGACGTACCAGCTGATGACCGCGAAGTACAGGAACGAGGCGTTGTGGTCGACGTGGTGGTGGGTGAAGAACACGTCCTCGATGGCCGTGATGTCGACGCCCTGCTCCAGCAGGCGGTGGACGGCCTTCGGGCCACAGTCGACGAGCACCCTGTCGCCGCCGAGGTCGGCCGTGATCGCCGCCCCGCCGCGGTCGACCTCCGGCAGCGGCTGTCCCGAACCGAGAATCGTGAGTTCCATCGGGTCGGGATTCACCCGATTCGGCCATCAATGTTGTGACTAGCTCACACGGTCGCGCGACTGTCGTGGCGCGTTCACGCTGCCGGTTCGGATGCTCACTCCAGGATCTCGTAGTCGACGCCCCACTGCTCCGGTCCGCCCGTCGGCGGTGCGCCGACCATCAGCCAGTCTCGCGGCTCGTCGCCGCGGTTGACGGCACCGCGCGGCGTCGACGGCGGGACGGTGAACACGGCCCCCGCGGGGACGGATATTTCCTCGTCGGCGACGCGCATCCGGCCGGGTCCGTCGAGCGGGACGAAGGCCTCCTCCTGGGTGCCGTGGACGTGCAGCGGAATCTCGTCGCCGGGGCGGAGCCGCCGGACGTTGACCTTCAGCTCCGTGGCGTCGAGCGGGCGGGTGAGTCTGAGCGACGGCACGGAATTGTTCTCTCCCGGACCCTCGAAGGGCCGGTCACCGACGTCGACGACCGCGAACTCCGGGTCCGAGTCCTCGTCGGCCCTGGCGGGGACCGCGTCCGGGCCGCTCTCGGGGGGTGCGCCGATGGCGAGCCAGGTCCGGCTCTCCGCGCCCGTGTTCACGATGCGGCGGGGCGTTGCCGGTGGCACGCGGAGCACTCCGTGCTGGGGCACCGTCACACGCGCTTCGCCGAGTCCGATCTGTCCAGGACCGTCCAGCGGGACGTACAGCGTTTCCTGGGTCGCGTACCGATGTCGTCGGGAACTACCGCCGGCCGGGACGACGACTGCGTCGAACCGTATCTCGGCCCACGAACGGTCGGCCACGAGTTCGTGCCAGCGGACCACGGATTCGGCGGCATCGACCGCGCGAGCCGACTCCACGGCGTATTGCTCGTCCATGCACGCCGTCCGAAGCCAGCGGGCAAAAGTCTCCCGACGAGCCACCCACTCCCGGTGGACCGACCCGGCTTACTGCCGGTCCTCGTACGCGTCGTGCCACGGTCGCTCGCGCTCGAACGCGGCGCTCGCGGCGATGAGGGTCGCATCTTCGAACCGCGGGGCAGCGACCTGCATCCCGACCGGGAGTCCGTCGACGAATCCCGCCGGAATCGAGGCCGCCGGGTGACCGGTCATGTTGTAGATCTGGGTCGCGCGCCAGTCGATGAGCGTCCCCCAGCGGGAGTCGTCGAGCCGCGTCCCGTCGACTTCGAGCGGGCCCGGGTGCTCCCGGGTCCGGGACTTCTCGAACGGTGGGACCATCAGCGTCGCCGAGACGAGGAGGTCGAACTCCTCGAAGACCGACCGGACGGTGTCGAGGACGGCGGTGCGGACGACGTCGGCCGCCTTGTACTCCATCGCCGACGGCTCGTGACCCGCCTCGAACTGGTCGGCGACGTACGGGAGGAGGTCCTCGCGGTCCGCGCCGGTGACGTCGACGCCGTGATTCGCCTCCAGTAGCTCACCGAACCGTGCCGTGAGCACGCTGCTCTGGAGCATGAACGCGTTCGTGATCGCCGTCCGTGAGTGGTCGAAGTCTGGGGTGACCTCGCGGACCGACGCGCCCGCTTCTTCGAACGCCGTGACGGCGTCCAGCACGGTCTCGCGAACCCGCTCGTCGATGGGGTACAGGCCGAGGTTCGGGGAGACGGCGACGTCGAGTCCCGCGATGGAGTCGTCCGTGGCCTCCCTGAGACTCCCCTCCGCCGCCGGCAGGCTGAAGGGGTCGCCCGGGTGGGGACCGGCGAGCACGTCGAGCAGCAGCGCGGCGTCGTCCACGGTCCGGGTGAGCGGCCCCGCACACTGCATCGGGGTGTGTCCGAACGCGTCGGGTCTGTTGGGGGCCATCTCGCCGATTCGCCCGAACGTGGGCTTCATCGTGTAGACCCCGCAGGTCGAGGCCGGAATCCGGAGCGAACCGCCGCCGTCCTCGCCCTGCGCGACGGGGACGAGTCCAGCGGCCACCGCCGCCGCGCTCCCGCCCGAGGAGCCGCCGACCACCTTCTCGTGGTCGAAGGGGTTCGCCGTCGGGCCGACGAGGCGGTTGTCGGTCACGCCCGTGAGCGCGAACGCCGGGAGGTTCGTCTTCCCCACGACGATGGCCCCGGCGTCTCGCAGTCGCCCCACGACCTCGTCGTCCTCGTCGGCGACCTCGTCCGCGAGCAGTTTCGACCCCATCGTGTACCGCACGCCCGCCACTGGCCGCGAGTCCTTGATGGCGACGGGAACGCCGTGGAGCGGCCCGCGCGGTTCCCCGTCGGCCAGTTCCCGCTCGGCCCGCCGTGCCGCCTTCCGGGCGCGTTCTGCGGTGACAGTGATGAAGGCGTTCAGCTCCCCGTCTAGCCGTTCGATACGGTCGAGACAGGTTTCGACGGCCTCAGTCGGCGATACGCGTCCCGCTCGGATGTCCGCGGCCAGCCTCGTGGCTGACCGGACGCCGCGTTCGGCTCCCATGATGGTGGCACGTCGTCGCATGACAAATTATACCTTGGGGCGGCCGGACACGGCTCGGCTCGTCGACTCAGGTGAGAAGAGACGTCAATCCAGCGCCGCCGGGTTCACGACGTTCCGGGGACGCTCGCCGCGAACCACTCGCACGGCCTCCTCGGTAGCGAGACGCTGCACCTCGTCGGTGGCCGTCTCGGAGTACCACGCGGCGTGCGGGGTCAGGACGACGTCGTCGCGGTCGAGGAGCGGTTCGTCGTCGGCCGGCGGTTCCTCCGCAAGCACGTCCAGCCCGGCGAGTGCGAGTTCGTCCGCGGCCAGCGCGTCGACGAGCGCGTCCTGGTCGACGACGCCCCCGCGCGAGGTGTTGACGAGGATTGCCCCGTCCCGCATGGTCTCGAAGGCCGCGCGGTCGAACAGGTGTCGCGTCCGGTCGGAGAGCGCCGTGTGAACGGTGACGACGTCCGACCGGGCCAGCAGGTCCTCGAAGGAGACCGACTCCGCGTCGAAGGCGTCGAGATCCGATTGGGTGGCGCTCCGGCTGTGGACGAGCAGGTCGACCCCGAACGACTTCGCCCGCTCCGCGACGAGCCGGCCGATGGTCCCGAAGCCGACGATGCCCAGCGTCTTCTCGGATAGGCGCGTCATGCCCGACTGGCCCTCCGGGTCCCACGTTCCGCGGTGGACCTCTCGGTCGAACTGGACGATCCGTCGGTCGCAGGCCAATATCAGCCCGATGGTGTGCGTCGCGACCTCCTCGCTGCAGTACTCGGGGACGTTGACGACCGCGACGCCGTAGTCGGTCGCCGCATCGACGTCGACGTTGTCGTACCCGCTCCCGTACCGGATGACGGCTTCGAGACTCGGAAAGGCCGCGTACACGTCGGCCGTGATCTCCACCCTGGTGGTCAGCAGTACCCGGGCGTCCTCGACGCTGTCGAGGAGGTCGGCCGTGCTTTCGGCCTCGACGGACCGCACGGTGGCACCCACAGCGCCGAGTTTGTCCCGTTCGGTCCGAACGTCCCCGTGAACGTAGTCTGTCACGACCACTTCGTCTGTCATGGCCCCGGCTACTGCCGGTGGAGACAAAAAGCCATACGGGACGGTCCCTAACGTATAAGGATACTGAGAGACATCCTCTAACATGGCCGAGTCCATCTCGACGCGCCTAGTCGGTCCGCTGGAGAAACTGGGGCCGGACGGAGTACGCGCGATTCACGAGTCCAGCCTCCACCTGCTGGGTGACGTGGGCATCAGGGTGAGCCACGACGGCGCGCTCGACCTGCTCGACGAACACGGCTGTGCGGTCGACCGCGAGGAAAGACTCGTCCGCTTCCCCGAGTCGCTCGTCATGGATTGCATCGAGTCTGCACCCGGGTCGTTCACGTTGCACGGCCGGAATCCCAGCACCGACGTCACGGTCGGCGACGGCGCGGCCGTGACCTCGCCCTGCGGGAGCGCTCCGAACGTCCTCACCTACGAGGACGGCCGCCGCCCCTCTAGACTGGAAGACTACGAGGAGTTCGTGAAGTTGACCCAGATGCAGGACGTGCTGACGACGACGGGGTACAACCACTGCGAACCGAACGACGTCGACCAGGAGGTGAAACACTACGAGCTGATGCGCCGCGCCATCGAGTACTCCGACAAACCGCTCAAGGGGGAAGCCTGGGGTGCCGACCGGGCGCGGGCGTCGCTGGACATGGCAGGCATCGCGAACGACGACCCCGACCTCTCGAAGCCGTACGTCTTCGCGACCGCCAACAGCGTCTCGCCGCGCATCTGGGACACGAAGATGGTCGGCGGGCTCGTCGAGTACGCCAGCGAGGGGCAACCGGTCCTCCTCTCGCCCGCCGTCATGGCATCGGCCTCCGGCCCGGCAACGCTCGCTGGCACGCTCGCGCTCGGGAACGCCGAGATCCTGGCGGGCAACGTCATCGCACAGCTCGTGAACGAGGGGACGCCAATCGTCTACGGGCTGCCGACCTCGAACGTCGACGTCCGCTATGGGTCGTTCGCCATCGGCAGCCCGGAGGGCGCGCTGTGCGTCGCCTTCGCCGGACAGATGAGCCGCTTCTACGACGTGCCGTCGCGGGCGGGCGGGTCGCTGACGGACGCGAAGACGCCCGACATGCAGGCTGGAGCCGAGTCGATGCTCCAGTTGTTCGTCACGCTCCAGAGCGGCGTGGACCTCGTCCACCACGCGGCGGGGATGCTCGACTCGTACTCGACGTCCTCGCCCGAGAAGCTCCTCCTGGACTGTGAGTCCCTGCGGTACGTCGAGCGGTTCCGCGAGGGCTACGACGTGACGGCGGAGACGCTCGCCGAGGACCTCATCGCGGAGATCGAGCCCGGCGGGCACTTCCTCAACAAGCGGCACACCCTCACCCACTCGAAGGAGAACGCGGTCTTCAGCGACCTGTTCTTCCGTGACTCCTACGACAACTGGGACGACCAGGGGGCGATGGACGCGTTCGAGCGTGCCCACGAGCGAAAAGCGGACCTGCTGGCCGAGTACGAGGCTCCGCCCCTCGACGACGACGTCCAGCACGACCTGGAGTCCTACGTCGAACGCGGGAAGGAGGACGCCCTGTCCTCTTCATGAGACGCCTCGCCATTGCTCGGGACCGCACCTCACGCACAGGTTCACGGACTCCGCACCTCGACGCTCGGGCACGAGCCACGGGGCCGGCAGAAGAGTATTGGTGACGGCGGTACAGGATGTCGCCATGGAAGACGCGACAGTTTGCTACGCGTGTGGTGCCCGCTCGGAGGCGACGGACCAGCGGTGTTCCTGTGGGGAACCGCTCTGGTACGACCTCGACCCGCAGGTGGACGACTGGCCGGACGGCGACGAGCAGTCGATGTGGCGCTTCGCCGAGTTCCTCCCGGTGAGCGACCCGTCGGACCTGGCGGCCGCCGCTGGCGGGACGCCGCTCGTTCGGACGTCCCGGCTCGACGACTACGGCGGTTGTCGCCTGTCCGTGAAACACGAGGGCGCGAATCCAACGGGTAGCTTCAAGGACCGGGGCAGTGCGGTCGCCGTGACGGCCGCGCGCGAACGTGGCGTCGAGTGGGTCGGAACGGTGTCGCACGGGAACATGGCGATGAGCATGGCCGCCCACGCCGCAGGCTGTGGCCTGGAGTGTCTCACCCTCGTCCCCGACGACATCTCCGACGCTCGGGTGCGAGCCATCGGTCAGTTCGGCCCCACCCTCCGCCGCGTCGACGGAGACTACGGCCGGCTCTACTACGACACGGTCGAGCGGTCCAGTCCCGAGACCGTCTCGTTCACGAACTCCGATTCACCGCTCCGGACCGCCGGGCAGAAGACGACCGCGCTGGAGATCTGCGAGGCGTTCGCGCCCGACGTCCCCGACGCGATCGCGCTGCCCGTCAGCAGCGGCGGCCACGCCAGCGCCACCTGGAAGGGGCTGCGAGAACTCCGCGATGCTGGCCTCATCGACGCGATGCCCCGGCTGTTCTGGGTCCAGGCCGCGGTCTGTGACCCCATCGCCCAGGCGTATCGCGAGGGCGCGTCGACCGTCTCTCGCGTCGAGTCCGCCGAGACCGTCGCGTACTCGATCGGGAACAACGACCCGCCCAGCGGAACCCGGGCGCTGACCGCCGCCCGCGAGACCGACGGGGCAGTCGTCTCGGTCACCGAGGACGAGATCCTCGACGCCACCGCTGCGCTCTCGACGAAGGCGGGCCTGTGCGTCGAACCGTCGTCGGCAGTGCCGCTCGCTGGCGTCCGGAAGCTTGCGCGTGAGGGGGACGTCGCCCCGACAGACGACGTCGTGTGCGTCGCCACCGGCACCGGGTTCAAGGAACTCGACTACCACGAGACGTCGGCGGACGTCGCGACGATCGAGCTCGACGACCTCGACCGGGTGCTGTCCGAACTCCCGTAGGAACGCGCGCCAGCGGTCAGCGGTGCCGGACCAGCGTCCGTCGACCGGCGTCCCTCGCGATTCACGACCGTTCGAAATATGATCTTTAGTATTCACATTAGGGATTTTCACTCTGTCATGTCTGTGTAGTGCCCCTTCACCACGAGTACTGTATCCGAGCAGTAGCGGCGGGAGAAATCCGTCGAAGAGGGTTGAATCGCCTATTCATGTCGGACTCGACTGTAACCCTCGATTCGCTTTCCTCCAGACTCTTGCCCCGGGAGCACTCGGCAATTCCCTGAAGAGCCTACCAGAGTGGCTAATTCCGTCGAACGTGGTCCGAACTCCGATGTTGTATAAAGAAACGTATAGAAGATACAGTATGAATCTGATAGGATTGGGCTCCAACGTCGCGTGAACGAGCTGGTCACCTGGCTGGCACTTGCAAGCAGTGACCATACAACTGTTCCTGAGTAATCAGATGTGCGGATCGCACCCGATCCAACACGGTGAGACCGACCGATGCCACACCACAACCGACGAGACACCAGCCGACGCGAGAAACAGGCGAACCAAGCGCAGGGCGGCCACTACTCCCAGCAGGGCCAGCAGTCCCACCAGCAGGGCCAGCAGGGCCAGCAGCCCTATCAGCAGGGCCAGCAGCAGGGCCAACAGAGTCAGCAGCCCTATCAGCAGCAGCAGGGCCAGCAGCAGGGCCAGCAGAGTCAGCAGCCCTATCAGCAGGGTCACCAGCAGGGCCAGCAGAGTCAGCAGCCCTATCAGCAGGGACAGCAGCGTCAGCAGAACCAGCAGGGCCAACAGAGTCAGCAGCCCTATCAGCAGCAGCAGCCCTATCAGCAGCAGCCCTATCAGCAGGGCCAGCAGGGTCAGCAGTCCCACCAGCAGGGCCAGCAGGGCCAGCAACCCCATCAGCAGGGCCAGCAACCCCATCAGCAGGGCCAGCAGTTCGGCGGCCAGCCCATCCAGCACGGTCAGCAATCCCATCAGCTGGGTCAGCAGAGCCAGCAACCCCATCAGCTGGGTCAGCAGAGCCAGCAACCCCATCAGCAGGGTCAGCAGAGCCAGCAACCCCATCAGCAGGGTCAGCAGAGCCAGCAACCCCATCAGCAGGGCCAGCAGTTCGGTGGCCAACCCATCCAGCACGGTCAACAGGGTCAGCAGTCACACCAGCAGAGTCAGCAGCGTCAACAACCCCATCAACAGGGCCAGCAGGGCGTCGAAGATCAGCGCCACTCCCAGCAGTTCCGCCAGCGGATGCACGACGTCGCCTCGCAGCGGCCGCGTGACCCGCAGACGGGACGGTTCGTCTCGCAGGGCAGCCAGCAGCACACCGGCCAGCAAGGTCAGGGCTCCCGGCAGGGCGACCGGAGCCAGTACGGCGGCACCGAGGACCGCGACACCCAGTCCGGACAGAACCGACGCGGAAGCGACGCCGAGCAGGACGAGAATCAGCAGGGACTGACCGAGGAGGCTCGCCGTCGCGGCGGCAAACACTCCGCACAGAAGCAGCAACGGGACGAACAGGGCCACTTCGTCGGCAAGGAGTAGCGACCCTCGGGAGCGATTCTGCCACGTAGCGCTCCCGACCCCGCCGGTGAACACTGGGTCACCCCGGAGCAGTCGCGGATAGGTACCTCCATCACCCTCGAGCGACTGGGGCCGGTATGGCCGAGACGATTCGCGGCGAGGTCGTGCACGTCGTCCCACCCGCCGACCTCGACGAGTACGACGTCGACGACGAGCTCCGGGAACTGGCCGAGTCCAGGTACGTCCTCGTCTGCCGCGCGGGCGGGGCACCGTCGCTGGTCGAACGGGCGCTCGCGTTCCTGACGCGTCGGTCCATCGAGGCGGTGACCCTCGTCGCCGACGCGCCCGTTCCCGAGGGGGAGTCGGTGACCGCGACCGCCGAACCGACGCGTCTCGACGGCGTCTACGAGGTGACGGCAGTTCGAGACCCACCGACGACGCAGCCCTAGCACTCGTCTCACGGCGCTGTGGGACACCTCCAGTGTCGGTCGCCAGCAGGCTTATCCCACCTGTGCGCGTCTGTATACAGAGACATTCATGGGTTCGGTTCCGACGGACGACCCGATACATCTGCTCGTGGTCAGTAACGATCAGGAGTACACGAGCATCGTCTCCGAGGAACTCGCTGCCGACGCCGGCATCGGCGTCACGACGACCAGCACCGTCGGTGACGCGCTATCGACGCTCGCGACGGACGACGTGGATTGTATCGTGAGCGACCACGACCTGCCGGACACCGACGGTCTCGCCTTCCTCCAGGCGATCAGGGCCCAATCGCCGACGCTCCCGTTCATCCTGTTCACCAGCGAGGGCTCCGAGGAGATCGCGAGCCGTGCCATCTCGGCCGGTGTGACGGACTACCTCGTCAAGCAGCGCGCCGACGACGAGTGGGTGCGGCTCAGCTCGCTCGTCGTCAGCGCCGTCGCGTACGCCCGCACCCGGTCCGGCCTCGTCGAGACCGAGGCCCGCGCCCGGACGCTGCTCGACGCCGTTCCGGACGCGGTCGCCATCGTCAGAGACGGTCGCTTCGTCCACCTCAACGCGGCTGCCGTGACCCTCCTCGGCGCGGAGGACCGGACAGCCCTGGACGGTACCGTGGCCGCGGACTCGTTCCAGGCCGGGGTCACGTCCGACCTGCTCGCGAGCATCCAGTCGGGATCACGGACGCTGGACCGCGTCGAAACCTCGATGACGCGAGCGGGTGAGGAATCCGCGCCCGTCGAGGTGACGGCCGCGCGAATCGACTGGGATGGCGACCCGGCGACGATACTCATCTGCCGAGACGCCACCGAGCAGCGGGAACGAGAACGCGAGAGCGAGCGCTTGCAGTTCCTCCTGGACGACATGGAGGAGTTGGCCGACATCGGTGGCTGGGTGCTCGACGCGGAGACGGACTCTGTGTGGTGGTCGACGGGCGCGCGCCGTCTTCACGAGGTCGACGACGACTCCGATCCGACGCTCGACGATGCCATCGGGTTCTACCACCCCGACGACCGCGAGACGATGCGCCGTGCGGTCGAGCGCTGCCGGGACTTCGGGGAGGCCTTCGACGTCGAACTCCGGTTCGAGACGGCCACCGGCGACGAGCGGTGGGTCAGAGCGCGTGGTGACGCCATCGAACGCGACGGTGCGATCGTCGCGCTTCGCGGGGCCGTGCAGGACGTGACGGACCGGAAGCGCCGCGAACGCGAACTCGAACGACGCGAGGCGTTTCTGGAGAACGTCAGCGATCTGGTGACGGTCATCGACGGCGATGGCCGATTCGCCTACCTGGGGTCGGCCGTGACGGAGATGCTGGGGTACGAACCGGCCGACATGGTGGGCGAGGACGTCCTCGACTACGTCCATTCGGACGACCAGGGGGAGCTCGTCGACGCCCTCGACGAGGCGCTGACGGGGCTCGAAGAGACCACTCGCGTCACCTATCGGTTCCGACACGCCGACGGCGACTGGCGGTGGCTCGAAGCCGCAAGCCGAGGGTACGTCGACCACCCGGCCATCGAGGGCATGGTCGTCACGGCCCGGGACGTGAGCGGTCGCAAGCAGATCGAGCGCGCGCTGTCGACGGAACATCAGTTCGTCCAGCACCTGTTCGACACCAGCCCCGTCGCGAAGACCGTCCTCGACACCGACGGGACCATCGTCCAGGCGAACAAGCGTGCCGAAGAGCTGCTCGGCCTCCCACGGTCGGAGATCGCGGGTCGAGCCTACGACGAGACGGACTGGAACATCGTCGACGAGGACGGCACGCCCATTCCGAGCGAGGACCTCCCGTTCTCGGTCGCGATGCGTACCGGCGAGGCCGTCTTCGGCTCCGAACTCGGCGTCGAAGGTCCCGACGGCGAGACGGTATGGCTGTCGGTCAACGTCGCACCGACGCGCTCGACGGAGGGCGACGTCGAGTTCGCCGTGGCGTCGATGGCGGACATCTCCGAGCAGAAACGGCTTCAGCGAGAACTCGAGCAATCTGAGGAGCTTCACCGAACCACGCTGAACAACATCACCGACACGGTGTTCATCACGGACGACGACGGACGGTTCACCTACGTCTGTCCGAACGTCCACTACATCTTCGAGTACTCGGCTGCGGAGGTCGAGGCGATGGATTCCGTCGCGGAGATCCTCGGGAGTGACCCGGCCCCCGACGAGTTCGGTCACGGGGACGTCGTCGAGAACGTCGAACTCGTCGTGACCGACGCCGACGGAACGGACCACACCGTCCTCGTGACCGTCACGTCCGTCGCCATCCAGAACGGCTCGAGACTGTACAGCATCCGCGACGTCACCCAACGCGTCCAGTACGAACGAGCGCTCCAGGAGACCCACGCGAGTCGGACGTTCGCGCTCGAAGCGGCTGATGCGGGCATCTGGGAGTGGACCGTCGGCGAGAAAGACGTCCACTGGGACAGCACGTGCGAGCGCCTGTTCGGACTCGAACGTGGCGCGTTCGAGGGGACGGTCGACGCCTTCATGGGGTACGTCCACCCCGACGACCGAGCGGAGGTACAGGCCGCTATCCAGACCACCCTCGAGGAGGGACGCCCGTTCGCGATGACCTACCGCATCGTTCGGGCCGACGGCGTCGAGCGCTGGATCGACGGGCGCGGGACCGTTCGAACGGACGACGAGGACGGCGGGCGGACGATGATCGGCGTCTCGATCGACGTCACGGCTCGCGAGGAGCGCATCCAGCAGTTGCGCGTCCTCGACACCGTGTTACGACACAACTTCCACAACGACATGAACGTCATCCGCGGGTACGCAGAGACAGTCAGTGAAGAAGCACCGGACCCGTTCTCGGCGTACGCCGACCGGGTCATCGCTCAGTGCGACCATCTCCTCGACGTCACGGACAAAGAGAAGGCCATCACAGAGCTCCTCTCCTCGGAGCCGATGCGGGAGCGAATCGACCTGTCAGAGGCCGCTCACGACGTCGTCGAACGGGCTCGGAAGCGCCATCCACACGCCATCATCGAGATCGACGCACCCGCCGGCGCGACCGCGGTCGTGTCCCACACTATCGACGAGGCACTGACGGAACTCGTCGAGAACGCCGTCGAGCACTCCGACCGGGAGACGCCGACCATCAGCGTCGAACTGACCGCCGACCCGGACGCGGTCGAAGTCGCCGTTCGCGACGACGGGCCCGGCATCCCCGAGATCGAACGGGAGGTCGTCCTCGGCGACCGCCCCATCGAACCGCTCTACCACGGCAGCGGCCTCGGTCTCTGGCTCGCCACGTGGATCGTCAGCCGGTCGAACGGGACGCTCTCCTTCGGGTCGAACGACCCCCGGGGAAGCGTGGTGACGATGACGTTCGTGGACAGGCACTCGTGAGCCGACCGTCGCCCAGCCCCCTCGGGACGGACACAAACGTTAACGACGTCTGCGGAATAGGTAGCGTGAGATGACAACCAGTGGCTCTCCGCCGGTCGTGCTGGTCGTCGAAGACCAGCGAGAGCTGGCCGATCTCTTCACGCTCTGGCTCTCCGACGATTACGAGGTCCGAACGGCGTACTCCGGCGAGGAAGCACTCGAAGCCATGGACGACACCGTGGCGGTCGTCCTCCTCGACCGACGACTCCCCGGCCTCTCGGGCGACGAGTTCCTCGACCGAATCCGGTCGGACGGCTCGGACGCGCGCGTCGCCATGGTGTCGGCCGTCGACCCGGACTTCGACATCGTCGAGATGGGGTTCGACGACTACGTCACGAAACCGGTGGAGAAGGACGATCTCCGGGCCGTCGTCGAACGGTTGCTCGGCGTCGACGCGGCCGGCCCGGACACGCGAGAGTACTTCGCAAACGCCGCGAAGGTGACCGCGCTCGAAGCCGAGAAGACCGACGCCGAACTGGCCGAGAGCGAGGAGTACGCGTCGCTACTCGCCTCGATCGACGCTTTCAAGAACCGGGTCATCAGACTGGCCGAACGATATCTCGAAAGTCCCGAGACGGCACCGAGCCTGGAGGGCACGCACGTGTACGAACAGGAGATCGAGCAGTGGGAGGCCCGGACGGAGACGCTGGACGAATCCGACCCGCTCTATCAGACGGCGGCGGCGGAGGTGGAGGCCTACGAGCGACTGCTGGCGACGGAGACGGACGAGAACGACGTCGAGCAGGCGCTGCTAGAGGTCGTGGCCGATGGGTTCGTGGCCGAGGGGTTCTGGCTGGACGAGCGCATCCTGCGGGCGCTGAACTCCATCCTCTACGACAAGTACACGGACGTGTTCGTCGTGAACCGACGACCGCTGGAACCCGGCAGGGACCTCCCCAGCGGGAAGCTCGTCGCCGTCTCCCAGGCCGTTCGCGACCTCGCAGCGGCGGAGCTCTCGGAGTGACCGCTGGCTAGTCGTTCTGCTTGCGCTCCTGCTCGGGGTGGTCGGAGATGTACACCGTCGTGTTGTCCGGGATGTCGTCTGTGATCCAGGAGTTCGCGCCGATGCTGACGTGGTCGCCGATGGAGATGGGCCCCATGATGTTGGTGCCCGCGCCGATGACGACGTGGTCGCCGATGTCGGGGTGGCGCTTGTACCCCTTCTTCAGCATGTGCTCCTCGTCCTCTTCCGCCTCGAAGTGCAGCGCGCCGAGCGTCACGTTCTGGTAGATCCGCGCCCAGTCGCCGACGGTCGCACTCTCGCCGATGACGACGCCGGTCCCGTGGTCGATGAAGAAGTACTCGCCGATGTCCGCGCCGGGGTGGATGTCGATGCCCGTCTCGGTCTTGGCGTACTCCGTCAACTCGCGAGCGTACTCGGAGGCACCGGCCTCGTAGATGGCGTGGGCGACTCGCTGGACCATGATGGCGTGAAAGCCGGGGTACGACCGGATGATCTCCGTGTAGCTCTTGGCGGCAGGGTCGCCCTTGTAGGCCGCCTCGACGTCCTTCTGTAGCGCGTCGCGGATGTCCGGGAGGTCGTCGATGACGCTGTCGACGATCTCCTTCGAGTTGCCCTCCGCGTAGGGGTCGATGCCGGCACAGTAGAGCCGCCCGAGCTTGTTCAGCTTCGCGAGCGTCCGCTCCTCGTTATCGAGCAGGTCCTCGGCGTTCCAGCAGGTGGGAAAGAGCAGTCGCTTCAGGACGGCGACCTCCTTGCGCATGTGGTCCCGGGGCGGAAAGTTCGCCCCCGCGTGCTCTTTGAAAGGGTCCTCGTCGGCCGCGTAGGACGCGACGAGTCGGCGATGTGCGTCGCCGGTGTATTCGTAGCCCATACCGGGTGTTGGCCCCGACGTTACTAGTGGGTAGCGAAGGCGACATCCGCCGCGCTGGACGGGCTGGCTTTTTTGTAACGATCCATTCCTGAAATACCTTCGTGTTTTATAGGCTCGTAGTCCTTCTTCGACCCCATGGACGACGAGCTACTCGCGACCGGCATCGACGAGCTTGAAGATGTCTTCTACATCTTCTCGGCGGATGGCGACTTCCTGGAGTGGAACGAACAATTGCCCGCGGTCACGGGCTACAACGACGACGAGATCGGGGAGATGTCGCCGAAGGACCTGTTCTCCGGCGACGAGCGCGAGGTCATCGGGGAGACCATCGAGGAGGTGCAGGAGAGGGGAACTCGTACGACGGTTCAGGCGAACCTGGAGACCCGCGGCGGGACCGAGGTACCCTACGAGTTCTCGGTATCGCCGCTGACCTCCGACGGCGATGTCGAGGCCATCGCGGGCATCGGTCGGGACATCACCGACCGGCGCGAGAACGAGCGCCGACTGCGGAGCCTCGCACAGGAGGTCCGGAACCTCTCGATGCCGGTCGTCGAGATCTGGGACGGCGTCATCCTCACGACGGTCGTCGGGTCGCTGGACACCCAGAAGGCCGAACGGCTCACCGAGGACCTGCTCGACCGCATCGTCGAGGCCGAAGCGGCCGTCGCGCTCATCGACATCACCGGCGTCGCGGCGCTCGACACCGCGACGGCACAGCACCTCATCGACACCATCAACGCGGTGAACCTCCTGGGCGCGAACGTCGTCATCACCGGCATCAGCCCGGACATCGCGCAGACGCTCGTCCAGCTCGGCGTCAAGCTCGAAGACGTCGAGACGCAGTCCTCGCTGATGGAGGGGCTCCGTGTCGCGCTCACCTGGCAGGGGGTGAAGTTCGAGTGACCACGGCAGAGGATGGCTCGGTGACGCAGGTCTTCGACGTGCTGATCGCCAACTTCCCGTCGCGACCGACCGATCAAGCCGTCGACCAACTTCAGCAGGCGGTCCTGAACGAGATGGAGGACGTGAACCCGCGCGGCGTCGTGCTGGACATCTCCGCGGTGACGACGCTGGACTCGTTCTTCGCGCGGGTCATCTCCGAGACGGCGAACATGGTCGCGCTCATGGGTGGACGGGCGGTCGTGGTCGGGATGCGTCCCGCAGTCGCCATCACCGCCGCCGAACTCGGCTTCGGGCTGGGCGACATCGAGACCGCGCGCAACACCGACCACGCGCTGACGTTGCTCGGAATCTCGACCACCAGCGAGGCGGAACGCGATGGATGAGCGGCAGGAATCGGACGAGCGGCGACGCTCACCGACGACGACGGCACGGTCGGGCGAGGTGTGGATCGACTCGGAGGACGACATCCTCCGTGCCCGCCAGCAGGCGCGCTCGATAGCCGAGGACATCGGCCTCTCCATCACCGACGTCACGCGGACCGTGACAGCCGTTTCGGAACTGGCGCGGAACGTCTTCCTCTACGCGGACGAGGGAGTGATGAAGTGGCGCGAGATCGAGGACGGACCCCGCGTCGGAATCGAACTCGTCTTCGAGGACGACGGCCCGGGAATCGACGACGTCGACGGCGTGCTCCGGGCGGACCACTCCACCTCGAACGGTATGGGGCGCGGTATCCAGGGGACGAAGAAGCTCATGGACGACTTCGAACTGACCTCCAGCGCCGAGAAAGGGACGACGATTCTCATCCGGAAGTGGCGCTGATGAGCGACGATGTCGAGGTGCGCGAGACGACGAACCGGCCCGTCGAGCGGGAGGGCGACGACGTCCTCGTTCGGTCGACCGCGGAGGACGTGGCCGCCGACGTCGGGTTCGACGAGACGGCCGCCACCGAGATCGGTCTCGTCGCCGCGGAACTCGCGGCGAACGTCCTGGCGCACGCCGACCGCGGCGAGGTCTCCGTCGCGACCATACGCACGGGTGAGCGGACGGGCGTCCGCATCGAATCGCTGGACGCCGGCCCCGGTATCGACGACGTCGACGAGGCGTTCGCCGACGGGGAATCGACGGCGGGCAGTCTCGGGGCCGGACTCGGCGCGGTCAATCGCCTCATGGACGAGGTCACGGTCGCCGCACCGGGCGAACCCAAGTACGGCACGCACGTGGTCGCCGATCGATGGCTCCGGCCGGCATACGAGACGACGCTGGACTGCCCCCTCTCGTTCGGTGCCGCGTCCCGGCCGATGACACCGGGCACGCCCAACGGCGACAGCTTCATCCTCAAACGCTGGAACGACGAGGCGCTCGTCGGCGTCATCGACGGACTGGGCCACGGCGTGGGTGCTCACAAGGCCGCGATGGCGGCCAAGGGGTACGTCGAGCGCCACTACGACAACTCGATCCAGTCGATCTTCAGCGGAGCCGAGCGAGCCTGTCGCGGGACTCGGGGCGTCGTGATGGCCCTCGCTCGCTTCGACTGGGACGAGGAAACGGTCACCTTCGGAAGCGTCGGCAACATCAACTACAAGATCGACGGGGGCGGAGACGTCCGACTCATCACGCGACGCGGCGTCGTCGGCGGGAACGGGCCGGATCCTGCCGTCACAAGCACCGAGTGGCGACCCGACTATCGGCTGGCGCTGTTCTCCGACGGTGCCACCTCCCACTGGGAGTGGCAGGACTACTCGCGCTTGCACGGCAAACCGGCGACGGTGATCGCGCGCGGCCTGCTGAACGACCTGGGGAAGGACCACGACGACGCGACCGTGCTCGTCGTCTCCGAGGACACGACCGATTAGACGGGCGAGTGAGCGGACAGATTGGCGGCCTGATGGGTATCCGGGACGTTTACTGTGGATGACGCCGTATCGACGGCGCATCGACACTGGCCAATGACCGAGGAAGACCTTCGTGGGAGACTGCGAGAAGCCGCAGAATCGCACGACGACGACGTTGCAGCGCTGCTTGCGGAGGCAGCGGACCGACTCGACGAGCAGGACGACCGCCTCTCCCGACTGACGACGGAGCTCGAAGAGACCAACGAGGGGATGGTCGCATTGACGCTGGAACTCCAGGAAGCCGAGGAGAAGTACCGCTCGCTGTTCGAACACGCCGTCGAGGGCATCTACCGAACGACACCGGACGGTCGCCGCTACGTCGTCGCGAACGAGTCGATGGCGGACGTGCTGGGCTACGAGACGCCCGAGGCACTCCAGCGGGCCGTCTCGGACGTGGAGACCGACGTGTTCGTCGACCCAGACCGATACGAGGAGTACGTTACGGCCCTTCGCGACGGCGAGACCATCGAGAACTTCGAGTACCGCATCCGGCGCCGAGACGGCGAGGTTCGGTGGGTCTCGGACAACGCGCAGGTCATGTACGAGGACGGCGCACCGGCTGGTTTCCGCGGTGGCGTCATCGACATCACCGAACTGAAGACCTACGAGCAGCGCCTGGAGACCATCAACGACGAACTGGAGGCCCTGAACCGCGTGGTCCGCCACGACATCCGCAACGGCATGCAGATCATCCGTGGCTTCGCCGAGGTGGTGGCCCAGCGAACCGACGACGACCGCGCCGCGGAGAAGATCATCACGACGAGCGACCACATCATCGGAGTGACCGACGACGCGCGAGAGTTCATCGATACGCTCGCCAGCTCCGAAGAACCCCAGCTGGAGCCCATCGCGTTCGACGACCTCCTCTCGTTCGAACTGGAGCGACAGGCGGAGGCCTACCCGGAGGCCGACTTCGAACGGCTGACGGAGATCCCGTCGGTCGAGGTCATCGCCAACGAGATGCTGAGTTCCGTGGTCAGGAACCTCCTCAGCAACGCCGTCAACCACAACGACGGCGACGACCCCGTGGTCGAGGTCGCGGCCAGAACGGTCGACGAGCACGTCGAGCTTCGGGTCGCCGACAACGGACCCGGCGTCCCCGACGAGGAGAAGGAGGTCATCTTCGGGAAGGGCGAGCAGTCGCTCGACAGCGACGGGACGGGTATCGGACTCTATCTGGTGAATCGGCTGGTCACGACCTACGGCGGCGAGGTGTGGGTCGAGGACCGCGCCGACCAGGACCCGACGACCGGCATCGATCCCGACGCCTACGACAGTGGCGTGGTGTTCGTCGTCGAACTACAGCGTGCGTGAGCGGTCACGCTGCCCGGATCTGGACGTCGCGCACGGACCCGTCGAGATATAAATGGTCGAACAGCTGAGAGTCACGCATTCCACACCTCTCGGCCTACGGGGACGTCCATGCAGACAGTCACGTCCGCGGACGGAACGACGATCGCGTACGAACGACACGGCGAGGGGCCGCCCGTCGTCCTCCTCCACGGCGGGTCGGGCGACCGCCACCACTGGGACCCGCTCGCGGCCCACCTCGCCAGCGACTGCACGCTCGTCGCTGCCGACCGACGCGGCCGGGGCGACAGCGGCGATGGCGAGCAGTACAGTCTCCAGCGGGAGGTGGAAGACGCCGCCGCCCTCTGTGCCGCCGTCGACGGCGACCCCGTCCTGTTCGGCCACTCCTTCGGCGGCCTCGTCGCGTTCGCGACGGCCACGGAGGCGTCGCTCGCTGGCCTCGTCCTCTACGAGCCGGCGATGCTGGTCGGCGAGCACCGCGGCGACGACCTCGCCGCCCGGATGCAGCAGCGTCTCGACGACGGTGACCGACAGGCCGCGATGCGGCTGTTCCTCGAAGAGGGCGGTGGCGTCCCGGACGTCGAACGCTTGCCGTGGTGGCCCGAGGAAGCGAGACTCGACCGCGTCGAGACGGTCGTTCGCGAGAACGAGGCCGTCGAGAACTACCGCCTTCCGTCGGACCCCGGCGTGGACGTACCCACGCTCCTCCTCACTGGCGAGCGCGGTCCCAGACACCTCCGCGACGCCGTCGACGCGCTGCACGAGCGGCTTTCCGACAGTCGCCTCGTCGAACTCGACGGCGTCGGTCACGTCGCGACCCAGACGGCACCCGACGTGGTCGCCGACGCCGTGGCCCCGTTCGTCCGCGAGCGAACCGCGGCCCTTTCGGGACATCCTGACCGGTAGGTCACGTCCCCGACGGTCCATCACCGTCCGTAGTTTCTTGTGGACCCGCACCGCACCGGCAGACGATGACGCTGTTAGTCCCCTACGACGGTACGGACCTCTCGAAGGCGGCGCTCGAACGCGCGTCGGAGTTCGCGTCGTTCATGGACGCCGACGTGGTCGCGCTGACGGTGGTCCCGGACGACGAGTCGTGGTTCGCGGTCGACCAGGGCTGGCTCGGCGAGGACGAGCCGTTCGACCTCGACGCCATCTGTGACCGACTGCGCGAGGAGGTCCACGCGGTCGCACCCTCGGCGACCTTCCGCTGTGAGACGACGGAGGACGTCAGCGAGAAGGCGACCATCGAGATGGACGTCGTGCGGACCATCCGGAACGTCGCCGACGAGGTCGATGCCGAAATCGTGTTCATCGGGAGCGAGAATGCCGGCCGCGTCACGACGCCCGTGACGAGCGTCGGCGCACCGGTCTCCGAAGACCCGCGCTACGACGTCCACATCGTTCGCCACGTCGACTGAGCGGGGCGTCGACGCGAGCACCTGGTGCGTGCACGTCGGCGAGATGGAGTGTGAAACGCGCGCTTGATCGTCGCCAACCTCTTTCAGTCGTCTCGACGACGGCTGAGACGTGCATCGGAGACAGTATCTCTCGACGACCGCTGCGGTGGCGTCGCTCTCTCTGGCCGGCTGTTCGAACGCCGCGCTGCGGAACGGGACCACCGACCACTCCACGGACGGTGACGCCGAGACCGATGCGTGTGCGGCCACCACCGAGACGGGAGGCCCCCAGTCGGCGGTCGACGCGTTGACGCTGTTCGAGGTCCCGTCGTACGTCACAGAGTACGCCGACACGGTCGTCGTTGCGTACGATACCCTGGACGCCGCCGCAAGGAGCGCCGTCGAGCGCGCGCTCGCAGCCGACGGGACCTATCGGGAGTGTTCCCGGGGAGGCGACCGCAGCGACGTGATGGCGCTGTTCGCGCACGTCGAGCGTCGCTGGGAGGAGACCGACGGCGAATCCTTCGCCCACACGTACCTCCACTACGAGGGCCGGTACTACGGCATCACGCTCGTCCAGGAGGGCGACTTCGTCAGGGTGAAGTCGATACCCTGTACGGCCGATGCGTGCCCGACGACGCCGACGCCGCCGTCGTGAGTCGGGCCGCCATCGTCGTCCATCACCGAACGACAGTTACGGGAACGGGCGAGCGCCGGACGACCGCCTCCGCGACGCTTCCGAGCAGAATCCGGGTGACGCCCGCCCGTCCGTGGCTCCCCATCACGATCTGGTCCACGTCGTTCTCCTCGGCGAACTCGACGATGGAGCGGGTCGGTTTCCCGACCTCGATCTCGTGGCTGACCGTGATGCCGTGTGCAGTCGCTTCGGCCTCTAAGTCGTCGAACAGGTTCTGTGCGGCCTCCTTCTCCCGCTCGAACCACTCTTCGGAGAAGCTCGGGATGGACGCCTGTGCGCTGTACCCTGCCTCGGTGGGGTTGATGACGTGCAACAGTACCATCTCGGTGTCTTCGCTCCCGAACTCCGAGACGACGAACGCAGAGGCCTCTTTCGCCTGTTCCGATCTGTCGACTGGAACCAGAATCCGCTTTCCCATGTGGGCGTGTTTCACGCCGGGTGGCTTCGGTGTTTCGCCTGCTTTCGGCCGCGAGTTCCTCCGTCGCCGGCAGCGAGCGCCAGTGACTGGCCGCTCGTCGCTTCGCAGTCGACTGGCAACCAATCCGTGAGAAAGCATTCTCCGGAACAGACTGTAAGTTGACGCGTGAACGACACGAGATTTCCAGCAGTCGTCGTAACGCTCCTTCTCGTGACGACTGGCGTGGCGATGACCGGCGTCGGCGCATCGCTCCCGGCCGACCCCTCGGACGCCGCTCGGACGAACCAGGTCGACGCGGGCGCTGCCTGTGGGTACGCGTCGCTCTACGACCGGACCATCGACTCCGTCGTCGCCATCCGAACTGGCGACGGTCTGGGGTCGGGCTTCGCCTATCGCGTCGCCGACGACGGGTCCGCGTTCTTCGTCACGAACGCGCACGTAGTCGGCGAGGCCTCGAACGTGCAGGTCCAGTTTGCCCGCGAAGAGTCGCGAATGGGGACCGTCGTGGGTAACGACACGTTCTCCGACCTCGCCGTCGTTCGGGTCGACGATACACCGGACTACGTCGACCCACTTCCCGTCGCGGACGAACCGCCACAGCACGGCGAGAAGGTCGCCGCGGTCGGCAACCCGTTCGGACTCGAAGGGACGATCACGCACGGTATCGTCAGCGGGACGAACCGGTCGATGCCGACGACGCTCGGGTTCACGATTCCGGACGTCGTCCAGACCGACGCGCCCATCAACCCGGGCAACAGCGGTGGCCCGCTCCTGTCCTGTGACGGGACGGTGATCGGCGTCAACACGGCTGGCATCACGGCTTCTGAGGCCGAGAACATCGGCTTCTCCGTGTCCGCGTCGGCCGTCCGGACCGTCGTTCCGGAACTCATCGACGACGGCGAGTTCGAGCACACCTTCCTCGGCATCGGGACCGCTCGCGCCACCCCGCAACTCCTCGAGGCGAACGGCTTCGATGCGACCGGCGGCGTCTACGTTCACGAGGTGTACGCGGACGCGCCGGCGAACGGTACGTTGCAGGGGACGACCGAGACCGTCCTCGTGGACGGCGAGCAAGTCCCCGTCGGCGGCGACCTCATCGTCGCCATCGACGGCCAGTCCGTGGGATCGAACGAAGCGCTGGCGTCGTACCTCTTTACGGAGACCCGTCCGGGCGACGAGGTGACGCTCACCGTTCTCCGAGACGGTGACCAGCAGAACGTGACCGTCACGCTCGGAGAGCGCCCGTCCCCGGAAGACGCCGACCGCTCGTGACGGCTCCATAGCGACACAATGGCATCGATATCGGCGACCAACCACGAATTAAGTAGGTCCTCGCTGACCCTCCGGACGTGACAGAGAACTCGGGCTCCGTCGAGGACACGCGCTCCGCGGACGAACCCCGGCGCTATCGCGGCACGGCCTCGGCGAGCAAACTCAGGGAGATCGCACGGTTCTTCCTCAAACTCGGCCTCGTCGGGTTCGGGGGGCCGCTCGTCCACATCGCGATGATGGAGGACGAACTCGTCGGGACGGGGAGCGAGGAGTGGACCGACCAATCGACGTTCATGGAGGGGTTGGCCATCTGCAACATGCTTCCGGGACCGGCCTCGACGCAGCTGGGCATCTTCATGGGCTGGGTCCGCGGCGGGAACCTCGGTGCGCTGGTCGCGGGCGCGACGTTCATGGCCCCCACGTTCCTCATCGTCGTCGCGCTCTCGTACGTCTACTTCGCGTTCGGGCAGGTCCCGTCGGTCGAGGCGTTCTTCTACGGCGTGAACCCGGTCGTCATCGGCCTCATCGCCGGTGCGGCCTTCTCGATGGGGCGGAGTTCGCTCCGCGAAGGTCGCTCCGACGTCGAGTTCACGCTGGGCGGCGAGGAGTGGCAGATCGACTGGCGACTCCTCGCGTTGCTCGCCGGCGCGTTCGTCGCGACGGTGCTCGTCAACCCCAACCCGGTCGTCGAGTTCGCCGTCGCCGGAGCCATCGCCGTCGTGCTGTTCAGGCCGGGATGGGTCCGGGCCAACGGCACGCGGCTCTCGCTGGCAACGCTCGGCGCGCTCGTGTTGGCCGGCCTCTCGGCGTTCCGCGACCGACTGTCGGCCGCTCTCGACGGACGCGTCACGCTGCCGAGCGCCGTCGGCGGCCTCCTCGCGGCGGCGTGGGCCTCTCCCTGGGTGAAGCTGTTCCTGTTCATGCTCTACACGGGATCGTTCATCTTCGGCGGCGGCCTCGTCCTCATCCCCTTCATCGAGAAGTTCGTCGTCGCGAACTTCGGCTGGCTGACGGCCACGGAGTTCGTCGACGGTATCGCCATCGGCCAGCTAACGCCCGGCCCGGTCGTGATGACGACGGCGTTCGTCGGCTACAAGCTGATGCTGGACACGTACGGGACAGTCGGCTGGGCGGTCGCCGGGGCGTTCGTCGCCATGGTCGGCGCGTTCGCCCCCTCGTTCCTGTTCATCACCGGCGCGTTCCCGTACGTCGCCCGGGTCCGCGAGAACGAGGTCGTGAAAGCGGCGCTGTACGGAATCAACGCCGCCGTCGTCGGTGCGATCGTCGGCGCGACGGTGACCCTCGCCACCGACGCATTCGCCGTGATCGGCGGCACGCCGGCTGTCTTCGCCGGTGCGCCGCTGGACCCCGTCCGCGTCGCCCTCGCCGCACTCACGTTCGGGCTGTTCACCCGCGACGTCGACGCGGCGTACCTCATCGTCGGCGGCGGCGTGCTGGGGACCGCCGTGTTCTTCCTGCTGTGACGGGCCGTCACGTCTCGGGTCGCCGCCAAACGGTTTTCAGCGCCGGTCTGGTCCCTGTAGACGATGGACGCTCGTACGGTCTTCGCGTGGCTCCTGGTCACCGTGTTGGGGGTCGTCACCTGGCTCATCCTCGAACCGTTCCTGTCCTGGCTCCTCGTTACCGGGCTCCTCGCGGTCGTGTTGCACCCGGTCCAGCGCCGGCTCGAACCGCGATTCGGTGCGCGGCCCTCGGCTGGCGTGCTCGTCGCGGTCGTGGTACTCCTCGTCGTCGTCGGGCTCGGCCTCGGGACGAACGTGGCGCTCTCACACGGGATTCCGCTGCTGGAGAGCCTCGGAGAGGCTCAGGCACTGCGACGGGTCGAGACCGTGCTGGAGCAGGTGCTCGGCCGCCCGGTGTCGATCACGCCGGTCGTCGAGCAGGGCGTCGACCGAGCGACGACGCTCCTCGGTGACCGGGCGACGTCGATCATCGGCCGAAGTCTGCACGTCTTTCTGGGGTTCCTGCTCCTGACCTTCCTGCTGTACTACCTGCTGACGGACGGTCCCGAGTTCGTGGGGTGGCTGCAGCGGGTGGCTCCGCTGGACCGGCAGGTCTCGACGGAACTGTTCGCCGCCGCCGACCACCTGACCTGGGCCGTCCTCAAGGGGCACGTCTTCGTCGCTATCGTGCAGGGACTCGTCGCCGGCATCTCCCTGTTCGTGACCGGCGTTCCGGAGGCCGGCACCCTCACCCTCGCGATGATGATTCTCGCAATCGTCCCGATCATCGGCGTCGCCCCCGTGCTCGGCGGCGCGGTCGTCTACCTGTTCCTGCAGGGAAACCTCCTGTCGGCAGCCTTCATCGTCCTCTGGGGTGTCACGACCGTCGCCATCACGGACGACTACCTCCGGGCGTACCTCATCGACCGCGAGTCGGAACTCCACTCCGCGACCATCTTCGTCGGCGTCCTCGGGGGGACGTACCTCCTCGGCGCGATGGGACTGTTCGTCGGCCCCATCCTCGTCGGGCTGTTCAAGACGACCGTCGAGGTGTTCGGTGACCACTACGACGTGTGAGTCGACCAGTGCGCGCCGTCGTCGTTCTGACCCCGCCGACTCAGTCCCGCCCGTGCTTCGTCACGCACTTCGAGAGCCCGACGAGTTCGACGGGTTCGGAGTTGTCCGGCGAGTAGACGACCATCTGGCCCTTCTCCATGTAGGGCACTTTCGCCTCCAGCTTCGAGGGGATGTTCACCGCGGAGATGGCGTCGTCGTCGCCGAGATTCAGGACGACGGTCGTGTTGATCTGCTTGAAGACGGGTTCGGCGATGTCCTGTGGGTCCTGCGTGATGAGGAACAGGCCGAGCCGTTCCTTGCGGCCCTGCTTGGCGGCCTCGGTGAACTTCCCGATGATCTGCTCGCCCTGGACGCTGTCGACCGACGAGAGGAAGTTGTGCGCTTCGTCGAGGCCCAGAATCAGCGGCGTGTTCTTGATGCGCTCGTAGCGCGGGCTGTTCGAGAGCTTCTCGTCGACGAGCAGGGCGGCCAGCGCGAGCACGACCGTCACCGTCGAGCGGGAGTTGTTGATGTGGTAGGTCGGGACGACGGAGACGCCGCCCGCGCGGACGAACTCGTGGATCTGTTCGGTGATGGGGCGGGCGTCCTGGTCGAAGATGCCGTCGAAGCCGTACGCGCGGCGCTTGACCGCGTTGAACGTGGCCTCGTGGACGCGACCGGTCTCGTCGAGTTCCTCCCGCAGCGCGGGATCGTCGAGGAAGGTCTTGAACTGCTGGTAGGTCCCGTTCTCGCCGTAGTCGTCCTCGAAACGGTCGAGCAGGAACTTCAGCGCGTTGTACTGATTGCCGTTGAGACTGGAGCCGGCGATGAGCCAGGGGTTCTCCTGGACCATCGAGAACGGGATGGTGAACTCCACCTGCTCGGCGCGGTGGTTGCTGGCCGCGTAGTTCGCGCCCGCGACCTTCGGGACGAAGGCGATGGTGTCGTCGTAGCCGCCGTGAGCGACGCCCTCGCGTTCGAGTCGCCGGGCGAACTCGTCGTCGAGGTCGGGATTGTCGTCGTGGAGTTGGGCGTACTCGTCCTGCGGGTCGAACATCACCAGGCAGGGCGACGCCTCGCGGGTCCCCTCCTCGACGGGGTAGGTCCGCTCGTCGGCGAGGTACTGCCGGAGGACGTTCTTCGCGCCGTGGGTCTTCCCGGACCCCGTCCCGCCCGCGACGAGGGTGTGTCGGAACACCAGCGGGTCGCCGGCGTCGTAGTCGTCCTTCAGCCGGTAGTCGATGGTCGGCGGTTCGGTGGAGGTGCGGACCTTCTCGCCGCCGACCGCGAGATGGCCGAGGAAGACGCCGTCTTCCGGAATCTTCAGGCCGGTCTTGATCTCGCCGGTGTCGTCGGCCTCGCGGACGGCCGTCTCGGGCTTGGGGACGCGGTCGGTCATCCGGCGTTTCAACTCGCCGTCCTGCCGATAGAGGATGGCGACCGGCTCCAGCGTGGCCATGAACTTGAAGTCCTGCTCGTCGATGCCGTCGCTCCGCATCGCCCGCCGGGCGTGGATCTCCGTGGCGTCGTCGGCGCGGAACTCCTGGACGTACTCCAGGGCCGTGATGCGACAGAACAGCCGCTCGCCCGCGCTGCGGCCGCCCGGACCCGGATAGGGGACGAGGAGGTACTTCCCGATGCGGACGTCCGAGCGGTTCGCGACGGTGACGTACGCCCGGAGCGTCGTGTCGTCGGGGTCCTCGCTGATGGTCAGCCCGTCCGTCGCCGAGAGGACGCCGATACCGCGGTCGCTCCCCGTCGGCGTGACGCCGAGGTGGTCGAAGTCGTCCGTGGCCTCGTCAGCATCCGACTGCGATGCGTCGACGAACGTCGCGTCGTCGGTCGGCTCCGCCGCACCGTCGTCGGAATCGGCGTCGTCGGGTTCGAAGTCTGTGAAGTCCCCCAGATCGGACATACACGTCCAATCCGGCTCCGGTGTGAAACCCGTTTCCCTGTGTGGGAGGTCGGAACTAATTAAATACTGGTTGAATAAGATGGAATTATCGCGCCACCGGGGTTAACGTTGTGTATGTCGGTCGTACTCACCTGAGCGACGGTGTGCGGAGGCAGGGGCCAGCCGGCCGGCATGTCACAGACCGTCGACGACTCGAAACCGGTAGGCGGTGCAGCGGACGCGTAGTTTTTAGGGTGTGATTCCTTACTATGTGGTATGTTACTAATTAACGGTTCTGCGGGCGGGACGACGCTGACGGGGACGCTCTACGAACGCGGCGAGGAGGCCCCGTCGTTCAAGGGCGCACCCGACGAGGGGACCCCCTACGTCTGGGTGTGCGACGAGTTCTACGAGGTCGACAGCGGTGGGCAGGCACAAGTGATCAGCGGGCGGGAGATACAGGTCGCCTTCGAGTCGCCGATGCCGCGCGGGTTCGAGACGCGTGAGGCGGCTATCGAGGCGGCGAAAGCCCACCTCCGGACGCAGTTCGCCCGCATCGGCGTGCCCGAATCCGACGTCGAGATCGAGGTCGCGGACGTCGTCGGCGCGGAGTGACTACAGGTCGCCCTCGAACGTCATCCCCCAGCGCTTGTCGTTGTACTCCTTGTGTCGGTCGGTCTCGAAGACGGACTCTATCTTCCGGCGGAGTTGCTCCTTTCCTTGCCGGTCGATACGCGCGAGTTCGTCGGCCTTCGCGACGGCCAGCGGGGGGCCGCGCTCGGCGGCGATTTCGAGGAGGAACTGCCGGGTCAATCGCTCACGGAGCGCCTCGTCCCTCGTGAACGCGTAGGGGGCCTCGATACGGTAGAGGAGGTCGTCGCGAGGGTCGTAGACTACGAAGAACGTCACCTCGTAGTCCTCGGGGGCGAGCGCGAACTCGCGGTCGAGGTCGAGCGTCTCGTCGTCCGTTGCGAGGATGCGGTCGGTCCCGACGCGGGAGACGAACCAGTTGGTGAAGGTGAGCGCGTCGGTCAGGGCCTCGCCGTCGTCGTCGCGACGGGCGAGGACGCGGGTGAAGAAGGCTGCGTCGTTGGCCCACGGTGCGTTCGGTGCGGCGGCGTTTCGACGGACGGCCTGGGTCACGGCTTTCGAGGCGCTGTTCTTCACGAACCCGACGAGCGGGACGTCTCGCTCGACGAAGCGCTCGACGAGTTCGAGGTAGTTCGCGACGATGTCGGCCGGTTCTTCTCGTTCCTGAAGCAGGTCGGAAAGCTCGGTATCGCGCTCGATCCACTTCAGCAGCCCCGTCGGGTAGATCGGTCCGTCGAGGATGAGGAGGTCGTCGACGACCTCGACCTGCGAGAGGGCGTGCTTGCTCTCGGCGAGATAGAGAGCGAGCGCGTGGACGACGTTCTGCTCGTAGCGGTCCACGCGCGGTGCGTGCAGCGCCCGCTCGCGGACGTACCCCTCGTCGGTCATCGTCCAGTCGTCCTGCGCGACGGTGAAGGTGTCGTCGTTGGTGTGGACGGTCATCACGATCGTCCGCGCCCGGTGGAGGTCGAGGTCGGACGGGACGGCGGCCATCGCCGCCTGTGAAACGTCGAGGACCAGTCCGTTCTTGAACGTCGTCGGGTTGATGGTCCCCGAATCGAGTCCGTGAGTGCTCGGAAACGGTGGGTCCTGCAGGGCGACCGACTCGACGTTTGCGAGCCGTCGCCTGTGCTCGCCCAGCGATTCGAGGACGGGCGCGCCGTCGATGGTCAGCGGGTCGAGGAAGTCAGCCCAGACCGTCTCGGCGAGGCGCTGCTGGTCGGTCTCGTCGACCCCGCCGCTCACCCGGCCTGCGAGTCTGGCGATCCCGTCGACGTGTACGGGGTCAAGCGTCATGCAGGTCGATTCACGGGCAGCAGTAAAAATGCAGTGGCGTCGGTCACTGACGACGGTCGGGGCGACGTCGCTCTACCGGGCGTGAACGTCGTGTTCGGCCAGCAGCTTCTCGATGGCGTCGGCGATCTCCTCGTAGCTCTGCATACTCAGGCCGTCCGTCGTGATGAGGACGCCGGCGCGCTCGTGGGTCGTCCGGAGCAGGTAGCCGTTGTCGAACGCGCGGACGGTGAAGCGGTAGTCGCCGAGCTCGGAGCTCTGGTAGGCGTTGCGGGTATCCTTGAACCCGCGCCACTCGTGGCCGACGAAGGTGTTCAGGTCGGCGTCCTGTTCGAGGTCTCCCCGGAGGTAGAGCTGGTCGAAGTCGCTCCTCGTGAAGTAAGTGACCGAGCGCAGACTGTCACCGGTCGCCGTCCGGGCGACGGTGACGATTTCCTCTGCGAGCTCGTCCGGCAGGAGGTTCGATTCGATCTCCATACCGCCCCGTCGATACGCACTCACATAACTTCCGTGCCTCCCTCGCCTTTCGCGGGTTCCGAAGGGGTATTAATCGCGGCGCAGCAACGCCCCCGTATGCAGGCCGCCCTCGTCATCCTCGACGGCTGGGGACTGAACCCCGACGAATCAGCCCGCGACGCCGTCCGTGCCGCCGACACGCCGACCTTCGATGGGCTTCGGGAGCGTGGCGCGACGAGCACCCTCGAAACGCACGGCCGCCGGGTCGGTCTCCCCGAGGGGCAGATGGGGAACAGCGAGGTCGGCCACCTCAACATCGGTGCCGGCCGCGTCGTCAAACAGAGCGTCACCCGCATCAGCGACGCCATCGACGACGGCTCGTTCTTCGAGAACGAGCGGCTCCTGTCCGCACTGGACTACGCCAGCGAGCACGACGGTCGCGTCCACTTCATGGGACTCGTCAGCGACGGTGGCGTCCACTCCTCGCAGTCCCACCTCCACGCGCTCGTCGACCTCGCCGCCGAACACGACGTCGAGGCCGTCACCCACGCGTTCACCGACGGGCGTGACACCGCTCCCGAGAGCGGCACGGGCTTCCTCGCGGACCTCCAGGCCCACGTCGACGACCGCGGGACCGGTCACGTCGCGACGGTCACGGGTCGGTACTTCGCCATGGACCGAGACGAGAACTGGGACCGCACGAACCGCGCCTACCGGGCCATCGTCGACCGCGAGGCCGACCACACCGCAGAGTCGGCCGTCGCCGCCGTCGAGCAATCCTACGAGCGCGGCGACACCGACGAGTTCGTCGAACCCACGCTCGTCGAGGGCGGCTCCGCGCTCGCCGACGGGGACGCTGTCGTCTTCTTCAACTTCCGCTCGGACCGCGCGCGGCAGCTCACCCGGATGCTCGCGGACGTCGATCCGGAGTGGGAGTTCGGGACCTCTCCACCGGACGTCCACCTCGTGACGATGACCGAGTACGACGCGACGTTCGACCTGCCCGTCGCGTTCCCGCCGAACCAGCCCGAAGACGTCCTCGGCGAGGTCCTCTCGGAGACAAATCACTCCCAGCTCCGCATCGCGGAGACGGAGAAGTACGCCCACGTCACCTACTTCCTCAACGGCGGCCGCGAGGTCGAGTTCCCCGGCGAGATTCGCGAGATCATCGAGAGTCCGGACGTCGCGACCTACGACCTCAAACCGGAGATGCACGCCGCCGAGGTGACCGACACGGCCATCGAGGTCATCGAGCGCGACGACCCCGCAGCGATGGTCCTGAACTACGCGAACCCGGACATGGTCGGTCACACGGGCGACTACGAGGCGGCGATCGAAGCCTGTGAAGCCGTCGACGAGCAGTTGGGCCGACTCGTCGACGCGGTCAAGTCGGCCGGCGGCCACGTCGTCGTGACCGCCGACCACGGCAACGCCGACGACATGGGGACGGCGGACGACCCCCACACCGCGCACACCCTCAATCCCGTCCCCGTGGTCTACGTCGACGAAGAGGGAACGGACGGCGGCCTCACCTGCCGGGACGGCGGCTCGCTCTGTGACCTCGCGCCGACCGTCCTCGAACTCATGGGCATCCCGCTGCCGCCAGCGATGACCGGCGAGTCGCTGCTGGAGTGAGGCGAGTCACCCCTCCGGCGTCTGGGTCCCCTCCGGCGTCGTCTCCCCGGCCTGATTCACCGTTAGCGACTCCCACGCGACCGTCCCCTCCTCGACGATCTGCTCCGGACGCAGTGACGGGTCCGTGAGGACGAGGCGAGCCAGCCCGACGGGTCCCGCACGGGGCTCGGGAAGGGCGTCGGGGTCGCCGGTCTCGAACTCGGTCTCCGTCTGGTCGCCGACGACGACCCGCATCGCCATCCCGAAGGTCTCGTGTGGAGAGCAGAGGAGGTCGTAGACGCCCGGCTGCTCGAACTCGTGGAGCCAGGTCCGCGGCTCAGGAGGGCCGCGCTCGTCCGATGCGTCGCCGCTGGGTGTTTCGGTCCCGTTGCCGCCCATCTCCGCTGGCGGTTCGATCTGGTCGTCGGCGATGGACTCGGCTCGCCATCCCAGAACGGGCGAGGTGAACGACGCCACGCCCAGCGGAACGCGACGGCGCATGCCGAACGCCGGATGGTACGAGACCACGTTGTGGTCCGGCGTCGTGGCCACCCACCTGACGACGTCGCCCGGCTGGACGTGCAGCCCCGTCGGCTGGTAGAAGAAGTCCGCAGGTCACGCCGGGTTCGTCGGCGGTCCGCGGATGAGCATCTCCACCGTGTGGACGGTGCCGGTCTCCGTCGCTCCGTCACCCGGCGTTTGCTGGGTCGTCTGCTCCCCGTCCTGCTGGGCGAGTGCGGTGCTCGTTCCGGTCGTCAGGACCGCCCCGGCACCGAGTGCCTTCACGACGTCGCGCCTGTACGAGCGGTAGTCCAGTTCCATGTTGATGGTGTCTCGTGTCTTGGTCTTTGTTACCATGTCCGTATTCGGTGCCGTGCTGGGAGCAGTCACCGTTCCCGCCGCGGAGCCCGTCGCTCGCCGAGAGAAAGTGAACGGTACGAACCACGCGGCGACCGAGACTCGCCGCCGCGTTCGCTGGGTGTAACGAGAGCTTACGCCCCCGTCTACTCACTCGACAAACACGTTCGTTGTGGGGCGGTTACGTCGAGCCACCCGCCCCAGCGCCGTCTCGAACTGCGGAGTGACGGACACTGGTGTCGACGACGCTCACTCCGTCGTCGACGAACCAACCGCCCGGACAGTCGGACTGACGACCCATAGCGAACCGCCGGCAACGACGAGGAGCGCTCCCACCGCACCAATCGCCCACAGCGGCGTCCGGAAGTCGCCGAGTCGGCCGGCGAGCAGCGTCATGGGTATCTGTGCGACGCTGAACGCCATCGACACCGAGGAGAGTACCGTCGCTCGCCCCAGCGACGCGGTGTGGTCGTTGACGTACGCGTCAGCGAGCACGCGCGTCGTCTTGAGGAGGCCGCGCATCAGGACGAACGTCGGAATCGCCAACAGCGGCACGATAGCGGTCGCGAGATACGCCCCGCCGAGAACGAGAGGGACGACGCGGAGCCACGACCCGAGGCCGACCACGCGCTCGACGCGGTCGGCGTTGAAGGTCACGACCGCTCCGACGGCGGTGAACGACGCGTACAGCCAGCCCAGCAGTGGCTCGACCCGTCCCTCGGCGACGCCGACGGAGAGGATGGTGTCGCGGACGACGGGCTGGGTGTACATCTGAACGCTCCAGCCGACGGCGAGGACGACCGCGAGGGCCACCAGGACGGACCGCAACGCCGGCCTGTCGAGGGTCTCGCGGATGACCGGCAGGGCCTCGGCCGGCGTGAGGACGTCCACCTCGCCGGTCCGGTACTGCTCGGTCTCCGGGATCGTCAGGACGACGACGACGCCGACGGACATCACTGCCGCCGAGAGCGCGAACGGATAGTAGAGGTCCACCCCTGCCAGCGCGCCGCCGATGGGGTAGCTCACCCCGGAGACGAGGAGGCGGACCGACGTACTACGTCCCTTCACGCGGGTGAACGTCTCCTCGGCCATCCGCTCGGCCAGCGTGTCGTACAGCCACGCGCTGTCGGTGCCCGAGCGGAACGTTTCCGCGACGGCCCAGACGGCGTAGGCGAGCAGGAACTCGTCGAACGAACTCAGCAGGCCGAAGACGGCGATGGCGACGACCTGGACGACCGTCCCGACCACGAGCGCGTTTCGGCGGCCGATCCGGTCGGCGACGTAGCCCGTCGGCACCTCCCCGAGGACGGTCGCGACGCTCCACGTGACGCTGAGGATGCCGAGTTGCGTGTACGTCAGGTCGTTGTCCAGCAGGAACAGCGTCCAGATGGGGATGACGAACCACGCCGCCTGGGAGGCGACGTAGACGTAGTACTTCAGGATGGGACCGACCGGCGTCCTCGCGTCGCCCAGCATAGCAGAGCGGTCTGCCGGCGGGCACAAAACGTCCCCGTTCCCGGCCTGAGACGGTTCTTCCCCTCGGAACGTATTTGACCGGTGACTCCGTAGGGGTGTACCATGTATCGGGCGATGGTCGCGGAGGGGAACATCGAGGGCGACTACGTGGAGCGAGACGACGCGGGCGTGACGCTGTTCAACGAGGACCACGAGATGAAGGCGTTCGTCCCGTACTCCCAGCTCGTCGCACTCGTCAACGAAGAGGCGTTCAACGACCGAGAGCGGCAGTTCAACAAGCTACTCATCTGACTGGCTGGTGACGACGTCGACGAGTCGCCGTCGAGCGCCGTCACCCGGTCCGGAACGAGTAATCGAGCGACGGCGCGGAGTGGGTGAGCGACCCCATGGAGACGACGTCCACGCCGGTCGCCGCATAGTCCCGAACGTCGCCGACAGTGATGCCGCCGGAGGCTTCTGCGATGACGTCGAGGTCGGCTTCGCGCAATTGGTCAACGGCGGTCTCCGTCTCCGCGGGCGGCATGTTGTCGAGCAGGACGACGTCGGCACCCGCTGTGGCCGCGCGCGGCGCATCCGACGGCTCCTCGACCTCCACCTCGATCTTCGTCGCGAACGACGCCCGTTCGCGGAAGTGCGCCACCGCGGTCTCCAGTCCCATCTCTGCGACGTGGTTGTCCTTGACCATCACCATGTGCGAGAGGTCCAGCCGGTGGGTGTCACCGCCGGCAGCGGCGACCGCTCGCTTCTCGACGCCGCGGAGGCCGGGCGTCGTCTTGCGGGTACACGCGATTCGAACCTCGTCGTCGATCTCGCGAGCAGCGGCGACGGCCTCGGCCGTCCTCGTCGCGACCCCCGAGGCGTGGCCGGCGACGTTGACCGCGACGCGCTCGCCGCGAAGGATTTCGCGGGCAGCGCCCTCGACGCGGAGGACGACGTCCCCGGCGCCGATGGCGGTCCCGTCTTCGACGCGGTCGGTGACGGTCACGCGACCGCCGCGACCGAGGTACTCGAAGACGGCCGCAGCGCCGTCCAGCCCCGCCGCGACGCCGCTTTCTTTGGCGACGAGACGGCCGGTCGTCTCGCCGGGGACCTGATTCGTCACGTCGTGGTGGCCGACGTCCTCGCGCAGCCACGATTCGATGGTCGCGTCGGTCAGCATCGCTAGTCGTCGGCCCGTGCCTGGGCCGGTTCGCCGTCGGCGAGGTAGTGACAGCCGACGGAGTCGTCGTTCTCGGCGGCGGCTCGCGCCACGAGCAGCGCCGTGATGGACGCGTTGCGAAGCTCGTACAGCGACCGGGAGGTCCGCGTCCGGACGTACGCGTCGACCTCGCCCTTGAGCCGTCGCAGGACGCCGTGGGCGCGGCCGAGGCCGTCGGGCGTTCGCTCGAGGCCGACGTACTCGTCCATCACGCGGCGGAGCCGGACGAACTTCTCGCGGGCGAAGTTGTCGGGCAGCTCGGGGTCGCGGTTCAGCAGGTCCGGGGCCTCGACGACGGTCGGGTCGAAGCCGGCCGCGTCCTCGCCGGCGCGAAGTCCCCAGACCAGTCCTTCGAGCAGGCTGGTCGAGGCGAGACGGTTCGCGCCGTGGACGCCCGTCCGGGCGCATTCGCCGACCGCGTAGAGGCGGTCGAGGCTGGCGTTCCCGCGGTCGTCGACGGCGACGCCGCCACAGCAGAAGTGCTCGGCGGGCGCGACCGGGATGCCGGTCTCCCAGTCGATGCCGCGGTCCTCGCACTTCTCGAGGAGGTCCGGGAACTCCGCGGCGAAATCGAGCGGCGACGTGTCCAGCAGTACCTCGCCGGTCGCCTCGCGCTCGCGGGCGACCGTGCGGGCGACGACGTCGCGCGGCGCGAGTTCGGCGTCCGCGTGGTAGTCGGGCATGAACCGCTCGCCGTCGGCGTTGCGCAGCAGTGCGCCCTCGCCGCGGACGGCCTCGCTCAGCAGGAACGACTGGTCCGCGGTGTCCTCACTGTCTGGCGCGCTCGGGGCTTCGTCGTCGAACGCCGTCGGGTGGAACTGGACGTACTCCATGTCGGCCACGTCCGCGCCGGCGAGCGCCGCCATGGCGATACCGTCGCCCGTCGAGCCGTCGGGGTTGGTCGTCCGCGGGTACAGGTCGCCGATGCCGCCGGTCGCCAGCACCGTCGCTCCGGCGAAGATGGGCTCGCCCTCGTCGCCGTCCTCGACGACCGCGCCGTGGACGCGGCCCTCGTGGGTGACGAGGTCGAGCGCGGCGGTGTCGTCGCGGATGGTGACTCGGTCGTGGGCGTCGAGGTAGTTCAGGAACGGGACGTGGACGTGCTTGCCCGTCGAGGCGTCGACGTGGAGGATGCGCCGCTGGTCGTGGGCCGCCTCGCGAGAGTAGTCGAACTCCGCGTCGTCGCCAGTGTCGAAGTCGACGTCCAGCGTCTCGACGAGCACGTTGCGGACGACGTCGTTGGCGTTCTCGACGAGCACGTCGACGGCGTCTTCGTTTGCGGTGCCGCTGGACGCGTCGAGGATGTCCCGTTTGAACCCCTCGGGGTCGTCACGAGAGATGGCGACGCCACCCTGTGCCCACCAGGTCGACGCGCCCTCGGGACGCGTGGTCTTGGTCACGAGCGTGACCGACGCCCCCTCTCGTGCCGCGCCGAGCGCGGCGGCACAGCCCGCGATGCCGGAGCCGACGACGAGTACGTCGGTGGTGTGTTCGGACATCTCAGATCTCCAGCATCCGGTCGAGCGCGACCTGCGCCAGTTCCTTCTCGTCCGGTGCGACCTCGATGACGTTGCGCTCGCGTCCCTCGACGAGCTCTTCGAGCACCCACGTCAGGTAGTTCGGGTCGATCTGCCGCATGGCGTTGCAGTCCATGCAGGCGTCGCCACAGAGCGGCACCACGTTCACGTCCGGGTGCCACCGCGAGAGGTGGTTGGTGAGGTGGATCTCGGTGCCGATGGCCCACGTCTCGCCGGGGTCGGCGTTCTCGACGGCCTCGCAGATCCCGCTGGTCGAGCCGACGATGTCCGCGGCCGCGACGACCTCGCGGCGACACTCGGGATGGACGACGACGTTCGCGTCGGGGTACTCCTCGCGGACCTGGTCGACGTGCTCCCTGGTGAACCGCTCGTGGACCTGACAGTAGCCGTCCCAGAGGACGATGTCGTTCTCGACGACCTCCTCGACGTCCTTGCCCTCGGGGTCCCACGGGTCCCACTCTGCGATCTGGTCCTCCATCCCCAGCCGATACGCCGTGTTCTCGCCGAGGTGCTTGTCGGGGAGGAACAGCACCTTGTCGCCCTTCTCGAAGGCGTACTCGAACGCTTTGTGTGCGTTCGAGGAGGTACAGACCAGCCCGCCCTGCTCGGCGCAGAACGCCTTCAGGTCGGCGTAGCTGTTCATGTACGTGATGGGAATGATGTTCGCGTCGGGCGCGGCGTCGGTGATCTCCGCCCACGCGGCGTCGACCTGCAGGGCCTCGGCCATCCCGGCCATCGGACAGGAGGCCTCCATCGACGGGAGGATAACGCTCTGGGAGTCGTCGGTGATGATGTCCGCGGACTCGGCCATGAACGTCACGCCGCCGAAGATGACGTAGTCGGCGTCGGCGTTCGCGGCCTCCTTGCTCAACTGGTAGGAGTCGCCGATGAAGTCGGCGTGCTCGACGATCTCCCGTCGCTGGTAGTTGTGTCCCAGGATGACCACGTCGTCACCGAGCACGTCGAGCGCGGCTTCGATGCGCTCCGTTCGCTCGGCTTCGTCGAGGTCCCGGTACTCCGGGGGTAACTGTTCGAGGTTGTCGTATTTGAAGAGACTCAGGTCGGTTTCGAACTGAGCCGTTTCCATTTTGGGCACGGATAGCCACCTGATGTTAGTCTGAACCAACGAACGCAGGTATTGAAAAGATTTTGCCTTCAATAGTTGGATGTGGTGGGTAATCGGTCCTGAATACAAGCCATTGATGTCACGTGGTGTGTTGACAACGGCCGCTACTCGGGACGTGAACGCCCACCACCAGCCCGGCCTACCGGAGCGCGTCGTAGACGACCGCACCGTCGACCACGGTCGCGGCAACGTCGACGTCGCCGATGGTGCTCGGGTCGACCTCCCACGGTGATTCCGCCAGCACCGTGAGGTCCGCTCGCATCCCCGCGTCGACGGTGCCCTGCCGGTCCTCGGCGAAGCCAGCGTACGCGCCGCCGCGGGTGTACGCCCGGACCGCTTCAGTCACGTCGAGCCGCTGCTCCTCGGTCGGCGCCGTGACGGCCTGTTGCACCCCGAACAGCGGGTCCATCGGCATGCAGTCGCTCCCGAACGCAAGCGTCGCGCCGGCGTCGGCGAGCGCGCCGAGCTGGTTGGTTCGGACTCGCCGCTCGTCGCCGAGTCGGCTCGCGTACAGGCCGTCCTCGCGCGCCCATTTGTGGAAGTTCGGTTGCGCCGAGACGATCACGTCGCTCGCGGCGAGTCGTGCGATCAGTTCGTCGTCGAGAACCTCGGCGTGCTCGATGCGGTGGCGTGCCGACGGATCTGTCTCGGCGAGCGCGTCGAGCGTCTCGGCGATGGCCTCGTCCCCGATGGCGTGGATGGCCAGTTGGAGGCCAGCCTCGTCGACGCGATCGACCAGTTCGCGGAGTTCTCGTGGCGGGACCACCCACTTGCCGGTGTCACCAGACTCGCGGTACGGCTCGGAGAGCTTCGCCGTCGCGCCGCCGATGCTCCCGTCGGTGAACGTCTTTATCGCGCCGACTTCGAGGCGGTCGCTCCCGTGATTCGTCGCCAGCCCCGTCTCCTCGACGGCGTCGAGGAAGTCCGCCCAGTAGTTCATGCGGACGCGAAGGCTGAGTTCGCCCGCGAGGTCCAGATCGCGGTAGACCCGCGGAACGACGCTCCGGCGCACCATGTCGTGGACTCCCGTAACCCCGAGTTCGTGAGCGCGCGATTGGGCCGCGAGCAGGAGGGTCCGCGCTCGTTCGGGTCCCGGGTCGATGGCGTCGTAGATGACGCCCGCCGCGTCCTCGACCACGACGCCGGTCGCCCGGCCGTCCTCGGTGTTCACGTCGCGGTCGGGCATCCGCGTCCGGTATCGCTCCAGCGCGACGCTGTTCAGCGAGACGACGTGCATGTCTTCGCGGACCGCCGCGACCGGCCGCTCGGTGCTTACGTCGTCGAGGTCGTCCCTGGCGAGGTACGACCCTCCCCACCGACTCTCGTCGTAGCCGAAGCCCAGAATCCACTCCGCGCGCTCGTCCCGCCCGGCGCGCAACTGGTCGAGACAGGCCTCCGGCGAGTCACACGCCGAGAGGTCGGCGTTTCGAAGCTGCCGCCCGGCGTCGAGCATGTGCGTGTGTGCGTCCACGAACCCCGGGAGGACGTGCCGCCCGTCCAGATCGACGACCTCGGTCTCGACGCCGACGAGGTGGCGTACCTCGTCGCTCTTGTCGACCCGGACGATCTCGCCGGCCCGGATGGCGACGCCCTCGGCAGTCGTTCCAGCGTCGTCGAGGACGTGCACCGTACCGTCGAGGAGGACCAGATCCGCTGCGTCGGTCATGCACCCTACGCCGAGGCCGACCGCGAAAACCCTTTGGGCGAGTACCGAAACCACTACCCACGACGACCGCGACCCTCCGGACAGATGTTCCCCTGGGGCCACCTCGCCACCGGCTATCTCGCGTCCCGCGGGCGACTCTCGCGAACCGCGTCCCCGCACCTGAGCGCGCTGGTACTCGCGTTCGCGACACAGCTTCCGGACCTCGTCGACAAGACGTTCGCGTGGTACGTGCCCGTCCTCCCGAGCGGCCGCTCGCTCGCGCACTCGCTCCTGACGGCGACCCTCTTCCTCGGCGTCGTGTGGGTCGCACTCGCACGCGTCGACCGCGAGGCGTACGCGACCGTGTTCGGTATCGGGTATCTCTCCCACCTCGGTGGCGACGCACTCCACCCGGTCGTCACCGCCGACTGGGCGTCGCTCACCTTCCTCGTCTGGCCACTCCTGCCGCTACCCTCCTACCAAGGCCCGACGGGCGCGTCGCTCATCCTGGGCATCGAACCCTCGCCGTTCGTGCTGTTCGAACTCGGGCTGACGCTGTTCGCGGTCGCGCTGTGG
>JARUKX010000012.1 GCA_029688825.1 Haloarculaceae archaeon H-GB1-1 | reverse complement strand
CATATAGAGAAGATCGATGAGCGATTAGCGATCGGTGTCGTATTTGTAGGTCGCACTGTCGGGGTCGATCCCGAAGTCCTCCGGCGTATCTTCGACGGTCTCATCCGCCTGAGCGACTGCACCCTTGAACCGCTCGCGGAGGCGGTCGGGCATGTGGAAGCGGTCGGTGGCGAGTCGCAGGGGGACGGCGTCGGGCTGGATGTTGTCCCGTTTGATCGAGAGTCGGTCTTGCAGTTGGTCGGGGAGGGTGGCGGTATCGATGCGTTCGAACCCGAACTGTGCGAGGTAGTCGGATTGGTCGGTGAGGGCGTACACGGTCTCGAAACCGTCGTCACCGGCAATCTGGACGAGTCGCTCGACGACGTGTGCGCCGACGCCCTGGCGACGCCAGTCGGGGAGGACGCCGATGCTGGTGAGTTCGCAGACGTCGGTGTCGGAGTCGACGCGCCGGCCGGCGGCGTTACGGGTATCGTCGTCGCCTTTGTGGATGCGGATGCGGCCGAAGCCGGCCTTCTCGTTGGTCTCCTCGTCGATCGCGATGACGTAGTCACGTGACCGGAAGGCGGTTTCGTCCAGGCCCATCGCTTCGATGTGGTCGAGTAGCCAGACCTCCTCGCGGTTTTTTGCGTCCCGGACGTACATGGGCGTACGTTGGGTTTGCCCTGTGAAAAGCATACTGTCGGGTACGAGATGCATTGCTGGACCCCGTCGCATTCGAGAGGAGCAGGGGAATGGGCGATCTACCGACAGCGGGCGTTCTGAGAGGGAAGGTCGGGTAAGGACTTTGTGAATGCTCAGTGAAGTATTCACTTGGTCACTCATGGAATCCCTCGAAGATTTAGACCGGATCGTCCACCGACCGTCCCGGGAGTTCGTCGAATCGACGAACGTCTGGCAGTTCATGCAGGCCTACGACATCGACGACTACGAGGAGTTGATAGAGCGAACGACGATGGAACGTCCGGGTGACTCGAATGCGGGGGTGGAGTGGTTCTGGGACGAACTCGTCGACTATCTGGACGTCGAGTTCGACGAACCGTACGACGAGGTCCGGGACGACACTGACGGGCCGCAGTTCAGCGAGTGGTATCCTGGTGGCCGAATCAACGTCGCGCACAACGTCGTCGACAGATACGCCGGCGTGGACGAGGAGAAGCGGAACAAAGTAGCGTGTATCTGGGAGGGAGAGCCGGGCGACGTGCGGGAGGTGACCTTCCACGACCTGCATCGACAGTCCAACGAGGTGGCCAACGCGCTGGAGGCCCGTGGCGTCGGATCGGGGGATACCGTGGGGCTGTACATGCCGATGGTTCCGGAGGTCATCGCGATTCTGTATGGGTGTTTCAAAGTTGGCGCGATTGCGGTACCGATATTCTCGGGATTCGGTGTGGATGCGACGGCGACGCGCATCGAAGACGCGGAGTGTTCGGTGTTGTTCACGGGCGACGGCTTCTATCGGCGGGGGAGTCCGGTGTACCTCAAAGAGACGGCGGACGAGGCGATCACCGAAGCGGGGCACGTCGAGCGGTCGATCGTCTTTGACCGATTGGGGAGTCGAGACGACGGCGGTGACCACGGAATCCCGTGGGACGAAGCACGAGACGAGTGGTGGGACGAGGCGATCGAGACGGCGTCGGACGAGTACGAGACGAAGTCCCTGCCGTCGGACCAGGAGTCGATGCTGCTGTACTCGTCGGGGACGACGGGCAAGCCGAAGGGAATCGTCCACACGCACGCGGGCGTACTGATGCAGACGGCGAAAGAGCTGTATTTCGGGTTCGACCTGAAACCGGCAGACAGGTTCTTCTGGGTGAGCGACATCGGCTGGATGATGGGGCCGTGGATGCTCGTCGGGAACCACGCGTTCGGGAACACGGTGTTCATGTACGAGGGAGCGCCGGATTATCCGGAGCCGGATCGATTCTGGGAGATGATCGACCGGCACGAGCTCACGCAGTTCGGTATCTCACCGACGGCGATTCGGGCGTTGCGAAAGAAGGGCGAGGAGTGGCTGGAGGGGCACGACCTGTCGTCGCTTCGGCTGTTGGGCTCGACGGGTGAGCCCTGGGACCCGGAGTCCTGGCTGTGGTTCTACGAGAACGTGGGCGGCGGCGAAGCGCCCATCATCAACATCTCAGGTGGGACGGAGATCTGTGGCTGTTTCCTGATGCCGATGCCCATTCAGGAGCTGAAACCGTGCACGCTCGGTGGGCCGGGACTGGGGATGGACGTCGACGTGGTGAACGCCGAGGGAGAGTCCATCGCGGACACGCACGAACGCGGGTATCTGGTGGCGCGAGACTCGTGTCCGTCGATGACGAAGTCGCTGTGGAGCGGCGACGAGAGATATCTGGAGGAGTACTGGAGTACGTGGCCGGACCTGTGGGACCACGGCGATTGGGCGCAGAAGGACGAGGATGGATTGTGGTTCCTGCACGGCCGCGCGGACGACGCGCTCAACGTCGCGGGTCGGAAGGTCGGGCCTGCTGAAGTCGAGGGTGCGGCGATGGAACACGAGGCGGTGAATCAGGCGGCGGCGGTCGGCGTGCCAGATGACACGACGGGAACGGCCGTCGTGCTGTACGTCGTACTCGAAGCGGGCGCCGAGGAGAGCGACGAACAGCGTGGGGAGATCCGGGAGGCGGTCGGCGCGGAACTGGGGAAGCCGTTCCGGCCGCGGGAGGTGTTATTCGTCGACGAGTTCCCGAAGACCCAGAGCGGGAAGATCATCCGACGGGCCGTTCAGTCGGTGTACACTGGCGAGGGGCTCGGGGACATGTCGTCGATAGAGAACTCCGAGGCGCTGAAGGAGATCGAAGACGCTCGGTAGGGACCGCTGGTCGCTGCTCGGTTCGTCGGGCTGTCGGAGATCCCGGCTGTTTGCGGCGTCGACGTGACACGCTGTGGTTCGTCAGCGCAATAATACAACCTCGGTTGAACTAGGAAAAACTTATTTGTATTCTTGCTCGACGTGCGAGTAGATACGAACATGGTCGGGGAAGAATTGACGCGCCGACGAGTGTTAACTGCAGTGACAGTCGGTGCTGGGGCTTTGGCGGGGTGCAGTGGCACGGATGGTTCGAACACGACCGACGTGTCCGGCACTGCGACGGGGACGGACGCGTCGACGACGCTCGCTGACGATCAGGACCTCACGGTCGCAGTCGAGCGCGACCCGACGCGTGGCAAGTGGGACGTCTACGGTGGAATCACGCCCTACTACACGCAGGTTCTCGAACCGCTGGTCGGCGTGAACCAGGAGATGGAGACGACGCCGGCGCTGGCGACGAACTGGGAGGCGCTCGACGAGCAGACGTGGCGCTTCGACCTGCGTGAAGGAGTGACCTTCCACAACGGAGCTGCGCTGACTGCCGACGCCGTCGCGGCGTCCTTCGAGAGCATCCTGAACTACTGGTCGTGGGCGAGCGGGTGGATCCGTCTGCAACCGGAGGGGATCACGGTCGTCGACGACCACACCATCGAGTTCGAGAATACGGAGCCGTTCCCGGCGTTCCCGGGGACGATCTCGCACAACTACTGGGCGGTCTGGCACCCGGACGCGGACACCGACGCCGGCGAGGTCGTCGGGACGGGTCCGTTCCGGGTCGAGTCCATCACGGAGGGCAGGCGAGCGACGCTCGTCCCGTTCGAGGACTACCGCGGCGAGACGGCCCGGCCGTCGAGTCTGACGTTCCGGTTCATCGAGGATCCGAACACGCGCTCGCTGGCGCTCCAGAAGGGAGAGGTCGACGTCGCGTACAAGCCACCGCGAAGTACGGCGAGCGAGCTGTCGAGCGGCGAGGCGACGGCAATCGAGACGCAACTCTCGACGGAGGCGAAGCTGGGTGCGGTCAACCTCTACAAGTCGCCGACCGACGACGAGACGCTTCGCCGCGCGCTGAACTACGCGGTCGACCAGGCGAGTATCGTCGAGAACGTCCTCGGCGGCATCGGGAAGCCGGCGCGGGGCCCGTTCTCCAGTGCGATTCCGTGGGCGGTCCACGACGAACTTCCGGAGTACGGCCCGGACCGTGAGAAGGCCACGCAACTCGTCTCCGAATCGGCGTACGACGGCGAGGAGCTCACGATCCTGGTGAACAGTTCGAAGACGGACGACAAGACGACCGCGGAGATCCTCCAGCAGTGGTTCGCGGAGATCGGCGTCGAATCGACCATCCGCCAGGTGGAGGGCGCGTCGTTCTACGACACCTTCACCGCTGGCGAGGCGCACGTCTCGCTCGTCGACTTCGGGTCGAACAGCGCTGCGGCTGACTACGTCATCCGCGCGATGTTCCACTCGCAAGGCAGTGACAACCGGAAACTCTACGAGTCCGAGGGGACCGGCATCTACAACCCCGGACCGGAGGTCGACGACCTCATCGAGAAGGGATACGCCGCGACCGACCTGGAGACGAAGACGGAACACTACGGCGAAGTCCAGCGTCGCGTCGTGGAGACGGGCGCTGTCGTCCCGCTCTTCTACAGCGAGTACGTGCTCGGAAAGCGCGCGTCCGTGCAGGGACTCGGCACGCACCCCATCGACAAGATGGTCTCCTGGACGGACTTCCGGCGGACGACCTGAGGGGAGCCGCCGATGAGTCACTATCTGCTGTCGCGGCTGGGAAGCACGCTCGTGGTGTTGCTGGGGGTGACGGTGCTCACTTACAGCATGCTGTTTCTCGCTCCGGGTGACCCGGCGGAGACGGTACTCAGACAGCAGATGGGTCATCCCCCCTCCGAGGAGGCGCTCGCGGACTTCCGCGAACGCCACGGGTTCGACGACCCGTTCCCGGTGCAGTACGCGAACTGGCTGGCCGACGTGGTCCGAGGTGACCTCGGGTCGTCGTACTTCCAGAAACAGCCGGTCTCGTCGCTCATCGCGCAGGCGTTGCCGAACACGCTGACGTTGGGACTCTCGTCGATGGCCGTCGCCGTGGTCGTCGGGCTTCCGGCCGGGGTCGTGAGCGCGGTCCATCGCGACGGGCTGCTGGACCAGATGGCGCAGGTCGTCTCGCTCGCCGGCGTCTCGATGCCGAACTTCTGGCTGGGCTACCTGCTCATCATCGTCTTCTCGCTTCGGTTGGACCTCCTTCCAGTCGCGGGCGCTGGCGGACTCGACCACCTCGTGTTGCCGGCGTTGACGCTGGGGACGAGCATGACGGCCGTCATCGCCCGGCTGGTCAGGACGACGATGCTCGACGTGCTCGACGAGGCCTACGTCCGCACCGCCCGTTCGAAGGGACTTCGAGAGCGCATCGTCGTGTACAAACACGCGCTGCGGAACGCACTCATCCCGGTGATCACGGTGGTGGGACTGCAACTGGGCTACGTCCTCAACGGAGCGGTCGTCGTCGAGATCGTCTTCCAGCGACCCGGCCTCGGAAAGCTACTCGTGGACGCCGTCTTCGCCCGCGATTACCCCATCGTCCAGGGGGTCGTGCTGCTGGTCGGCGTCTTGTTCGTCCTGACGAATCTCCTCGTCGACCTCTCGTATCGGTACGTCGACCCGCGAATCTCTCGGCCGGGGGGATACGATGGCTGACGCGACAGCAGTGGGCGGCGTCGCCCGATACCTGCGCGAGCGCGTGGGTGCGTTGACGGACCGTCGTGCTGTCGCGACGTTCACGGGTCGGCGTCGGAATCTCCTCGGGCTGGTCATCGTGGCCGGCCTCGGCGTCGTCGCCCTCATCGGACCGCTGGTGTTGTCGACGAGTCCGACCGAGACGGCGCTGGCTCACGTCCTCCACCAGCCCTCGCTGGCACACCCGCTGGGGACGGACGCGCTCGGTCGTGACCTCCTCACGCGGATGGTGTACGGCGCGCGCATCTCGCTGACTATCGCGGCGCTCGTCATCGGGGTCCGGCTCGTCCTCGGGACGGGCGTCGGCGTCGTCGCGGGCTACGCGGGCGGCTGGGTCGACGAGGCGGCGATGCGTCTCGTCGACGTGCTGCTCGCGTTTCCGGGCATCGTTCTCGCGCTGGTCGTGGCGGGGCTCCTCGGACCGAGCCTGACGAACGCGATGGTCGCACTCGCCGTGGTCGGATGGGGTCGATACGCTCGCGTCGTCCGCAGCGAAGTCATCTCGGTCAAGGAGCGTGGGTTCGTCAGGGCGGCCCGGATGATGGGCGTCTCCCGGCCCCGAACCGTGGCGCGTCACGTCCTGCCGAACGTTCTCGGGCCGGTGGTCGTGCTGGCGACGCTCGACGTCGGCACGGTCGTTCTCGGTGCGGCCGGGCTGTCCTTTCTCGGCCTCGGCGCGCAGCCGCCGACGCCGGAGTGGGGAACGATGCTCGCCTCCGGACGGAGCCACCTGCAGCAAGCTCCGTGGCTGATCAACGTCCCGGGTGTGGCGATCGTCGTGACGGTGTTCGGCTTCAATCTGCTCGGCGACGGGCTGCGTGACGTCCTCGACCCGCGCCAACGGACGGCGCTGGAGGAGGTGGACTCGTGACGAACCCACTGTTGCGCGTCGCTGACCTCCAGACGCGATACCGGACGAGAGACGGCGTCGTCCACGCTGTCGATGGAATCTCGTTCGACGTCGCCGAGGACGAGATCGTCGGTATCGTCGGCGAGAGCGGCTGTGGCAAGTCAGCGACGGCGCTGTCGCTGCTCGGTCTGCAGGACCCCGGAGAGATCGTCGGCGGCTCGATACGCTTCGACGGCACGGACCTGACCGACGCGACGGAGCGGGAGTGGCGAGGTGTTCGCGGTGACCGGCTGTCGATGGTGTTCCAGAACCCCGAATCGACGCTCAATCCGGTGTTCACCGTCGGCGAGCAGATCGCCGAGTCGGTGAAGGTCCACGAGGGGGAGTCCGGTCAGCGCCTGCGTGACTTCCTCCGCGTGCCCTGGCTCGGCGGCGACGGCTGGGACGCACCGATAGAGCGTGCGGTGGACCTGATGCGGGAGGTCGGCATCCCGAACCCCGGCCTGCGAGCCGACGCGTATCCACACGAGCTGTCCGGCGGTCTTCGACAGCGGGCGACGCTGGCCATCGCGCTCGCTGCCGAGCCGGACCTGCTCGTCGCCGACGAGCCGACGACCGCGCTGGACACGACCACACAGGCACAGATCCTGGCCAAGCTTCGGGAGATCAACCGCGACCGCGGAACGGCAATGGTGGTCATCTCCCACGACCTCGGCGTCGTCGCCGAACTCTGTGACCGCGTGCTCGTGATGTACGCGGGACAGGTGATGGAACGGGGAACGACCGAAGCGGTGTTCACGAACCCGAGTCACCCGTACACGCAGGCCTTGCTGGCCTGCACGACGCGGGGCGTCGACCGAACGTCGGACCTGGACGCTATCGGTGGGGAGGTCCCAGACCTGCTCGGCGGCACGGACGGCTGTCCCTTCGCGCCGCGATGCAGGCACGCGACCGACGACTGTGTGTCGGGATCGGTGCCGACGCGCGAGATAGACGACGGGCACGACGTCGCGTGCGGAGAACTCGACGCCGTTCCCGACGGCCGGTCCGTCTCGCCGGTTGACGACTCGGACCGCTCAGCCCGGCGCGCCGTCAGGGGAGGGTCAACAGATGACTGACGACGACGCGTTCGTCGAACTGCGCGACGTTTCGAAACGCTTCGTCGTCCACGACTCGCTGTATCACCGCCTGTTCGGCGGCCGCGAGGAGCTGACGGCCGTCGACGGCGTCGACCTGTCCCTCCGGACCGGTGAGACGCTGGGACTCGTCGGCGAGAGCGGCTGCGGGAAGTCCACGCTCGCAGACCTGGTGACGGGGCTGGAAGCGCCGACCAGCGGCGAGGTGCGGCTGGACGGCGAGCCCGTCGGAACCGTCGAGGATCGCCCGTCGTCCGTCCGCTCGGACGTCGGCGTCGTCTTCCAGGAGCCACGCGCCAGCGTGAATCCCCGACGGACGGTTCACCAGACGATCGCGGAACCGCTCGAACAGCAGGGGTGGGCGGCCGAGCGCCGAGCGGACCGCATCCGGGAACTGCTCGACCAGGTTGGACTGCCGGAGCGACACGCCGACAGTCGCCCGCACCAGCTCTCCGGCGGCCAGCTGCAGCGTGTCGCGCTCGCGCGAGCCATCGCGCTGGAGCCGAAGCTCGTCGTCCTCGACGAGCCGGTGTCTGCGCTCGACGTCTCCGTCCAGGCCCGCATCCTCGACCTGCTGAGAGACCTGCAGGACCGACTGGACCTGACCTACCTGTTCATCAGCCACGACCTCGACGTAGTCGGCCACGTCGCCGACCGCGTGGCGGTGATGTACCTCGGCGAACTCGTCGAAGTCGGCCCGGCAGAGCAGGTGTTCGCAGAACCCAGCCATCCCTACACCGAGGCGCTGCTGGCAGCGGTCCCGTCGCTGCAGCCGGACGCAGAACCCGCTGCTCCGCTCTCCGGGAGCGTTCCCGACGCGACGGACCCGCCCTCCGGCTGCCCCTTCCACCCGCGCTGTCCCGCAGCGACGCCGGAGTGTGCGGAAATCGACCCCGAATTCGGGACGGTCGGTGCTGCACGGGTCCGCTGTCTGCACGCCCCGGATGCCACGGGCGCGACCGAGGAAGCCGAACGGGCCGACGAACGACGGCGAAATCGACCGACTCAGACACGATGACCGACACGACTATCGCAATCGTGGGCGGGGGGCCCGCCGGCTCCGCTGCCGGCGTCTTCCTCGCCCGCGCCGACTTCGACGTACTGCTCTTCGACCACGGCCGCTCCGCGCTCCGGAAGTGCGCGTTTCTGGAGAACTATCTCGGATTTCCGGCCGGTATCTCGCCGGCGGCCTATCGAGACCTGATTCACGAGCACACCGCCACGGCCGGGTGTGACCGCATCGAGACCGAGGTCGAGCGAATCACGGAGACGCCCGACGGAGAGGGGTTCCGCGTCCACGGTGCTGACGGCGAGTGGGACGTGCGGTACGTCCTCGCGACCTCCTGGGCCGAGACGGAGTACCTCTCGTCGCTCGGCGTCGAGACCGTTCCGGAAGACCACTCGGGTGACGTCGAGGTGGTGCCGACTGACGAGACGGGTCAGACCAACGTCGACGGCGTCTACGCGGCGGGTCGCATCACCGAAACGTACCATCAGGCCATCGTCAACGCCGGCGACGGGGCGCGCGTCGCGCGTACCCTCATCGAGCGCGAGCGACCCGACTTCTACAACGACTGGGTCGTTCCGGATGGCTACTACGAGCGCTACGACATGGCCGTCCCCGAAGGCGTCGAGGAAATCACGCACGAGGAGCGACGAGAGCGCGAACGGTCCGCGGCCCGGCGAATGACCGAGTTCTTCGCGGATCGTCAGTAGGCCTCGCCGGCTTCGACGGGGCCTGCGAACACGGAGTACAGGACGCCAAAGTACCCGAGCACCATCGGAATCAGGAAGGCCGACGCGATGGTGACGAGGTTGAGCGACAGCGTCTCGACGGCACCCGCCTGCACGGTCAGGTCGCCTGCGGGGTCGATTGCCGGGTACAGCAAGGACCCGACCAGCAGGACGAGCGCGAGGACCGTGGTCGCTGTCGAGGCGAACGCGACGTGGTACCGTTCGCGACGCGTGGCGAGGACGTACCCTGCGAGCGACGCGACCGTCAGGCCCACGGCAGCGATCGAAGGAAGGGACAGGACCGCAGCGAGTCCCCACTCGAACGCGAGTGCCAGATACACGAGCGCGACGACGGCGAGCGCGAGATATGCCACGGCGGCTCGCTGACCGTCGGCGGCGACGTCGTCGCGAAGACTCCCACGGGTCTTCAGGCCGAGGAACGCCGCGCCCAGCACGACGCTGAGCGCCAGGGTCGCGAGGCCGAACACTGGCCCGGCCAGCGAGACGACGCCGGGCTGACCGGTCACCCAGTTCCCGACGAACCAGCCGAGGAAGAACGGCGACCCGACGCTCCCGACGACGAACGAGGTCCCCCACAGCCGGTGCCAGGCGTCGTCGTCGCGTTGCTCGTACAGTTCCGGCGCGATCCCGCGCAGAATCAGCGCGCCGAGAATCGCGAACATCAGCAGGTAGTAGCGGCTGAACAGCCCGGCGTAGGCCTGCGGGAACACCGCGAACAGCGCACCGCCGAAGACGACGAGCCACACTTCGTTCCCGTCCCAGAACGGGCCGATCGCGCTCAGCAGCGTCTCGCGCTCGTGCTCGTCCTCGCGGGTGGCGAACAGCGCGCCGACGCCGAAGTCGAACCCGTCGAGAAAGACGAACATTCCGAGGACGAACAAGAGGACGGCGAACCAGAGTTCGGCTAGCGGCAGGCCGAACAGCGGGCGAGTGGCCAGCGAGAGCGCGGGCTCAATCATCGCCCGTCACCCCGGCCGGTTGCTCGGCCTCCGCTGTCGCTGCAACCGCTGGTCCCTCCGGCTCCGGCGGCCCCTGGCGGACGATGTACCGGACGACGTAGACGTAGACGCCGAGCAAGAGGGCGTACGTGCCGGCGAATCCGACCAGGGTGAGCGTCGCCTCGGCCCCGGTCAGGCCGGGCGAGACGCCATCGCTTGTCTTCATCACGCCCTGGATGACCCACGGCTGGCGACCCACTTCGGTCACGACCCAGCCGAGTTCGACGGTGAGGATGCCGAGGATGGTCGAGCCGACGAGCGACTTGTGCAACAGGTGATCCTCGAACAGTTCTCCGGAGTACCAGCGGTAGCCCGCCCAGAACGCCAGGACCATGAACCAGAAGCCCAGCCCGACCATGAGTCGGAACGACCAGAACACGACGGCGACTGGCGGAGACCCCTCGAACTCGTTCAGGCCAGTGATCTCGGCCTGTGGGTTCCCGCCGCTGGCGAGCCAGGACGCGCCCCCCGGAATCCCGATACCGAACAGTTCCTTCGCCCGCGGGTCAGCGATCTGGCTGAGATCGGTCGGGAAGGCCACGATGTACTCGGGGACGTACGAGTCCGTCTCCCAGACCGCCTCCATCGCCGCGAACTTCTGGGGCTGGGTCTCGAAGATGTGCCGGGCGTAGGCGTCGCCGTGGAGCACCTGCAGCGGTGCGGTGATGAGCAACACGAGAACCGCGATTTTGAGGGTCTTCTTCCAGAACTCCGGCTCGGTCGCCGCGCGGTACCGGACGTGGTAGGCGGCGATGCCGGCCATCAACAGCGCGACCGAGAGGACGGCGGCGTTCTGCATGTGCACGAACATCCAGGGGAACCGCGGGTTTGCGTAGGCGGCGATGGGGTCGGTCAGCAGGACCGTCGGCACGCCGTTCTTCGTCACCATCTCGAAGCCTTGGGGCGTCTGCATCCAGGAGTTGGCGACGAGGATCCACACCGCCGATAGCCACGTTCCGAGTCCGACGAGGACCGACGACAGGAAGTACATCTTGTCGCCGACGCGGTCGCGACCGAACAGGAAGATGCCGAGGAACGTCGCTTCGAGGAAGAAGGCCATCATCCCCTCGACGGCGAGCGGGCCGCCAAACAACTCCCCGACGGACGCGGAGAAGGCGGCAAAGTTCGTCCCGAACTCGAATTCGAGGACGATGCCCGTGACGGTCCCGATGGCGAAACTGACGCCGAAGATGCGGAGCCAGAACCGTCGCAACCGCTCGTAGATGGGTTCACCCGAGCGGATCTCTTTGTACGTGAAATACACCAGGAACGGAGCCAGTCCCATGCTCACGACGGGAAAGACGATGTGGACGATTGTCGTGAGCGCGAACTGGAGCCGGCTTGCGAGTACTGGATCGACCATGGGTAGCTCTGTGGACGTCACCTGGGGCTGCCGAGCCGTCCAGTGACTCCGGTGGCGCGCGGGTTCGCCACGCTTGGACGACTCTCTCCAGACCCCGTGTCGTCTCTACAAGACCGTCCGGGGTAGTCTTGCCTTAGGGTTACTTGGATTGTCAGACGGTGAGAAAACCCGTGGCGAGCGACTGAAAGCGCAGTCTGGCCCGAATGCGTTCGGGTCTAGTCGGTGGCCGCGACCGATAGTCGAGGAACGAACGTTTATATCCGATCCCGCCGCAGCAAATTTTATCGCACCGTACGTGCGACGGGACACATCATGGACCTCGACGAATTCACCGACGCGAACGCACCGGACGAAGGCGGCGACGCCTTCCAGTTAGAGAACAGCAAGCTACTCGACGTCGAACTCGACGGCTCGGCGATGGCGAAGGCGGGGTCCATGGTGGCCTACGATGGCGACATCTCGTTCACCGGCAAGAGTTCGGCCGAAGGTGGCGTCACCGGATTTCTCAAAGAGAAGGTGACAAGCGAGGGAATGCCGGTCATGGAGGCGGAGGGGACCGGCCATCTCTACCTCGCGGACCAGGGAAAGGAGATCCAGGTCCTGAGCCTCGACGCCGGTGAGGAGATATCGGTGAACGGGAACGACATCCTCGCGTTCGAGGACCGAGTGAACTACGAGATTCGGACCGTCGGCAGCATCTCGGGCTCGTCGGCCGCCGGCCTGACCAACGTCTTCCTCGAAGGCCCTGGCGACGTGGCCATCACGACCCACGGCGACCCACTAGTCCTGACCCCGCCGGTACGGACGGACCCGAGCGCGACGGTCGCCTGGAGTGGCGAGCTCTCTCCCAGCAGTCACGTCGACCAGAGTATCTCGAACATGGTGGGACAGTCGGCCGACGAGACCTACCAGCTCGAATTCGCCGGACGCGACGGCTTCGTCATCGTTCAGCCGTACGAGGAGGTCCAGCCGGGGCAGTAGGGCCCTCGACGCGACAACTCAGCGCAGCCAGCCCAACAGTCGGTAGTCGTGGTCGGGCGTGTACGACCGGAACAGCAGGCTGTTCGCTAGCACGGAGACCGACGAGGAGGCCATCGCCGCGGCGGCGAGCACCGGCTGGAGCAGGCCGAGACTCGCCAGCGGGATCATGACGGTGTTGTACCCCAGCGCCCAGAAGAGGTTCTGGCGGATCTTCGCGAGCGTCGCGTCGGAGATGCGGATAGCCTTCAGCACGTCGGCGGGGTCGTCACGCATCAGCGTCACGTCCGCGGCCTCGATGGCGACGTCCGTACCGGATCCGATGGCGGTCCCGACGTAGGCGGCGGCGAGCGCGGGCGCGTCGTTGACGCCGTCGCCGACCATCATCGCACGGCGTCCATCGGCCTGTATCTCCTCGACGGCGGCCGCCTTGTCCTCGGGGAGGACGCCCGCGCTGACGTTCTCCGGGTCGATGCCGACTTGCTCCGCGACTGCGCGGGCGGTCCGCTCGTTGTCGCCGGTGATGAGCCACACGTCCAGCCCGCGGTCTCGCAGGTCCGACACGGCCTTGGTCGCGGACTCTTTCACGGTGTCGGCGTCAGCGACGACGCCCACCACGCGGCCCGGTCCAGTCTGCCCGCTGGCACGGTCGGCGGCGTCTCGGGGCTCGCGCACGGCGACGAGCATCGCGGTTTTCCCTTCGCGTTCGAGTCGCTCCATCGTATCCATGGCTGGTGACGGGTCGACGCCGTGGTCTTCGAGCAGCTTGCGGTTGCCGACGAGGACCTCGCCGTGGCTCGTCGTCGCCCGGACGCCGTGGCCGGGAACGTTCTCGAACGAGTCGGGCGATTCGTAGTCGACGCCGCGCTCGTCGGCCCCGTCGACGATGGCCTTCGCGAGCGGGTGTTCGCTGGCGCTCTCGGCGCTGGCGGCGACGGAGAGGACGAACTCCTCCGTGACCTGTGCTTGAAGTTGGCCGCCGTCGGCCATCGCGTCGGGGGTCGAGTCATCGATGGGAACGACGTCGGTCAGTTCCATCTCGCCTTTGGTGAGCGTCCCGGTCTTGTCGAAGACGGCGGTGTCGACGTCGCGGACGCGTTCGAGGATGTCCCCACCGGTGAACAGGACGCCGTTGCGAGCGCCGATGGCGGTACCGACCATCGTCGCGGCGGGCGTCGCCAGCCCCAGCGCACAGGGGCAGGCGATGAGGACCGCGCTGGCGAAGACGACGACGGCGAACTCGAAGGCAGAGACGCTCCCACCTGCGACCGCGGGGCCGCCGCCGACGAGTCCCCACACGGGGAGGGCGTTCACGAACCCCGCCAGGAGGTCCGGGGCGGCGAACCAGATGCTCGCCCACAGGAGCGCGTTGGCGATGACTGCGGGGACGAAGTACGCGCTGATACGGTCGGCGAGGTTCTGGATGTCGGGCTGGCGGCTCTGGGCTTCACGCACGCGTTCGGCGATTTGCTGGATGGCGGTCTCCGAACCCACCTTCGTCGCCTCGACGACGAGCACGCCGTTCTGATTGACCGTCGACCCGATGACCTCGTCGCCGTCACCCTTCGAGACGGGGACGGATTCGCCAGTGACCATCGACTCGTCGACCGCGCTCTCGCCGTCGACGACGACGCCGTCGGTCGGGACCTTCTCGCCGGGCCGGACCTTCATCCGGTCGCCGACCGCGACGTCTTCGAGCGGGACCTCTTCCTCGGTACCGTCGTCGTGGACGACGGTCGCGGTGTCGGCCTCCATCTCCAGCAGCTGTCGGATGGCCTGGCCGGCCTGGCCCTTCGAGCGGGCTTCGAGGTAGTTCCCGAGCGTGATGAACACGAGGATGAGCGCGGCCGTGTCGAAGTACAGCCCCGAGCTTTCGATGAGTCCCAGTAGGGCGACCACGCTGTAGAGGTACGCCGTCGACGACCCCATGGCGATGAGCACGTCCATGTTCGCGCGACCGTTCTTCACGAGCGCGTTGTAGGAGTTGACGTAGAACTCCTTGCCCAGCGCGTACTGCACGGGCGTCGCGAGCGCGAAGGCGACCCAGCCGAGTCCGACGCCGAGCACCGTCTCTGGGAGCAGGCCGGGAACGAGCAGGTGGTCGACGAGCATGACGAGCAACGGAATCGAGAGCGTCGCGCCGAACAGCGTCAGGTTCCGCTGGCGGCGGATCTCCGCTTTTCGGGCGAGGTCGGCCCGTGACTCGCCGTCACCGTCGCTGTCGTCGTCGCCCGTCTCTCTGACCGGCGTGTAGCCCGCGTCCTCGATGGCCGAATAGAGGTCGTCGACGGAGACGTCGTTCGGGTTGTAGCGAACCTGTGCCTCGTCTGTCGCGAAGTTGACGTCGGCCTCGATGACGCCGGGCGTCCCTTCGAGTGCCGTCGCGTTCGACTCGGCGCAGTTCGCACACGACATGTCCGTGATGGCGATGCTCGTCTCCGCGTCGACGGCGTGATAGCCGGCGTCGTCGATGACTTCGAAAATCTCCGCGAGCGACACGGTCTCGGGATCGTACTCGACGGTCCCCTCGTCGGTCGCGAAGTTGATGTTCGAGTCGGTTACCCCGTCGCGGTCGTCGAGCGCATCGGCGATGGACTGCGAGCAATTGGCGCAGCTCATCCCCGTGATGTCCAACTGTGTCCGGCGCGTGCTCATGGTATACTCTTCCTAGGGGCTCCCCGTTCATGCGATTTGCCGCTTCGACATCGGGGCTGTGAGCGCCCGAATGCTCACATCCGAAAGCGAAACTGGCGAGAATACTTCGAACTGAAAGTCACGCGTCCTCCTTCAGACGATCGTACCGCTCGACGAAGCGTGTTGCCACGTCGGTCGTCGACCGTCGCGAAGCCGTGCTCGACGCCGTTTGCACCGGCAAGTGCCGGGCGCGCGGCGGCTCCCGCTCCGGGTCGAAGTTCGACCTCGACGAGCACGGGCACGCCCTCGCGGAGCATCGTTCGGTCGACGCGGTCGGAGACGGCGGGCGCTGAGAGATTGACGGTCTCGGCGATGTCGCTGTACGGTCGCCGTCCATCGTCGAGCAGCAACTGCAAGGTCTCTCGGTCGGTGTCGTCGAGGCCCCATACGGAAGCGAGGAGACGGGGAAAACCACTTTGGGCGACTACAGCGTGACGAGCAGATCGGTCGCGTACATCACGACCAGTCCCGCGAGGAAACCGAGCAGATTGAGTGCCGTCCCGAGCCTGGCCTGCCGGCGGACCATGCCGAAGATCTCCCAGTTCACCTGGAGGATGGCCCCGACGCCGACGGCGAGGAAGAACGCTCCCAGCGTCGGCGAGAAGGCGAAGCCACCGATCCACGCGCCGACGATGATGGGTGCGCCCGCGAGCAGGCCGATGGCGAGGAAGTGTTTCAGTGCCGGCCGACGCCCGCTCGAGATCGGGGCGACGACGGCCGGCCCCTCGGTGACGTTGTGGATCATGAAGCCGATGACGAGGAACGCACCCAGCGAGACGCGACCGAGTGCGAACGAACTCCCGATGGCCAGCCCCTCCGCGAGGTTGTGCAGGCCGATGCCGAGTGCGACCATGTAGGCGAGACCGAGCCCCGAGAGGTCGCCGCCGTCGGACTGCCATGCGGAGACGGCCTGCACGAGCAGGAGTGCGCTCGCGACGCCGACGACGACGAGCAGTTTCCCCTCGAACGCGCCGGGGATACCCTCGGCGATCTCGAGCGCCTCGAAGCCGGCGTCGAACGCCAGGAAGGCGAGGACGCCCGCCGCGAACAGCAACGTCGCGTGAATCCAGCGGTCACCGAGTTCGCGCATGGCCGGGTACCACAGCATTCCGAGCAGGACCGGCACGATGCCGACGAAGACGCCGACGAGCGCGAGCGTCCCGAGGACGCCACCGGTCATCCCCGGTGTGGGGTGCGGTGCGACGATGGTGTGGTGGAAGGTCGCGCCGTCGTCGAGGACGAGCGCCGTCTCCAGGTCCCAGCCGGGCGTCCAGTGATACGGGATCTCGATGCTGGCGCTGCCCATCGGTGCGATGGTGTTGCCCTGCGCTCCGACGACGTCGAAGTTCCAGTAGGCGTCGTTGACGAGGACCTGACTGATGGTCACCGGATTCGCACCGCTGTTGGTGACGTGCAACACTATCGTCTCGTCGTTCGGAAGCGTGACGTGCGAGACGGTGACGTCGGGGAGCGGACTGCCCGATTGCACGCCGGCGAAGACAGGGAGCGCGACGAACGCCGCGACGAGGATTCCGAGCAGGACGAGCGGCGCGAGACCCGTCACGACGGGCGGCAGGCCGAGCGGTCGGTTCGCGGTCTTCGTCTCGCCGCCGTCGGTGCGTTCGTCGGTCATGCTTCCACCTCGAAGAAGCTCATCCAGCCGAGTTCGGCGAACTCCGACTGATGCGCGTGGAACATGTAGAGGCCCGGATCGTGCTCGGAGTAGTCCAGTTCGATGATGCCGCGCTGGGCCTGACACTGCATGATCGTGTCGATGGTCTTGTGCGTCGGATAGAGCGTCGTCCCGTGGTCGTAGTAGTCGAAGAACTGCGAGTGGGTGTGGAACGAGTTGACGAGGTCGAACTCGATCGTGTTGACGAGGTACACCCGCTGTGGTTCGTCCTTCTGTATCGTGATGGGATGGACGGTGTCGCTGCCGGACCACGAACCGTAGCCGTCCGTGTCGGCGACGCCGTAGCAGAACGCCTGGGTATTCGCGGCGTAGACCTCGTTGTCGCCGTCGAAGTTCGTGTCGAACCCGTTCATCACCATCACCATCTCGTTGACCTGGTCGGCGTCGTACTCGTGGTTGCGCAGTTTCGCCTTCTCGACGAGGTCCGCCCGGTACTCGTCGGTGATGGGTCCGTGGTAGTTCACGTAGTCGCGCGGGTTCTTCCGGACGCGGTCGGGGTCCGGGTCGACGATGATGGTCCCGTAGAGACCGCGGTGGATGTGCTCTTTGAGCGGGAGCGAGTGGCAGTGATAGAAGTGACAACCGGCAGGCTGGGCCTTCCATTCGTAGACGAACGAATCGCCCTCGTCGATGAGTCCGGGGCCGTTCTGGGGGATGCCGTCCATCCGCGGGTTCACGTTCCGCACGTGCGGGTGGATGGTGTGGCCGTGGCGCTGACCATTCGTGAACTTCACGCGGATGAGATCCCCCTCTTCGACGCGGAGCGTCGGACCGGGGACCTGGTCGTTGTACGTCCACGCCGTGAAGGTGACGCCCGGTGCGATCTCGATCTCCCTGAGACTCGCGTACAGTTCGAACTCCCGGACGGTCTGGCCGTTCTCGGTGTAGACGCGCTGGTTCGGAACCGTGTCGGTCGACTCGTGACCCGTGTTGAACTCCGTGAGGAACTCGTGTGGGTCGAAGTCCGCCGTCTCGTAGCCCCCGACCGCGCCGAAGTTACCGTGTTCGGAGTCCTCGTTGCCGGCGCTCGCCGCGCCCGTTCCGGCCACTCCCAGCGCGGCTCCGCCGGCAACGCCGAGACCACCCAGGACTGCACGGCGCGTCACGCCCTCGTCGCCCTCGATGGCGTCGACGAGGCGATCGGTGAGCGTCCGCGTTACGTCTGCAGCCTGCTCGTGCTCGCCCGTCATCCGTGCCGTCGCCTCCGTACGCCCGAACGGAGTCGGATGGGACGTCCGAACGACCGAACCAATTTGTTTGGCTTCATCCCAATATGATATTAGACACGTCTAAATATAAATTCTGCCACCGAAAACTCCGATAGCTGAAGCTCTCGATGAGCCACGTGAATACAGCGGAGAGATGAGGGCCTCAGGCGACCGATTCTTCTGCCGGCTCTTCAGCAGGTGCGACCCAGATGGATTTCGCGATGCGGTCCGGCAAGGACACGGATTCGCCGCCGATGTCCAGCGTCACCATCCCGATGGGCGCGACCTCGACGACCTCCACTCGCGTTCCGGGGGTGACGCCGACGTCGTCCAGGTATTCGAGTTCCTCCGCGTCCCTGTCCCGGACTCGCCGAACTTCGACCGTCTCCCCTTCCGAGCATTCCCCGAGGGTGGTCCCGGCGGCTTCCTCTATCGGATCGAGCGAGACGTTCGGAATCGGGTCGCCGTGCGGATCGACCTCGGGGTCACCGAGGACCTCGGCGACCCGGCGCTCGAACTCCTCGCTGATGTGGTGTTCGAGCGTGTCCGCTTCGTCGTGGACCGCCGCCCAATCGTAGCCCAGTTGCTCCGTGAGGTACGTCTCGAGCAGTCGGTGGTGACGCAGCACCTCCAGCGCGACCGTCTCGCCCTCGGTGGTCAGCGTGACGCCCTTGTACTTCTCTCGCTCGACGAGCTCGCGGTCTTCGAGCTTCTCCATCATGCTCGTCGCCGTCGGCGGCGTCACCTCCAGTAACTCCGCGATAGACGACGTGGAGACCGGCCCCTCCCCCTGCCGTTGTAGCTCGTAGATGGCCTTCAGGTAGTCCTCCATCTTGGGGCTCAGCATGGCCAATATTTGACGAATCGAAAGTAAATAGCTGTCGGCGTCGAATTCTCGATCACGGCTGCCTGACAGGTGCTCGAACCCAATCGATCACGTCGATGCGTCGCTCTCCCGGCCGAGTTCGTAGAATTCCTCGTTCGGCCGCATGTCCGCGAGGTGGGCCATCCGGTTCGAGAGGTTGAAGAAGGCCGCGACGCTGCCGATATCCCAGATTGCTCGCTTCGAGAAGCCGTGCTCCTGCAGTTCCTCGAAGTCGGACTCGTCGACGGCTTCCGGTTCGTTCGTGAGTTTGACTGCGAAGTCGAGCATCGCGACGTGTTCGTCGGGGACGTCCGCCGTCCGGTAGTTCGTCGCGACCTGGTCGGCGAGCCGTGGCGCGTCGGCGTAGATGCGCAACAGTGCGCCGTGGGCGACCACGCAGTACAGACAGTCGTTCTCGGCGCTCGTGGCCACGACGATCATCTCGATCTCCTCGCGTGCGAGCTCGGTGTGCTCGGTCAGGGCGTCGTAGTAGTCGAAGAACGCCCGGAAGTGACTCGGGCGGTAGCCGTACGCCAGGAAGACGTTCGGCGTAAAGCCACTCCGTTCGGTCTCCGCTTCGATTCGCTCCCGCAGGTCCTCGGGGAGGTCTTCGACGTCCGGCACGGGGAAGCGCGTCATTGCAGCTTCGGCCATAGGGACCGTGCGTCTGCTGGCCGCTTATACTATGGGCCGTTTCGTGTCTTCATTCGCCATCGAAGCGCTGACGCAGCGTCTCGTGGGTGCCGACGACCATCATCGGAATCAGCAGCATGAAGATGTGCTCTTCGACGGGGATGCCCAGCAGTTCGACGCCGGTGCGCATGGGAATCGAGAAGACGCCGACGGTGAGGGTGTACCAGTCCCACAGGTATGCAAACGGGTAGAGAACGAGCGTGGTCCGTATCGCCGGCCGTATCACGTCGGCGTGGAGGACGAGCGCGAGCGCGATTCCCCCCCACAGCACCTCCGTCGCGAGATACGTGTACGGTCCGAAGACGGTGACGTCCGGGAGCACGGCTGATGTAGGACGGCAAGCAGTAAATTTCCCGGTGTAGACCAAGCTTGATAATGCCTCACAACCTACTGCCCCGTTGGGTAGCTACGATGGATATTGCCGACATCGCCACCAGCGACTACGTTGCTATCGACGCCGACCAGCGACTCGGAAAAGTGCGCTCGATCTTCGAGCACGATAACCCGAAGGGGGTCATCATCACTCGGGACGAGGACTACGCCGGCGTCATAACGCAAAAACAGCTGGTGCAGTCACACGTCGAAGACAAGGCCAAAGCGGGCGCTATGATGCGGTCCGCGCCGAAGATCGACCGGACGGAGGACGTCCGGGAGGTCTCGCGCATGCTCGTCGAGGGCGACACGAAGATAGCGCCCGTGTTCGAGGCCGGCCGGCTCTGGGGCATCGTCACGCAGGACGACATCCTCGAAGCGGTGCTCGAACACCTCGACGCCCTCTCCGTCGAGCAGATCTACACCGAGGACGTAGTCACGGTGACTGACGACACTCACGTCGGGCAGGCCATCAATCTCCTCCGCGAACACGGCATCTCCCGCCTTCCAGTGCTCACGGAGGAGGGTCTCCTCTCGGGGATGGTGACGACCCACGACATCGTCGACATCGTCGTTCGGGACATGGACAAGGCCACGGTGGGCGAACGGAGCGGCGACGTCGACCGCGTGCTGGAGATTCCGGTCTACGACGTCATGACGACGCCGGTCGAGACCACGACGCTGGACGACTCCGTGCGCGACGCCGTCGAGCACATGCTGGGCAACGACTACGCCGGACTCGTCGTCACGCCCGACCAAGACGACAGGGTGGTCGCGGGCATCGTCACCAAGACCGACGTGCTCCGCGCGCTCACCTACACCGAGGAGGACCACATGGACGTCCAGATCACGAACATCAGCCTGCTGGACACCATCTCTCGCGAGGAGATACGCACCTGCATCGAGGAGGTCGCAGACAAGTACCAGGAGATGCAGGTCCAGCACGCGCACGTCCGCTTCCACGAACACAAAGAGAAGCTCCGCGGAACCCCGCTCATCCAGAGTCAGATCCGCCTCCGGACGAACAAGGGCCAGGCCGCAGGCTCCGGCGAGGGCTACGGTGCCGAATCCGCGTTCCGCGTCGCGCTGGACAAACTCGAACGCAACGTCCTCGAACTGAAGACGGTCCAGAGCGACGAGGAGTACAAGGGCCAACTCCTCAGGAAGCTCGGCGAACTGTAGCGGCCCCCGCTCTCTCCGCCATCCCATCTGTTTTCGCGTCCCGTTTCCGAGCCCAGCCGACGCCGACCCGGCCGTCAGCTGGCGGTATCGCCGCCACTCAGTGACGCGATCGTCCTCCGTAAGGCGGTCCGCTTGATGATCGCGAACCCGACGACGATGGCGAGAAAGCCCACTGCGGTCGGCACGTCGACGGCCTGTCCAAGCACCAGCCAGCCGATGGCCGCCGCGAACACTGGTTCGAGATAGCCGATGAGGGTGATCTCGACGGGACCGAGTACGTCCAGGAGGTGGAAGTAGATGAGATACGCGAGCGACCCACAGACCAGGGCGAGGTGGACGAGCGACAGCACGCCCGGAACAGTCCACTGGATCGCAGCGACCGACTCCCCGCGGACGGCGGCGGCGAGGTGCAACAGCGGCGCACCGATCACCATCCCCCACGCCTGCATCGTCTGGACGGGGAGGTCGGTACGGAACGGTCGGGTCAGGACGGTCCCGAGGTTGAACGCGACCGTCGCGACGAACACGAGCGCGACGCCGACGACGCTCGCGCTCAGGAGATTCGAGGGGTCCGGGCGGGCGATGACGGCGACGCCGGCAACGCCGAAGACCAGACCGACCGCGCGCGAGAGCGTGAACGGTTCGTCCGGCAGCAGGACCGCCGCGAACGCCGCGGCCATGACGGGACCGAGACTGACGACGACCGCGGCGACCGCACCGGTGACGTACAGCTGCCCGACGTACGTCAGCGCGTGGAACGCGGCGATGATGAACACGCCGCCGATGAGCGCGGGCAGCCACTCGTCTCTGCCGCGCGGCCGCCAGCGGTCGGTCGTCGCGGCGGCGTAGGCCACCATGGCGACGGCCGCGACGTCGAACCGTATCGCAGCGAACAGGAGCGCCGGGAAGTACTCCAGGCCGACCTCGACGGCGGGGAACGACGACCCCCAGACCAGACCGAGGAAGACGAACAGCGACGCGGCACGGTACCGACCCATATCCGAGGCTCACGGTCGCTCGCAATCAATGCGTCGAGACGGCACCAAAAAACTGTCCGCAGTGGTCGACTTACTGGAAGCCGATGCGGCCGCCGGAGCGGCGTTCGGGCCGGTCCGGAGCGCCGCCCTTGAACTCGTCCTGCATCTGCTCGTAGTAGTCGCGGATGTCGTCGGTGATGGTCGGGCGGACCTGCTCGATCGCCGACCGGAAGTGGCGCATCTCGACGTCCTCGGCGTCGTCGTCCTCTCGAAGCGCCTCGATGGCCGCTTCGCGCGCGATGGACTCCAGGTCGCTCCCGACGTAGCCGTCGGTGATTTCCGCGAGTTCGCGCAGGCTGACGTCGGGCGAGAGCGGCGTTCGTTCGGTGTGGATCTGCATGATCTGCTCGCGACCGTCCACGTTCGGTTCGCCGATCATGACCAGCCGGTCGAAACGACCCGAGCGGATGAGCGCCGGGTCGATCATGTCCGGCCGGTTCGTCGCGCCGATCACCATGACGTCCTCCATCTCTTCGAGGCCGTCCATCTCCGTCAGGAGCTGATTGACGACGCGTTCGGAGACGTTCGAGCCGGTGTCGGAGCCACGACCTGGCGCGAGCGAGTCGAGTTCGTCGAAGAACACGACCGTCGGTGCGACCTGTCGGGCCTTCCGGAAGGTCTGCCGAATCGCCTTCTCGCTCTCACCGACCCACTTGCTGAGCAGTTGCGGGCCACGGACGCTGATGAAGTTGGCGTTGGTCTCGTTGGCGACCGCCTTCGCCATCAGCGTCTTGCCGGTGCCGGGTGGCCCGTACAGCAGGACCCCGGACGGCGGCTTGATTCCCATCCGGTCGAACTTCTCGGGGGAGTTCATCGGCCACTCGACGCTCTCTTTGACCTCCTGTTTGGCCGATTCGAGTCCGCCGACGTCGTCCCAGGAGATCTTCGGGAGCTCGACGAGCACTTCGCGCATCGCGCTCGGTGAGACCTCGTTGAGCGCGCCGCGGAAGTCCTCGCGCTTGATGATCATCCGGTCGATGAGGCTCGGCGGAATGTCCTCCTCGTCGAGGTCGATCTCGGGGAGGTAGCGGCGCAGCGCCTTCATCGCGGCTTCCTTCGTCAGGCTCTCGATGTCCGCGCCGACGAAGCCGTGGGTCTCGTCGGCCAGCTTCGAGAGATTGACGTCGTCGCTGAGCGGCATCCCGCGGGTGTGAACCTGCAGGATCTCCTCGCGGCCCACCTCGTCTGGGACGCCGATCTCGATCTCGCGGTCGAAGCGGCCCGGACGGCGAAGCGCGGGGTCGACGCTGTCGACGCGGTTCGTCGCGGCGATGACGATGACCTGGCCCCGCGATTCGAGACCGTCCATCATCGTCAGCAACTGCGCGACGACGCGGCGTTCGACCTCGCCGGTGACGTCCTCGCGCTTCGGTGCGATGGAGTCGAGTTCGTCGATGAAGATGATCGACGGTGCTTCCTCGCTGGCGTCGTCGAAGATCTCGCGGAGTTGCTGTTCGGACTCTCCGTAGTACTTCGAGATGATCTCCGGGCCGGCGATAGAGAAGAAACTCGCGGACGTCTCGTTGGCGACTGCCTTCGCCAAGAGCGTCTTCCCGGTGCCGGGCGGGCCGTGCAGCAACACCCCCTGGGGCGGCTCGATACCCAGCTTCTTGAAGATCTGGGGGTGTTTCATCGGCAACTCCACCATCTCTCGGACGCGCTGGATCTCGTTCTGGAGACCGCCGATGTCCTCGTAGGTGATGCCGCCGCCGGTCTTCTCGAAGCCGCTGATCGGCTCCTCGCGGAGCTCCACCTCGGTGTCTTCGGTCACGAGCACGACGCCCTCGGGATCGGTCTCGACGGCGATGAGCGGGATGGCCTGACCCGGCGAGCGCATGAAGGGGTGGTTCGTCGAGGACATCACGGGGACGATGTCGCGCTCGACGACCGGCCGCTTCAGGATCTGCCGTTTGACCATACCGGCCGCGTCCGAGCCGAACTGGACGCTCGCTTCCTCCGGCGGAGCGAGGACGAGCTTGTCGGCCTTCTCGGCTTCGGCCTTGCGTATCTCGACGCGCTCGCCGATGCCGACGTCGGCGTTCTGGCGCGTGAAACCATCGATGCGGACGGTGTCCGTGTTCCAGTCCTGGCGATCCGCGCGCCAGACCTTCGCGGCCGTCACGTCACCTCCTTCGATTTCGATAATGTCACCTGGGGACAGCTTCAGGTGTAGTAGCGTATCGGGATCGAGGCGGGCGATACCACGACCGGAGTCGTTGGGGTATGCTTTCGCCACCTCAAGTTGAACTTCGTTCATGATTCAGTCGGGGGGATGTGTGCCACTCGGGTTCCACCGGAGATATGTTTTTTGCTACCGGCGGTGTCTCGTTCACTCTTTCTGTGTAAGATACCATATATATTCGTGGCCAGATACGTGCGAGGTTCGACCGGACCGGTCAGTTTTTTCGGACCCACTACTAGTGTTCGGACATGCGAACTGTAGCGTACGACGGTCGGATGGGTGCCAGTGGCGACATGATACTGGGGGCGCTGCTGGCCGCCGGTGCCGAACGGAACGTGCTCGCGCCCGTCGAAGACGCACTCGACGTCCGCTACGACGTGCGGGGCGTCGAGAAGAACGGCATCGCCGCGACTGCGGTCGACGTCCGGCTGACGGCGACCGACGGCGGCGACGACGGTGGTCACGACCACGACCACGACCACAGCCACGACCACGACCACAGCCACGACCATCAGCACGCCGAGGGGTCCGGGCCGCTCCGAACGTATCCAGAGATCGTCGACATCGTCGAGGGGATGGACCTCCCGGCCAGCGTCGAGCGCGACGCGAAGGCGACCTTCGAGATACTCGGCGAGGCCGAGGCAGCGGTCCACGGGACGGACATCACGGAGACGCACTTCCACGAGGTCGGCGCGGACGACGCCATCGCGGACGTCGTCGGCGCCTGTCTCCTTCTGGATGACCTCGACGTCGAGCGCGTCGTGACGACGCCGCTCGCGACGGGTGGCGGCGAGGTGGAGATGAGCCACGGCATCTATCCGGTTCCCACGCCGGCAGTCGTGGAGGTCGCCCAGCGCGCGGACTGGTCGCTTCGGGGTGGGCCGGTCGAGGCGGAACTGCTGACGCCGACGGGGGCGGCCATCCTCGCGCACGTCGCAACGGGCGTGGAGACGTTGCCCTCGCTGTCCGTCGAAACCTCGGGGTACGGCGCTGGGGGGTACGACTTCCCGGACCACCCGAACGTGTTGCGAACGCTCGTCGGCGACGGACGCGGCGGCCTCGTCCGCGACGAGATCACGGTATTGGAGACGAACCTCGACGACGCGTCCCCCGAGGTCCTCGGCGGCTTACAGGAGACCCTGCAGGACGCTGGCGCGCGCGACGTGTCCATCCTCCCCGCGACGATGAAGAAGTCCCGGCCGGGCCACCTGGTGAAGGTCATCGCGCGGCCGGAGGACGCGGAACGCGTCGCGCGAAAACTCGCCGAGGAGACGGGAACCCTCGGCGTTCGCGAACACGGGGCCGGCCACCGCTGGGTCGCGCGCCGTCGATTCGCGACGACGACGCTCGACGTCGTTGGCGACCGCTACGAGGTGACGGTGAAGATAGCCAGCGACGTGGACGGCGACGTCTACGACGTGAGCGCCGAGTTCGACGACGCGCTCGCGGTCGCCAGAGCGACCGACCGTCCCGTTCGAGACGTCGCGACGCGCGCAGAGACCACCGCACGAGAGGCCGGTGCACTCGACCGGTACCTGTTCCACGTCGTCGAAGCCGACCGGTGGGCCGAGCACGATGCGGACGACCCGTACGCCCCCGACTCGCTGGACGAGGAGGGCTTCGTCCACGCCGCGACGAACGAAACTGTGCAGTGGGTGGGCCAGCAGTTCTACGCCGACGCCGACGACCCGAGACTGCTCGTCCTCGACCGGGAGGCGCTCGACGCGGAGGTCCGGTACGAATCGGGGCGAGACGGTGCCTTCCCGCACGTCTACGGCGAGATCGACGCCGACGCTATCGTCGACGTAATCCAGTTCGAACGCGACGAGGCGGGCCGGTACGTCCGTCCCGAGAGGGACTCGCCGTAGTCACTCTCGGCTCGTTCTCCGCAGTCACTCCTCGTTCGTCTCTTCGTCACCGCGGTGTTCGGCCAGCGCCTCTTCGACGGTCAGGTCACCCTCCGCGACGCGACGGGCGAGGACTTCGTCGATGGCTCGGTTCGTCTCCGATTGCTCTCGCGAGCGGTCCTTGATGCGCTGGAGTTCGCCGGCCGTCGGCTCGATGGTCCGAGACTCGACGGGTTCGCCGGACATGCGGGCGATGTTGACGGCGGCGAGGACGTCGCCCATTCCCCGCACACCCGTGCCGAGATACGGCGTCGTCCCTGTCTCGTCGACCAGTTCGACCGGGACGTCTTCGAGGTCGTCGATGATGCGCGCGCCCTGCAATCGGGCACCGTCGCCGATGCGGACGAGCGGGTCGACCGCGTCCGCGACCTCCCGCTCGACGACTGCGGCGGCCTCGGCCACGGGGACGTGGAACGCGGCAACCACCATCTCTCCCGAGAGGACGGCGATCCCCGGGCGTTCGCCCGGATCGACGCCGACGACCGTTCGCCCCCTCGCGCCCCGCAGCGCCGCGACGACCTTCTCGACCGTTCGGCGCGGATCCTCGGGGTCGCCCTGGAACACGGGGACGTCGGCCGGCGCGTCGATGGATTCCCCCGGCCCGATCACGACCGCCGTCGTTCCCTCGGGGAGCGCCGCGCCCGACTCGATGGTCGTGAACTCCGCGCCGCGGTCCCGCAGCTCGTTGACCACGCCGTGATAGACCTCGAAGTCATCCGTCGCGACGACTATCACGTCCGATTTTTTGCCCGGCACCGTCTAAGGCGTGTCGGAGCAGCGGCCGCCGTGGCCAAGTACGAGCGTTTTTGGTCGGTCGGGGGCAACGTGGACGCGTGAGCGAGCCGATTTCGACCGGATGTGACTCCATCGACGACCTCCTCGGCGGCGGGTTCGAGCGTGGCGCGGTCACGCAGGTGTACGGCCCCCCAGCGGCCGGCAAGACGAATCTCACGTTGAGTGCCGCGGTCGGGCTCGCCGCCGCCGGCGAATCGGCCCTGTATCTCGATACGGAGGACCTTTCGCTGGACCGCATGGAACAGCTCGCCCAGTCGATGGCGACCGACGGAACGACCGTCGAGGACGTGGCCTCGCGCATCATCATCTCCGAGGTGTACAGCTTCGATCAGCAGCGCGAGGCCGTCAAGGACGCCGCGGAGTTCGCCGAGCAGGTCGACCTCATCGTCCTCGACAGCGCGACCGGCTTCTATCGGCTCGAACGCACCGAGCAGGAAGAGGGCGAGGCGCTTCGGGACGTGGCACGCCAGATTACGCACTTGCTCTCGCTGGCGCGTAAACACGACCTCGCCGTGGTGTTCACGAACCAGGTCTTCTCGGACCCGGAGAGCGACAAGACGCGCGCGCTCGGCGGCCACACGCTGAACCACTGGTCAGGGACCATCCTCAGACTCGACCGCTTCCGCGGCGGGAATCGACGAGCGACGCTGGAGAACCACCGCGCGAAGGCCGCCGGCGATTCGGCGCGGTTCAAGATCACGAACGACGGGCTCGACGGGGCCGTCGAACCGTAACGCTTGGGCGGGAAAACCGGCGTCGCCGTCGTCAGTAGATGAGTTCGTCGTCGTTCTCGACCATGTAGAGCGTGCGGGCCGCGATGTTGACGGCGTGGTCGCCGACGCGTTCGAGGTCGCGAATCGTCAACAGGAGTCGGGAGACGTCGGCCATCACGTCCTCTATCTCCTGGTCACTGTCGATCTCGAACTCGCGTTCGATGAGGTCGCGGACGACCGTCGCGGAGGCGGTCTCACAGAGGTCGTCGATGTCGTCGTCGGACTCTGCGATTGCGAGACAGGCGTCCGGGTCCTCGTCGGCGTAGGCGTCCATCGCGCGCTCGGTCATCTCGATTGTGGCCGCGCCGATCTCCTGCACGTCGACGTCGGGAACGAGGTCGCGGTGGGCGTCGAGCGTGTAGTCGCCGAGGTTGGTCGCGAGGTCGGCGATGCGTTCGAGGTCGGTGATGATCTTGAACGACGCAGCGATGAACCGCAGGTCGGAGGCGACGGGCTGTTGCAGCGCCAGCAGATCGATACATTCCTGTTCGAGATCGAGATACATCTGGTTGATCTCGTCGTCGCCGTCGATGACCTCCCAGGCGAGGTCCTCGTCCTTGTACTCCAGGGCTTCGAGCCCCTGTCGCAGACGGCCGAGGACGACTTCGCTCATGTAGAGGACGTCCTCGCGGAGAGATTCGAGTTGTTCCTGATATCCTTCACGTGGCATGGTTGCTGTGTCTGGTACCGCAGGACATGTAGCTTTTGCTCCACCAACGTCGTACTGAAGCGGTCAGTAGAGGAGTTCGTCGTCGGACTCGGTCAGGTAGAGCGTCCGTGCCGCGACGTTGACGGCGTGGTCGCCGACGCGTTCGAGGTCGCGAATCGTCAACAGGAGCCGGCGGACGTCACCGAGGAGGGCGTCGGGCTCCGCCGTGGTCGCGCGCATCTCCGAGAGTTCCCTGATGAGCCCGGCCGCGGCGTCCTCGCTCAGGTCGTCGAGTCGGTCGTCGCGTTCGGCGACGTCGAAGCACAGCGCGGTGTCCTCGTAAACGTACGCGTGGAGGGCATCCTCGACCATCTCGATGGCGAGATTGCCGAGCTCGACGATATCGATGGAGGCAGCGACGATGGTTTCGGCGTCGACGACGGCGCTCGCGAGGTTGCCCGCGAGGTCGGCGATGCGCTCGAGGTCGGTCAGGATCTTGTACGTCGCGGCGACGATTCGAAGGTCCGAGGCGACCGGTTGCTGGAGCGCGAACAGGTCGATGCACTTCCGCTCCAGTTCGACGTATCGGTCGTTGATCGCGCCGTCGCCTTCGACGACGGTCTGGGCCAGGTCCTTGTCCCGGCGCTCGATTGCCGTGACCGCTCGCCGGAGACGGACCGTGACTGCGTCGCCGAACGTTCGAACGTTCGTCTGTAGCTCGTCCATCTCTCGCTGGAACGACTTCCGTGGCACGTCACGCACCACCCCGCGTTTCGACGAGCGGGCCGAGTTCGTGGAGCGACTCGATTACGTGGGTCGGTTCGATATCGGGTTCGATTCGGGGTAGTTCGGGTCGTCGCAGCAGCGCGACGTCGATGCCCGCGGCCGCGGCCGCTGCGACGTCGACGGCGCTATCGCCCACGTACAGCGGGGTCGAACACCGCAGGTCGTCGAGTGCCCGTTCGAGGTAGTAGGCGTTCGGCTTGGCCCGACGGGCACCGACGAGGGAGGGGTAGCGACCGTACGCCGTGTCGAACGTCTCGACCACGCCGTGCGCGTCGAGGACGAACTCGACGGTCTCTTGTTGGTTGTTGCTGACGAGGCCGATCGGAACCCGAACGTCGTCGAGGAGCACCGCGTCGTCGTACAGGGCCTTCTCGCCGCGCTTCATGGCTGCCATCTGTTCGGCTGCGGCGTTCCGCTCGCGCCGCTCCCAGAACGTTCCCCGGTCGATACCGTGGCGCGTCTCGACGGTCTGGAGGTGGCTGACGTCGCTACTGCAGAGGGACGCGACGAGGTCCGCGTCGGGATGTTCGACGCCGAATTCGAGGAACGTCCGTTCGACGGCCCACGTGAGAAGCGGGCGTCTCGTCGGCTCGACGAGCACGCCGTCCATGTCGAAGACGAGCCCGTCGTATTGTGGTCCGGTTGTCATATGTGTTGGGTGGTGGAGTACCTGACGACACTTGCTGGCATGGGAAAAGTAGCCGGCGTCTACCCGAACTTCCCGGTGATGTAGTCTTCGACGCGCTGGCTCTCCGGGTTCTCGAAGATCTTGTCCGTGTCGTCGTACTCGACGAGTTCGCCGCCGGTGAGGAAGACGGCAGTCTGGTCGGAGATGCGGGCTGCCTGTTGCATGCTATGCGTGACGACGACGACGGTGTAGTCCTTCGCGAGGTCCTCGATGAGGTCCTCGATCTTCGCGGTCGCGATGGGGTCGAGCGCGCTCGCCGGCTCGTCCATCAGGATGACCTCGGGGTCAGTCGCGAGACAACGCGCGATACAGAGTCGCTGCTGCTGGCCGCCGGAGAGTCCGAGGGCGTTGGCGTCGAGACGGTCGCTGACCTCGTCCCAGAGCGCAGCCTGCTTCAGCGCGCGCTCGACGAGTTCGGCCTCCTCGTCGCTGTCGTCCTGGCCCAGCAATCGGGCGAGAAAGCCCTTGTTGATGTCGCCGTGCTTGCGGGGACCGTAGGAGATGTTGTCCCGAATGGACTTCGGGAACGGGTTGGGTGCCTGGAACACCATGCCCACGCGCTTGCGGAGCTCGACGAGGTTGGTGTTCGTATCGTAGATCTCCATGCCGTCGAGTTCGACGGACCCATCGATGTTCGCGACCTTGATGCGGTCGTTCATCCGATTGAGACAGCGGAGGTACGTCGACTTCCCACAGCCGGAAGGTCCGATGAGTGCGGTGACGCTCTCTTCGGGAATGTCCATCGAGACGTCTTTGAGCGCGTGGTCGTCGCCGTACCAGACGTTGAGGTTCTCGACGGACAGCTTCGGCTGGCCAGCGAAGTCGTAGTCGGTCCACTCCGCCTTGACTTCTTCCTGGCTCTCGCCGGTAGTCGTGGTCGTCTCGGTGTCGGTGTCCATGTCGATCTCGGTGTCGGCTGCGGTATTACTCATAGTTCAGTTTCCTCCGGAAGAACGTTCGACTCACGATCCCAACGGCGTAGAACGCCAGGACGACCATGAGCAGGATGAACGCCGTCGCCCATCCCATCGATGGGGAGCCACTGACGCCTGCCGCGATGACCGCCCAGATTTGGGTCGGCAGGGACGCGGTTTCCGCCAGCAGCGCAGGATTTCCGACGAACGGCGGGGCGGCGGTGAAGGTGAACCCGTCGAGGACGGCGATTGGCTCGCTGGAGTTCAGCGTCGACCCCAGCACGAGAATGAGCGGGGCGGTCTCGCCCGCGATGCGGCCGACGCCGAGGATGACGCCCGTGATGACGCCGGGCATCGCTGCCGGGAGGACGACGCTGCGAATCGTCTCCCACTTCGTCACGCCCAGTGCCGCGCTCGCGTCTCGGTACTCGTCCGGAACCGCCAGAATCGCCTCGCGGCTCGTGATGAGGACCAGCGGCAAGAGCATGAACCCGAGAACCAACATCCCGGCCAGTAGCGACCGGTCACCGCCGAGTCGCGGGATGAGGAACGCGGCTCCGAACAGCCCGAAGACGACGCTCGGCGTGCTCCAGAGCGCGTTGGTCGCGATCTCGACCAGACTGGTGAACGCACCCTGCTCGGCGTACTCGGTCAGGAACACCGCGGCACCGACGCCGAGTGGCACCGCGAACAGCGTCGCGCCCACGACCAGCCAGACGGTGCCGACGATGGCCGGCAGGATGCCGCCGGGTTCGGCCCCGAGCGGAACGTACGACTGCATCGTCATCGGCCAGGAGAACGACCCCTTCGTTCCGACGGTCAGTCCGACGACGGTGAAGTTCGCGCCCGTGGCCGCTACGTGGACGCCGAGCAGAGCGAGCGCGCCTGCTGCGGTCGCCAGCCCGAAGACGGCCTCTTCACCGAGCACGCGCCGACGAAGTTCAGCGGCGCTCCGACGTGCGTGGCCAGCGGACACGCTCACACCGACCGACGCGACTGCCGTCAGGAGAGCGACGATGGGGACGAGGTCCGCCGGCCCGACCGACGGGTTCACGCCGGCCGTCGGTTCGAGGAAGACGACTGCGGTCAGTAGTGCGAGCGCTCCAGACAGACCGATGACGACCGTCTGCGCGTAATCGTGGAGTCCCTCACCCAGACTCGTGCCAGCACCACCGCGGAGCGGTGTTGCGACCGCGGCGACGGAGAGCCCGCCTGCGACGACGGCCCCGAGGACGACGACGACCAGCCCGACCGTGCCGCCGAGCGGGAGACCGAACGGACTCGGGCTCAGTACTGCGAAGACGACCGTGAGGACTGCCATTGCGGCGACCGACAGGGCGACGCCCTGTTTGACTGTGTCGACCCACGACGGGTCGCGACCGACGCCTCGTAACGTCCCGTACGCGCGTCCGAAGTAGGCGAACAGGAGGAGAGCCGAGAACGTGAGCAGGAGGGCACCGACGGTCGGATCCGGTGTCACCGAAATGCCGGTGTCGAGGACCTTCGGCTGCCGGTTCACCTGCACCGTGTACGTGAACGGGTAGGTGAGGGCGCTGCCCCTGATGGAGACGGAGGCGACGACTGCGGCCAGCGAGCCGACGAGCGCAAGCGGCAGTACGCGGACCAGCTGTCTGGCACCCGTTCGCCAGGCGTCCGTTCCCGCGGGCTTTCGTGCCCAGTTCACCGCCAGGACGAGCAGCGGAAGCAACACTACCAGTGCGGCGGGGGCACCGATGGTGAATCCGTGGAAGGCGTAGCCGATGCCTTTGACGGTGACGAACACGACGATGGTCGCCATCACGCTCACCATCATGAACGCGTTGAGGTTGATGACGAAGAACGCCCCGTACTGGCGGCCCGGCGCACCGAACCCGGCGCGACACTTCGCTGCCGCCCAGTTCGACAGGAGCGACCCGAACAGCACGAAGGTCGGGATGACGGCGCCGCCGGTGAAGCCGCCAGATAGGGCGTTGGGATTCCACTCCCAGCCGACCCCGATGGTCGCGGTGGCGACGACGAGGCCGAGCAGGCCGACGAGCAGTGCCGTCGGAAGCGTCGATCCGACGTCCTCGCGCGGGAGTATCGTGAGAATCAGCAAGCCCGCGCCGACCGCGAGCGCGACGAGTATCCAGAGCATCGAGTCGAAGCCGACGAGCGTGCCGCCGACGGCGGCCCCGACGAGAAGACCGAGGGCGCCGAACGCACCGCCGGCCAGCAGTCCGGCGCTCATGTTCGGCGCGGTGTCGACCAACTCGAACCGCGATGCGAGGCCAGCGAGGGCGACGATCGCGGCCTGTGCGACGAGGAGGAGACCGAGAACGGTCGCCAGCGTAACGTCGAGTACGGTCACCAGTGCCGTCAATACGACCAGGTCGACGATTCCGCCGAGGGCGATACCTCGAACCCGTTGGGACGTGATGTCGATCACGCCGGCCCACGAGAAGACGCCAACGACACCGACGCCGCCGATGACGACGGCCAATAAGGTCACGAAGAAGTTCGTGAGCGCGCCCCCGCTCGTCGCGAGTCCGACCACCTTGACGAGCGTGATCATCCCGAGGACGAACGACACGACGGTGAGTGCGATGGCCGCGTCGAGTCCCCGGTCGTACAGGTCCGATTCCTCCTGGACGAGTGCGTTCTCCGTTGCGTACCCCTCGCTCATTGTTGCCCCTTCAGTTTCTTCTTCATCTGTTGTTCGATGTACTGGGACGCCACGCTCATCGTGCCGACGATGACGAACAGGATGACGCCGGCGACGAACAGCACGTCGATGGTACTCTCGGAGGCGCTCCCGTACTGCGTCGCGATGAGACTGGTCAGCGTCGCGCTCGCGTCGAAGACGTCGAACAGCGGGTTGGCGAGACCGACGCCGGCGGCCATGATAGCCGCCACCGCCATGGTCTCACCGACCGCGCGTCCGATGCCGAGGATGATCGCAGCGGAGATACCGGAGAAGGCGGCGGGAATCGAGATACTCTTCATCGTCTGCCATTGGGTCGCGCCGATCGCGACCGAGCCGTCCTTCATCGACGACGGGACGCTCGACAGCGAGTCCTCGCCGACGGAGACGACCGTCGGCAGCGCCATGATGCCGACGACGATACCGGCGATAAGGAAGCTCGCTCCCTCGTCGAGGAACGAGGTCTGGATGAAGCCGTTCAGGACCTGGAACCCGATGAAGCCGTAGACGATGGAGGGGATGCCGGCGAGGATCTCGACGCCGGGCTTGATGAACTCGCGCATCCGGTCGCTCGCGACCTCGCTGATGAACAGAGCGCCGAACAGCCCGAGCGGACCGGCGACCGCGATGGCGATGACGGTCACGATGACCGTCGCCCACATCATCGGCAGCAGGGAGTACACGTCGTTCGACGGGTTCCAGTACGATTCGTCGACTGGGAGGACCGCGTCGAGGCCGAAGAACCACTGTCCCTCGGGGATGATGAGCAGTCCGAGACCGTGTTCGACGAACGCCGGGAACGCGCTACTGAACAGGAACGCCGTGATGAACCCGACCGTCAGGACCGTCGAGACGGTCGCAACGAGCGTGAGCAGGCGCGCGATCTCTGCCTGGTACGTGACCCACCCCACGGCCGTGACGGCGACGAACACGGCCAGCATCGGCAGCGCGTAGGCCGGCGTGAACAGGAACGTCAGAATCGTTGCGACAAGTGTCAGGCCGGCGATTGCGACGACAAGCAGCGACCCGTCCTCGGAGTCATCACCAAGTATCGTTTTGCGCGCGGTAGCCGGGACACGTTCGAGCATTTCGCGTTGTACCAAAGGTTTGGAAGTGGGGTATTATCGTTTTCTATTTCTCGAAACGGCTGCACGACCGAACACCGCCGAGACGGCTGAATTAGACCGTTTCGGGGAGCTTCGCCATCTCCTCTTCCTGGCGACGCTTCGAGAGCCTGAAGTAGTTGTTCGGCGCGACGAAGGTGTCCTGACCGAAGTCGGACAGGACCATGCGGAGGACGGCGGCCTCCTTCTTCGAGGTGCCTTCCCACGTGTAGCAGTGGAGGTCACGCGAGAGCGGGTACTCCTTCGAGTCCAGGCCGTTGTTGTCGTCCTGGTACGCGTAGGTGGTCCCTTCCCATTCGAGTGCGATGGGTGCGAGACCGTCGGTGTCGATGAACGCCAGCGCGAGGTAGCTGATGGCGTTGTCGGCCTGCGCGATTGCTTGCGCGAGGCGCTGGTTCTGCCCGTAGCGGTTGGAGACGCTCGTCTCGGCCTTCGGGTCGTCGAAGACGTTGGAGACGAACGAAGTGCGGGTTCCGGAGCCCTTGACGCGGCCGAGGACCTGGATGTCCTTGTCAGGGCCACCGACTTCGCTCCAGTTCGTGAGACGGCCCTTGTAGATGTCTTTGAGCTGCTGACCGGTGATCTTCTCGACGCCAGCGTCGGCGATCTCCTGGGAGACGACGAGCGGCTGGCCGTCCACGCCGACGACGTGGTCGATGAAACTGTCGTAGGAGTCGCGGTCCGGAAGCTCGTCCTGGACGTTCCCGGAGGAGTTACCGACGTCGATCTGGCCGTTCATGACCTTCTCGACACCGGTGCCGGAGTGGGAGAGGGCGACCGTTACCTGGTACGGCGCGTCGCCGTCTTCGCCCGCGTCGAAGCCGTAGAGGCTCGCCCAGTAGTTGGCCAGTGCCTTGTCCGTCTCGATGCCGTACTCGCCGTGCGGCCAGTACTCGGTGTCGTCCGCGGGACGGTTGGCATTCCAGTAGGAGGACGCCGTGTTCATGATGGGATAGACCGTCGAGGAACCGCCGGATTCGAGCGGGCCCATGCTCCCGCTGCTGGAGTCGTCGGAGCTCGACGTCTCGGTTGCCGTCTCCTCGCTTCCCCCGCTCTCGGTCTCACTACCGCCCGAACTGCTCGAACAGCCGGCGAGCGCGACGGCGCTCGCTGTACCGGACGTGACCAAGAACTTCCGCCGTGAAACACCACTGCTGAGTTGGCGTGACATCACCAGATTCCAGGCCGGATAGTAATAAATACCCTACTATGACTTCTATTTCTGAGTATGATTTCTATATAGAGGTACCATTGGTATTTATTATCAGCCATTATCGAGGATGTCGGAGTAGGAGCTATTTTGTGGCCGGTATCGGCGGTTTCAGAAGTATTGTGCCGACATTCGGCACTCGCGCATTGGTTGCGGGTTGCGTGGACCTTCCGGGCCGTTTCCAGCCGGTATGAATCTGTTGTGAGGCCCTAATCCGCTTACTTCGATCCAAGAAAGGATATCTGATCTACATATATAGATATGGATTAATTTATTGTGCATCAGCACCCATTCATCGACGTATGGAGACGCGCAAGGTTCAGGTCACGGGTGGTTCGACCTACACCGTCTCGTTACCGAAGGACTGGGCGACCGAAAACGGCGTGAGCGCGGGGAGCGTGGTGGAGTTCTACTCCGAGAACGACCTCCTGCTGTTGCAGCCACGGACCGAGGAGGGACGTCTGGAGGGGGAGCTCGACATCGACGATCTCGAAGGCGACGAGCTGACGCGTGCGGTGATGACGATGTACGTCAGCGGCTTCGACATCATCAGGCTTGAGACGACGCGGATGACGGCCCAGCAACGGCGCACGATCCGCGGCGCGACACAGGGCCTCGTCGGGCTGGAGGTCATCGAGGAGACCGGCGAGCACGTCGTCCTGCGGGACCTGCTCGACTCCTCGGAACTGTCCGTCCACAACGCAATCACGCGCATGCGCCTGGTCGCCATCACGATGCTGTCCGACGCCGTCAGCGCGCTCGTCGAGGGCGACGACGAACTCGCACAGGACGTCATGGAGCGCGATGACGACGTCGACCGCCTCTGGTACATGGTCTCGCGCGTCTTCCGGACCGTCCTCCGGAATCCGGCCGAAGCGACGGAGATCGGCTTCCCGCGCGAGACGGTCTTCGACTACCAGTCGAGCGCGCGCCAACTGGAGCGCATCGGGGACCACGCGACGAAGATCGCTCGTATCAGTACCGAAATCGACGACGTCCCCGAGGACGTCACGGAACCGCTCGAAGACCTCCAGGAAGCGGCCGTTAGCGTTCCGGAGATGGCGATGGACGCGCTGCTCGAAGACGAGTCGGACAAGGCGGTCAGGCTCGCGAACGAGGCTCGGGAAGACGTGTCGGAGATCGACGATTGCGTCCGCGCCGTCGACGAGGCGATTCGGAACCTCGACGACCCGCAACGCGCGCAGTCGTTCGGTCTCGTCGTCGACTCGCTGTCACGAACTGCCGACTACGGCGCGAACATCGCCGAGAGCGCGCTGCAGAAGGCCGCACCGCGTCCCTAGTAGTAGCGTTCGATAGCCGACGCGGCACCGTCGGCGGTCTTCCGGTAGGCACGGCCGCCTTCGGGGAGGTAGACCGCGAACTCGTACTGTTTGCTGTTCGGTTCGTACCACTTGTCCTCGTGTGCCACCAGCGGGTCTGGCAGCCCGCCATCGGCACGCGAATCGCTGAGAGATGTCTCCTCGTCGTCCTCGGGAACCGTTTCCTCCTCATCGGCATCGAGAGCCGTCACCTCAGTATCGTCGAGGGTCGAGTCCGTGGTGTCGACGGCGTCGACGAGCAGGTCCGTTTCGAGCGGAAACTCCATCGCCGTCCCGCGATGGCAGTCGTCGTCCTGCGCGGCGCGACGGGTTTCGGCCATCAGCACCTCCTGGGTGTTCACGACGCGCTCACCGTCGGGACTGCGCTGTTCGTACGTGCCGTCGGGGTTCATCACCCAGCTCTTGCGATTGTCGGCGAGCAGGAGTTCGAGATTGTAGCGGAGCTGTTCGCGAAGGTCCCGATTCTCGACGGGCGCGACCGCTTCGACGCGCTTGTCGAGGTTGCGCGTCATCCAGTCGGCCGACCCGATGTAGTACTCGGGGTCGCCGCCGTTCTCGAAGTAGTAGATGCGCGAGTGTTCGAGGAAGCGGCCGACGACGCTGCGAACGGTGACGTTCTCGCTCACCTCGTCGAGTCCGGGTCGGAGCCGGCAGATGTCCCTGACGACGAGATCGATATCGACCCCGGCCATCGACGCCCGGTAGAGTTCCTCGACGATTGCGGGATCCTCCAGACCGTTCACCTTTACTACGATCCGTGCGCGTCTGCCCTCGCGCGCGTGCCGTGCTTCACGGCGGATGAACTGGGTGAACTGCTCGCGCATCGTCACGGGAGCGATGAGGAGCGTGCGGAAGTCGTCGTCGAGGGCCGGTCCCGTGAAGAAGTTGAACACCTTCACGAGGTCGTGGCCGATGTCGGGGTTGGCGGTGAGCAGGCCGAGGTCGACGTAGCCTTTCGCGGTCTCGGAGTGGTAGTTTCCGGTGCCCACGTGGCTGTACAGTTGCACGCCGTCGGCCTCCTCGCGGACGACGAGCGCCGTCTTCGTGTGGGTCTTCAGGCCGATGGTCCCGTACGCGACGTGGATGCCGTTTTCCTCCAGTCGGCGCACCCACTGGAGGTTGTTCTGCTCGTCGAAGCGGGCCTTGAGTTCGACCATCACCGCGACCTGCTTGCCGTTGTCGGCGGCCTCGATGAGACTCTCGATGACCTGCGAGTCGCTCGCGGTCCGGTAGATAGCGGCCTTGATGGCGAGTACGTCGGGATCGTTGGCGGCCTCGTCGAGGAAGCGATGGACGGTATCCGAGAACGAGTGGTACGGATGGTGCAACAGGACGTCGTCCTCCTTGACGTGCGAGAAGATGCTCTCGGGGCCGGCGTCCTGCCCGAGCGCGGGGTCGCCGTCCCGGAGCCGGGGATGCGGTTGGGGCGTCCAGGGGTCGAGTTTGAGCTCCGGGCGGTCGAGGTCGGTGAGGTCCATGAACTCCCGGAAGTCGAGCGGGCCGTCGTGTTCGTACACTTCGCGGTCGTCGAGGTCGAGCTGCGTCGTCAACACTTTCCTGGCGCGCTCTGGCATCTCTTCCTCGACTTCGAGCCGGACCACCGTCGCGAACCGCCGTTGTTCGATGACCTCCTCGATCATGTCGATGAGGTCCTCCGCGACCTCCTCGTCGCGTCGGACCTCCGCGTTCCGGGTCAGCCGGAACAAGGACGTATCGATCACGTCGACGTTCGGGAACAGGAGGTCCATGTTCGCCCGCATGATCTCCTCGATGAGGACGTACCTGCTCCCCGCGTCGAGTTCCACCAGTCGGGGCAGATTCTGCGGGATCTTCACCCGGGTGAACGTCGGCTCGTCGGACTCCGGCCGTTTCGTCAGGACGGCGAGCGACAGGCTTCGATTCGAGATGAACGGGAACGGATGTGCGGGATCGAACGACAGCGGCGTCAGCGTCGGCAGGACCGACGACTCGAAGTACTCCCGCATCTCCGCCTGCTCGGTGTCGGTCAGGTCCTGGTAGTCGACGATGTCGATCCCTGCGTCGGCGAGGGCGGGTCGGAGCAGCTCCTGATAGCACTCGGTCTGCGTGTCGAACATCGGTCTGGCCGTCTCGTGGGCCTCGACCCACTGCTCTCTCGGGGTGCGACCGTCCGGCGTCTGCTCGGTCACGCCGGCGTCTATCTGCTGTTTGAGCCCGCCGATTCGTTTCATGAAGAACTCGTCCATGTTGCGGGTGAAGATGGCGAGAAACCGCAGTCGCTCCAGCAGGGGATTGCGGTCGTCGAGTGCCTCGTGGAGGACTCGTCGCTGGAACTCCAGTTCGCTCAGCTCACGGTTCAGGTACAGCGCTGGGTCGTCGAGGTCGACGTCGGTCGAGAGCGGTTCGTACTGGTCGTCGATGGAGGGGTGTTCCTCTGTCATTGACGGCACGTCAGCAGCGAACGGGGACGTTCGGCGTGACGATGGAATCGTCACTGCGGGATTCGTAGTTCTCGACTGGGTCGACGGAGATGAACTCATCGCCGAGACAGTCGTACGCGGTTAGCTTTCCGCCGTAGACGGCACCGGTGTCGAGGCCGACCGCGCTGTCCGTGGCGAAGGGCCGAGCCATGACGGTGTGCCCGAAAAACACGCGCGGGTGTTCGTGCTGCTGTTCGAACCAGAAGGGGCGCTCGTACCCGCCCTCGGGAGCGAGCGAGCGCATGTTCAACAGTTCCCCGACGGTGTGTTCCGAGAGGGGTTTGCGCACGTCGATGCCGCCGTGGACGACCATCCCGTCGTCCCAGGAGATGACGACCGGGAGCGACTCGATGTACTCGCGGTCGGCGTCGGTCAGTTCGTCGACGGTCTTCCGGCCGTCGATGATCTTCTGCTCGTTGTTGCCGCGGACGGCCGAAAAGTTGTCGCGCTCGCGGACCGTCTCGACGACGGCGTGGCTGTCCGGTCCCTTCCGAACCAGGTCGCCGACGAACAGGACGAGATCGTTGTCCGACGGGTCGATCTCCTCAAGGAGGCGGTCGAGCGTGTGGGGACACCCGTGGACGTCGCCGACGACGTAGGTTCGGTCCCACTCGTCGACGTCGATCCGTTCGTGGTGGGCCTCGACTGTCTCACTGAACCGAAGGGAGACGTCCCCCTTCGAACCGTCGGACGTGCCATCGTCTCGCTTGCTCATACCTCGAATCCGACTACGACCTAAGATACCGTTTATAATTTTCCTCGATGCCACTCAATATCGGTATGTATCTCTCGATATCGGCGACGAAGCGCCGCAGCCTACAGGAAGTCCTTCGCTTCGAGCTCGTCGAGGAGGTCGTCGACGAGCGATTCGACGTCGTCGTACGGGAAGTCGCCGCCGCTGATCTTGGTGTTGAGTTCCATCGCAGTCATCGAGAAGTCGCCGGATTCGAACTTCGTCGACGGACCGTCGGGGAGCGCCGGCACGAGGTCCATCGGACTGGAAACGGGATAGTCTGCGCCTTCGAACGCCTCGGTCATCTGCTGGTGGAGTTCGCTTCTGTCGGCCATGGTGGGCAGCTTCTCACGGCCGACACAAAAAACGTTCGAGATGGGCAAACTTTGCCCAAGTTTAGAGTTTATAGGGGAGACCAACGTTCACCTCCCAGGAGCCCAAAGCCACACTATGGACCCACCGCCCACCACGCGACGGCGATTCGTCGTGCGTGGCCTCTCCTTCGCAAGCGTCGGGCTTGCAGGCTGTACGCAGCAAGCGCAGTCGGACGCCGAACAGGGAACCGAGTCGCCGACCACGGAGACCGGCCAGCAATCGCCCGAACCGACGTCACCGATTTCGGCGCTGGGCGTCGAGCGGCTCGGCGAAGGATTCACCTCACCCGTCGGGTTGGAGATGCCCGACGAATCGCGGCGCTTCGTGGTCGACCAGGTCGGCGTCGTCCACCTGCTCGACGACGACGGCGTGGCCGACGACCCGTATCTCGATCTTCGGGACCGCGTCGTCGACGTCAGTGGTTTCAGCGAACGAGGGTTGCTGGGGTTGGCTCTCCACCCCGATTTCGCCGAGAACGGACGCCTGTTCGTCCGGTACAGCTCCCGCTCGCGTCCGGGAACGCCGACCGACTACTCGCACACGTTCGTGCTCTCGGAGTTCACCGCCGACCCGAACGCGCGGACCGTCGACCGGGCGACCGAGCGCGTCGTACTGACCATCCCCCAGCCGCAGTCGAACCACAACGCCGGGTCGGTCGCGTTCGGCCCCGACGGCTACCTCTACGTCGGCGTTGGCGACGGCGGAGCCGGTGGCGACCAGGGAACCGGCCACGTCGAGGACTGGTACGAGGGAAACGCCGGCGGCAACGGGCAGGACGTGACGCGGAACCTGCTGGGCAGCGTCCTCCGAATCGACGTCGACGGGAGAGACGACGGGAAGGCGTACGCCGTCCCCGAGGACAACCCGCTGGTCGGGACCGACGGCCTCCCCGAGCACTACGCCTGGGGTTTCCGCAACCCCTGGCGGCTGTCGTTCGGTCCCGACGGACGGCTGTTCGTCGCCGACGTCGGGCAGAGCGAGTGGGAGGAGGTCGACATCGTCGAGCAAGGCGGCAACTACGGGTGGAACGTCCGCGAGGGGAGCCACTGCTTCCGCGCGAACGAGTGCCCCGACGAGACGCCCGACGGGAACCCCCTCCGACCGCCGGCGATGGAGTATCCACACAGCGGCGACGGGCCCACCGGAATCTCGGTCATCGGTGGCTACCTCTACAACGGCACGGCGATACCGGCCCTGCGGAACCGATACGTCTTCGCCGACTGGCGGGCCAACGGGTCGCTATTCGTGGCTCGGGAGCCCGACGAGGGACTGTGGCCCATTCGCGAGGTCCCGGTCCGCGGTGACGTCGGCCAGTTCGTCCTCTCGTTCGGACAGGACGCGGACGGCGAACTGTACGTCTGCACGTCGAACCAGGGCGGCGTCTCGGGGTCCAGCGGAGCGGTGTTCCGCCTGACTTCCTCAGAGTAGCCTCGTGACATCCCCGAGGTCGTCGAGAACGTAATCCGGTGCGTCGGCTGTGGCTGCCGCCTCGGCGTCTGTCACCCCGGTCGTCACCAGCGCCGTCGTCATCCCCGCTCGCTGGCCCAGCTCGACGTCCGTGTCGAGACGGTCGCCGACGACGAGGCAGTCGCTGGGCGGAACGTCGAGTCGGTCCAGCGCGGCGTCGACTGCTCCTGACGCCGGCTTGCCGAGGACGGCGTCGGGTTCGGCGTCGAGGACGCCCGCGAGTGCGTTGATGATCGCACCCGACCCGGGCCGCATCGTCCCGTCTTCGTGCGGGAAGGTCCGGTCGGGGTCGGTCCCCACGAACGCGAACTCGTCGTCGAACCCGGACAGGACGGCGGCCATCGTCTCGTAGTCGAACGACGGGTCCCACGAGCCGACGAGCACGTCCGCCAGTCCGGCGTTCTCGACGACCGACAGGCCCGCCGTCCGGAACTGGGTTCTGAGTCCTTCGGTCCCGACCACGAACAGGTCGTCGGCCGCGTGTCGCTCCCGGAGGTACGACGTCGTGATGACGCCCGATGTCAGAATTTCTTCGGCGGTGGTCTCGATACCCATTCTCTCCAGCTTCTCGACGTACGCCGACACGGGCCTCGTCGGGTTGTTCGAGAAGAACAGGACGTCGACGCCGGCCGCACGGAGTGCGCGGACGCCCGCAGCGGCGTTGGGAATCGGAGCGGATCCGCGATACACCGTTCCGTCGAGGTCGACGATGGCTGCGGCGACGGTCATCGAAGGAGTCAGTCGAGTACCTCGACGCCGCGAACGGTGAACTGCGCGCCGCCGTTCGGGGCCTCCTCGACGTCGATGGTCCAGCCGTGGGCCTCCGCGATCTGCTGGACGATGGAGAGGCCGAGCCCGGTCCCTGTTTCGGCCGTCGTATAGCCCATCTCGAAGACGTCGTCGCGGACGTCGTCGGGGATGCCCGGCCCGTCGTCCGCGACGTAGAAGCCCCCCTCAGTGTTCGCGACCGTGATGGTCACCGTCTCCTCGCCGTGGTCGATGGCGTTGCGAAAGAGGTTGCCGAACAGTTCCTGCAGGCGACTGGGGTCGGCCTTGATTCGTCCCTCGACGTCCGCTTCGAGGCTTGCGGACGGCGAGTCGACGTACGACCAGGCGTCGGTGACCATCCGGTCGAGTTCGACCGTCGACGGTTCGTGGACCGTCTGTCCCTGGCGCGCGAGCGTCAGTACGTCCTCGATGATGTTCTCGATGCGCGCCAGCGCCCTGTCGATGCGCTCCGTGTGGTCGCTGCCCTCGAGTTCGGAGTTCATCAGTTCGAGCGAGCTCCGGGCGACGTTCAACGGGTTCCGGACGTCGTGGCTGACGACGCTCGCGAACTTCTCGAGGCGCTCGTTCTGCCGACGCAGTTCGCGTTCGCGCTCTTTGCGCTCCGTGATGTCCCGGGAAATCATCTGGAACGTGTTCCGGTCGCTCCAGAGGTCGACGGGGACGAAGATGTTGTGGAAGAACCGTCCCCCGTAGGCGTCTTCGTTGCTCGTCAGGTCGCCGCTCTCGATGGCCTCGCGCCCCTTCTCCAGTCGCATCTCGGCGACGGACGCGTCCATGACGTCCGTGACGTCCTCGTCGACGAGATCCGGTCGGTCCCGGTCGAGAAGGTCCGCCATCGCCGGATTCGCTGCGGCGATCGTCCCGTCGTGGCTGATGTGTGCGATGACGTCGGGAGAGTTGTTGACCAGTAGCTCGTACTTCTGCTGGGCGCGGCGCTGGGCGACGACGCTCCTGATGCGGTTGGCGAGCCGTTCGTACTCGCGATCCTCGACGACTTTCAGCTTCATCAGGTAGTCCGCGACGCCGGCGGCGATGGCCTCGCTCGCGATCTCCTCGTCGCCGCGGCCGGTCAAGAGGATGAACGGGATGTCCGAGAACTTCCGACGGACGGCCCTGAGAAATTCGAGGCCGTTCATGCCGGGCATCTCGTAGTCGCTGACGATGCAGTCGAACTCCTGCTCGGACAGCAGTTTCAGCCCCTCCGAGCCGCTGTTTCTGGCGACGGCATCCATCCCGTGTTCGTTGGCGAGCGTTTCGGCCGTCATCTCCGCGAAGAAATCGCTGTCGTCGACGACGAGCGTCCGAACCTGCGTAGAGTCGATATCTGTCATCGTGTCCCTGTGTCGAGCGCACTCTCCGGTACCGAGCTCCCTCGGTCCCGCCCGTGGTTTCGTGGTAGGAACTCTACGCCACCGGGTAAAATAACTTACCTCCGACTATCAACCGTGGTAGTGGGATTACTCGTCCTCGAAGACGATCTCTTCGACGACGTGTCGGGGATTCTCGTCGTCGTCTCCCTCGTACTTGTAGAGGTCGTCGCCCTCGTCGGTCGTGGCACGGTGGGACCCGTCACAGAACGGGTAGTCCGCCGAGAGACCGCACATGCAGATCGCGATGTCTCCCTTCTCGCCGATGTCGTCTTCGTCGACGATTCGCGGCCCGTTGGCTTCGTGAGTTATCTCTCGCGCCATACGCTACCGTAGTACTCGAATCTGGTATACGTTTCCCACGCGTGTGCCGGTCTCGGCCGAACGGTTTTAGCAGGTCCGGCCGACAGGGAGGGACATGCAATGGCGACGGCGACGATTCGTCGGCTATCTCGCGGCCTTCATCGGCGTCATCGGACTCTACACGCTGCTGTACTCATGGGGAATGGCGATGTTCGAGGGGCAACCGCGCTCGCTGAGCGAGTCCTTGCTCGTCGTCGTCGAGACGTTCACGACCACGGGCTACGGCGAGGACGCGGTCTGGGACTCGCCCCAGATGATCGGCCTGATGGTCGTCATGCAGTTCACGGGCGTCATCTTCATCTTCATGGCCCTCCCGCTGTTCGTCGTCCCGTGGATCGAACAGGGCCTGTCGACGACGCCGCCGACCGCGGTCCAGGGGCTCGCCGACCACGTCGTCATCTGTTCGTACACGCCGCGTATCGAGATGCTCATCGAGGAACTGGACCAGTCCGAAATCCCGTACGTGGTCGTCGAATCGGACCGCGAAACGGCGACGGACCTGTACGACGACGGCATCGACGTCATCCACGGCGACCCGGAATCGACGCGAACGCTGGTGAACGCCGACATCACGTTCGCGCGGAGCGTTGTCGTTGACGTCGACGACGAGGCTAACGCTAGCGTCGGGCTGGCTATCGAAGAAGTGGTTGACAGCGAGAACGGGCCCCGGGTCATCTCCTTCGTCGAGGACCCAGACTTCGCGGAGTACCACCGATACGCGGGTATCGACCAGGTCCTCCTGCCGCGCCAGCTCGTCGGCGAGAGTCTGGCGAACAAGATCACGACGAGCGTCTCGGCCGACGTCGGCGACGGCATCGAGATCGGTGCGGACTTCGAGATCGTCGAGCTCCCGGTCCAGCCCGGCAGCGAACTCGTCGACGTGAAACTCGCCGACAGTGGGCTGCGAGAGCAGACCGGCGCGAACGTCATCGGGGCGTGGTTCCGCGGCGAATTCGTCATGCCGCCGTCGCCCGACGACGTCATCGACGAGCGGACCGTCCTGCTGGTCGCCGGGCACGAAGCGCAGGTCGAACACCTCAAGCAACTCACGCGCACCGAGCGGCGCGACCGGCGACACGGCCCGGTCACCGTCTGCGGGTACGGGGAGGTCGGGTCGACCGTCAAGAAGGTCGTGACGAAAGCGGGCATCGACTGTCGGGCCGTCGACATCGTCGAGCGACCGGGCGTCGACGTCGTCGGTGACGTCACCGAGAAGTCCACGTTCGAGGAACTCGGTATCGAGGACGTCTCGACGGTCATCCTCGCGCTTTCCGACGACACAGCGGCCATCTTCGCGACGCTCGTTCTCCGCCAGATGGACCCGGACATCGAGATCATCGCGCGTGCCAACGAGATAGACAGCGTTCAGCGGCTCTATCGTGCGGGTGCCGACTACGTGCTCGCGCTCGGGACCGTGAGCGGCCGGATGCTCGCCTCGACCATCCTCGACGAGGACGTGCTCTCCTACGACCAGCAGATAGAGGTGGTGCGGATGGACGCCGGCGACCTCGTCGGCCGGAGCATCGCCGACGCCGACGTGCGCGCACGGACGGGCTGTACGATCCTCGCCATCGAACGCAACGGGTCCGTCGTCACGGACTTCGACCCGTCGTTCCGCTTCGAGGATGGCGACGACGTCATCGTCGCGGGCCCGGACGAGGCGATCATCGACTTCGGGAACCTCGTCGACTGATCACCGGTAGCGGGTGCTCGTGGTGAGCATCCACCCACCGAGGACGAGCGCGACGACGAACTCCGGAATCGCGAGGCCGGGTCGCAGCAACGGGCCACCGAGCATCCAGACGACCCACGACCCGACGTTCACGACGGCGAGCAGGATGGTCGCGAGCCCGCGTTCTCGTTCGCCGGCGAGCAGGGTGCCGACGCCGAATCCGAGCAACGCCGCGGTCAGGCTCCCGTAGAACGTCAGGAACGCGGGGAAGTGCAGCGTCGTCCCGGCCGGGAACACGCCGATGGCTCCCATCGCGAGCATCGAGACGACGAACGCCGCGACCCCGACGTACTCGAAGGGATTTCGGGCGTGAACGAACAGGACGTAACTGAATCCGAGTCCCAGCAGTCCGCCGAGTTTCAGCCCGCTGTTGAACAGCAGTCGCGTGAGGTCCGTCGCGACGGCGTGGCCCGGTTCGCCGAGATTCGAGAGCGCGTGGCTGGTCCAGGCGAACGACGGTGAGACGAGCGTCGCGAGGACCACCGCGAGGAGCGAGACCGCGACCGCCGAGACGCCAGCGGCGATACTCGCGCGTTCGTACTGGACTCCCATCGCCCCGACCCACAGTTCCGGGCTATTTAATTCTAGTCCTGTTGATACACCACCGTCTCCGGGTGGAAGTCCAGCCAGGCGAACCAGAACATCGGTGACCTGTCGTTCGCCCGGGTCAGTCGCGTGCCCTCCAGCGGACCCTCGACCGCCCTTCCCGTCGTCCGCTCCCACCGCGTGTCCCCCGTGGTCAGGTGCCGGTCGCCGTCCGCCGCGAACGTCGGCGTCCGGCCGTCGACGGTTCGTTCGTACGCGACGAGCGACCCGCCCGGCGTGACGGTCACGACGACCGGCAGCCCGTTCACGTCGTCGTTGACGACCCGAACGTCGTCCTTCTGGACGACGCCGAGCGGATAGGCCTTCGAGACGCCGTCGTGGGTGACGCCGACGACCTGCGCCTTGGGATGCAGTCGCTCGTCGTCGAAGGAGTTGAACCCGATTCCGACCCGACTGCTGCGGTCGTATCCCGAGTACGGGTCACGCGAGTAGTCCCGCGACGTCGTGCCCGTGATCGTCTTCGATTCGGGCGGCGGCAGGAGGACCGATGTCTCCGGGTGCGACTCGGTCCAGTCGCTCCACGTCGTCAGCGTCGAGGGCACGAGAGCGAGCGTTTCGCCCGTCCGCGGCCCGTTGATGGCCGTCGCCATGATCTGGCTCCACAGGCTGTCGGTCAGTTCGTCGTACATCACGAGGTCGGACTGGTAGAGATAGCCGGAGACGCCGAATCGCGTTTCCGTGCCGTTCACCGTCCGCTCGGCCGTAACGGCGCTACCACAGAGCGGACAGTAGGTCACCAGCAGCGGCCCGTCGAAGCTTTCGTTGACGATCTCGTGCCAGTTCAGGATCCGGAGCGGATAGGCACGCGCCCGCCCGTCGCGTTCGACGCCGACCACCTCGTCGGACGGCTCCAGCCCGCCGTGGTCGCTCCAGTCGCTCCCGAAGGCCGGCTCGGTGATCGCCGGGATGGCGTCCTTCGCCGCGCCGCGATTCAGGTCGCTCTTCGGAATGGGGAGCTCCTGACCCGCTGTCCCGGCGGCTGCGGTGGTTCCCGTCTCCGTGGTCGCAGTCGTCTCCGACCCGCCCGAGACCGTTCCGCGTCCGGAACAGCCGGCGAGCGCGCTCACGGTCACGACTGCGCTGGCGAGGAACGAACGGCGGTTCATGGTCAGTGATTGCCCCCGATTCCGCTTGAACCGTCCCCGGTAGTGCGGCGGACTCTCACAGTCGCGGGACGGATTTGCCCCGGCGCGCCTAGCTCCCACTATGGAACGGTACACCCGACGGCGGGCCCTCCAGCTCGGCGTCGGCGGACTGGGGGTACTCGCCGGCTGCTCGACGACCAGCCCCGGGAGCGACGAGACGACGAGCGACGGACTCGCGCTCGATACGCTCTCTGTCGCCGGGTCGTCCGGGTCGACCGTTCCCGTTCAGCCGTCGAACTCGGTCGTCTTGCTGGACTTCTTCGCCACGTGGTGTGCGCCGTGCAAACCGCAGATGAAGCACCTGCGGCAGATCCGCTCGGACTTCCCCGACCTCCACATGCTCTCGGTGACGTGGGAGAGCGAGCGCTCGCTCGTGGCCGACTTCTGGCGGGAGTACGAGGGCACCTGGAACGTGGCGATGGACCCCGAACTCCGAACCGGCGAGCGGTACGGAATCGACCGCATCCCGACGCTGGTCGTCCTCGACGCCGACGGAACGGAACAGTGGCGACACACCGGCCTCGTCGCCGCGGACGACGTCGCCGAACGACTGCGTGCTGCCGGTGCCAGCGGAGGCGGGTGATGCTCGACCTCGGTTCTCTCAGGCTCGGCTTCGCGTTCGGACTCGGGACGGCGACGTTCTTCGCGCCGTGTGCGTTCCCGCTCTTGCCGGGCTACGTCGCCTTCTACCTCGGGACCGACGAGGACGCCACCGGGTCCACCGCGGGTCGACTCGGACGAGCCGCGGGGATCGGGCTCGTGACGAGTCTGGGGTTCTTCCTCGTCTACGGTCTGCTCGCGGGCGTCGTCCTCGCGGTCGGGACTCGCGTCCTCGCGAACGTGAGCGTCCTGGAACTCGTCGTCGGTGCCGTGCTGATCCTGCTCGGCCTGGCGATGTTTTCGGGCCGCTTCGACCCGTCGGCGCTCCACGTTCAGCTCCCCGAACGCCGACGAGGACCGACCGGCTACTTCCTGTTCGGCGTCGTGTACGCCGCAGCGGCCGCCGGCTGTACCGCGCCGCTGTTCGTCGCCATCGCGTCGCTGGCGCTCTCCGGCGGCCCGGTCAGCGCCGTCGCGACCCTCGGCGCGTACGCCGCGGGGATGAGTGCCCTCATGGTCGGCGTGACGATGTTGACCGCCGTCGGGAAGGACACCATCGTGCGACGGCTCTCCGCAAACACCGGTCTGATCAGGCGCGTCGCCGGTGCCGTCCTCGTCGTCGCCGGCGTCGTCCAGATGTACTACTTCCTGTTCGTCTTCGACGGGCTCGCGATTCTTCTCGGATAGTGGCGGGCGTCAGTGACTCTCCGGGCACTCGCCTGTCTCCATAGTTTATTGTTCACGTCAACCGAAATCCGGTTAGATGGGTCCGTTCGGGTGGATAGTCGTAGCGACGGTCGGAATCAGCCTGACGGCGTGGATCGGCGTTCTCACGCTCTTCCTTCGCGAGGAACTGGTCGACTCTGTCCTCCTGGGGCTGGTGGCGTTAGCCGCCGGCAGTCTCATCGGTGGCGCGTTCCTCCATCTCCTCCCGCGCGCGATCACCGAAACGGGGAGCGAGGATACACTTCCGTTGTTTCTCTGGGTCATCGGAGGCTTCTGTCTGTTCTACGTCCTCGAACAGTTCCTCCACTGGCAACACGACCACGCCGACGTCCACGAACACGAGCCGGTCTCGTATCTCGTCCTAGTCTCCGATACGCTTCACAACTTCATCGACGGGCTCGTCATCGCGGGCGCGTTCCTCGTTGGGACTCCAGTGGGCGTCGTTACGACGCTGGCCATCGCCTTACACGAGATTCCTCAGGAGATCGGCGATTTCGGCGTCCTCCTCTACAGCGGGTTCGAGCGGCGGCGGGCGCTCGTCCTCAACTTCCTCACGCAGACGACCGTCATCCTCGGCGGCGTCGTCGGGTTCGTCCTCGACGACGTCGTCACTGGCCTGCCGGCAGTTCTCCTCCCGTTTGCGGCGGGGAACTTCATCTACATCGCGAGCTCCGACCTGATTCCCGAAATCAAACACCAAGACGACGAGGTACGGTCACTGCTCTCCTTCCTCGTGTTTCTCGTCGGAATCGCGCTCATGCTCGGAATCAAACTGCTGCGTGGGGCGATCGGGTAACAGAGAAAGACGCGCCCTTCTCACCGAGAAGTGCACGTCTCCGAACCGCTCGTCTTCGACGCCCTCCGGACTCATGGGCGTCCTCGACATGGCTTTTTCCGCCGTGCGACCGAATCTCCCGCTATGGACTTCGAAGTCGTGCAGGGAGACATCGCCGCACAGTCCGCCGACGTACTCGTCAACGCCGCCGGGACGAGCCTGGAGATGGGGTCCGGCGTCGCCGGTGCGCTCCGCCGCGGCGCTGGTGGCGCGATAAACGAGGAGGCCGTCTCGAAGGGGCCGGTCGACCTCGGTGGCGTCGCCGTGACGGACGCCTACGACCTCGACGCCGAGTGGGTCGTCCACGCCGCCGCGATGCCCCACTACGGGGACGGTCGCGCGACGGCCGAGAGCATCCGAGACGCGACGCGGAACGCGCTCGAACGCGCCGACGAACTCGGCGCTCGCTCGCTGGTGCTGCCGCTGCTGGGGACGGGCGTCGCCGGGTTCGAGGTCGCAGACGGCGCGCGACTCGTCAGTCAGGTCGTCGCGGAGTACGAGCCCGAGACGCTCTCCGACGTGCGCGTCATCGCCTACGACGACGAGAGCGTCCGAACGCTGGAACGCGTCGCCGACGACGTTCTCGGTTCGTGATAACGAGAGGAGGTGTTTTTCTCCTGTCCTCCGACTGTCACGTATGGATCTCACTGACCACGCTGCCGTCGTGACTGGCGCAGCCAGCGGCATCGGTCGCGCGACAGCCCTCTCGCTCGCCGAGGCGGGCGCGGACGTCGTCGTCGCGGACAGACAGGCGGAGCCCCGTGAAGGCGGCCAGCCGACCCACGAGCGCATCGCCGACGAGACCGACGCTGACGCGGTCTTCGTCGAGTGCGACGTCACCAACTACGACCAACTCGTCGCCGCTGTCGAGGCCGCCGACCGGTTCGGCGGCATCTCGATTCTGGTGAACAACGCCGGCATCGTCACGCAGGGGCCGTTCGTCGAGGTGACGCCCGAGGAGTACGACCGACTCCTGAACGTCAACGCTCGCGGCTCGTTCTTCGCCGCACAGGTCGCGGCCCAGCGGATGCTCGAGAACGACCGCGACGGCCGCATCGTCAACGTCTCTTCGACAGCCGGCATCGAAGGTGGGCCGGGAACGGTCACCTACTCGATGTCGAAGGGCGCGGTCCGACTCATGACCTACGCGCTCGCGGCCGAACTCGGCCCGGAGGGCATCCGCGTCAACGCCGTCCATCCCGGGCTGACCGAGACAGCGATGACCTCCGAGGACGTCCCACTCGTCGGCACCGAAGCGGGCGAACAGATGGAGCAGACTATCCCGCTCCGTCGCGCCGGTCAACCCGACGAGATCGCCGACGCGATCACCTTCCTCGCGAGCGACCGCGCGTCGTACGTCAACGGCGAATCGCTCGTCGTCGACGGCGGGATGACGTCGAGCTAGACGTCGTTCGTCGCCCGGATCAGTCGTCGTGGCCGGAGACCCGAACGGGTTCGTACGGCTCCTCCAGCCATTCCACGTCGCTGTCGTCGAGCGAGATGTCCAGCGCCTCGACCGCCTCTTCGAGGTGTTCGACGCTGGTCGTGCCGACGATGGGCGCGGTCACGACGTCCTTCTCGAACAGCCACGCGAGCGAGATCTGGGCCATCGAGGCGTCGTACTCGCCGGCGAGTTCCTCGACGCGCTCGTTTATCTCTTTCCCGCCCCCCTCGAAGTACGGGTGGTCGCGTGCGTGCTGGTCGACCTCGCCGCGGGCCGTCGCGTCGAACTGCTCGTGGGGTCGCGTGAGGTACCCGCGCGCGAGCGGACTCCACGGCATGACGGCGACGCCCTCGTCGGCACAGAGCGGGAGCATCTCCCGCTCCTCCTCTCGGTAGAGGAGATTGTAGTGGTCCTGCATCGAGACGAACCGCTCGGTGCCGAGCGCGTCCGCGGTGTAGAGGCCCTTCGCGAACTGGTGGGCCCACATCGAACTCGCTCCGACGTGGCGGACCTGTCCGCGACGGACGGCGTCGTCGAGCGCGCCGAGCGTCGTCTCGACGGCGGTGTCGTCGTCCCAGCGGTGGAGCTGGTAGAGGTCGATGGTGTCCATCCCGAGCCTGTCGAGGCTGTTCGACAGCTCCTGCTCGATGGCCTTCCGGGAGAGCCCGCCCGAATGGGGGTTGTCCTCGTCCATCTGGAAGTAGCACTTCGTCGCGACCACGGACTCCTCGCGATGGCCCTCCAGTCCCTTGCCGAGGATGCGTTCGGACTCGCCCTTCGAGTACATGTTCGCGGTGTCGAAGAAGTTGATGCCGAGGTCGATGGCGCGGTCGATCAGCTCCAGTCCCTCGTCCTCGTCTAGTACCCACGAGCGCCAGTCCGAGGACCCGAAGCTCATGCAACCGAGACAGATGCGACTGACTTCCATGCCGGTGTCGCCGAGGGTGGTGTACTCCATGGCACTGCGTTCGTCGCTCTCGTTCAAAAGTGTACGCGGATGGTCGGCGCGCGACGACCCGCCGCCACGGCGCTCATGTAGGCTGGGGCCCAATTAACTGCGTACAATTCGTGACGTCGACATCCAACGCCCCCACCTGGTGGGACGACGCGGTCGTCTACCAGATATATCCCCGAAGCTTCAACGACAGCACCCCTGACGACGCGACCGCCGACGCCATCGCCGGTGACGGCGTCGGCGACATTCCGGGCATCGTCGAGAAACTGGACTACATCGCCGACCTCGGCGTCGACGTCGTCTGGCTGACGCCGGTCTACGACTCGCCGCTGAACGACTACGGCTACGACGTCCGGGACTACCGCTCCACTCTCGACGAGTTCGGGACGATGCGCGACTGGGAACGGTTGCGAGACGGCCTGCACGAGCGGGACGTGCGGCTCATCATGGACCTCGTCGTCAACCACACGTCCAGCGAGCACGAGTGGTTCGAGCGGTCCCGTCGGAAGGAGGACCCCTACATCGACTACTACGTCTGGCGCGAGAGCGACGACGGCCCGCCGAACAACTGGGACTCGCTGTTCGGCGGTCCCGCGTGGACCTACGACGAGGTTCGTGGCGCGTACTACCTCCACCTGTTCGACGAGACCCAACCGGACCTGAACTGGACGAACCCCGCGGTCAGAGAGGACGTCTACGAGATGATGCGCTGGTGGCTGGACAAGGACGTCGACGGCTTCCGGATGGACGTGATCAACTTCATCTCAAAGACGGATGGGCTTCCGGACGGCCATCCCTCGGAGGTCGTCACCGGGAGCGAACACTTCATCAACGGCCCGCACGTCGAGGAGTACCTCTGGGAGATGCACGACGAGGTCCTCGCCGACTACGACGTCCTGACCGTCGGCGAGATGCCGGGCATCTCCGTCGAGGACGCGCTGGCGTACGCCGGCACGGACGCGCCGCTCGACATGGTGTTCCACTTCGAGCACATGCGTTTGGACGAGGGCGAGGCGGACCCGTGGAACTTCAGCGACTGGAAGCTGACCGACTTGAAAGAGACGTTCACCCTCTGGCAGGAGGGGCTCTATCCCGACGGCTGGAACGCGCTGTACCTCAACAACCACGACCAGCCGCGGATGGTCTCCCGATTCGGCGACGACGAGGCGTACCGCGTCGAGTCCGCGAAACTGTTGGGAACCCTCTTGCACACCCTCCGCGGGACGCCGTTCGTCTACCAGGGCGAGGAGATCGGCATGACGAACGTCCCCTTCGAGAGCGTCGACGAGTTCACCGACGTCGAGACCATCCGCTACGTCGAGCGGATGCTCGAACGCGACGACGTCGAGAACTTCGACGACATCGGCGACGCGGTCCGATACGGCAGCCGCGACAACGCGCGGACGCCGGTCCAGTGGAACGATTCGGCGAACGCCGGGTTCACGACGGGCGAGCCGTGGCTCACCGTCAACCCGAACTACACGGAGATCAACGTCGAGTCCGCCCGTGCCGACACCGACTCCGTGTGGCACTACTACCGACGACTCATCGACCTCCGTCACGACCACGACGTGCTGGTCTCCGGCCGGTACGAACTGCTCCTGCCCGACCATCCGGAGATATACGCCTACCTCCGGCGGGGCGAGGAACAGCGCGCGCTCGTCGTGTTGAACTTCTCGACCGAGCCGTCGCGATTCGAACTCCCAGAGGAGGTGTCCGTCGACGACCCCACCCTGTTGCTCGCGAACTACGACGTCGACGCCCAGGATTCGCCGGCCGGCGTTCGGCTTCGGCCGTACGAAGCCAGAGTGTACCTGCTGGACTAGTCGCCCTGGTCGGCGTCCACACGGTACCAGCCGTAGCCGTAGCCGTCGAGGGCAATCTCACAGCCGCCGTCCTCGACCGGGGAGAGCTGGGACGTGCCGAACGTCGGCGAGATCGGGTCGGGACGTGCCAGGTCGACAGCCAGGTGGGCCGTACACGACTCCGAAGCGAGGTTGTGGACGCAGAATACGGTTCGCTCGTTCCAGTCGCACCTGTGGGCGAACACGCTCGATTCGTCCGTTTCGATCACCTCTACCGTCCCGTTTCCGATCTCGGGACACTCCCGACGGGTCGCGATCAGCCGCTGGGTCCAGTTGAGCAGCGAGGTCGGGTCCGACCGCTGTGCAGCGACGTTCACCCGTTCGTAGCCGAAGTCGCCGGTCGTCACGACCGGCGCGACGAGGTCCGCATCCGGTGCGCTGGAGAAGCCCGCGTTGGGTTGGTCGTTCCACTGCATCGGCGTCCGCACGGACGTCCTGCCCGGTCGCGAGAGGTCGTCGCCCATGCCGATCTCGTCGCCGTAGAGGACGAGCGGCGTCCCCGGCAGCGAGAAGAGGAGACTGTACGCGAGTTCGATGCGGTCCTGGTCGCCGTCGAGCATCGGCGCGATTCGGCGACGGATTCCGCGGCCGTAGATGCGCATTCCCTCTTCGGGGGCGAACCGCTCGAAGACGTCCTCGCGAAGGGATGCGGGCAATCTGCCGATGTTGAGTTCGTCGTAGTTCCGGAGGAAGGTCAGCCACTGTCCGCTCCCCGCCTCGGGGAGTCGGTCGAGCCCCGTAACGAGCGGGCCAGCGTCCTCCATCGCGAGCGCGGCGATGGTGTGGGCGTTCAACACGAAGTTCATGAGCAGGTCCATCTCGTCGCTATCCCCGAAGTAGCTCGCCAGCTCGTCGGGGGCGTCGTCGGCCTCCGCGAGCAGGATGGCGTCTCCCTCCTGTGCCAGGACGTGGCGCTTCAGGCTCCGCAGTAGCTCGTGCGGGTCGTCCAGCCGCTCGGCATCGGGGTGTTTCGGCTGGATCATCAGCGTCGCGGCGTCGATGCGGAACCCGTCGACGCCGAGTTCCAGCCAGAACTTCATGATCTTGTAGATCTCCTCGCGGACGGCCGGGTTCGCGAGGTTGAGGTCCGGTTGGAACGGGTAGAACCGATGGAAGTAGTACGCGTCTGCGCTGGTGTCGTACGTCCAGACGCGCTCGTCCTCCACCTCGCCGGGGAACACCGTCCCGCGTTCCGGGTCCGGCGGTGGCGGCTCCTCGACCCACACGTAGTAGTCACGATACTTCGAGTCCGGGTCGCTCCGTGCCTGCTCGAACCACGGATGCTGGTCGGACGTGTGGTTCACGACGAGGTCGACGATGACGCGGATCCCCCGGTCGTCGGCCTCGTGGACGAACTCCACGAAGTCGCCGAGCGTCCCGAGTCGTGGGTCGACGCCGTAGTAATCTTTCACGTCGTAGCCGTTGTCTCGATTCGGCGTCGGGTAGAACGGGAGAAGCCACAGCGCCGAGACGCCGAGTCTGTTGAGGTAATCCAGCTGGTCGATGAGTCCCCGGAAGTCACCGACCCCGTTTCCGTCGGAGTCGGAGAACGTCTCGACGTCGAGCGCGTACACGACGGCGTTCTTGTGCCAAGGTTCCGGCTCCACGTTGGATCACTCTCGTCCTGGACCTACATCCCCGACGTGGAAAACGGTGGGGTCGACCCGGCGCGACCGGCCGCCGTTCACAGATTCTCTGCGTCGACTCGCCCGACGACCGACCTGAGGAGCGCGTAGCCCACGACGGCGAGCACGACGTAGCCACCGACGTGGGCGTACGAGAGCACCGACGCGCTGTCGACTGCTAACTTCGCCACCGTCGTCGTCGGGTGCTCGGGCAGGAAGACGGCCAGCCCGAAGACGAAGATAACCAGCACGGAGTACAACAGCTGTGCTTGCCGCCGCTGTGCGGTCTGGACGCCGAGTCCGAGACCGATGCTCACGACGAGCGCCGCGATGGCCGTAACGGCGACCAGCAGCGTGAGGACGTTCGAGACGGCGATCCCGTTCCACGCCAGCAGTCCGATCCACAGCAGCGCCTGGGCGGGAGCGAGGAGGATCATCGCGGCGGCCTTGCCGTCGACGATCTCGACCAGCGAGACCGGGGAGACGCGGAGCAACTCCAGCGTGTCCCGCTCGATCTCCTCGGTGATGGAGTCGACGGCGACCGACCCGCTGATGAACGGCGGCAGGAACAGCAACAGAGGAATCAGGACGGTGTAGGTGAACCCGAAGTACGGGCTGGCGGGAACCTCCTGGGGCAGCGGGACCACCTCGCGAGTGAGGTGGCTCTCGCGCACGGCCCGCTCGTTCCGTTCGACGGCTTCGAGCAGCGTCCGCACCTGCTGGACCACGACGGTCGTCCGGATGGAACTCTGTGGCGCGGTGACTTCGGCGTCGATGCGCCCGTCGAACGTCGAGGCATGGACCACCGCGTCGACGCGGTCGTCCCTGTCCCCGGCCTGGAACGCGGCGAGAGCGGTGGCTCGAGTTCTGTATGTTCGCACCCGTATCCCGTCCTGCCGCGCGGCGGCTTCCTCCAGCGCGTCCCGCTGGTCACCGGAGACGCCCACGACGATGTCGTCGCTCGCCACCGACCCGGGGTCGTACAGCGAGGTCAGGCCGACCACGAGGAACGACGAGAACGACGCGACGAACAGCTGGATGAGCAACGCGAGGACGATGGTCTTCTCGCGGGACAGCGAGGACAGTTCCCGGCGAGCGAGTGCCGTCCGCGGGTCCGAGAGGACGTCCTTACTGCCAGCCAAGGACCATCACCACCGTTAGGTTGTACGCGACGTGAACCGCGATCGCGACGAGCAGGGCCAGGAAGTAGCTCTCTCTGCTCCGGCGCGCGCCGACCGCCGAGATGGACGCGGTGACGACGTGCAGCGCCAGCGGTGCGAGGAGGAACGACAGCACGACCGGCCCCGACAGCGCCGATTCGTTGAACGCCGCCCGGCCGATGTCGAGCGACATGAGGTCCGCGAGGCGGACGATGAGCGACAGCTTCTCGACGAGGAAGAAGCCCACGCCGCTCAGCGCACCGACGGTCAGCGCCGTTCGCAAGCTCCGGTCGAACTTCGCGTGGACGTAGCCCGCGTACACGTGCAGGCTCTTGGCGACCTCCTCGATGACGGCGACGGCGACGAGCGTGAGTACGATGGTGAGCCGGAGCGAGAGCGCCTGCAACGCGAACAGCCCGGCGATGGCCACCAGTTCCGTCACCAGCACGAACGGCAGGAGGATCGCGGTCACGAACGCGACGCTTCGTTTGCGCTTGATGCGACCTGCCAGCGCGTCGAGCACCTTCAGCGGGATGGGCCGCTGGGTGAACATGTCCTCCTCGCGGTACAGCCCCGCGCCGAGTCCGAACAGGACCAGCGCGGTCGCAGTCGGCGGCAGCGTCGAGAACGCCAGCTCGCCGAGCCCGATTGCCTGCCCCTGGAGGTCCCGGACGACGATGGTCAGCGGCGAGATGAGCGCGATGGGAGTGACGTCCGTGAAGATGGCCGGGACGAACGCGTAGGTCGTCAGGGAGACCGTCACCGTCACCGTGACGAACGTGAGTTCCTTGAACGAGCGAGCGAACATCGCGCCCAGGAACGTCGCCGAGAGGAACAGCATGGCGAGCGGGGCGACGGCGAGGACCGAGACGGCACCGCCGTCAAGCCCCAGTGCGATGACCGCGGCGATGCCGATAGCTGCCGCGAAGTACGGCAGCGTCTTGCCGACGATGATGTCGCCGCGACTGACCGGCGCGACGAGGAGGAGTTCGCCGCGGCGTTTGATGCGCTCGCTGAGCATCGTCGAGCCGTACGCCTGGATGATGAAGTTCAGCGGCAGGACGAACACGAACGCCAGCACCAGCGACCGGAACGGGAACGGCGGCTGGATGTCCGACGGCGTTCCGCTGACGCCACCGCCGGAGAGGCTGGCCGTGAAGCGGTCGCCGACGGAGCCGAGCAGGCCACCGCTCTGGTCGCCGTCCGTGTCGGTGGCCGTCGTCGTGGCGTCGTCGCCGTCGGCCCCTGTGGAACCGTCCTCACCGCTGTCGGTCCCTGTGGAACCGTCGTCGTCGCCGTCGGTCGCCGTACCGGCCGTTCCCTCGGCCGTCGAACCGCCGTCGTCACCGCCGCTCGACCCGCCACCGTCACCGCTCGCGGTAGACGTGCCGTCGCCGGCCGACGCTCCGTCGGTCTCAGTTCCCACAGAGAGGTCGGTACCCGAATCGCTTCCCGTCTCGTCGCTCCCGCTCTCTCCGTTCGGAACGACGATCTGGGAGACGTCGCGGTCGACGTACCGGAGGTCGACGAGCACCGGGAAGGCGGCGGATTGGTTCGGCTCGTCGACCATCCGCGCGTCGTTGTATCGCTGGACGGTCGAGCGGAGTTCCGCCAGCGCGGCGCGGCCCTTCTGTGTCCGAGCGTAGTCAGCTACCGTCCCACCCTGGATGAGTACCTCCTGTCGGCCCTTCTCGACGGCTTCGGGACTCGGCGCTTGCACGACGAACGTCGGGTCGGCGGCGACCGCGCCGTAGTAGGGACTCGACGGCTCGACCCCGACGCGATACAGTCCGCTGTCCAGCGCGACGCCCTGGTTCGCCGCCACGGGAGCCATCGCCGCGAGTCCGACCATGGCGACGGCGGCGACGAGGATCGTTCGCTTGTCCACGCCGCCGGCGTTCTTCGTGATCTCCCACCGGCCGATACGGAGGACGTTCCTGCTGCGAGTGCGGAGCCAGCGTCCGGCCCCCATCTTACGCCTCCGGTTCGGCGACGTTCAGGAACACTTCCTCGAGGCTGGATTCCTCGGTCCGAATGTCGACGACGCTCCCGCCTCGCGCCGTCGCGGCCTCGCGCGTCTCCTCGACGGCGTCCATGCTCTCGACGACCCGTCGGTAGTTCCCGTTCTCTTTGACGCTGTCCGCTACCTCGACGGTCGTGTACACGTGATAGCGCGTCTCGCCGTACTCGCGCTGGAGTTCGTCGAGGTTGCCACGCGCGACGATGCGGCCTTCGTTCATGATGGCGACGCGGTCGCAGATGCTCTCGACGTGAAAGAGGTTGTGCGCGCTGAAGACGATGGTCTTCCCCTGCTCGCCGAGCTCGCGCGTGAACTCGATGATGTAGTTGGTCGTCAGCGGGTCCAGCCCGCTGCCCGGCTCGTCGTAGATGAGCACGTCCGGGTCGTTGATGAGCGACCGCGCGATGGCGACCTTCCGCTTCATGCCCTTCGACATGTCGCCCAGCGGTCTTTCGCGGTGTTCGAGGTCGAGTCTGTCCAGCGTATCGTGGATGCGCCGGTCGGCGACGCCGCCGGGAACGTCGTAGAGGTCGGCGAAGAAGGAGAGATACGTCACGGGCGTCATCTCCTCGTACAGCGGTGATTCCTCCGGCAGGAAGCCCAACCGCTTGCGCATCTCCGTCTCCCCAGCCTGGTAGCCCGCAACGGAGACGTCTCCGTCGGTGGGTTCGAGCAGCCCTGCGAGCATCTTCAGCGTCGTCGTCTTTCCGGCGCCGTTCGGACCGATGATGCCGAACACTTCCCCACTGTCGACCGAGAACGTGCTGCCCTCCACGGCGACGAAACCGCCGTATTCCTTGCGAAGGCCCCGGGCTTCTATCATTCGCTCTCCCCTTACGGGTGAACCACTGTATAGTTTGGCTCCGTAGTGGCTACTATCTGGGTGGGGAACGAAGGTATCACGTGGACCTCTCCCTCGAACGGACGCCGGAGGGCCGACGCCTCTGCGTCGCCGAGCGCGTCGCGTGTCCGGCCACCGCTGCGTGGTCGCTGCTCACTGATACCGAACGGTGGCCGGAGTGGGGCCCGAGCGTGCGTGCCGTCGAGGCGACCGACCGGTACGTCCGAGCGGGGACGACCGGTCGCGTCAGAACGGTCGGCGGGCTATGGCTGCCGTTCGAGGTCACGTCCTGTCGGGCGTATCGGTGGGGATGGCGCGTCGCGGGGGTGCCCGCGACGGGCCACCGAGTAGAAAGTCTCGGACACGCTACCTGCCGAGTCGTGTTCGAAGTGCCGCCCGTCGCGGCACCCTACGTGGTCATCTGTGCCGTCGCGATTCGGCGCATCGTCGATCGGTGCGAACGCGATAGCTGAGCGTCAGTGGGTTTCGAGTCGTACGTTACTTACTTTATGAATGTCGTCGCCGATTCCTTCACCATCGCAGTCCTCTGTGGGGCATCGATAGTGCCACCCGTCCTTCGTCGCCGTTCGTTCGGCGAATCGCTCGCCACAGTTGTCACAGAACAGCTGGCCGGCCGAACACGTGTCCTTGTGGAGCTCGAGTTCGAGTTCCGTGGTGAACGTCTGCTTGCAGTCCCGACAGGTGTGGGGCATACGTAATATTTCTGTATCATCACATATATCCCCATCGGAACGTTTACGTGGTGCGATTTCGCCGAGCTTACCAGCGCCGTCTATCGGTTTCCACCGTCGGGCTGAACCGGTCGCGACCGGCTTACGCCCCGTCCGAATCGTCGGGTCGAACCTCGAAGCACGCGCCGCCCGTGTCGCTCTGCTGGACGGAAATCGACCAGCCGTGCGCGTCGGCGATGTCGGCCACGATGAACAGGCCGAACCCCGTGCCCTGGTCCTCGCTGGTGTAGCCCCGCTCGAAGACCTGGTCCCTGTCCTCCGGGTCGATACCCGGTCCGTCGTCGGCGACGTAGAAGCCGCCGCCCGGGAGCGGGCCGACCGTGACGTGAACGCCCATCGCGCCGGGATCGGAGTGGTCGATCGCGTTGCGAAAGAGGTTCTCCAGCAGTTCGTGTAGACGCGGCTCGTCCGCCTGAACCGTCGAAACGTCCGGTTCGACCGTCAGCGTCGCGTTCTGCGTATCGACCTGCTGCCACGCGCTCTGCGCGACAGCTTCGAGGTCGACGGAACTGACCTCGTCGACGACCTCGCCCTCACGAGCGAGCGACAGCAGGTCTTCGACGAGTCGTTCCATGTGCCGGGCCGATTCCTCGATTCGGTCCAGGTGTTCGGGAGCGGGCGCTTCGCGCGCGGCGGCGACCCGACCGAGGATGACGTTCAGCGGGTTTCGCAGGTCGTGGCTGACGACGCTGGCGAACTCGTCGAGGCGTTCGTTCTGTCGCTCCAGCGCCGAGCGTTGGGTTCGCAGTTCCATCTCTCGCTCGGCGCGTTCGAGCGCCGCTTCCGCGTTGGCTGCCAGCACCTTCACGAGCGCGGCGTCACGTTGCTCGAAGTACCCGGCCTCGGCCGACGCCGCGACGAAGATGCCGTGCTCGCCGATGGGAACGTAGAACTCGCTCCTGAACGGCGTGTCGGGATTGTAGACGTCGTCGTCCGTCCGAACGTCGTCGTACACGCGCGGTTCGCCGCGTTCGAACGCGTTCCAGATGAGTCCGTCTCCGGCCCGTACCGTCGGCGGCTCGTCGAGGTACTCGGCCACCTCGGGTGTCGTTGCTACCGGGACCAGCTCGGTCCGGTCCGCGTCGGCGAGCATGACGCTATTGATGGGGTACTCGAGCGTCTCCTTCGCTGCCCTGGAGACGATCTCTGCGACCTCTCGCGCCGTGTTTGCCCGCATCAGCTCCCGCGAGCTCTCCTGGATGGCGTTGAGTCGCTGCTCGTGGCGCTTCCGGTCGGTGATGTCCGTGTAGACGGCGTAGCCGCGGTCACACCGCTGACCGGGCGTGAGCGGGACGGACAGGATGTGGAACTCCCGCGGGCCCTCGGCGGTCTGTCTGGTGACGTCCGCCTCGATCCGCTCACCTGACTGCAGGCGACGATTGAACCATCCCGCTTCGTCGGCGTAGGTCGGCGGGACGATCACGTCGTCGATGTTCGCGCCGACGACCTCGGTCCGTGGATAGCCGAAGGTCTTCTCGAACGCCGGGTTCACGTCCCGGATGTGCGGCGTCGTCCCGTCGAACTCGTAGTAGATGATGGGGACCGCGATGTTCTCGAAGAGCGCGGAGATGCGGTCGCGTTCCCGCTGGAGGGCGCGACGCTGTTCGACCTGTTCGGTGACGTCTCGGGCGGATCCGAGGACGGACTCCACACCCTCGTACGTGATCTCCTTGGCGCTGAGTTCGAGGTGTCTCACCTCGTCGTCCTTTCGGCGGATGCGCGCCCGATACGTCGTCGGCGACTCGGCACGTTCGTCACCGGTGTGACCCCTGACGACGTCGAGAACGCGCTCGCGGTCGGCTTCGTGAAGCAGGGATTCGACCGGCGTCCCGACCAGTTCGGCACGCTCGTAGCCGGTAATCTCGCACGCCCGGTCGTTGACGAACCGGATGATACCGTCCTGATAGATGAAGATGCCGTCGTGGCTTCGCTCGACGACGGTACGATATCGGTTCTCGCTCTCCCGGAGCGCCTCGGCGGCCCGGTAGTGGTCGACGCCGATGTCGATCTTGTTCGCGAGGACGGTCCACTGCTCGACGCCACCGCCCTTCTGGTGGTAGTCGGTCACGCCAGCGGTGATGGCTTCGCTCGCGATCTCCTCGCTCCCCTTGCCGGTGAACAGGACGAACGGGATGCGCGGTCGACGCGTCCGCACCTCCTCCAGGAATTCGAGCCCGTTCATCTCGGGCATCTGGTAGTCGCTGACGACGCAATCGATGGACTCCCCGGATACGACTTCGAGTGCCTCGAAGACGTCCGTCGTCGTCCTCACCGAGAACGAGTCCCGCTCGCGTTCGAGAAACTCGGCACTGAGGTCGAGCAGGGCAGGGTCGTCGTCGACGTGGAGCACGCACACGTCTCCACCGGTCGAGGCACTCATTGGGCAGAACTGTGAGAGGAAGGGATATAATTTTTCGGCGTTACCGCCGAAACCAGTCACTCAGAGTAGGTCTTCGACGTGGTCTGCGACTTGTTCGGGAGTGTCGCCGACCGGAACGCCCGCGTTCTCCAGGGCCTTGATCTTGCTCTCCGCGGTCCCGGTGCCCGACCCGGAGACGATCGCGCCGGCGTGACCCATGCGCTTGCCCGGTGGGGCCGTGCGGCCGGCGATGAAGCCGGCGACCGGCGTGTCCATGTACTCGGCGATGTAGCGGGCGGCCTCCTCCTCGTCCTCGCCGCCGATCTCGCCGCACATGACGACGGCGTGGGTGTCGGGGTCGGCCTCGAACAGTTCGAGCGCGTCGACGAAGCCGGTCCCGATGATGGGGTCGCCGCCGATGCCGATGGCGGTCGTCTGCCCGAGGTCCCGCTTCGTGAGGTTGTCGACGACCTGGTAGGTCAGCGTCCCGGAGCGAGAGACGAGTCCGACGTTGCCCGAGGAGAAGATGTTCCCCGGGAGGATGCCGAGTTTCGCCTCGCCCGGCGTGATGAGGCCGGGACAGTTCGGGCCGACGAGGTAGGTGTCGGTCTCCCGCAGTTGGCGATTGACCCGGGCCATGTCCTGCGTCGGGATGCCCTCCGTGATGGCCACGACGAGGTCCAGCGGCGCGTCCAGCGCCTCGAACAGGGCGTCGCCCGCGAACGCCGGCGGGACGAACACGACGGAGGCGTCGGCGTCCTCCTCGCGAGCGGCCTGCTCGACGGTGTCGTAAACGGGAACGCCCGCGACTTCCTGCCCGCCCTTGCCGGGGACTGCACCGGCGACGACGTTCGTTCCGTACTCCATCATCTGCTCGGTGTGGAACTTCCCTTCGCCGCCAGTGATGCCCTGGACGACGACGCGGGTCTCCTCGTCGACGAGCACGCTCATGCGAACCACCCCCCGGTGGTGAGCATGAGGTTGTCGAGCGCAGTCTCGGGAGCGAAGCGAGCGAGGAAGCGATCAACAGAACTCATTGGTCCACCTCCTCGGCGTAGCCGACCGCACGCTGGACGGCGTCTTCGAGGGTCTGTTCGACGGTGACGAGGTCGGCGTTGAGAATCTCCATGCCTTCTTCGGCGTTGGTGCCCGCGAGTCGGACGACGACGGGCTTGGGAATTTCGTCGAACTGTTCGAGCGCTTCGTTGATACCGCGGGCCACCTCGTCCCCGCGGGTGATGCCGCCGAAGATGTTGAAGACGACGGCGTCGACGTTCTCGTCGGAGAAGACCATGTCGAGCGCGTTCGAGATGCGCTCGGCCTTCGCGCCGCCACCGACGTCGAGGAAGTTCGCGGGCTCGCCGCCGTAGTAGTCGACGAGGTCGAGCGTCGTCATGACGAGGCCGGCACCGTTGCCGATGATGCCGACGTTGCCCGACAGGCGGACGTAGTCGAAGCCGTACTCGTCGGCCTTCCGTTCGAGTTCGTCCTCGCTGAACTCGCCCTCCTCGTCGTACTCGGCCATCTCGGGCTGGCGGAACAGCGCGTCGTCGTCGACGTTCAGGACGGCGTCGGCCGCGACGATCTCGTCGTCAGCAGTCACCATCAGCGGGTTTATCTCGGCGTCGCTGCCGTCGCGGTCCTCCCAGACCTGATAGAGCGTCTGGAGGACGCGCGCGACGGAGTTCGCGATGTCGCGGTCGACGCCCGCCTCGTAGACGGCGCGACGGGCCTGATAGGGATGCATGCCGAACGCGGGGTCGATGTGCTCACGCGCAATCGCCTCGGGGTCCTCCTCGGCGACCTCCTCGATGTTGACGCCGCCGCGCGTGGAGACCATGGCCACGGGCTTGCCCTCACCACGGTCCATCGTCACGCCGACGTAGAGTTCGTTCACGAAGTCGACGGCCTCCTCGACGAGGACGCGCTCGACGGTGTATCCCTTCAGGTCCATTCCCAGGATGTCGTCGGCGACCTCGCGTACCTCCGACTCGCTCTCGGCGAGTTCGATACCCCCAGCTTTCCCACGGCCGCCGACGTGAACCTGTGCCTTCACGGCGACCGGATAGCCAATTGCCTCGGCTGCGGCGACGGCGTCGTCCACCGACGCTGCCAGCTCCGCTGCTGGCGTCGGAATTCCGGCGTCGGCGAAGACCTCCTTCGCCTGATACTCGTGCAGACGCATACTTTTGAAGCGCCGTCGGGAAGCCGCTTAAATCCATGCCCATTCGGTTTCGTTCGCTCCGGATGAATCGAATCTGACGGCGAGATACGTGCGACGTACTGTGTCCTGGCTGGCGGCAAGGTTCCCGGTAGGCACAAATTATTCAACCGCACCCGACCTTGCTTCGACAATGACCCGCGATCAATTTCGCCCAAAGGACGCCGACGGCGAGCACTTCCTGCTGACGACCGTCGTCGGGAGCTATCCCCAGCCCGCCTGGCTCGACGCCGCGCGCGACCTCGTCGACGAGGATGCCCTCTCGGAGTCCGACCTGGCCGAAGCCGAGGACGACGCGGTGAAAGCCGTCACCGGCGACATGTGCCGCGCCGGCCTGGACGTCGTCACCGACGGCGAACAGCGCCGAACCGGCATGGTGGAGTACTTCGCCCAGTTCGTCGACAACTACGAGAACGACGGCGACGGCGACGGCTGGAACTCTCGCATGCCCACCGTCACCGGCGAGGTGGCATCGGACAGCCCGTGGTTGGTCGACGATTACGAATTCGCTGCGGAGGTCTCCGAACGCCCGGTGAAGACCACCATCACCGGCCCGTTCACGCTCGCGTCGTTCTGCTCGATGGAGGCCTACGACAACGACGTCGAGGCGCTCGCGTACGACATGGCCGACCTCGTCGCCGCGGAGGCGAGTCGCCTGGCCGACGCCGGCGCGCGCTGGATACAGGTCGACGAGCCCGCCCTCGGGATGTCCCCGCACGCGGACATCGCACAGGAGTGTCTCACGCGCATCGACGCCGAAGTCCCCGACGACGTTCGGCTCGGCGTCCACATCTGCTCGGGCGAGTACGAGAACCTCGTGCCAGAGATGTTCGAGTTCCCCGTCGACGAGGTCGACCTGGAGTTCGCCAGCACCGACGCGGACGACCCCCACGACCTGTTCGAAGGCGTGGACCTCCCCATCGACATCGGCTACGGCGTCGTCGACACGCAGAGCAAGGACGCCGATAGCGTCGACGAGATCGTCGAGCGCATCGAGCACGGCCTGGAAGTCATCCCGGCAGACAGGATGACCGTCGCGACCGACTGCGGGCTCAAGCCCCTGCCCCGCGACGCCGCCGAGGAGAAGATCCAGAACATGGTGGCCGCCGCTCGACGCGTGGAAGCCGGCCTGAACGAGTAACCCCTCTCAGGTCGTCGAGACGCCCGCCTTCTCCAGCCCCCGGACGACGGCGGTCCCGGCGAGAAGAACCGCTCCGTGAAGGACGACGGCGAGCGCGAACGCACCGAACACCCGTGGTGCGACGACGCTCACGCCGCCGCCGAGACCCGACAGAACGAGTGCGACGACGAGCGCCGCGACGAGACCAACTTTCGCCGCCGCTGGCGCTTCGAGGACGAGTAACTCCGCGACGTCTTTCTCGAGTGCGTCCCCGTTCAGGAGCGGCGAGAAGCAGCCGCAGACGCTCACAGCTCGACGCCGCTCGGGATGAGGCTGTGCTCGCGGCGGAGGTCACCCTCGTCGTCGTAGACGAGCAACGTTCGCTTGTCGTAGACGATCTCCTCTCCGTCCTGCATGTGGATCACGACCTCGTACCGACCGCCGTCGGCCTCTTCGGCCGCGTCGCTTCGCGCGGCCTGGATGAACCGCATGATCGGTTCGGCCACCGTGTTCGTCTCCAGGATGAACCCACCGGTGAGGCGATTGGTTACGCTGAAGACACCCTCGGCGTCGGTGGCGTCCTCGGCTGTCGTATACCGGAACGCAACGTCGACCTCGCCGGCGTCGAGGGACGCTCCCTCCTCGTCGGTGAGGCGTTCGTCCAGCAATCCCGTTGGCCCGTCGAACTCCAGGACGACGACTGGCTTCCGGTCGTCGTCCTCGGCGACGTGGCCGACGTCGAGGGTAAAGTAATCACGCCTCATTTCCTGTCTCCAACTACGGCGCGGGATGCAATGAACGTAACGCCGGCTGGCGGTCCGCTTCATGGACGAAACCGTCCCGGGAGTCGACAGCTTTTACCCAACAGGTCACGCTGAACCGGGTAATGGTGTGGGTTCGTTCGGACTACGCGGGGGAACTCGCCGTCGTGTCCGCCTGGCTGTCAGCGCTGTTGCCGTGGTCGGTGACCGTCATCGACCGCGAGTTCGGCGTGCTCGCGATACGGTTCGTCTTCTTCCGAATCCAGTATCTCTACCGGCTCGAACTCCCCAACACGAACCCGTTTCTCTGGGTGTTCGCCGCCCCGGCGTACGAGGGTACCGCGGGACTCAAACTGGCAAGCTGGGTCTGGCTCGGAGGCGCGGCCGTCGTGGCGCTGGCACTGCTGCTTAGCGTCGCGTACTACGCCGCCGAGGAGCGGGTGGAGGCGCTCCCCGTCGATCCCGTTCGCCTGATGGGCGGGCTGCTGGGTCTGGCAGCACTCGTCCACACGGGGGCGCTCGTCCTCTTCTGGCGGCATCAGCTGGGGCTCACGGTTCCCGTCGGACTCGTCGTGATGTGGTTGCTCGCGGGGTCGCTGCTACGGGTCGAACGGGCGTGACTCAGACAGGTGGCGACGGAAGCCAACGACGTCAGTGACAGAGCCGCTGGAATGTCAGTCCGTTAGCCACGCCCCAGATGACGTGACCGACCAAGCTGACCCCGATCATGCGCGTCCCGGGTAGTGGTACGTTCACCAGGTGGAGCCACAGCGGCATGATCAGGCCGGCGGCGAACACCCACAGAAACAGGCCGTAGCCCGTCCCCAAGACCAGGGCGTTTCGCCATCCGTGACCCGTACTCTGGACGTGCGAGAGCAACGACGCGTACACCATCCCGAAGACGACGCTGTGGAAACTGTGGGTGATCCACCCGACGACCGCGTTCTGCACGCCGTAAAGCGACCCGATAACGGGGAGAATGCCAGCTCCGACTTGCAGGACGACTCCCATCAGGATGCCGGCGAAGACCGACGCGACGACGGCGTTTTCCAGTCGCCGCCTGGACATCCCGTAGTACTGTTCGGCTCCGTCGAGCGATCCGACGTTCGCGTCCGACCGGAGTACTTCGAGGGACACTGTCGTTCCGCTGTCGTCGACGGTCGCGGTTATCTCGCCGCCGTACTGGTCGACGAGCAGGCGAACGATGGTGAGTCCGAACCCAGTGGTCGGGTCGTCGTACTCCGTCGTATCCTGGCCGGCGAGGAGCGTCTGCTGTCGCTCCGGGAGGCCAGGACCATCGTCTCGAACGCTGACTCGGACGCTGTCGTTCGTCGTCGACGTCTCGACGCCGACCCAGGGCCTGTCGCTATCGTTGTACTCGACGGCGTTCTCGAGCAACTGTTCGAACGCCGTCCCGAGCATCGCGTTCGCGAGCACGGACGGGAGTCCGGACTCGACGTCGAGTTCGATGGTCGCCTCGGGATAGCGTTCACGGATGGTCGCAGCGCGAGATTCGAGGACCGACGGCAGCTCGACAGGTTCGAGCGTCCCGTCGACGCCTCCCTCGGCGTCGGTGAGGTACTTCACGTCCTCGATGGTGTCCCGAATGTGCCGACCCCGTTGGACGACGGCCTCGAGCGCATCGCCCCGGATTCGGTTGTCGGATTGGTCCGTGACGTGTTCGGCGTGGCCGAGGATGACCGCCGTCGAGTTGAGTATCTCGTGTCGGAGGATGCGATTGAGCGTGACGAGGCGGGTCGTCTGGTTTCGAAGCACCCGTCGTTTCTCGTCGTTATCGGCCGTACGCATCCCGAGGAGCACGCCACCGATGGCACCGCCGATGAGGAAGTTCGCCATCGACGTGTTGGACCTGACAGACACCATCCGCATCGGATTCTGGGCCTCACCGAGCAGCGTCAGCACGACGAGCACGAACATCACTGCCACGCTGACGAGACACCACTTCGTGACCGTTCGAACGTACTCGGCGTCCCGGTTGCTCACGGCGAGCGCGACCCCGAAGGCCGTCAGCAAGAGCCCGGCGGCGAGCGGGACCAGTCCAGCGAACGCGAACTGGACCGGCGAATCCAGAAGCGCCAGCGTCACCGTGAATCGCGTGAGAAGGAATCCGACGCCGGCGACGACGAACCCGCTCCACTTGACGCTGCTGGCACCTAACGGGCTCGCTGGCAACTTCATCGGACGATATTGGGGAACCAGTCCTTTCAATGTACCCCGCGCAGGTCTTCGTTCCTTCCGACCGAACCCCGTTCCGGGTGACCGGACCGCCGACGAGAGCAACCAATTATCGACAGTGAAAATTGAAGGGTGCGGTTTTTCGGGGCGGGACGTGTCCGGTCGACTATGTGGTCGTCACCAGCGAGTTCGTGGCCGTCGTTCGAGGCGTCGGCCGTCGATACGCGCCGCCTCACCCTCCCGTGGTTGCTGGCCGCTGCGACGTACGGCGTCGGTGACGTCGTTACGACCATCGCCCTGGTGTGGTTCGACCCGCTCCACATCGAAGCGAATCCGTTCGTGTACGCCGCCATCGATTCGCTGGAACAAGTCGGGCTCGTCGGTCTCAAACTCGGCGTCTTCGGGTTCTGTTTCGCGCTGAGTCTCTGGGCCGCGACGGACGAAGAGGACGTCATCGCGCTCTACGGACCGCCGGCAATCCTCACCATCATCGGACTCACGACGACGGCCCACAATCTCAACCTGCTGTTCGGGGCGCTTCCGACGTAACCGTCTGGTTCCGTCGAGACACACCCGTATCGATCTGTTTTTCGGCTCGGCTCCGCACGAAAAATTTACGGACGTTCGTCAGAGACTATGTTCGTGATACACAGGGGACAGGGGAACGGGAACGGGGCCAGCGATCCGTGATACCGGGTGGCCACCGCCCGCGTCGTCCGCGTCCCGGGAACGAGAGATGAGCGACGACGAATCAGGGGGAACGGGTTCGAGGAGGTCACGGAGCGACGGCGAACGGGAGCCAGAACCGACCGAGTCCCCTCTGAGCGATCGCAGACGGATTCTCGTCGTCGTCCTCGCCCTTCTCGTCGGTCTGTTCGGCGCGGGGGCCGCGCAGTTCGCGTTCGGCGACGACCAACAGTCGTCGGGCCTGCGCGACGCAGTCGACGACGTCTTCGGAAGTGATGCTGGAAACGTCACGAACCGCACGCCGACCGCTCCTCCAGGGTCGGTGGGGCCGGCCACCAGGACCCAGCCCGTCGCGACAGCCACCGAGACCGGTCAACGTGACGGCGGTGGTCAACAATCGCAAACCGCCACGACGACGCTGACGCCGACCACGACCACCAGGGCGTCCGGAGGCCAATCGACGGCGACGTCGACGACGACCGAAGCTCCCACCCCGACGCCGACGCCTGACGACGGCGACTCCATATTCGACATCTTCCCAGGCGGGGGTGGTGCGACCGGGGGTGACACGGATGGCGAATCCGGCCAGTCGACCGAGAGTGGGAGCGACGACGGCGAGAGTCGACCTCCGGTGAAACTGTCGCTCGGGTCGGCGGACGAGGAGGCACCGGTTCAGGCGGGGTCGGTGGCTCCGGGGTCGACCAGCGCCGACGAACTGACCGTCCGGAACACCGGTTCGAACTCGGGGACGCTGTGGCTCACGAACGTCTCCGGGGAGGACCGGGAGAACTCCTACGTCGAGCCCGAGTGGGACGTCGACGACACGCCGAACGAGGGAGACATGGGCGAACACGTCGAGTTGCGAATCTACATGCCGTCGGGAACTGGCCCCGCCTATCTCGTCGGTTCCGACTCGACGTACGTCACCTTCGACGCGCTCGACTCGACGACCGTCGAGTTCGACGGTGGAACGGTCCCAGCCGGCACGGAACGCACGGTCGTTATCGAGTGGCGGCTGCCCGAATCCGTGGGCAACGAGGTGCAGACTGACACCATCACGTTCGACCTCTCGTTCGCGCTGGAGTCGGACGGTTCCTGACACCGATTCGTGCTGGGAACGGTGGAGACTCGGAGTCATAAACACTCCTCTCACGTAAGAGTAAGTAAGTAAGATTCGAAGTAGTAACAATACTACACAAGTATTAAATGACCTCAAAGACATCTGTATACAAGGTCGGCAACTGGTTTGCACCGTACAGGGGCCAGGGGCCGGGGGAAACATATGACAAAGATGCAAATCACGCGGCGGCGCGCCCTTGGCGCGCTCGCCACGATTGGGGCAGGGAGCGCAGCAGCCGGCGCAGGTACCTTCGCACTGTTCAGTGACGAAGAAACGAGCGACGGGAACTCGCTAACGGCGGGTACGCTGGATCTCCAGACGGGGAACTCGTCGACGATCTCCTTCACGGCGTCCGACGTGAAACCGGGCCAGAGCGGTTCGAGCTCGCTCGATCTCCAGAAGGCGGGGTCCATCGCTGGCGACCTCACCGTCGAGGTCACGAGCGTCTCCAGCACGGAGAACAACAACCCCGATTCGGAGACCGACACCACGGGCGATGGCGAACTCGACGACCAACTGGACCTGAACATCTGGCTCGGGACGAGCAGCGGAACCGACACCACGTTCGACAGTACCGCCGACCCGGTCCTCAACAGCGACGGGACGACGGGGTCCTCGGAGAACTACGAACCGGCCGTGAACTACGACGCTACCTCGTGGGGCGACGTCATCACCGGTTTCTCCGGGCCGGTCTCGTTCAACGTCGACTGGCAGTTCCCGGACGACGGCGCGACCAACAACGCGGCACAGGGCGACGACCTCACCGTGGACTTCACGTTCACGCTGACCCAGCAGTAACGCTCGGTGCGGTCGGCGAACCTCGGTCCGTCCGGTCGAAGCCACAGCATTCGCTCCAGTATGACTCGCGAGGGCGTCACCATCACGCGGCGTGGGCTCCTGGCGGCGGTAGCGACCGTCGGCACGGCCAGCGCCGGGGCCGGTGCAGGCACCTTCGCGCTGTTCTCGGACGAGGAGACGAGTTCGGGAAACACGCTACAGGCGGGAACGCTCGACCTCCATCTCGACGGCGGCAACCAGAACGTGACCCTTCTCGATGAGGGGGCGATGCAGCCCGGCGAAAGTGCCCAGAGCAGCGTCCAGTTGGCCAACACCGGGTCACTCTCGGCGAAGCCGCTGGTCGAGGTAACCGCCGTCCAGAGTACCGAGAACGGTTTCTACGGCAAAGAGCAGGGACAGGACCCGTCCGGGACGGACGGCGAACTCGACGAACATCTGGAGGTACGGGCGACTATCGGGTCGACGACGGTCTGGTCGCGCCAGACGGTCGCGAATCTGACGACCGGAACGCCCTACGACCCAGGGACCACGCTGGGAAGCGGCGGGTCGAAGCAGTTCACGCTCGAATGGTGGCTCCCGGCGGACACCAGCGAACTCGCACAGAGCGACGGGGTCGAACTGGACCTCGCGTTCAGACTGGAGCAGACCTGAGAGGATCGATACGCATGGACAACGTGAGGTGGCACGAATGAACTGGGGGCCGATACGCTCGGTCGCGAACGCGCTGGGTGTCGCGGTGTTGCTCGTCGCGCTCGTCCTGACCGTCGTCGTCGCCGTCCCGAGTGCAATCGGTGCCGAATCGAGCTACGTCGTCCTCTCGGACAGCATGTCCCCGTCCATCGAAGCGGGCGACGTCGTCGTCATCCGAGACGTCCCGACAGAATCGCTTCAGGAGGGTGACGTCATCACGTTCGAGTCCAGCCGAGAGGGTGGGCCGAACCGCGTAACCCACCGAATCGTCGACGTGATGGACGGTGATGACGGGCTGACCTTCCGAACGAAGGGTGACGCGAACGAGGAGGCCGACCGGAGTCTCGTGACGCCGTCGCAGATCGAGGGGAAGCTCTGGTTCCACGTGCCGGCCGTCGGGAGGGCAGTCCTGTTTGCGGGCACGGACCTCGGACTCGTCCTGTTCGTCATCGTGCCGTCGGTGCTGCTGGTCGTCAGCGAACTCTACTCGCTGTACAGTGACGCGACGTCGGATTCCGGCGGGGGGAACCGATTACGATGACCTCGACTGCACGAGCGCTGGTCGTCGCAGTCGTCGTTCTCGGTGGCGTCGGTCTCCTCGGCGTCGGTGCCACCTACTCGCTGTTCTCCGATGCACACGGGGGGACGGCGAGCGCGACGGCCGCCGAGCAGTTCGGTCCCATCGCAGAGGCGGGCGGTCCCTACGAGATGAACGAGGGGACGACGCTGTACCAGCTCGACGGGACCGGGAGCAGCAACGACGCAAAGAGCTACTCCTGGCAGATAATCAGTGGGCCGGGGAAGATGGCGTCCGATACGGGTGCCGAACCCTACTACGACCCGCCGGACGACGTGGCGAGTGATACGACCGCGACGGTCGAACTGACGGTCACGGACGCGCAGGGAATCTCCGCCAGCGATACGGCGACGATAACCATCCGGAACGTCGTGAATCGGCCGACGGTGAACTACCTGTTCGCGTTCACGTCCTGGTTCGGCGGGGGCATCGACTTCTACACGAACGTCGAGGACCCGACCTCGGACGGTGACCAGTTAGACCGAATCCACGTCACGGTCGTGGACACCGGGAACGGCAACACGGCCTTCGAGAACACCTACAGCGCCACTGGCGACAGCGAGACCATCTGGAAGAGCACGGGCAACCTCGGAAACGGCGAGTACAGGGTGACGGTGACGGTGTACGACCAGTCCGGGAACACGGATTCGCGGTCGGACACGGTCACGATCTCCGGGAACGCGTTAGCTACCAGTTCCGGAACTGTCTCGCACATGCTCTGGGAGCCGGCCGACGGCGTGGCCGGCGGCGACGAGAACTCCGCACGCGACGGGTTCGGGCTCGAAACGACGACGAACACCCACGAGATTACGAGACTGGCGCGGAACAAGGCGGGAACGCCGACCATCGACGGGAAGCTGGTGGGCGAAGCCGGCAACGACACCCAGCAGTTCATCGTCCTCGCCGGGGTCTCCGACCCCAAGACGGACCAGGACGACCTCTCACAGGTCGAAGTCGCCGTCGTCAACACGACCTCGGGGGCGACCGCCTACCACACGCAGCGGTCGGTGTCGGGCCAGCGAGCAAAGGTGAACACGACGACGACGCAGCTCACGAGCGGGCAGGAGTATCGCATCGACATCACCGCGACCGACGCGGACGGTGACGCCGTGACGGACTCGATCACGAAGACGATGCCCTGAGTCGGCGACGAATCAGGCCAGCCAGTCCTCGGGCTTCGTGTCGTAGTCGACGTCGGTCGCGGCGAGGTGCTCCACCTCGTCCCATTCGAGGTCCTCCATCGACGTCTCGTCGCCGTCGTAGCGGATGAGTTTTCCCGTTTCGCGAGGTTCGGGTTCGCGGTTGCGGCGCTTCGCGACCTCGATGTCGTGTTCGTCGAACTCCTTGACGATGGTCATGAGGTTGACCGGGCGGCCCCACAGTTCGAAGACGCGTTCGAGCACCTTCTGGGCCTGCCCGAGGTCGAGCGCGATGCCGTTGTACTGGTGAGCGAGCAGGAGTTCGTTGCGGTTGTTGTAGTTGCCGTCCTGCACGACGACGGTGGGTTTGCCGAAGTTGGTGAACTGCAGCATCAGCTTCTTCTTGACGTCCTCGTAGTCCGTCGAGGAGACACGGTAGTCGTCGCTGGCGTAGGTGTACTCGTAGGTGAAGTAGTTGTTCTCGTCGACGAACTCCTGGCTGAGGAACTCGTCGAGGAACGTGACGTCGTTGTGGCTCTCGCGAATCTCGCGCATGCGGTCCCAGCCGCGCGCGTACTCGACGTCGGCGAGCGCCTCGGTGACGCTCTCGTAGCGGGCGTCGTCGAACATGTACCGGGAGATGCGCTCCAGTTCCTCCAGCGAGATGCGCGAGAGGAACCCGCGGTTCTGCGGCTTCACGAGCGAGTAGTGTCGCTCGACGAGCCCCTCGTAGGTCAGCACCTTCCAGGGGTACGTCTCGACGTCGACGTCGCCCGCCCTGGCGGCGGCCAGTGCGTCTGCGTCCACGCGCGGGTCCTCGGGATCGAGGTCGTCCAGGTGACCGGGCACGTCGACGAGCCAGTCCGGTGGTTCGAGTTCGGCCAGCACCTCCTCGAAGTCGACGACGTCGCCGAAGTTGCGCCACGTGACGCCCTCGACGCGGAGCAGCCGTTCGGCCACCTCGCGGCGGTTCTCCGAGTTCTCGACGTACTGCCAGAGTTCGAGGCCGAGCTTGTAGGGGTTCAGGCCAGGTGAACCGAGGACGCGGGCCATGTGGTCGGCGTAGAGGACGAACTCGTCGTCGGCGGCGAAGTTCTCGTCGGTCATCATCCGCGACTCCCACAGCGCGGCCCAGCCCTCGTTCATGACCTTCGTCATCTTCTGGGGCGCGAAGTAGTACGCCTCGCGGCGGAGGACCTCGAGAATCTCCCGCTGCCAGTCCTCCATCTCCACGGCCTTCTCCGCGTCTTCGTCGTACTGCATCCCGTGCTTGCGGAGGAAGGCGATGACATCCTTCTGTGGCTCGCTCGGGAAGGTGACGACGTCGTCGTCGTCGCGCTGGGCGTCGAGCCACTCCTCGTCGAAGACCTGTCGTTTGACCTCCTCGGAGAGTTCGAGGTTGTCGAGTTGATCGGCGAGGTCCGCGACGTCGATGTCGTCGGGGACGTCGGCGAGGTCGGTCTCGATTGGTGCGTACGGGCGGTGCTGGTCGATGTTGTCCTCCAGACAGAGGACGTGATCGATCCACCGCTCGACGGCCTCGCGCTCGATGTCGGGGTCCTGCATGTACCCGCGAATCGTCTCGGCGTGGCGGGCCAGCATCGACGCCGCGTTCGGGTCGTCGGCGAACAGGCCGAACCACTCGTTGTTCGCGAAGAAGTCCGAGTGGGCTTCGACGTGCGTGATGACGGCCTTCTGGTCGGCGAGCGTGTTCGACTCCTGGAGGAACGCGTGGGCCGGGTTGTCGTTGTTGACGATCTCGAAGGCCTTGCCGCCCAGGAACTGCCCCTGCTTTTGCTGGCGGTCGTACTGCATCCCCCAGCGCCAGTGCGGGTAGCGCTGCTGGAAGCCGCCGTAGGCGATGAGCTGGTTCATCTCGTCGTAGTCGACGATCCAGTAGTTGACGGGGTACGGTTCGAGCCCGAACTTCTCGGCGAGGTTCGCGGCTTCTCGAACCGGCTCTTCGAGGCCCTTCGCGATTCGTTTTGCGTCTGTGCGGTCGCTCATTGTTCCTCCGTGCTCAGGATGGTGTAGATGGCGTCGACGACGTCGTCGGGACTGGTGACGTAGGCGACGGCCACCTCGTCGCTGTCCTCGCCGAAGTGTCGGCCGACCTCCTCGGCGTGCGTCGCGTTGATCGCGTTCCCGCTCGGCTGGGTCTCCACGTAGGCGTGGAGGTTCGCGGGAATCTGGTCCATCAACGGGATGACGTTGTCTTCGGTGTCGTTGCTGGAGTTCTCGGAGTCGCCGGCCGCGAAGACGTAGCGGTTCCACTCCGCCCACGGGTACTCCTCCTCGAGAATCCGCTTCGCCAACTCGTACGCCGAGGAGATGCGGGTGCCGCCGCCGCTCCGGATGCCGAAGAACTCGTCGCGCTCGACCTCCCAGGCGTCGGCGTCGTGGGCGATGTAGACGAACTCGGCGTTGTCGTACTTGCCCTGCAGATACCAGTCGAGCGGCGTGAACGTCCGCTCGACGAGTTCGCGTTTCTTCTGGCGCATCGATCCGGAGACGTCGCGGATGTTCACGACGACGACGTTGCGCTCGCGCTTCTCGACGATCTCCGGGTAGCGATAGCGCTCGTCTTCACGGCGGAAGGGGATCTGGTCCACGCCGTCCCGTCGGATGCGAGCGGGAACGTCGGTCTCTTCGACGTTCGCCTCCATGTCCTCCAGCGATTTCCACGTCGTCCGCTCGTCGCGGGGGATCTCTTCGTAGGCCTCGTCGATCCACGCCTTCGAGACAGGGATGTTGTTCTCCCGTGCCCAGGTGAATACCTTCGAGGGCCCCCAGCCGTCGATCTTGAGCGCCTCTTTGACGTAGTTCTCGTCGAAGTCCATCGCCAGCTTGCGCTTGAGACCCTCCTTGAACAGCCGTTCGAAGTCGAGCGTGCTGGAGGGACCGGTGCGCGTGATGTCGGTGAAGTCGCCCTCTATCTCCTCGACGACCTTCTTCCCCTTCGGTTCGAGGTCGAGGCCGAGTTCCTCGTCGAGTTCCTGGGCGAACTCCTCGGGGTCCATCTCGTAGTACTCGTGTTCGGCCCCTTCCTCGCCGGGTTCGCCCTCCTCGTCGCCGTCGCCGGGCTGAGGCTGGGGTTGGGGCTGGCCCACCGGGTCGCCGGGCTGGGCACCTTCCCCCTGCCCGACGCCGCCCTTGTCGCGCTGGTCGTAGGCGAACTCCGGGAGGTCGACGATCTTGATCGGGATCTTCACTTCGTCGGGCCGGCTGTTCCCGAGGTCGCCGTACTGGATGAACTCCGAGAGGTCCTGCCGGCGTTGCTCGCCGACCTCACGATATCGTTCGAGGTCGTCTTTCAGTCCCATTTGTAACTCACCTGGTTCATGACGTGTCGGCTCGTAAGCTCGGCCGACGCCTCCGAGTAGTCGAACAGCTCCTGCATGTTCCGGACGGTGTCGCGCTTGAGCGAGGCCGTCTCGGTGCCGCTCGGTGGGTTGTCCCACTGTCGCGGGTCGAAGTCCTCGAACGTTCGGCGGACGTCCGCCCAGTCGTGGCTCCCGAGGACCGTCTTGATGACCGGAATCTCCTTGACGTTGACGTCGGAGACGCGGAACTCCTCGTCGCGGTTGTGCCACGCGTGGCGGTTCAGCGCCGTGATGATCTTGTCCGTCCGGAACTCGCGGACGGCGTCGTCGGGGTCGTTCCCGGCGTAGTTGGTCTCCTCGAACCGGCCGAGGTGCTCGATCTCGAACACCTTCATCTTCAGCGGGTCGGGGTCGACGTACTCGCCGCGCTCGTTCTCGATCTGGTCGTCGGTCGCCCAGGCGTACACCTGCTCGATGTACTCCTCGACGGTCGATTCGTCGACGCGCTTCTCGCGCATCATCGCGTCGAGGACGTCGTTCTCCTGGCGTCGGAACACGTGATTCTTCACCTGGACCAGTCGGTCCTCGAAGTCGCTCGCTTCGGTCGGCGAGAAGACAGGAGCGTCGGTCAGCTCCTCGGCCATCGTGTTCAGCACGTCTCGCGGCATGATCACGTGCTCGATGGGCAGGTCCTGGTGATGTCGATCCCGCTCCTCGTGGAGGAGATCGGCGATGACGTCACGCGTGTAGGTGACGGGGATGCCCTGTTCGCCGTCGTTCGCGCGGTCGTCGAACTCGAAGTCCGCGACGTCGATGCGCTCGTCGCCCTCTTCGAGGTACCCGCGGTCGAACAGCAGCGCCTTGTCGACCATGTCGAGTCCGCTCGGCAGGTCGGTGTCGACGAGGCGAGTCACGACCGAGTACAGCGCCGCGGCCTCGATCGAGTGCGGTGCGAGCTCCTTCGCGTGCACGTCGCCCGACGTGTCCCGCACGTGCATCGTGAGCGGCTCGCGGATGCGCTCCTCGAGCTGGTCCCAGCGGTCCGCTCGCCAGACCTCGGTCTCGTTGGTGAGCTCCCGCTGGAGCAGTTCCGCCTCCAGACTGAGGTTGGTGAGATACGTGAACTCGTGTTTATCGAGGCGACGCTTCAGCGCCTTCAGCGGGTCCATGCCGCCGCTATCGGCGTGTTGGTTCAGCTGGGCTTCGAGGTCGGGGTTCGAGATGATGATGAGCTGTGTGTCGATGTCCATCCCGATGCCCTTATCGAGCTTGACCGTGCCCTCGTCGGGGACGTTCAGGAGCTTCTGCAGGAGATCAGCGTGCTGGCTGGCGTCCTCGACGATGGTGAGCAGGCCGTTGCCCTGACTGAGGACGCCGTCGTAGCTGAACGCTTGCGGGTTCTTCCGGCCGCGGGAATCCAGTTCGCGCAGCATCCCGGCCATCCACGAGCCGACGAGCCGTTCCTTCGGCGTCCCCTCGTCCTCGGAGTGGAGGATACCGATGCCCTGGCCGACGTCCACGACGAAGTTCTTCACCCGGAGGTGGCCGGGGTCCGTGACCGCCGTGAACAGGTGATCGGTCCCCTCGCGGCGGTACTGCTCTTCGAGGAAGTCGTACGCTTCCCGGCAGAAGGGATCGAGCTTCCCCTCCACGTTCACGCCGATGTGGTCGTCGAGTTCGGCGTTGATGGCGTCCAGCAGTTCGCGGCGGACCTCCGGAGGGAACACCGTGAGCGGGTGCGATTGGACGGGGCTCTCGTACCAGTCGTCCTCGTCGGAGACAGCCTGGTCGCCGTAGGTCAGACCGCTACTGCTGCGCTCCGCGCCGGCGACGTTCCACTCGACAGTGTAGCGTCTCCCCTCGGGCGTCTTCGAGTACTCGCGCAGGCCGTTGACCAGACAGCGTTTCAGTTCGGACTTGCCGGTGGCGGTCGGGCCGTCGAGCCAGATTATCTTCTCGCCCTTGCCACGGCCGGCCGCGATGGAGCGGAGGTCGTCGACGAAGTCGTTGAGGACCTCCGTGTTGCCGAGGATGGCGTGTTCTCCCTCGTTGTGGGGGTCGTCGAAGAACTCGTATCGCTCCTTCTGCTCGCCCTCCTCGATGACCGTCCGCGTGCCCGCGTGCTCGATGGCGTCGAGCAGGTACTTGCTGGCGTGGGAGGCGACGTGGGGATTCTCCAGCACGAAGTCGACGTACTCGGACAGGCTCACCGGGCGCTCGTAGGTCTCTTCGAGCGCCGCGTCGGCGGCTTCGATGAAACTCTCCCCGCTCACGTCACCTCGCTGCCCCGAACCGTGGGGCCGTTCCTCGTCACTCATTACTCTTCCATCTCGCTTTTGGCGACCTCCGCACCGGCGAATTCGAGCACCTCCTTCGCGCCATCCTCGGAGTAGCCCTGTTCGATGAGCGCGTCGATCCACTTGTTGCGCTCGTCGTCGTCCATCTCCCCGCTGGAGACCAGCGCGGAGAAGTTGATGTTGTGCTTCTTGTCCTCCCAGAGCTTGCGTTCCAGCGCGCGGCGCAGGCGGTCGTTGTCCTGCGGATTGAACGTGTCACCCTCGCGTGCGCGACGGGACACCCAGTTGCTGACCTCCTGGCGGAAGTCGTCCTTTCGGTCCTCGGGGAGGTTCAGCTTCTCCTCGACGCTGCGCAGGAACTGCTCGTCCGGTTCCTGTTCGCGCCCGGTGATCTCGTCCTCGACGGTGTCGTCGTCGATGTAGGCCATGACGTGGTCCATGTACTTCTCGCCCTGGCGCTGGATCTCGTCGAGGTCGTACGCCAGCGCGTGGCGGACGTCCTCGATGGCCCGCTCCTTGTACTCCTCGCGGGTGAGTTCGAGGTAGCGGTAGTACGTCTCGAACTTGTCCTCGGAGATGGAGCCGTGGTTCTCCAGGTTGTTCTCCAGGTGATTGAACGTGGTCAGCGGCGAGAGGAAGCCACGACCGCGATGCATCGAGTCCATGATGGCCTCGGCGATCTCGTCGCCGATGAACCGCGGTGACACGCCGTCCATGCCTTCGCCGATGGCCATGACCTCGGCGGCCTCCTCGCGGAGTTTCTTGACGTCGATGTCGTCGGCCTCGTCGATCTCGCCGTTGTACGCCTTCGCCTTCTGCATCAGGTCGACGTTCCCGGCGTCGGGTTCCTGAACTCGAGTGAGGACGCCGAACAGACCGGCCATCTCCAGGGTGTGCGGCTCGACCTGGATGTCCGGCAGGTCGGCGTTCCGGAGCATCTTCTCGTAGATCCTCGCCTCCTCCTCGTACTGGAGGACGTACGGGAAGTCGATGCGCTTCGTCCGGTCGTTGAACGCCTCCATCTTCTCGTCGCCCTTCTTGTCCCGGTACTCGGGCATGTTCGTCCGGCCGACGATGACCTGGTCGATGTCGATTCGCGGGTTGTTCTTCGGCTTGATCGTCTGTTCCTGCGTGGCGTGCAGGAAGTCGTAGAGGAACTCCCGCTGGAGTTTCAGCAGTTCCTCACCGGAGAATATCCCGCGGTTGGCGTTACAGAACGCGCCCGCGTAGTCGAACGCACGCGGGTCGGACTCGCCGTAGATAGCGATCTTCGAGTAGTTGACGTCGCCGGTGAGTTCCGTTTCGTCCTGGTTCTTCTTGTCTTTGGGCTCGAAGGTCTCGACGCACTGCCGTTTGTTCTCGTCTGCGACGAGGCGGATGATCTCTACGTGGTTCTCCAGGACAGACTGGAGGTCGTCGTCGTAGTACGCCAGCAGCCTGTCCATGTAGAACTCGCTCGCGGGGTCGAGCGCCTGCTCGTTCCTGATCGTGTAGGGGGCGTCGAGGGACTCGTTGATGTCTTCGAGGACGCGGTCGCGCTGGTCCTGTGGCAACAGGATGATGGGGTCCTGGTTCATCGGCGACCGGACGACGTCGTCGGCGGGGTCCTGGTCGGGGATGACGTCACAGAGGTTGGTCCAGCGGAAGGTGTACATTCGCCCCTCGTCGTGAGCGGTGTAATCCTCGAAGTAGCGTCGAATCTGTCGGTCGAAGTCGGACTTGCCGGAGCCGACCGGACCGAGCAGGAGTTTGATGCGTTTCTGGGGACCGAGTCCGCGAGCACCGGATTTCACCTTGTTGACGAACTCGTGCATCGCCTCGTGGATGACGCGGCCGTAGAAGGTGTTCTCCCCATCGTGCAACGGATCCTCGGAGGCCAGTTTGTACTCGACGACGCCCGCGTTCTCGTCGTACTCCTGCCCGTAGTAGTCGAACATGTCCGCGACGCGCTGGTGTGCGTTGCGGGCGATCTTCGGGTCGTCGTAGAGCCGATCCAGATACCAGTCGAACGGATGCGTCTTCCGGAGGTCCGACGGTATCGTATCTTGGTATTCCTGACTCAGCTCCTCTAGCGTTTCCTTGTTACCTGTCATACTATCGTGGACTGTTCACGTCGTACCTGAACGTGCGTGCTGTCTCGGCTTCGAGACGGTCGATCACGAACGGATCCGTACTGTCGCTCGCGAGTTTCGGTGTTGCAGTTGCCCCAGAAGGTCATCCACGAACGCGTCCAGACCCAGTCGGTCTCGCTACGAGCGAGACCCCGCAGACTGCGTCGATGAACGTTCGTGCATGCCATGTTTTATCTTACCACCCCACGACCGTGCTACGGAGTCGTGATGGGCGGTGGCGTCGTATTGGCGGGGAACCCACCGATACTATTTAATATAATGGGTCCCAGTCCATATAAGCGTTGGCCCCCTTCCGAAGTAATGCCGACTTAAAGCACTTAAATGGAGAGTCCCGAACTCCGTTCCATCCGGCGATTAGTCCTCGTTTGAGAGTCTCTGACGCGGTCACTTAGTTTATATACCTTCGTGTAAATCATCGGGTGCAGTCCCGACCGCGACACTGATAATCGACCGTCGGGTAGGGTTCGCTGTGAGTTTCGATTCGCTACCCGAGGGATGGGTCGTCTGGAGCGACGAGCCCCAGCAGAGCGTGTTGACGTTCCGGCCGGACGTCTTCGATACCCATTCGTTTCCCGCGCCGTGTCTCCCGACGATCTACCTGACGAAAGGACGTCGGCGTCGACAACCGGGCACGCAGACACGCCCGACGGATCCGTGGTTCGTGACGCTCTACCTCGAACCCGAGGTCGACCGCTCGCCCGAACGGTACGATAGCCGAGCCGCGGCCGTCGAGGGTGCCTGCGAACTCGCGAGTCAGTTCGCCCGCGGTGAGATCGACTACCGCGACCTGTATCAGGTTCCGCGTCCCGAGTACTTCGAGAAACTCGACGAAATCACGGGCCGGGAAGCTTAATCGCCGCGAGGTACTAGCCGCTGGTATGTCACAGGTGACGCTCATCGGGACGCGGTTGGCCGAGGTCGGCAGGGAATTCGTCTATCAGGGGGAGGCCGCTGCCTGTGAGGACTGCCCCTATCGCGATCAGTGTCTCAACCTGACCGAGGGTCACAAATACCGAGTGACGTCGATCAGAGAGAACGCGAGCACCCTCGAGTGCGGCGTCCACGACTCCGGCGTGACAGCCGTCGAAGTCGAGTCAGCGCCGATGGTCGCCAACGTCGCGTCCAAGAGCGCCTACGCCGGGAGCAAAGCGTCCCTGGAGGGACCGTGTCCATACACTGGCTGTCCGAGCCACGAGTACTGCGAGCCCGCCGGCGTGGAGTTCGACAGGGAGTACCGCATCGACGACGTGGTGGGCGACCCGCCACACGATCACTGCATGCTCGACCGTGACCTCACGCTCGTCGAGTTCGAGCCACAGGCCGACGACGAGTAATCCCACTGCGGGGGCGTCTCAGATGGACTGTTCCGCGGCGGAGACGTCGAGGCTCTCCGCGTGCGTCGCCGCATATCCGAACTGGTTCTCGTAGCCGTACGCAGACAGCAACACCGGGTAGAACGTCTCGTCCGCGGTGAGTTTCTCACCGTCGACGGCCGCGAATGCCTCCCCAGCGGGGACGCGCTCGAAGTTCTCGACGTACACCTCGTAGCTCTCGCCCGACGGCTTGGGGATTCGCTCCCCGAGGTCGAACACCGGGAGCGACGCCTCGATGTCCGTCTCCGACGCCGACGGAAGGACTCCCGTCGCGGCCAGGAACTCGCGGGTCAACTGGACGGCGTTCTCCGCGGCCGTCTCGGAGCCCTGATAGCCACACTCGACCTCGACCGTCCGCGGTGCGGACGCGAAGATACGACCGTTGGTGAACCCCGAAGTCTCGACGACGGAGTCGACCGAGAGCGCGGGACAGACAGTTCGCTCGTAGGAACCGACGCCGGAAACCAGCGCGAACGCACCCCGATACGACTGTGTCGAGTGAAGGGCCAGCGTGTCGCAGTCGGCGATGAGGGAGTCGAGCTCAGCTGCCAGCGCCCGCTCGTGGACGTCGCTTCCCTGCTCTCCAGGGAACGAGCGGTTCAGGTCCTCCTCGACGTATCGGACCCCGTTCGCACGCGCTGCTTCGTTCGCGATGACGAACGCTACCGGCCGGTCGACGTCCGGTTCCTCGTCGAGTATCGTCTCGACCGCGTGAACGCCACACGGTTCGTCGCCGTGGATACCGCCGACCACAGCCACCTCCGGCGGTCCATCCCCTAACTGTTCGACGCGCATTCGTCCGGTATTGACGTGGCCACCATATGAACTCCGTGATACGGTCGCCGAAAAGGGGTGACACCCCCGCACCCACACGTCTTTCAGACACTATCTACTAATAATTTATTGTAGCGAGACAAAATAACTACTGTCGAGACGCGTATCGAAAGTGGTTCTCGACCGCTGTCGGCATCGCTCCGTCGAGCCGAACTTGCCACTCGAGAACGTTTGGTGGGACACAGTGTAGCCATACGCCCGCGGCGAATACGGCGACCTGGTGGACGAAACACCGTCCTCCGACGCGCTCGTTGCCGCCGCCCAACTCGCCTGGCTTCGGTCGAATACCCAGAAGAACTGATTCTCCGACGGGATAGCCACCGATTTGCCAAATCAACCACTTGGGCGTTCCTCCCGTCGGATTTCGAATCGCCTGACCCTGTTGAGAGTCACAGCCAATGATACGCTTCGGAAGGTGTGCTGCAGACTGTTCGTCTCACGACTGCTTTATTCCCTTCCGTCGCCAACGCCCGTCATGGAGAAGAGGGAATTGTCGCAATCGGAAACCGACGGGGGATTCCGTAAGCGGACGCTCTCCGTCCACTCGCTCCTCGTCGGTAGTTCGTGGTTCGTTCGGAACCTCCCTCGGCTCGTCGAGGCCACCTACGCAAACAGGGTCGACGACCGACTCAGGGAAAAGATCCTGTTGACGGTTTCGGCCGCAAACGAGTGTCGGTACTGTGCGCGCGTCCACGGGTCGGTGGCGAGCGTCGTCGGAATCGACGACGAGACGATCGACCGGATACTGGATTCAAACGTCGAAGCGGCGGTGTCGGAGGCGGAACAGCCCGCCCTCCTATTTGCATTGCACTATGCAGAAACCGACGGCGATCCCGCTCCCAACGTGCGGGAAGCGATGGAGGCCGCCTACGACCCTGCGACTGCGGCAGACATCGTCGCTTTCACCCGGGCGATGCACGTCGCGAATTTGCTCGGCAACACCGTCGATGCAGGCGTGTCTGCCGTCGAGCGCCGTATCGATCGCGCACTCCGACACGCTCGAACGCGATGCCCGATCTGAGACCTGCTAGAGTATTGTTTCCGGTCCCGACAGAGTCCCTCTCTGTATTCCACACACGGCCGGAGAATCGCCTACTATCTTTATCTCCTCAGCGAGCCTATACGTATCTGGTGAAGAACAATGAGTTTCTATCCCTCTGAGAAGAACGTCGGTAGCTGGGACCGCCTCCTTCGATTGATCGTCGGCCCCGTACTGCTCATCGTATCAGCGGCGGCGGCGTTGGGCGTCGTCGCCCTCTCGCCGGTGGTGATTGCCCTGAGCGCAATCGTCGGCGCGATCCTGACGGTCACAGGCACGACCCAGAAGTGCCCGCTCAACAACCTGCTCGGGATAAACACCTACAGGGGTCGAACGACTTCGGAAAGCGAGACGGAACAGGAAGCCGCCGAGCGACCTGCGTGAGTGATCGATCCCCCGCATCAGACACCCACCTCGAACTCGGTCAACTCACGGCGTAAGCGCCCGCGAAACACGCGCTACGCATTGTGTCTCGCAAAATATGACATTTTCAGACGTATGACTTCGACGTGAGCCAGTAGCCTCACTCGAGGCTTTCGGCGTGTTCGTAATCCTCCGGTCGCGCTTCCGGTCGCTCTCCGTCGAGTTCGATTTGCCACCCGTCTAACACGGCTGGATTATTACGCGCGTTCGTGAGCATGGTTCTGACGCCGAGAACGTCGATCCCGTAGTAGTCGTTCGGGACGCCGTGGAGGTACTGAAACGCCGTCTCGAAGAGGCTACGCATACCGTCGTCGTCCTCGAAGTCGAAGTGCTTGTACGCGCCCGCGGCGACCTGCACCATCCCGTGGAGGAACTTCGACTCGGTGGTTCCCTGTCCATAATTGTACCACTCCGCCTCGAAGCAATCGTGGCTCTCGTGATACGCTCCCGAATTGAACAGGCGGACGCCATGCAGGACGGCTCGACGGAGGGTCGCGTGTTCCCACTGACCGTCGTCTCGCCAACCCGTCGGGGGCCGGCCGTCGGGCGGCGGTCCGACCGAGTCGTCGCGCGTGTGGTCGTCCATACGTCCGTTCACGGCTTCCAGTCCGGTAACGTCGTCGGTGCGAGCGCCGAACGCCGACTCGGCGTCGCTCCTTGCACAGGGCTTATCCCTCGTTCTTGCCATTGAGTGGGTATGACAACCGACCCGCTCGGCGTCGAGATGGACGCCGAGGAACTGGCGGCGTTCCTGAGCAGTCACGGGCACGGCGTGCTGTCGTTCGGCGGGGACGTCCCGTACGGAATCCCCGTCTCGTTCGGCTATGACCCCGCCGAGCGTCGCTGTATCCTGCAGTTAGTCTTCCATCACGACAGTAAGAAACGCGACTATGTCGAGGAAAGCGATGCAGCGAGCCTCTGCGCCTACGACTGGCAGGGTCCGGACGACTGGCGAAGCGTGGTGCTGTCGGGGTCGCTCGAAGAGATTCCCGACGACACGCCCGAGGCCGTCGACGCTGCCGGCGTGTTCGCCCCCTTCGCGACCGCCGTATCGCTATCCATCTTCGAGACCGAAACCGCCGACCTCGATCCCAGATGGTACCAGCTCGTCGTCGAGGAGATGACGGGCCGACAGGCTCCCGGGGTCGACTGAGTGTAGCGGTTTCGGAATCCTTTAGAGCGACCCTCGCGGACGTGAACACGCGTGCGAGGGTAGCCAAGCCTGGAAACGGCGGCGGACTCAAGATCCGCTCCCGTAGGGGTCCAAGGGTTCAAATCCCTTCCCTCGCACTGTTGGCCACTACGGCCCTCGCAAACAGTGCCGGAAGCCCGCCTCGGAGCGGTCTTCCCTCGCAACCGTTCGACGACGAACGAATCGAAGAGCTGTCGCGCTGGGCATACGTTAAAGTCGGTCGAATTCCTTGTCTGGCTATGGACTTGCGCGGCGACGACAGGGGCGTGAGCGTCGTTCTCGGCGCGGTGTTGATCTTCGGGGTTCTGGTCATCATGTTCATGATCTATCAGGTCAGCATCGTCCCTGCCCAGAACCGCGCTGTCGAACTCCAGAACTACCAGGACGTCCGTGAGGACATGCAGAATCTCCGGAACGCGATCATCTCTGTCGGGGAGACGAACAACCTCGTCGGCGTCCAGGTTCGGTTGGGGACGCACTATCCCGCGCGTGCCATCGGTGTGAACGGGCCGCCACCGCAGGGACAACTGTTCACCGACACCGCCGGAACGGGCGAAGTCTCGGTGACGGGCATCAACGAAACGAAGGTCTGTGGCATCGGCGACCAGGCCACCTCGAAGTCGATCACCTACAAACCGAACTACAATTATCTGACCGGCGTACAGCCGATCACCTACGAGAACACAGTCCTCTACCGTGAGACTGCCGACGGGCGAGTGCTCGTCGAGAGCGAACAGGCGCTGATCCGGGACAAGACCATCAACCTCCTTCCGCTCGTGGGCAACGTCTCGAAGACGAGCGGCTCGTCGGTCGGCTTCGACCTCCAGGGCGACCAGACCGGCGAGAAAAAGGTCTCGGCAACGCCGAAACTCACCATTCCGACGGCGCTCTCGGCGTCGACGTGGCAGGACCTGTTGGCCGATCAATCGAACGTCGACACCGTCACGGCGAATGGGACGCAGCCGAGCGCCGTCGACGTCCAACTGAAGACGAACACGTACACCGTGAAGTGCACCGCCGTCGGTGCCGGTGAAGCAGCCAACGCAGACGTCGAGGCTGGTGGAGTCAACGACGAGATCAATCCTGCCGCACCGGGCGACATCGCGCTCGTCAACGAGACAGTCGGCTCGGGCGGAGATAGCCACATCGTCACGCTGAACCTCAACAACACGGGGAACCAGGACATCGAGATCGTCGACGCCAGGATCAACTTCTATCAGGACGCCAACTCCGGTGGGAAGGTACCCGACAACGCGGATCTGCAGGACTCGGGAGGTACCACGTCGGCCTCGTTGGCGTTCCGGGGGGACTTCGCCGAGTTGAGCCCCCGCATCAATCTGCCGGGGAACAAGACACACACTCCGGTGAAACTGGAGTTCACGTCTGGTCCGACGAAGACCAATGCAGACATCAGCGACCAGGACTGGTTCGTCATCACGTTCACCTACTCGACGGGTGAGTTCGGGACCTACTTCGTGCCAGTCCCGTCGTGATAGCAGCCCTGTAACTACCGGAAAGGGTCGAACAAGTCGCGGAGGTTCCTTCTTGGTTCGCGCGGTTCAGCCAGTCTACTCAGAATACACTGAGTCCGTGTTCGTTCCGTGCGTGTGCGAGGAGTTCCTCCGTGGTGTCGAACTGGTCACCACAGCTGCACGTGTGATACGTCGGCGATGTCGACTGGCGTGTCGCCATACACAAGAGTAGGACAGGGTACATAATAATTGTTTATGGGAATATGCTACCGAGTCACAAACTCTCCAGGGGTGGCGATTTCTCCCCCGTGTTCTCCGCTGAACCTCTCCAGTGCTCCAGCACAAAACTTATACGACCACTAAGTGTGACAATGACACGCATGACTCCGAGAATCGTCCTCCAACAGGCTGGCACCGTGCCGAACGACGCGACGGTCCAGCATTTCGACGAACTCGAACCGGCGGTCCAGGATCAACTTCCAGAGCTGACAAGTCGCGGCGGCGGGCGGGTCTCCGCCGACGTCGCTGCCGGCTTCGAGGAATGCGAACTCGTCAAGTTCACCGACTACTATCACGTCCACCATCTCTGATGGGTTTTCACCGACGAGCCAGTCGCTGAGAGCGACATCGTCGTCGATACGTCGGAGGTCGGCCTTCGGCACATCTCGCCGGATCGTCTTCGGCAGTTCCGTCCCTGTGTCTCGTCGTTCGAGTGCCGACAGTACTGCCCCAGCCACGGCCTCGACCGGCGAGTATATATCTGATATATATAGTATACAGAATAGTTACTTGTCCGGACCCAATCGATGGCGCCCCTCCAAGACTGCGCCCTCGACGCTGGGTTCGCAGACTGTTCGTTCCGACGCTCTACCGGGGCTCCGTCTGCCTTCACGCCGGAAAATGACCGGCATCGAGGTACCGTCGGCTGGTAGCGTCGTGGTTTCGACGGTTGGACGCGAACAGTTCGTCTCTGGGCGCTATAGTGGCAGCACCACTGCTATACGACCAGAAAAACTCGGGAGATCGAATTGAGGCCGTCGAATAGACAGGCTTCTGCTTGGTTCTCTATCCATTCGACATACAATCATATACTCGGGCTCCCAGTTCGGTCAGTTCAGGCACCACCCGCGACCACCATTTTCTCCTCGGGTGACTCACTTCGCTCGCCATCACTCGTCGAAAAACGTGGTGCTCGTGAGCCGAGCGAGACGCGTAGCGTCTCGGTGGAGCGGTGAATAGCTCGCGAGGCAAACGAGAGCACGGAAGGCGCAGCCGCGAGCGGTGTGAGCGGACCGTCCTCCGGTGACGAAAAACCGCTCACTCCCGTTGGTCGGTCGCGTAGCTCAGGCGAACTGCTCG
>JARUKX010000110.1 GCA_029688825.1 Haloarculaceae archaeon H-GB1-1 | reverse complement strand
CTCACAGGCATGTGATCTCCCAGCTATGTCCAATGATTGGTGGCTTCGGTCTGTTAGTGCTCGCGGGCTCAACACCTCGTTACCTCGGTGCGTACACCCCGAGTCTATCGAACTCCTCTTCTAGGAGTGACCTCGGCGGTACCTCTTTTCCAGGTGGGTTTCGAGCTTAGATGCGTTCAGCTCTTACCCCGTGTCGCGTAGCTTCCCGGCACTGCCCTCTCGGACAACCGGTACACCAGTGGCGACCAGTCGTAGTTCCTCTCGTACTATACGACCGTTCCCGTCAGGTACCATGACACCCCCAATAGATAGCAGCCGACCTGTCTCACGACGGTCTAAACCCAGCTCACGACCTCCTTTAATAGGCGAACAACCTCACCCTTGCCCGCTTCTGCACGGGCAGGATGGAGGGAACCGACATCGAGGTAGCAAGCCACGCGGTCGATATGTGCTCTTGCGCGTGACGACTCTGTTATCCCTAGGGTAGCTTTTCTGTCATCCATAGCCCGCATCAAGCGGGCGTATGGGTTCGCTAGACCACGCTTTCGCGTCAGCGTCACTCGTTGGGAATGACACTGTCAAGCCATCTTTTGCTCTTGCGCTCTTCTCCGGATTCCCGACCCGGATGAGATGGCCTTAGGGCGCGCTCGATATCTTTTCGAGCGCGTACCGCCCCAGTCAAACTGCCCGGCTACCGATGTCCTCCGCCAGGAGTGAGGTGCGCAGCCATTAGTGGGTAGTATTTCAGTGATGTCTCGGTGGCCCGCTAGCGCGGGTACCTGTGTGACGACTCCTACCTATCCTGCACACTAACGGCCACACTCCAATGACAGCCTGCAGTAAAGCTCCATAGGGTCTTCGCTTCCCCTTGGGGGTCTCCAGACTCCGCACTGGAACGTACGGTTCACCGGGACCAACGTTGGGACAGTGAGGTTCTGGTTAATCCATTCGTGCAAGCCGCTACTGAAGCGGCAAGGTACTACGCTACCTTAAGAGGGTCATAGTTACCCCCGCCGTTGACGGGTCCTTGTTCC
>JARUKX010000109.1 GCA_029688825.1 Haloarculaceae archaeon H-GB1-1 | reverse complement strand
ACCTCGATGACCGAGCCCGAATCCGAGGGCGACGCCACCATCTGGGAGGGCGACGCCGACGAAACGGCCGCGGAACTCGCTGACTTCCTGCGGAACTCGGGGGTGGTCGAGGGATGACGGACGTCCTCGCAATCACCGAGCACCGCCGCGGCGAACTCCGCGACGTCAGCCTCGAGATGATCACGGCCGGGCGCGAACTCGCCGACGACATCGGCGGCGACCTCCACCTCGCCGTCGTCAGCGGCGACGTCGACGCCTACGCCGACGACCTCGACCGCGAGGGCGTCGACGCCATCCACACCGTCGAGTTCGGCGAGGAGTTCAACCACGACGTCTACGTCCAGGCCGTCGAGCAGTTGACCGACGACCTCGACCCGGCAGTCCTCGCCATGCCCCACACCGTCAACGGCATGGACTACGCGCCCGCCGTCGCCGAGCGAATCGACCGCCCGCTCGTCACCGACGCCATCGACCTCGCCTTCGACGGCAGCCTCACCGTCACGCGTGAGATGTACGGCTCGAAGGTCGAAACCGACGTCGCTGTCGACGCCGACCGCTGTGCGGTCACGGTGCGTCCCGCCGAGTACCCGCAGGCCGAGGGCACCGGCGACGCCTCCATCGAGGCGTTCGACGCCGACATCGACGAAGCGGCCATCGAGACGACCGTCACCGGCTACGAGGAGGCCGGCGGCGGCGACGTCGACATCACCGACGCCGACGTCCTCGTCTCCATCGGTCGTGGCATCGAGGACGAGGACAACCTCGACCTCGTCTTCGACCTCGCCGACGCCCTCGACGCGACCGTGTCCGCGTCGCGACCGATCGTCGACAACGGCTGGCTCGAAGCCAACCGCCAGGTCGGCCAGTCCGGGAAGGTCGTCACGCCCGACGTCTACATCGCCATCGGCATCTCCGGCGCTGTCCAGCACGTCGCCGGCATGAAGGGCTCCGAGACCATCGTCGCCATCAACGACGACCCCAACGCTCCCATCTTCGACATCGCCGACTACGGCATCGTCGACGACCTGTTCGACGTCGTTCCGGAACTCAC
>JARUKX010000011.1 GCA_029688825.1 Haloarculaceae archaeon H-GB1-1 | reverse complement strand
CGCGAAGTCCAATACACAGACACTTACGGCCGAGCACACGATGTGCGATGATTCACCGTGCGTTTCGTGGTTCGTAATGCCGTCTTATCTCTCACCGCGCATCATATCGCGGCGTCGAAACCGACAGGTCCCTGCGCTGGAACTGACCGACTTCGTCCGGTAGGGAGGGCTGTCTGATTCCATCCGAAGGATTCCAACGACACATCGGCGGCGAGCGGGCCGCATCGAACGGCTGACGCCGTCGTCCTCGGCGTACTATAAGAAATACATACTACCTGAAACAGAAGATGATAGTGGTACCCAACCGCCGAGTACGTCGCTATCTATCGGCCCTAGATTCGTTGGTTCGATATTGGCCGAATATTCCCACCTACCTGCCTGATTTGGCGTTTGACGGATAGATCAGACACCACCAGATTCGGACGAGTCGTGCCGGGGTTATGCATCCATCGTGAAATTGAGACAAAGATATATATGTTTCTTTCTATAAGTTTCACATCTGAGCGACCCGACGACCAGGGAACGGTCACCTGGGGACGAGGTGGTGACGCGATCACATCCACGACCATCACACGGACCGGGAGACGGAGGTGTCCATCATGGCTACGGAGACACAACTGAACGACGAGTTCTTCGAGGTGCTCGTCGACGAACTCGATGAGGGGGTTCTCGTCGCAGAGGCCGACGGAACCGTCGTGTTCGCCAACGAAGCAGTCGGTGGGTTGCTCGGAATCGACCTCGCCACCGTCACCGAGCGGTCGATAGACGCCATCTTTCGGGAGGCAGCCGGTGCTCATCCGGCCGACCAGGTGCGGGCCGCCGTGGAGGAATCCGACCGTCGTGCCGTCGAGTTCGCAGTCGAGTCCGAGAGCGTCCGCGTCGCTGCCATCGACGTCGACCAGCAGGGGTCGACGTACGTCGCCGTGACGGTCCGTGAGCGCCGGTCTGGGTCCGACGAGGAGGGGCCTGAGTCACGGAGAGACACCGTCGACCGGAAGCGCGACGAGGAACGCCTCGAAGCCCTCAACGAGACGACGCGCGAACTGCTGACCGCCGAGAGCGCGGACGAGATCGCGCAAATCGGCGTCGAGACCATCGCCGAACAGCTACCCTACGACGTCGCGGCCGTCCGACTGTTCGACGAATCGTCGAACGCCCTCGAACTCCGTGCGCTGACGGATAGCGCGGCGGCGCTTCTGGACTCGGAACCCGCCTACGATCTCGAAGCCACCTACGCCGGGACGGCGTACAGACGAGGTGAACCGCTCGTCAACGATCCGACAGACGACCCGTTGGCCGACGAGCACGTCGGCCGTCCGAGCCTGCACGTCCCCGTCCAGGGGTTCGGGACGCTGAGCGTGCTCGCGACGGACGCGAACGGTTTCGACGAGGGCGTCGTCGAGTTCGTCCGTCTCCTCGGAGTGACGCTCGGTATCGTCCTCGAACGGGTCACTCGCGAGCGGACCCTGCGTGAACAGCGCGACGAACTGGACCGAAGCAACCGGGTCAACGCGCTCGTCCGCGACATCATACAGTCGCTCCTCGACGCATCCACTCGCAGCGAGATCGAATCGACGATCTGTGAGCGAATCGTCGCCTCGGACCTCTACGAGTACGCCTGGATCGGCAAACTCGGCTCCGACGACGAAATCGTCCCCAGTACGAGCGCCGGGGACGCGACGGGTACCCTGCATCCGACTGCCGGAACGGGCCTGTTCGAGGCCGGCATGGACGCGATATCGGACGCGGTCGCCTCCGGCGAAATCGAGACCGTTCGACAGTACCACGTCGCGGGGCAGGACGTCGAATCGTCGGCTTCCGTCACGGACGCGGAGCCGTTCGAGGTCGTCGCGGCCATCCCGCTCGAACATCGCTTGCGAATCTACGGCGTGCTCGTCGTGAACACGACTCGAATGGAGATCCTCGGCGAACGGGCACGGGCCGAGTTCGAACTGCTCGGTGAGGTGGCCGGATTCGCGATCAACGCGGTGCGGAACCAGCAACTGCTGCTCTCCAACCGCGTCGTCGAACTGGAGTTCGAGGTGACCGACGAGAGCAGTCTCGTCGTGGCCGTCTCGAAGGCTTTGGACTGTCGCTGTAACCTCGAAGTCAGGTCCTCCGACGAGGGAGACGGCGTTCGATGTTATCTTCGTCTCGCCGACGCCGCGCGGGACGACGTCGAGCGAACGCTTCGCGAGATTCCGGCCGTCGAAGCGGTCGACGTGGTTACACAGACGGGCCAGGAGTACCTCGTGGAGATCATCCAGACCGAACCGCTCTCTCGTGACCTGATTCGGACGGGTGCGACCATCAGAACAGCTGTCGGCGACGGCGGGACGGGAACCGTCGTCCTCGAAGCACCCCAAAGCGCAGACGTCAGGGAGATAGTCGACCGATACCAGTCGCTCTATCCGGAGTCGTCGCTCGTCGCGAAGCGGGAGCGCGAGTGCGGTAGTCGGGGTCTCGGTCAGTTCCGCCAGACCGTCGCGGACGAACTCACGGAGCAGCAACAGCGGGTCCTCGAAGCGGCGTACGAAGCGGGCTATTTCGAGTGGCCCCGCGACCGCACCGGCGAATCGATCGCCGAGGCGCTCGGCATCTCCTCGCCCACACTCCATCAGCACCTCCGTGAAGCCGAACGGAAAGTGCTCAGCGCATTTCTGGAGGACGACGAACGGGCTTCGAGGGACTGACCGAGTGGGCAGGACCAGAAGAGAGCTCGCCCTTCGTCGTCCTCGGTTCTCCGCCTAGTACGTGACTAGGATTAACATACAGTTCCAACGGGTCAGCATACAGTTCCAACGCGGGGAATCGACGGGAACTGACTCGTGACCGTTTCGTGTCGACACCAGCAACAGCCCGGCCGTAGACGTATCGACCTGGCCACCATGCCGGTGCTCGTCGGTCCGCAACCCGCACGTGAACGAACAAAGTCGGAGACATTACAAAAATATATATGTAATGATTGGAGGGAGTACTGAAGCTTTATCCCGTTCCTGGCAGTCCTGTCATCCTATTCGGAGTCACGAAGTTCGACGGTATAAGCGTTTGTTCCCACGTTCCGAGTGTAACCGTCGGAAACCGATGGCGGCTCTGGAGAACCATATATCTTCGTGGAGACCGTACGACCTGTAATGGGGTGGATTGTATGAGCTGCGAAGATAGGTATTGCCTCGCGGAGATATTCGAGTGCGCGAACGAGGGGATCGTCATCGTCGACCCCATCGAGGGCGTCATCGACGACTGTAACCCCCGTGCGTGCGAGATGCTTGGCTACTCGCGCGAGGCCGTTCGCGGAATGGACGTGGCGGAGGTCCATCGAACGACGCTCGTCGAGTACCACGAGTTCGTCGAGTCGGTTCTGGACGACGGGGCGGGACGGACCGACCAACTCCGCTGGCGGACCCGACGTGGGCCTTCGATACCCGTTTCCGTCACGGCGTCGAGTGTCCCGTTCGAGGACGACTCGGTCCTGGTGTTCTTCGCTCGCGTGGCAGATGAAGCCAGCCACAGGGACCCACCAGTAGAACTCGGGACACCGCTCGACGTGGCTGCCGACGCAGTCGCCATCGTCGACGACGAGTCCGACGTCTCGTACGTGAACCGAGGCTTCGCGTCGATGCACGGGTACGACGGTCCGAGTCAGCTCCTCGGGACACCGCTCGCGGAGCTGTACGACGAACCCTCGGGTCGTCGCCTCGAAGACGACGTCGTGCCGACCGTCGAGCGAACCGGGCACTGGCGTGGCGAACTGGTCGGCATTCGCCGCGGTGGGTCCCGATTCACCCAGGAGGTACTCGTGACCGCCCTCGGCGATGGCGAGTTGGTCATCGGCACCTGGGACGACACCACCCGACGGTCCCACATCCGGACGGTCGAATCGCTCAGTCGAAACACGAGCGCGCTCCTGTCCGCACGCGGCGTCGACGAGATCGCCGACCTCGCACTCGCGGCGGTCACTGACACCTTCGGGTACGACGTCGGCTGCGTGCGACTGTTCGACGAGACGTCGAACACGCTCGATGTCACGGCCACGACCGAGGTAGCAGCGACACTCGTCGAGACGTATCCGACCTTCGACCTCCACGGCACGGCGGCTGGGCGAGCCTACCGCCGCGGCGAGGTCGTGATCAACGCACCGACAGACGAGTCCACCGAGTCGGACGTACACGCGGGAGCCAGCGTCCACCTTCCGCTGGCCGAGTACGGGACGCTGACCGTCTTCTGCGACACTGCAGACCTGTCGTCGCTCGACACGCACCGTCTGGAGCTTCTGGCAGCGACCGTTGGGGCGGCGCTGGAGCGAGACGAGCGCGAGCGGGCGCTTCGTCGAAACGAGCGGGAACTCCGCGAGCAACACACGCGACTCGATACCCTCCAGCAGATCACGACGGTCATCCAGAACCTCATCCGGCAACTGGTGGAGGCGGATTCACGCGGCGCGATCCACCAGACCGTCTGTGACCGTCTCGTCGAATCGGCGTTCTTCCGGAGCGCCTGGATCGGCACCGCCGAGACCGAGGACGGCGACGTGACGCCGGTGGCCGCCGCTGGCGTCTCCGAGCGGTACCTCTCGCTCGTGGCGTCGGCGTCGCCAGCGCAGGTCGCGAATGGAACCGTCTCCGAGGCCGTTCGCACCCGAGAGATCCAGACCGTCCGACAGCATCAGGTCAGAACCTCCGGGGCCGGCGGCGACGTGGAGTCGGACCCGGAATCCGAGCACGTCGAATCGGTCGCCGCCGTCCCGCTCGGTCACGGCTCGCGAACGTACGGTGTCCTCGTCATCACCACTTCACGACGCAACGCGTTCTCGGACGCCACCCTCACGGGGCTGGAGGTCCTCGGCGACGTGATCGGATTCTCGATCTACGCCGCGCTCAACAGGGAGCTGTTGCTGTCGGACTCCATCGTCGAACTCAAACTCCAGGTGCGGGACGCCAGGTGTCTCCCCGTCGCGTTCTCCAGCGCGATGGAGGCCCGGTGTACGCTGGTGCGATCGACGTCGGCCGTCGACGACGGTACCGTGTGCTATCTCCGAATCGAGGCCGCGCCGGCCGATCGGGTCCTCGACGTCGCCGCGGAGATGGACCGCATCGACGACTACCGCCTCGTCACCGAATCCGACGACGGGGCCCTCCTCGAAGTGTCGTCGTCGGGTATACCGTTCCAGTCGGTCACGGAACTGGGAGGGAGCATCCCCGAGGTCGTCGCCGTCGACGGCGTCGCAACGATCTTCATCGAGGGCCATCCCGCCAAAAGCCGCGACCTCGTCGAGGCGTTTCGTGAGGAGTTTCCCGACTCCGAACTCGTCGCCAAACGAGAGGTCGAGCGCCCGATTCGGACGGCCGACGCTTTCCGCCAGCAACTCACCGACCAGTTCACGCCCCGCCAGCAGGCGGCCCTCGAAACCGCCTACGTCTCCGGCTACTTCGATTGGCCGCGGAAGAGTACGGCCGAGGAGATCGCGGCCGCCATGGGTATCGCCTCACCGACGTTCCATCAACACCTCCGTAAGGCAGAGCGGAAACTCGTCGACGCGCTGCTCGACTCCCCGAGTACCGCCGCGCAGTAGCGAGGCCGCCCTCACCATCGGTTACCTGGCTGTATCCTAACCCTCTAGGAACGCCCGACTGTACGGACGTAGGTTGGTAGCTTTCGGTCACTGGGAACGTATATATCGCATCCCACGGGGAACGAATCTCGGGATAGCGTCCGTTCCGAAGCGGGATAGGATAGCAATCATGAAGCGTCTAATTAAGCGCGCGTTGGCTGTCGTACTCTCGGTGCTGGTACTGTCCAGCGCAGGGGTGGCGATGGTCAGCGCTCAGGAGTCGGACGTCGAGTTCAGCAACGGCGACCTCGACGTCGAGATCGACGAGCAGGAACTGGAGTCGAGCAACGGTGACTTCGAGTTCGAGGACGACGAGAGCGATCTCGACTTCGAATCGAGCGACGACGCGAGCAACGTCGACGTCGAGAGCGGGACCGTCGAGATCGAGCAACGCGACGGTGACGTCGAGGTCGAAGACGACGACACGGACCTCGACTTCGAGACCAGCGGCGACGGTGACGAAGTCGACGTCGAGTTCGGGGACCTCGAAATCGAGCAACGGAACGGTGACGTCGAGGTCGAAGACGACGACATCGACTTCGAATCGAACGGTGACGGTACCTTCGACTTCGAGAGTCGTTCCGGACCCGTCGACGTCGAAGTCGACGGGAGCGGGAACGTCGAAATCGAGCACGACGGCGGGAAGATCGAAGTCGACGGCGATAGTCTAGAAGTCGAGCGCGATGGGCTGGACTTCGAGAACGACGGTGACGGAAACGTCGAGTTCGAGACCGCTGACCACGACATCGAACAGGACGGTCGCGGCCTCGACGTCGAGACCGACGACCTGGAGTTCGAGAACGACGGTGACGGCGACGTCGAGTTCGAGGACGACGACACCGACGTCGAACTCGACGGAGAGAACGTCGACGTCGAAGGGCGCGACGGCTTCGACGTGGAGACCGACGGCGACGAAGTCGAAGTCAAACACGACTGAAACGTATTTTTCGGGAGTTTGTACGAGCGGTCAACGGACTAACAGCCAGTACAAGCAGTCAACGGACGCCAGTCCAGACAGTCCTCTCAGTAGTACTTCGATTCCCGTTATCCAGATACCAGACGCTTCGCTACGGATTCACAGCCGGTCGAAACGTCGAACGGATCAGCAGACATCGACCGGATTCACGGTGACTGTCGATCGAATCCAGGCATCCCCGTTCCAGCGGTCGAACAGGACGGTCCATCCGTCCGCGTCCTGCCGCGAGATCGTCGAGTCCAATCTGTGGTCGACGGCTGGGTCGACCATCGGGTCGTTCTGGTCGTAATTCGTGTGCGTCATTGTCGAGAGTGGCCGTATTTCGTGATACGTGCTGTCACTCAACATACTCTACGGGGCCGACGGTCCTGTACTGTGTCCCAATCCTTCTAGACCGCCTGCATCCTAAACAGCGAGGTCACAACTGGGTAACTCGGCGGCCCCCGTACCGCCGGGGAGTACGACAGCGTCCGCTGCGGAGAGGCGACGTTTTGGCCGGTCCCACCGTACGAAGGACACGGAGGGACGACGAGATGGCAACCGAGGCGACGGCTGCACGCGAGACGCACAGTACTGACGACCACCCAGAAGCCGTCGGCGGGAGGGTTTCACTCCGGCTTCCACTCGGAGTGATACTCGTCGGGGCGGTGGTGTACTGGCTGCGCCAGCGAGAGCGGCGCAGCCGCGCAGCGGTCGAGGAACGGCACTTCGATCCTGACCCGTTCGACGAACTGGCGGTCGACGTCGTCGACGTGACCGAGAACGACCTGTTTCCGCCGTCCGAGGAAGTGCCCTCGGGACGCACGGACTCGGTGAGTGGCGCACTGGATCGCCTCCAGTCGTGCGCGTCACGGGCCGTTCGCGAGGGACCGACGCTTCCGCTCCCGCCTCCGAAGTCGTGAGGGCTTCGACGGCACCGTTTTCTCTGGCAACTGTGAACTATGAACATGGTGGCGACGATGCGGAACGAGCGGACGTTCGTCTGGGCGAAGACCGAGCCGCATACTGGCTGGGGGTCTGGTCGGTGGACCTCGATAGCGACCCGCGGTGCCGGCGCGGGGCCGCTGGAGATCAGGCCGGCCGACGACGGCTTCGCCTTCTGGGGCGGCTGGAGCCACAGCTGGAACAACAGTCGCGGGCGGTGGATACACCAGTGTAGCGCCGGCCTCGTGGGACAGTTCTGGCTCCGTCGGTACCGGATGCCGGACTGGGACGCAGCGACGTCCGCACCCGTGGCACGTCTCGATGGCCCAGTGACCGGAAAGACCGGTGGTCGGTTCAAAGGGCGGCCGTGGCGACCGAGTCCGACCGCCATCGCGAGCGTCTGGGGGCGACAGCGGGTCTTCGCTGGCCCGTTCGGAGACCCGCAACGCGACGTGGCGGCGACTGACCTCACCGGTCGCCACGCCATGGACCTCGTCGGTGACTTCCTGTTCTTCGAGACGAACGGTGAGGAGGTCTTCGACCGGACCGAGACGTTTCACTTCGAGCCCGTCACGTTCGAACTGGACCGGAGCAGGGACCTCCTCATCGAACTCGACTTTCGGGTTCGCATCTCCCTCCGCGGGAACGCGGCGATCCACATGGGAACCGGTCACCGTGACGGTGAGACGTGGACCGATACTCGGGACCGTGCAGACCGGACCTTCCGCATCCGGCTTCCCGAGTGGAACCTCCAGGAGGCGTTCACCGTCACGGGAGAACTCACCCAGGAACCGCCGACCATCGAGCTGTGACGGGAGCGATGGCCGTTACGGCGGCGTAAGTCGGTTTCGAGAGCTAATTCGCGACAAACGAGGACTATCTGGACATACGATAGGATTACCCTCGACCGGTATCTCCGCCAATTCCCCGTCCCTGGACAGCGTTTGCAGGACCGCGTCGGCCACCCCGTGTCGGAAACCGTCGCCGTTTTGCCTGGGTCGGTCGCGGCCGCAAGTAACGACGACCTTCGAAACGGCATCAAACGACTCCAATGTGGTAACAGTACTCAATTGCATGAACGGTCGTCTCGGACGAACTGAACGATTGACGCAATTTATTCACTCCTGAGCGAGACCAGTGGATGTGATGTCCAGCAATCGCTTGCAGAAACTTCTCGTCGCTGTCCTCGTCACCGTCCTCGTCGCGGGCGGTATCGGTGGCGTCGTCACAGCCCAGGAGACGCCGACACCGGAAGCCGAGACACCTACCGAGAACGTAACCGAGGCGGAGAATCGAACGCAGGTTCGCGCCGTCCACGTCTCGCCGGTCGTCCCCTCGGTCGACGTCTTCGTCGATGACGAGCCGATCGCACAGAACCTCTCGTTCCTCGAAGCGTCCGAGTACGAGCAGGTCGAACCGGGAGACCGTGACTTCCGAATCGACGTGAACGAGACCGAAGAGAACATCTTCGAGACGAACGCGTCCCTGAGAGAGAACATCAGCCACACAGTCGTGGTCGTCGGGACCGTCACCGATAACGAGACCGTCGACTTCCAGCCCGTGCTGCTCGGTGACGAGTACGTCGTCCCCGACGAGAACAACGCCTCCGTCCGGTTCGTCCACACCGCACCCGACGTCGAGGCGGTCGACGTGACCGTGCAGGGCTCCGACACCGTCGTCGCGGACAACCTCACGTTCCGTGACGACAGTCCCTACGTGAACGTCCCCGCAGGAAACGTGACGCTCGAAGTTCGGGAGGAAGAAGCGGACAATCAGGGTGACGTCATCGCCACTGCCAACTTCACGCTCGCCGGCGGGACCGTCTACTCGACGTTCGGCATCGGCTATCAGGACGTCGATGATGCGCCCGTCAACCTCTCGTTCGACGTCGCCATCATCCGTGATGCGGGTAGGGAGGCCGATGGGAACGTGACCGTCACTCCGACCCCCGCAGGAACGCCGACGGCCACGCCCACGCCGACCGAAACGCCTGTCGCCACACCTGAGGAAGGCTGACCTCCAGTTCGACTCTCGGCGACCGAACCGACAGCGCTGACGACTCTACCCCGAATTCACTCGTTTTTCCGTCCCGTCGAACACTGCGCCCCGACTGTCTCAGCCCGTCCCGGAGCGATCGGTTCGACAGTATGCGCCGGCCCAGTCGTCTCGACAGCAGTCTGGACCCCGAATCCATCCCGCGAGCCTGCTGACCGCGCAGTAACCTTACAGGGTTGGCTGCGCCGTATCTAGCCCATTAGGTGGCTGATTCTCCACGCTGGAAGTGCTACGTTCAGGTATCCGTGGATGGGCGGTCCCGATTCCCTGGCCGAACACCAGTTCGCAGACGCGTTTCCGGGTGCGTCCATCGAACCCCGATTTCACGGACCACAACCATGAAACAGAGATTCCGAACGGCACTGACGATCGTCGTCGCACTGGCCCTCCTCGCTGGGCCGGGGGCGACGCTCGCCAGTGCACAACAGACCGACGTCGAGACCAGCAACGGCGACCTCGACATCGAGGCGGACGGACAGGAACTGGAGACGAGCGACGGTGACTTCGAGTTCGAGGACGACGACTCCGACCTCGACTTCGAATCGAGCGACGACGCGAGCAACGTCGACGTCGAGAGCGGGAACGTCGAGATCGAACAGCGCGACGGTAACGTCGAGGTCGAAGACGACGACTCCGACCTCGACTTCGAGACCAGCGGCGACGGTGACGGAGTCGACGTCGAGAGCGGGGAGTTCGAGATCGAACAGGACGGTTCCGACTCCGAAGTCGAGAGCGATACCATCGATTACGAGCGCGACTCCGACTCGGTCGACTTCGAGAGTGAATCCGGCCCCGTCGACATCGAGATCGAAGAAGATGGTGAAACCGAGATCGAGTCCGATGGCGCCGAAATCGAAGACGACGGCGACGGCGAACTCGAAGTGGACGACGGCGAGGACCTCGACTACGAGAACGACGGTGACGGAGACATCGAGTTCGAGGACGGCGACAACGACATCGAACAGGACAGTGACGGTGGACTCGACGTCGAGCGCGACGACCTCGACTACGAGAACGACGGTGACGGTGACCTCGAATTCGAGGACGGTGAAAGCGACATCGAACTCGACGGTGAGGACGTCGACGTCGAAAGTCGCGACGGCTTCGACGTGGAGACCGACGGCGACGAAGTCGAATTCGAACGGGACTGAGCCGTTCCCCAGCGGAGCGGGCGCAGCACCCGTGTCGGCTCATTTTCCATTCTTCGTGCCCCGCGAGTGACGACTCAGATGGCCGAAGTGTGCCAGTTTGTGGTGTACTCACGAGACACATATAAGGTCCGGGGCCGCTAACACTCGAATGGACCACTACGAGCCGGGACCCGCGTTCACTTCGGCTCGACTGACGACTGGTCGGGTCACGACTCGTCCCATTCATCATGCGCGAACGAAGACCGATCGCAGCGTTCGAGGCGGCCGCCGAGCTGGAGTTCCAGGTCAGGGATACCGGCTGCTTCCTCGTCGCCGAATCGAAGCGGGCCAACTGCGAACTGGTCCTCGACGAGCACGTCACGCAGTCGAACGGGAACGTGCTCCAGTACGTCTCCGTCTACGGTACCTCCGCCATCAGCGTCTTGACCGACGCCCTGGACTGGCCGACCGTCGTCGACGCCCGAATCGCCAGCGAGACCGAGGACGCGTGTCTCATCGAACTCGTCGTGACCGGATCCTGTCTCAGTGCGACGGTCGCCGACAGCCGCGCGGTGCCGCGTCTCATCTCCGCGACCCGCGGCGTGGGTCGGGTCGTCGTGGAGGTGCCGCCGAACGGCGATCCCCAGCGCGTCATCGACGTGTTCCGCGAGCGCCACCCCGATTCGGACCTGGTCACCCGTCGTGAACACGACGTCGGGCCGCTCTTCTCCGACCGCCTGTTCGAGGAGCGGATCCTCGGTCGGCTCACGGACAGACAGCGCGAGACGCTGGTGACTGCCTACCAGAACGGATACTTCGACCAGCCCCGCCGGACGACGGCGGTCGAATGCGCTCGGACACTCGGTATCTCCCAATCGACGTTCAGCCAGCACCTCCGCGTGACGCTTCGGAAGGTCCTCGACGAACTCCTGCCGGACCCCGACCCCGCCGAACTGGAGACCAGCGGGTAGCACGTCGATTGACGTGAAGAAAGTCCAGCGTCAGTTCGGTTTGGTCGTGAACTCGACGGGCGAACCGCTGGCTTTCAGGCCGTCGCTGGTCACGCCGCGAGCGACCGCGACGTACGTGGTCTCGCACTCGAGGTCCTCGGCGTCCCCGTCGAAGTCGTCGAGTTCGTCGAGTTCGTCCGCCTGAATGCGCTTTTGCGACCCGCTGTTGCCCTTCTCCCAGTACTCGAAGGAGACCGTGACCACCTCCACGCCGGTCATCTCGGTCACTTCCCCGCGGAGTTCGGCCTCGCCGTCGTCCACGTCGGTTGCCGGTCGTGTCTCGATGGCGAGCGACGGCTCGGTGGATCCTTCACCGCTACCGAGCGAGAAGGTCACCGGCTCGCCGCTCCCGGTCACGCTGTCGTCGTCCTCGTCGACCGCGTGGGCGACGACGACGTAGGTCGTGTCGGGCTCGAAGTCGTCGACGTCCTCGGTGAACGTCCCCGGTTCTTCGAGGTCGTCGCTGCTCTCGTCGTCCAGCGTCTCGTCCTTCCGTCCTTCTTCCCAGTACTCGAAGTACGTCTCTACCTCGTCGCTACCGCCGAATCCAGTGACGCGGCCGGCGAGCGTGACCTCGTCCTCCTCGACGGGAGTCGGCTGGCCCGTCTCGACGGTGAGTGGGGCCCCGCCCGAGTCCGACCCGGTCGAGAACTCGTGGGGGCTGCCGCGGATCTCCTCGCCGTCCGCGGTCGCGGATGCGACGAAGACGTACGTCTCCTCGTCTGCGAGATCGCCGACGTCCGCGCTGAACATTCCCGCCGCCGACTTGCTGCCGGCTTCGACCGTCTTCGCCGTTCCCGAGCGGTCGCCCTTCACCCAGTACTCGAAGCCGACCGTTGTAGCCGAGTGGTCGCCGAGCCCGAGCAGTTCGCCGTTGAGCGTCGCGTTCGGCGGTTCGACGTTCGTCGCGCCTCGCGTCGACACGCTGAATCCGCCATCGCCGCCGGACGTCCCGAGCGCCGCGGGCACGTCGATGAGGCCGTTCCCCTGCTCGTCGCTGTCGAGGCCGAGGTCGATGGCAGTGCTCGTCAGGCGCTCGCGCACCTCCGCCTTCGAGTAGCCGTTGGCCCGGAGGAGGCCCGCCGCGCCGGAGACGTGCGGCGTCGCCATGGAGGTCCCCGAGAAGACGGCGTAGTCGTCGATGACCGTCGACGGGATGTCGTCGCCGGGAGCCACGAGTTCGACCTCCTCGCCGGTCAGCGAGAAGTCCGCGAGGTCGTCGTCCTCCGTCGTCGCGCCGACCGCGATGGCCTCGGGGAACGCCGCGGGGTAGTGGACCCGGTGTTCGTCGGGTTCTTCGTTCCCTGCCGCAGCGACGACGAGGACGCCGCGCTCGTACGCGTAGCGCACGGCGTCGCCGATGACCTCCGAGGGTGACGTGCTTCCGAGGCTCAGGTTCGCGACGTCGTAGCCCTTGTCGGCGACCCACTTCAGGCCGGCGGCGATGGTCGACGCGTCGCCGTGGCCGTCGGCGGAGACGACCTTCACCGCGTGCAGCGTCGCGTGGGTCGTCACGCCGACGATACCCTGCTCGTTCGCGACGGCTCCCGCGATGCCGGCGACGTGCGTTCCGTGGTCGTGGTCGTCGTCCCAGCCGGTGCGACAGGAGTCACAGGATACGATGGCCTTCCCCTCGCCGAGGTTCGCCTGGAGGTCGGGATGGTTGCTGTCGATGCCCGAATCGAGAATCGCGATGTGTGCGCCAGCCCCCGTCTCTCCCTGGTTCTGGAGTGCGGCCGCTCCGATACGGTCGATGCCCCACGGGGTGGACTCCGACTCCACTTTCACGCTCGGCCGGCGAGTCCCGAGCAGCTTCAGCCGGGTGTCCTCCTCGACGTACCGGACGTCGGAGTGGGACTGGATCTCCACCTCGTCGGTCGGCCGGAAATCGCCGACGACCGCGTATCCCTGCTCACCGAAGTCGAGCGTCCTGACGACGTTCTCACAGCGACGAGCGACCGCGGTCGCCGCCCGCTTCGATCCTGTCCCGACGATACGTCGCTGGAGCGCCCCGTCGTCGGCCGCTGCCCGTCCGACGTACGCTGTTCCGACGACGGCACCAACCCCCTGTAGGAAGCTCCTACGTGACTGGTCCCGTCCAGGTAATCGTCTCATTCGTGTCAAACCTACTTGGAGGTAACCGACCTCCGGCTACATACAGTCGGTGCCGATTCTGATGGGCAATATCGGCGTCCGTACCGATAGGTATCGGTACGACAGCGTATACAGCCAGGTCCTGCCCCCGGTAAGTCCGTCATACCACCGTCCGCTGGACGCGAGGGGGGCACGGTGAGACAGGTCAGCTAGCGGGACGCAGCGGTGAGAAGAAAGTCCTTACCGCATCGGCAGTTTCGCAGTCGTCGCAATCTTCAGTTTCATTGACACGATTTCGGCATTGGGGCCCCGTCGAGTCGCGTGACCGTCGCCAACTATCACCGCTCGGGTTCGGCGTCGGCGGTCACTCCCAGCTTTGGACGCGCACTGCCTCACCGCGCTGCTCGATCTCGAAGGTCGGCCCGACGACGTCGACTCGGCCGCCCCTCACCTCGACGGAAAGCGTACCGGTCCCCAGCTCGGCCTCCACGTCGAGGCCCGCGTCGTCGCGACCGTACTCGACAGTCGGGCCATCGACGTCCGTCCGGTTCCGCCCACGGTCGAGTTCCCATCCGTTCGCCTCAACGTCGACTCGCCCCCCGCGATCGCGGTAGTCGAATCCCTCGGCCTCGACCTCGAACGTTCCTGCACGCTGCTCGATCTCGTAGTCCGGCCCCTCGACGTCCACGGTTCCATCGACGACGGTTATCTCGACGCGTTGCCCACCGACGCGCCACTCCAGTTCCACGTCTCCGTCCTCGTAGCGGTACTCCAGTCGGTCGCTTTCGACCGTCGTACTGCCGTTCGAGCGCTCGACGTCCCAGCCGTCGCGACTCGTGGTCTCGGTTGTCGCTCCCTCGTCGGATGCGACGAAACGTTCCTCCGGCGCGGGCTGAGACGACCGTGGAAACAGCGTCGCAGTCGCCGTCCCGGTCGGCGTCGGAGCGCTCGATTGCGTCGGCGGTTCCGTCGTCATCTGTGCGGCGGTCGCGGAGCCGTCCTGCGTCGAGTTCGGGCCGGCGTCCGGGGTCTCCGTTCGCAGTCGATGTCCGCTATCGCCCGACGTCGTTCGATTTCCGTCGGTGGTGGACGATTTGGCCGTCGTCACGGACGTGCCGTTCGTCTCGGTCGGTTCGCTCGTCGGGCCGAACTCGGGGTCTCTGATCTCCATCGACAGGCCCGGGCCGGACATGGCGACCGACGCCACTATGCCCACACAGACGAGCGTCCGCACATAGTGGCTTCGGCGCATGGTCTGGCCCGCAGGAGTCCGCGCTGTCCAGTCGTTCGGTCGTTCACGTACTTGGTCCTTTACCTGACCCCGCGTGGTTCGGGCGTCGGCTGGTGCTATAGATACTCCAAAAGTTATTCCTATATGGTTCTCTGTAGGATTCACGGATCGGCGCTAAGGCGTGCGTATTCTACCCGCCGCGATGAGACCGTCGGCGTCCAGCCAGAGGTGCCGGAAACCGAGCCAACGAGAGTTCACATCGGGTTTCCCTACAGTTACTACCGGAAGAATACAGAGATTATCTAGGCTGAAAATTACTACGGCTATCGAACCCGTGGACGTCCCATGAGCCGACCGATTCTCACGCTGCTCGTCGCGGTGACGATGCTGCTCGCCGGGACCGCGACGGTGAGCGCTTCTCCACAGATAGCCCCGACCGACGCTCTGGACCACCACCGACAGGTCGACGCGTGTGCCACCGTCGAGAACCTGACCGTCTCGAACGTCTCGCTCGAACTCGCCGTTGCCAACGGGTCCGTCGAGGGGCTGCGGATTCCGAACGGAACGGTCAACGCGACGGTCGAGTCCGGGACCGTCAGTCTGGAGAACGCGACGGTGACTATGGAGACCGCCAGGCTGACCGACGACGGCGTCGTCGTCACCTCCTCCGAACTCAACGTCTCTCGGGGAGTGCTCACCGTCGCGAACGTCTCGTCGACGACCGGGACCAGACCGATCGTCGTCGAGAGCAGCGTCTTCCGCGTCCAGACCGGATCGACGAACGGAGCGGGGTTCACCGTGAGCGGCATCACCTCCGTCCCGGGCGAACCCGCACGACTGCTCTCCAACAGTTCGTTCGACGTCATGCGTGCTCCGGACGTGGATCGCGGCATCTCCGTCCGGGAGGCGAACGCGAACGCGATCGGGGTCGTGACCGTCGCCGCCGAATCCATCGAACTCCGCGGCTCCGGAACGGCCGTGACTGTCAGCGACGCCGAGGTCACGAACGGTGAGTTGACTGCCGGCGATCTCGAGGCCGAGGTCAGCGACGGCTCGGTCGACGTTCAGGAGGTGACGGTCCTCACGGGCAACCTCCGAGTCAGGAGTCAGGATCTCGACGCCGACCTCGAAGACGAGACGGTCGTCCTGGAAGATGCGCAACTGAATCGTGAGCAATTCTCGAGCTTCGTCGAGGGTGCCTGTTGACGCGGCCCTCTCGCCGCGTCGAGACGCTGGACTGAAACCCTCCCTCCGTCTATCGACCACCGTGACCGACGCTTCCGACGACTGGGCTGATCGACTTCGGGCCAATCGAGCAGAGAAGGACCGATTCCTCGCCGAGCACAGGCAATCACCCATCCCACCCGAAGCACGCGACGACTTCGACGGGCTGTCGTACTTCGACCCGGACGAGACGTATCGCGTCGAGACGAGCGTTCGAGTCCACGACGACCCGGAGCCTGTCGACCTGGATACGAGTGACGACCGGACGGTACGGTACCACCGCGTCGTCACCTTCGCGTTCACCCTCGACGGCGACGAGTACGAACTCCACGGCTACCGCCAGGAGAGCGACGATTCTGCGGGTATCTTCGTGCCGTTCCGGGACAAGACGACCGGGCAGCAGACCTACCACGGCGGCCGCTACATGGAACTCGAACCCGAACGCGACCTGACCGACGAGGATAGCGTGATCGTCGACTTCAACCTCGCGTACACGCCGTTTTGCGCGTTCAACGACGCGTTCAGCTGTCCGCTCCCGCCCCAGGAGAACTGGCTCGAGACGGCCATCCCGGCTGGGGAACGAGCACCGTAGCCGTTCGCGCCAGATGGCGTGATTGGGCTTTCTGAGGGTCCTGTTTTGCATATAGAGAAATATACAGGATTTCCTTTAGGAATATCTGTTGGATTGCCTGTAGAGATTTATGCAGGCTAACCTATAGCCCGCGCTATTGTGCATTCTATAGCGACTCATTTCGAGCCGAGTCAGCCCTTGGTGGACCGTTCACGCGACTCCAGCCACCCGGACAGCAGCGCGGCGAGGACGGCGGCGCCCACACTCACCCCGAGACGGACGGGGAACGTGAACACGGAATCGACGCCGGGAACGTTAACGTAGCTCATCGCCGCAATGCCGAGATACACGATTCCGAGCGTCGCGTACGCCACGAGCACCGCCTCGCGGACACCCGTGAGTGTGCCGCTGTACCGAGCGACGACGACGCCGGCAAACAGTCCGACAACGGTCCCGACGGCGACGGCGACGATACCGATACCGGGGGCTTCTCCAGCACCCAGAAGGAGAATCGTCGCTGCGCCCACACACAGGAACGTGGTGACTGCGGTTCCCACGCCGAGCGCGACTGTCCGAACGCTCATAGGCGACCTTTCACTCTCACGGACAAATAGTCATGGGCCGTACTGGGGTCGTCCCCCGTGAATCTCAGTGCCTCGAACGTCAACGAATGCTCGAACTCAGGACGAATCGCTGGCCGCTCGGACGTGCGTTTTCGCCTCCTCCGGCGTCATCCCGCGGACGCCACAGCGACACGACAGGAGTTCGGGGTCTTCGAGTTCGTTCACCTGCTCCGTCCGTGAGCGGTCCAGCGAATCCGTCTCGGCGTCGTACTCGAAGTAGACGCGGTAGTTTATCTGGGCGACTCCCTCGATCTCGTGTCTCTCCTCTGGGTCGGGATTCGTGATCTCTCGTTCGTGTTCCGCTTGCATCTCCGCTTTCCACTGCTCGAGGGTGTCCGAGGGGCCGGAGTCGTCGGTCATACGCCGAGGTCGTCGGCCACGAGAAAAAGGACGGCGGAATCGGTGGCTCCGTCCGGCACGAAGTGCCGATTCGGACCGGCTTCGCTCGGCGGTCAGCCACGAAGGAGGTTCATGACTTCGTCCGATACCTCCGGTTCGACGGCGACGACGTACTGCTTGCCCGGCGTCAGCTTCGTGTCAGGACGGGAAACGCGGTCGCCGTCCTCGTTGGAGATGACGAGCGCGCCAGCCGGAAAGCGGACCTTCGACAGCGGCTTTCCGGCTGCGGGTGCGCCTTCAGCGACTCGTACGAGAAGGATGTCGAGCGAGCCAGTCACGTCCGCCAGCGACTGGACGTCGCTCCCCAGCACCTCGTTGGCTGCGACGCGCGCGCCTGCACGTTCCGGATACACGACGGCGTCGACGAACCGCGTGTACCGTTCGCCACTCTCCCGATCGGTGCGAGCGACGGTCCTGATCGGGTCGGTCAGCTCCAGCGCCTCCATGCAGACGGCGAGGTTCGTCCCTGTGTTGCCGGTCAGCGCCGCGATGGCGTCCGCCGCGTCGAGGTCGGCCTGGAGCAAGACGTCAGGGTCGGTGGCGTCACCCTGGACGACCGTCGCGACGTACGCGTCGGCCAAGTCGTCACAGCGGTTGGAATCCTGTTCGATGATCGTGACGTCGTGGCCGCGGTCAGAGAGGATCTTCGCCGTGTTGAATCCTACCCGACCTCCGCCGACGATGATGATGTCGATAATTCCGTTCATTCGTGTCACTCCTGTTGATGGTGGACTGCAGCATCGGTTTCGGCAATCTGTGCCCCGCCCGTGGCTCCCGCTTCGATGCCGGACTCCTGGGTGACGTACCGGTCGAGGGCGACGTACGCGAGGACGCCGGCGACGATCCACCCCGCGCTCAACAACAGCGCCAACCGGTCGGTTCGCCAGAGGTACTCGACGAGGACGCCAGTGAGGACGAGGTTCAGGACAATCCCGAGCACCGGCGGTGCCGGATAGAACGGCATCTCGTAGGGGCGATTCATGTCTGGGCGCTCTCGGCGGAGTTTGATGACCGCCCCGTTGACGACGACGAACGACAGCAGGAAGAACAGGCTCGACATGTTCCCTGCGCTCTTCGTCGGGAGAGCGACCGACCCCAGCATCACGACGGCGCTCACCAGAATCGCAGCGAACGGCGTCCCGAACCGGTGGTGTAGCTGGCCGAACTTCGGAAGGAGCTGTCGCGCACGTCCCATCGAGAACGCGACCCGTGAGGAAGCGATGACGACGGCGTTGAGCGCGGTCAACGTCGAGAAGACGGCCCCGAAGACGATGATGGCGCCGCCGGTCTGAATAATCGGGATTCCTCGCGGCATGAAGGCCGTCGCAGCCTGCGCGATGCCGGCTTCGCCCGCCGCGGCGAGGTCCTGCCAGCCGAGCGTCCCGATAGCGACGGTCACGACGAGCAGATAGACCACGACCGTCGCGGCGAGGCTCAGGAAGATCGCTCTGGGGATGTTCTTCCGTGGGTTCTTCACCTCCTCCGTGACGGTCGTGATGAGGTCGTACCCCTCGAACGCGATGAAGGTCAGCCCCATCGCCGGGAGAATCGAGAGGCCCGTCTTCGCCCCGGGGAACAACGGCTGGAACTCCGCGCTGGAGAACTGGGGTGCCGTGACACCGAAGCCGACGAAGACCAGGAGGATGACGACCTTCGTCGCCGTAAAGACGGTCTCGACAGTCCCGCTGGCGGCCGTCGAGACGGCGTTCAGCAAGATGAGCCCGAGGACGGCGATGAACGCCAGGAGAACGGTCGCCGGGACAGCGGCGTCGAGGAGCGGAAGCACTATCGCACCGACCTGGTCCGGGGCAGCCGTGACGCCGTAGACGTGCAGCAGTTCGAGGAAGTTCGGCGCAAAACCCAGCGCGTACAGCCCGCCGGCGATCATGTACGCGAACCACAGCATCCACCCCATCAGGAACGACGGCAAGTCGGCGAAGATCTCGCGGACGAAGGCGTACCCGCCGCCGCTCTTCGGGATGGCCGACGCCAGTTCCGCGTACGAAAGGCCCGTGAACGTGGTGACGACACCGTTCAGGGCAAAGACGAGTATCGCAGCAGGTCCTGCGATCTCCGCGGCGAGGCCGGTCAGTACGAAGATACCCGCACCGATCATCGCACCCATCCCGATCATCGTCGCGTCGAGAAGGCCGAGCGAGGCCTCCGGAGCGCGTTCTCCGTGGCTACTCATCACGGCCTCCACGTGGCCGGACGGCCCGAAGGGGTCGCCACGTCTGTAGCGAGCGGTCCAAGGATGGACAGCGTCGGCGGAAAGACACGATTCCCTGCACGAGCGGTAGGTTACCTCCCAGCACGAAAACTCTTGTTCACCTCGGGACACAGTGACGAGCGAGGGTCCGCGGAGTTTCCCGCCGGTGAAAGTACCCGAAAGCCACGATAGCGAGCGATACGAGTCTATCGCGAACGAGTACCACGAGGTCCCGACACACCAACGTGTCCGGAGTTCTCTCGTCGGCGCGCACTACCAGTGCATGAACAGCGGACATAGTGGTGTGTCGAGCGGGAGAGGGAGAGATTCGTCGATGCCTCGTCCGATTTCATATCCAGCGCCGGGTCAACCACCTCTTTCGGGGTAACACCCCACGATGTCCGCAGAAATCCCTCGGCACGTAGAAGCCGAACGGCGGCTTACAGGGGACACGGTGGTGTTGGTGGTCGTCGGATATGGGAGGTTTGCTCGAAAGTGAGCGTTAGATGGCGGTTATTCCGGGAATCCACGAGAGGGAAAGAGGGTGAACACCCTCCCCCCACTTTGTCCGCTGTTCACCCGGGAAGGAGAGGGGGATGGGGAAGAGTTGGGGAGAGTTTGGAACATCCAACGAGCTATGTAGCCGCTTCACCGTTTATCTGTTTGCTTTACGGACTAACTCAAACGCAAATCTAATAAAACTATCGTCTAGAACAGCAGATGATTTCTACCCCCCACCACCTCTTTCACCGAGAACAGCGGACAAAGTGGAGAGGGTGTGTTCGAGTGTTCTTTAAGTGAATTAGAAACAGCGGAAACAGCGGACACTCAGGACGGGGTGGTTTTATTACCCAAGGGGTTCATCAAGAGGCAAAGGATGGCCATCTTCGAGCGAGATACCGAGATCTATCGTGACCGGGACGCGCTGCGTGAGGATTACCAGCCGGAGGAACTCATCGGTCGCGACACCGAACTCGAGCAGTACAAGACGGCCCTCCAACCGGTCATCAACGGCGAGCAGCCGAACAACATCTTCCTCTACGGAAAGACAGGCGTCGGAAAGACGGCGGCGACGCGGTTCCTGATGGAGCATCTGGAAGCCGACGCCGCCAGGTACGACGACATCGACCTGACGGTCGTGTTGCTCAACTGTGATGGCCTCTCCAGCAGCTACCAGATCGCGACGCGACTGGTGAACGAGTTCCGGGACGACGCCGACCAGATCTCGACGACCGGCTATCCCCGTGCCAGCGTCTACGACATGCTCTGGCAGGAACTCGACTCCTGTGGCGGGACGGTCCTCATCGTTCTCGACGAAGTCGACCATCTCGAAGACGACAGCATCCTGTACCAGCTCCCCCGTGCGCGGGCGAACGGGAATCTCTCGAACGCGAAGATCGGCATCGTCGGAATCTCGAACGATTTCTCGTTCCGGGAGGAACTCTCACCGAAGGTGAAGAGCTCGCTCGTCGAGGAGGAGATTCACTTCCCGGCCTACGACGCCGGCGAACTCATCGAGATACTGCAGCAGCGAGCGTCGGTCGCGTTCCACGACGGCGTCATGACCGACAGCGCGATCAAACTCTGTGCGGCCTACGGCGCGAAGGACGCGGGCGACGCCCGGCAATCGCTCGACCTCCTGATGAAGGCCGGCGACATCGCGCGCGAGGAGGATACCGACACCGTCTCCGAAGATCTGGTCAGGAAGGGACGGGACGCGCTCGAACGTGGCCGCATACAGGAGGGAATCGCAGGTCTCACCCAGCACGGCCATCTCGTCCTCTACGCGCTCGTCACCCTCGAAAGCGAGGGCGAAACACCCGTGCGATCTCGGGACGTTCGCCCACGGTACTCGACGTTCGCGAAGAAGGCCGGCATCGATCCGTTGGTCCCTCGCCGTATGCGGGACCACCTCAGCGAACTCACGATGCTCGGTATCGTGTCGGTGACGGAGCGTAACGAGGGGCGTCGAGGGGGGACGTACCGCGAGTACACCGTCGATATGGACCTCGAACTCGTCGTCAGCGCGATGGAAGACACCGTCGAAACGGTCGGTCTTCACAGTTCGCTCGCTGATCGAGCGGGTACTGGTTCCGGAACCGAGACGACAATAGCCGATTTCGATGGCCGAACCTGACCAGGTATCACTGCGGACGTCGTGGTGATCGCGACCCAGGTGGCCGAGTAGCCGCTATCGACGGGAGAGAAGCGCGAGCCGATGCCGTACCGTATTCCGTCACCTGGCGAGATCCCGACGTGAGGGGGTGAAGGCTACCTCTTTGGAATCGGTATCGTACTCGACGATACCGTGGTCGTCCAGCTTGGGGAGATGATTGTGATGTAGCGAGATTGCGATTCGCTTTGGGTCCGCTTCGTCGTCCGAGGACGCGGTCTCCTGGGCCGCGATGGTCGACGCGAGGCGGTCGATGTGAATCGGTGCGGATTCGTGTTCCAGCACGGAGAGTGCGATTCGGCGTCGGCTCGATTGGAGAACGTCGTAGCGCTCGCTCTCGGTCAACAGCTCGTTCACAGCGGTCACACCCGTGGGCTGGCTTGTTGTATTAGACATCGTGTATCGCTCCAGTGCCGGTTCGTCCCGGCATCTATCCATACAGATGACCTCTCGGCCACTAAGGACATCGACTAATATATTAGCTAGTCATCAGAGCTCGTGTCGGGTTCGATTCTGTGCAATCAGTTGCAACAGGTCATCGGATAGTAACGACTTCGCATCGTTGAGTTCCCAGTAACAGCCGATTTCGAAACTCCGCCGGCGGAGTATACTTATGTTACCCACTCGTCAAAAGTATTGAATGGCTACGAAAACCCTGACGGAAAGTCTCAGGGAAACCCTCTCCCTCTTCGAGTCGTCCGGGACCCCGTGGACGACGAACGAAGTCGCGGATCGACTCGGCGTCGGCCGCCGAAGCGCGTACGACCGCCTCGACCGTCTGGTGGAACAGGGTCGCCTCGACACCAAGAAGGTCGGTGCGAGCGCGCGAGTCTGGTGGCGGCCGCTGCCGACGGAACCCGAACTCGTGGCACAGGCGGACTGGTCCTCGACCGCGGAGTCACTGGTCGAGGACGTACTGAACCACGCCGAGGTGGGCGTATTCGTCCTCGACGACGACTTCGACGTCGCGTGGGTGAACGAGACGACGGAGCGCTACTTCGGACTGGACCGGGCCGGCGTCATCGGTCGTGACAAGCGGAGGCTGGTCGAGGAGACGATTGCGAATCGCGTTGCCGATCCGGAGACCTTCGCCGAGACCGTGCTGGGCACGTACGACGTCAATCCGGACGCCGAGCAGTTCGAGTGCCACGTCACCGAGGGTGACGGGCGCGAGGAACGGTGGCTGGAACACCGGAGCAAGCCGATCACGACGGGCGAGTACGCCGGCGGGCGAGTGGAACTGTACTACGACGTCACCGACCGGAAACGTGCACAGGACGCCTATTCGGAGAGTCGCAGACAGTTCGAATCGCTCGTCGACTCCGTCGAGGACACCGGGATCTTCATGCTCGACCCGGACGGGTATATCAGGACGTGGAACACGGGTGCCGAACGCATCAAGGGCTACGACCGCGACGAGATTCTCGGCCGCCACTTCTCCGCATTCTACACCGACGAAGACACGGAGTCCGGGGCCCCCGACGCGAACCTCCGCGCAGCGTCGGCAGAGGGCACGATTCACAAGTCGGGGTGGCGGGTCCGAGAAGACGGCACTCGATTCTGGGCAGACGTGACCATCACTGCATTACAGGACGGGGACGGCTCGACGACTGGCTACGTGAAGGTCACCCGAGACAAGACCGACCAACGAGAACGCGAGCGCGAACTTCGCCGCGAGCGCGACCTCACCGACCAGATACTCGACACCGCACCCATCAGACTGGCCGTCTTCGACGCCGATGGAACGCCCGAGCGCATCAACGCGGCGTCCAAACGACTGCTCGGACTGTCCGATGCAGACCAAGAGACGTTCAGCCTCGACGAACTAGACTTGTACCACCCCGATGGCGACACGCTCGAGGAGGGCGACCATCCTGTTTCGAAGGTCCTCGAGAGCGGTGATGCGGTGGTCGATCAACTGGTCCAGCACGACACGCCAACTGGCGAGCGTCGGTGGGTGTCGCTCACTGCGACCCCCCTGCTGGACGACCAGGGGTGCCTGGAGCGGGTGGTCGCCCTCGGCAAGGACGTTACCGAGTTGAAACGGAAGGAGCACGCACTCGAACGGGAGCGGGAGGACCTCGAAAGCGAACTTCAGCACGTCTTCGAACGCGTGGACGACGCGTTCTACGCGGTCGACGAGGAGTTCCGATTCACGTACGTCAACGACAGAGCAGCCGAACTGTTCGGCGAGACGGAAGCGGCGTTGCTCGGGACGTCCCTCTGGAGTTTCCTCGACGAGTCTGAAGTGGACGAGGTGCAAGACTACTTCGAGACTGCGATAGAGTCCCAGGAGGTCACGAGCTACGAGCGGTACTTGCAGGCGCTGGGAATCTGGATCGACGTGAGAGTCTATCCGTCGGACAAGGGTCTCTCAGTCTACTTCAGGGACGTTACAGAGCGGAAGCGACGCGAACGAGAGCTCGAGCAGTTCGAGCGAGCGGTCGAGGCGACGGGGCACGCCATCTACGTGGCGGAACCCGACGGAACGATCACCTACGTGAACCCGGCGTTCGAGGAGATGACCGGCTACGATTCGAGCGATGTCATCGGCGAGACGCCGGAGATACTGAACTCCGGCCACCACGGCTCGGCGTACTATCGCGAGCTCTGGGAGACCATCTCCGCGGGCGAGGTCTGGTCCGAGGAGATCGTCGACCGGCAGAAGAACGGCGAGTTGTATTACGCCGAACAGACGATCGCACCGGTCATTCACGACGGCGAGGTGAATCAGTACGTCGCGGTCCAGGCCGACGTGTCCGAGCGGAAACAGCGCGAACGCGAACTCGAACTGTTCGAGACTCTCTTCGCCACCCTCCAGGACGGCGTCTACATCCTCGACGACGAGTTCCGCTTCTCCATGGTCAACGACGCCTACGTCGAGATGACTGGCTACTCCCGCGAGGAACTCGTCGGGACCCACTGCACGCTCGTCATCGACGACGACATCTCGGCGGAATCGGAACGACAACTGCAGAATATCGCGGCCGGCGAGAGCGGTCACGGAACCATCGAAGCAGCCATCCAACGTGCTGACGGGACGGAACTACCCGCCGAAAGCAGATTCACCACGCTGCCGAGAGCGGAGGGAGATCAGCCCTGGAAAGTCGGAGTCGTCCGCGACATCTCCGACCGGGTAGACCGAGAGCAACAGCTCAGACGGCGGATTCGCCAGCAGGAAGTGATCACCGATCTGGGACAGCAGGCCCTCACCGAACGCGATATCGACGCCCTGATGGCCCACGCGACGACGCTGGTCGCGGACACGCTCGACACCGACTACTGCAAGGTGCTGGACCTCGACGCCGAACGGGAACACCTCCGTCTCCGGCACGGCGTCGGCTGGGACGACGGACTGGTTGGAAATGCGACCGTCTCCGCGGTCGACGACGATTCGCAGGCTGCCTACACGCTCGCGTCGAGCGAGCCGGTCGTCGTCACCGATCTAACCACGGAGACGCGATTCAGCGGCCCTGACCTCCTCAGCGACCACGACGTTCGGGGTGGCGTCAGCGTGCTCATCGGTCCCGAAGACGACCCGTGGGGAATCCTCGGCGCGCACGACACCGAGTGTGGGGAGTTCTCCGAGAACGACGTCAACTTCGTCCAGACGGTCGCCAACATCCTCGCGACGGCGATCCGACGGCACGCGGACGAGGAGGTACTGGTACAGCAGCGGGAACAGCTGGCGGCGGTGAACAGCCTCAACGAAGTCGTTCGCGACATCACCGACGCGGTCATCGAACAGTCGACGCGAACCGAGATCGAGGAGACCGTCTGCGAGCGACTCGCCGCCACCGAATCGTACGCGTTCGCGTGGATCGGCGACGTCGACGTGTCCTCACAGCAGGTCTACGTTCGCACGGAGGCCGGCGTCGAGGGATATCTCGACGACAAGACCGTCTCGGTCGACCCCGACGACTCCTACAGTGCCGGAGCAACGGGGCGGGCTTTCCGAACCGGCGAGATGCAGACGACGCAGGACGTCCGCAACGACTCGCGATACGACACCTGGGAGAACGTCGGCGAGAAGCACGGGTTCCGATCCTCGGCAGCGATTCCGGTGGTCCACGACGGCACGACGTACGGTGTGCTGAACGTCTACGCAGAGAGACCGGACGCGTTCGCGGGCGAAGAGGGGGCCGTCATCAGTCAACTCGGCGAGATCGTCGGCCACGCGATCGCCGCGGCGGACCGCAAGCGCGCCCTGATGAGCGACGAGGTCGTCGAACTCGAGTTCGCTATCACGGACGTGTTCGCTTCGCTCGGCCTCGACGACGAGACGGACGGCCGAATCGAGATCAATAACGCGGTTCCGCTGGCGAACGACGAGTTCCTCGTCTTCGGAACGGCGACGGCCGACGCGTGCGACCACCTGGAGAGCCTGGTCGAGGCACTCCCCCATTGGCGGGATCTCACCTGGACCGACGCCGAGAACGGCACGTTCGAACTTCGGTTCACGGAACCACCCGTTCTCTCCGTTCTGGCCTCGATGGGTGGGTCCATCGAGTCGGCCGTCATCGAGGACGGGGACTACCACATGACGCTCCATCTCTCGCCGACGGTCGAGGTGCGACCATTGATCGACGCCGTCCGCGAATCCTACCCCGACGCACAGCTTCTGAAGCGGAGACAGATATCCAAATACGACGAGACGTACGACCGCGTTCAGCACGCCCTGACGACGGAGCTGACGGAGCGCCAGCGGACGATGCTCGAAGCCGCCTACCACGCGGGCTTCTTCGAGTGGCCGCGGACAACGTCGGGCGAATCCATCGCGGAATCGATGGACGTGTCGCCTCCCACCTTCCACCAGCATCTCCGGAAGGCTGAGCAGAAGGTCTTCGAGTCGCTTCTCGCCTAGCGAGCGCGACGGCTACTCCTCGTGGTCGTCCAGTCGCTCGGCCACCGGGTCGAGGTGGGCGTAACCGACGACCGCGACGACCGAACCCTCGTCGCGGAGTGTCTCGATGCGGTCGGCCATGTGCGTCTCCCGGGTCGAATCGCGGTAATCGGCGGCGTTCGTCGGCACGAGCGCGTCGAGGATCGATTCCGCGCGCCCGACCTGGCGTTCTTCGTTGGCGGCCTGCCGTGCCGGCTCGTCCGACCGGGTCGAATCGTACACGACGGGAGCGTCGACCTCGACGCGAAGCGACGTTCGCGTGGCGACTGCGTCGGCGACGCGACACAGGGCCGCCTTCTTCGTGCTCGTGAGCACCCCTCTGACGACGGACCGAACCGTCGACAGCGAGGCGCGGTCACGCCGGAGCGTCCGCAACAGCTTGCGAACGAATCCGACCGACGGACCGTCGATGCCGACGGTCCTGTCGGTCGTCGCCGACTGAATCGCGGCACTCATCTCTCCCCCGAAGACTGGCGGGGTGCGGTCGTCTTGCGCGTACGTCTCGAAGAGCGGGAGCGCTGTGGGCGGGAGTTCGAGCGCCAGCACGTCGGGGTCCCGGTCGGTGACGACGTGCTGAACGCGATAGATGCTCGCCGGATGGTCGTGCACGACGCCGACGAGCGTCACGTCCGAGGTCGGTCGTCGGAGAAATTCGCCGGAGAGTCGGGGGTCGGGAGAGTTCTCGGTCATTGCTCACCGGAAATTGTAGCTTACCCCCGATAAGACGTTCTTACCCAAAGCCTTGTCGACGGGTGCGGAACGCTACGCTCGCTTCAGCGGACCGACGGCTTGCTCCTCGACTTCCCGTCGCGGAGTTGCGTAACCACGGACTGTCGGGCGTGGCTACCGCTGTCGGACCGTAGTCACCTGAAAAATATCGATGTGAGGACGTCGGCGGAACCGAACTCAGCGAGTGAGTCGGATTTCGTCGTCAGTGACGGTATCGATCTGGTCCTCGTCGACCGCGTAGTCGTCCTCGTCGATGTCGGACCAGCCGAGCGCCGCCATTATCGAGTCGGTGAGCCCCGTGTCGGGGTCTACGTACGCTCGACCGCCTCGGACGCCGGAGACTCTACCTATCGTATCGCCGGCAGCGTTGACGACCTTCTTCCCTTTGTCGTCGTCGGTGAGTTCTGTCATGGATGTCGCTCTCCAACCGCTGTTGGACGGGTGAGCGTATTGTAATGCTGCGCGTATCCGATCCCGATCGAAGAAAAGGTACCGTTACTCCGAGCAGATCTGATATATTCACTCGTTTTGACGTTCGATGAGCTACTAGAAAATAATCATTTCTGACGCGGCGCATCACAGTCGACGTGGCCACGGTTGGTTCAGAGCCACCGATACCGTCAGTCTCGGTCCGAGAACCTTCGGCGCTGACCCGGTGAGAGGAACCAGTTCGTACCACCTGGCTCTCAGCTCCCCCGTCCGCTATCGCACCGGTGACCCGGCATCGGCGGCGTTGGCGGAGCAACGCCGAAATACCGTCTATATCGGGTCTAAAACGGTCGATTCGTCGTATCCATCGTTCGCCGTTTCTCGCCGAGCGAGCGAGCGCGGACTGCCACGGTCGATACGATTATTGTTTAATATCTATAATACGTAGTTCGGCGTCAGGTTTGGCGATCATCCCCCGAGCGTCCGTCGAGGTCTTCGGACTCTCCGGCCGCTCCGTCACTCCTCTATCTTCCGGACGATCTCGTCGGCCGCGGCGCGTGCTTGCTGTTCGCCGAGGTTCGTCGGGAGGAGGACGGACTGGACGACCCAGTCGTCTGTCTCTGCCCGGTGACCCATCCGGACCTCGCTGCCCTCCGTGACGGAGTCGGAGACCCGGTCCGCCCAGTCCGGCGTCCGAATCGTATCGAAGATGTCCGGGTCGCGGTACCTGACGTGGACGTACTCGTCCTCGGTCGCCACGGCTATCGGATCGGGAGTCGCGGGCATACGTGACCGTTGGGAACCGATAGGGAAAACAGTTGGTCGGCGGGACGGACCGTCGCTCTCTCATCGTCTTAACCAACACGACGGCGACGGAAACGCTGGTGTTGGTTAAACCATCTCCCCCAACGCCGAGCGGCCGACACCGCGATACCAGCCACCGAGACAACGACACGCGAGTAGTGACCGACGCCGCGCTCACTGCTGCTCGCCGGGGGATTCCGGTGTCTCGATACGAGGTCGTCGCCCGACGTCGAGTTCCGCCAGGTCTCCGATGGCCGGCGTGTCGAGGACGGAGCCGTCGACGTCGAAGCGCGACCCGTGACAGGGACAGTCCCAGGAGGTGTCGCCGTCGTTCCACGTGACGAGACAGCCCATGTGGGTGCAGGCGGCCGAGACGGCATGTACCTCGCCGTCGTCGTCGCGATAGACCGCGACCGGGTCCTCTCCAGTCTCTCCCTCGAAGACTCTGCCGTCGCCCGGCTGGACCGCTGACAGGTCGAGTTCCGGTCGCTGCTCGACGTAGTCCTCGACCATGTGGGTCATCGCGTGTTTGTTGTGCGAGTACAGGTCCGATTTCGACGCGCCGAGGTTGAACCGCGTCGGTCGATACACCTTCGACCAGGGGTTCTCGCGGTCCCGTATCTCGTCGGCCAGGACCTTTCCGGCGGCGGTGGCGTTGGTCATTCCCCAGCCACCGAAGCCCGTCGCGACGTAGACGTTCGGGTCCTGCGGCGCGAGCGAGCCCACGAACGGGACGTGGTCGACGGAGACGTAGTCCTGGGTCGACCAGCGGTACTCGACGTCGTCGACGGCGAACCGGTTCCGCACCTGTCGCTCCAGTGCGCGGTAACGCTCACGCGTGCTCCCGCCGTGGCCGGTGCGGTGGTTCTGCCCGCCGAAGAGGACGAGCGAGTCGTCGCCCGCGTGGGGACGGATCGAGAAGTACGGCTCCGTCGGGTCGTAGTACATCCCGTCCGGCGTCGGGTCGTCGAGGGAGGCAGCGAGCACGTACGAGCGTTTGGGAGAGAGCCGTGCGAAGTAGAACGCGTCGTCGACGACCGGGAAGTGCGAGGCCACGACGACGGCGTCGGCGGTGACGGTCCCGTGGTCCGTCTCGACCCGACACGGAGTACCGCCGTCGACGTTCTGCACGGTCGTGTTCTCGTAGACGTCGCTGGCACCGGCTGCGAGTTCCTCGGTGAGGGCGAGCAGGTACCTCCGGGGATGGAAGTGGGCCTGCTCGTCGAACGTGACCGCCGCGTGGACGTCGTACGGGAGTTCGGTGTCTTCCTCGTACCTGACCGGGAGACCGAGTCGGCGGGCCGCCTCGGCTTCTCTGCGGACTGGCTGCCGGTCCTCTCCCGGTTCGACGTACGTGGTGGCGGGCGCTCGCTCGAACCCGCAGTCGACGTCGAAGGCCTCGACGCGGTCCTCGATGGCGTCGATCGCCCATTGGTTCGCGTCCGCGTACTGTTTGGCCTTCTCGACCCCGAAGTGATTGAGCAGGTGGTCGTACACGAGTCCGTGCAGCGACGTGACCTTCGCCGTGGTCCGTCCGGTAGTGCCGTCGAGGATGCGGTCGCGCTCCAGCAGCGCGACGGTCTGGCCCGCCTCCTCCAGTTCGAACGCGGTCGACACGCCGGCGATGCCGCCGCCGACGACAGCGACGTCCACCCGGCGATCACCGTCGAGCGAGTCGTACGTCGTCCTGTCGGAGGTGTCTATCCAGAGCGATTCGTGGACGCCGGCGGTCGCGTCGAAGTCGGAGTGGTCGGTGGTCATGGGAACAGGAAGCGGTCGCTACGGAGGCTATGGCTCGGGACGGCCCTGAGCGTTCGCCCGGCACCTGCTGGGCCTCGTGGTCAGTCCTCGGTCCAGTACATCAGGTCCTCGCGCTCGACGCCACAGTTCGGGCACGTCTCGGGAAGTCCGCCCTCGATGTCGCCCATCTCGCCACAGTTGGTACACCGCCACATCAGTTCGGCCTCGCCGAACGCGTGGCCCGACCGGGCGTGCTCGACGCTCAGCATCTCGACGCCCTCGCGGGTCGTCAAGAATGCGCCGCCGGTCTCCATGCCACGGACGACGCCGACGGGTCGGCCGTCCTCGTCGTAGAGCGTCTGGCCGAACGCTAGCTCCGGGGCTGCTTCTTCGACAGGTTCCTCGGCTTCTTCGGTTGGGGTCTCACCTCTGCCGCTCATACCTCACCCTTCGGTCCCGCCGCAGAAAACAGTGGGCACGCGACAGCGAGTCACGATTACGAGAACGACGGGAGGACCTCCTCCTCGTAGAAGTCGAAGAACCCGTCCTGGTTCGGGCCGACCTGGTGGACGTAGACGTGGTCGTAGCCGGCGTCCGCGAACAGTTGAATGGCATCGACGTGGTCGTCGGCGTCGGCGCTGCAGGTCATCGACCCCGCGACGTCGTCCTCCGAGATCAACTCGGCCACCTGCTCGAAGTGGGCTGGCGTCCGCAGTTCCTGTCCGAGCGAACCCGGGGTCGCGACGTTCGGCCAGTGCTCGTGAGCCTGCCGCCGCGCTTCGGCGTCGGTCTCGGCCCAGCAGACGGTCACCTGACCGTATCTGGGGCCGTCACCGTCGTACGCGTCGAGGAGCGATTCGTCCGGCGCGGTCCCGATGAGTCCGTCACCGAGGTCGTCCACGACGGCGGCCGTCGTCTCCCCGCCCGCCGCGACGTACAGGGGTGGCGTCTCGTCCGGGACGGTGAACAGCGTCGCGTTCTCCACGTCGAAGTACTCGCCGTGGTGGGACCGCTCCTCGCCAGTCCAGAGGTCGCGGATGATTCCGACGGCTTCCTCCAGCATGGCCAGCCGTTCGGGATGCGGGGGCCACCGGCCGCCGACGACGTGCTCGTTCAGGTTCTCGCCGGTGCCCACGCCGAGGAAGAACCGGTCGTCGAACATGCTGGCGGCCGTCGCCGACGCCTGCGCGACCAGCGCCGGGTGCAGTCGTTTGATGGGGCAGGTGACGCCCGTCCCGACCTGGAGCGACTCTGTCTCGCGAGCGATGCCACCGAGGGTGCTCCAGACGAACGGGGACTCGCCCTGCCGTCGGACCCACGGGTGGTAGTGATCGGAGAGCAGTGCGTGTTCGAAGCCGACCGACTCGGCGCGGACCGCGTAGTCGACGAGATCGTCGGGACCGTGCTCCTCGCTGGAGAGGGCGTATCCGAGTTCGGGCACGGGACGTCTACGGCTGGTTCTGACGAGTCTATTCTGGTTGCACCTGCAGGCACGCTGTCGCCGCAATTTCGGCGTCGTCGACCAGGTGACGGACGAAAACCCGTTCCGTGTTGGCACCCAACGTCCGATATGGAGGACTTCGAATCGGCGTTCGCCGAGCAACTCCGGGCGGTCCCCGAGCGATTTCGTGACGAATCGCGGTTCGTTCCCGGCGCGGGACGGTGGGACGCGGCGGTCGTCTTCGTCGGCGAGGCTCCCGGTAGCGAGGAGGTCGAACAGGGCCAGCCGTTCGTCGGGCCGGCGGGCCGACGACTCGACGGGTTCCTCGACGAGGTCGGCATCGACCGGGACGACGTGTACCTCACGAACCTCGTGAAGGTCCGGTCACCGGAGAACCGCGACCCGACTCGCGAGGAGATGGACGCCTGGCGACCGCTGCTCGACGCCGAACTCGAACGGGTCGATCCGGCCGTCGTCGTCTGTCTCGGCGCGTTCGCGAGCCGGGAACTCCTCGGCGAATCCGGGCCGCTGTCCGAACTCCGCGGACGGACGTACGAGGTCGACGACCACCTCGTCCTGCCGACGTTCCACCCGGCTGCGACGTTCTACGACGATTCCATCACGCCGATGCTCGAACGTGACCTCAGGGTCGCCGCCGACCTGGGTGCGGATTCCTGACGTGACCGAACACGCTCCTGCGTCGACCCCGCGCCACGGGAACGCTGATAGGACGGGGACGTGAAACGAGAGGCACATGTCAGACCAGCGTCGGCGCTCGGAGCCGGCCGACACGATGCGCGGCCGGGCGTCCGAGAACGGAGTCACGCTCTGGCTCTTGATGGAGGCGAACCGCTGGGTCGTGGCCGGACTTCTCCTGGTCGGTATCTTCGTCGTCCTGCTGGTGGTCGGGATGCTGGACCCCGAGCCGCTCCCCATCACGCAGGGGTCGAAGGATCCCGTCGAGACGCTCTTCCAGGGCATGGTCACGGCGATCATCACCGGCGTCACGCTCGTCGTGACGATCAATCAGCTCGTCCTCTCGCAGGAACTGGGGGCTGTCGGGGACCAGCGCAATCGCATGGAGGACGCCCTGGACTTCCGCAACGACGTCGAGTCCCACATGGACGAGGACGTCAGCCCGGTCGACCCCGCCTCGTTCTTCCGGGCACTGCTGGACTCGATGCGTGACGATGCAGCGGCACTTTCGACGGCCGCCGACGCTCGGGTACACGACGAGCAGGGGAGGTCGGTGGCGGACTTCGCGGACGAACTCGTCGTCCACGTGAACGAGGTCGAGCGCAAGCTCGACGGGGCACAGTTCGGTACCTTCGACGTCATTAGTGCCATCCTGGACTTCAACTACTCCTACAATATATACGAAGCGCGCCGGCTGCGGTCGGCCGCCGGCGACGACCTGTCCAGCGAGAGCGCCGACCGTCTCGACTCGCTTCTCACCGAGCTCCAGCTGTTCGGCCCTGCGCGCGAGCACTTCAAGACGCTGTACTTCCAGTGGGAGCTCATCGGACTCTCACGAGCGATGCTCTACACCGCGATGCCGGCGTTGACGACGGCCGTCGCGATGATACTGTTCTTCGACACCGCGGGGAGCCTTCCCGGCGTGACCCTCGGCGTCGGAAACATCCTCTGGCTCGTACTCGGTGCGGCGATGCTGTCGATCACGCCGTTCGTGTTGCTGGTGTCGTACATCCTCCGCATCGCGACCATCGCGAGGCGGACCCTCGCCATGGGGCCGTTCATCCTGCGAGAGACGGGACGCGAGACCGGCGACGGGTCGGAGTGAGCCGGTCGGTCTCCGTCGTGGTAGACCGCACCCGTGCGAACCGCCGCCTGCAATCGCAAGGCGGGTTTCTTTGCTCCGCTGGCGAAAGAACCAGTATGGCGAACGAGCCGTCTCGGAGCGGCCGCTGGGACTGGGCGGACAGGGACACCCTTCTGGACGTCACGGTCAATCTCATTCCGATGGGTATCTTGGTGTTCTTCGTCGGCATGTTCATCCTCCTCCAGCCGTGGGGATTCGACCTGTTCACCGCCGTCCTCGCTCACTTCCTGACGCTGTTTCCATTCCTCCTGCTGGGGATTCTAACCTACTACGCGGCCCGAGCCATCTCGATCGACGAAGGCCGGACCTGACCACGCCGAGCGAATCCCGGACGTCCCACTCGGAGCGACGACTGTCCGCCAGTTTAGGACGGTCGGCGGAGCATCTGAGACACAGCTACCGCGGTCACTCTGAGTTCGATGGGACGAACGGGCCGACCGAGACGGACCGACGCCCAACCGTCGCTGCCCGCAGGATGTACGCGATGAACACCGCGAGCGGCGTCACGATAACGGCCAGACTCGCAGCGAAGACCGCCGGCAGGACCGGGACAGGAATCGTGACCCCGTTCGATAGGTAGAGGAGCGACATGAACACCGTCGCACAGAACGCCGCCAACCCGGAGTACGCGATGGTCCGCGAGAGTCGCCCGAAGTCCTGCTGGAGCGCCAGCGTCTTGAAGAACTGCCGCGTGATGGCGATTGCATCCAGCAGTTCCTCGATGGCGTCCAGTTCGGCGTTCGCCATCGGCGAGAGGCGGTCACCGTGTGCGACCCGAAACTCGTCGGTCGCGGTCATGTTCTCGGCGTATTCGGTCCCGAGGATGACGTCGAGCACGTCGATGATGTCGTCACCCGAATCGACGTGCGCGTCGATAGCGTGCCCGTATTCGCGGATTCCATCGACGTAGGCGTCGACCTCGTCCGCCCGCAGTCCCCCACCGTCACCGAGGGCGGTGTCCAGTTCGGCCGCGTGACGTTCGAGCGCGGTCCCGATGAGCGACAGGAACGTGCTCGGGTCGTTCGGTGCAGGTCGGCGAGACGAGTGTTCGACGACGGTACTGCGGAGGGTCTTCGTGCCCTCGAGCTTGTCACGGAGCGTGTTCGGTGAGTCGAAGACCCGCGAGAGGATGAGTTGGTTTATCGACAGGGCCACCGTCAGCAACGTCAGCGTCCCGGACGCGACGCCGCTGGCGAACATCGTCCCCGCGAGGCTGTTCGACCCGATCGCGACGAGGCCGAAGCGGTACGCGATACCGAACAGCCCGACGACGAGGGCGACGATCCCGCCGGCGACGAGCATTCGATTGCCGGAGAGGAGGAGCCAGTGCGCTGCTCGGTCGCCGGCCCCATCGCTTCGTGAGACGGAACTCGACGTCGAGAATCTGCCTGCTGTCGGCCCGCTCTCGGAGGAGTCGTCCGCGAGCCCGGGCTGTTCAGTTGTGGAGTCGGTCACTGGTGGCGTTCAGGGTAATGTAGGCGTTGCCGGGCGTAAAACGGTTCGCTTGCGGGCGAAAACGGATTCGTCACGACGCTCCGTGTTCGTCCGGACTGACCCGCCACCGTCCGATGCCGCGGTCCGCCCGACGGTCGGTCGGTCGGCAAACGCACTGGCGTGACCCTCCGACGTCGCTAGGCTGGTCTTTCCGTGAACTGTTCCGGTGAACGGTCGGCTCATATAAACGTCTGGAGGGGGTAGTCCCAACTGCTGGATCATGAGTGACACTGACAAGTACGAGCGGCGAGAGGTAGAGGTATCGGAAGAGCACGTCGAACATGACTACAGAGAGAACCCGAGCGAACGGGGAAAGTGGGTATCTGGACTCATCGCGGTCCTCGGACTGTGGCTGCTCGTCCAGGTATTGGCGTTCAATCCTGTCGGCGGGAACTTCTGGAGTGACGTCATCGTCGGCATCGCGCTCGTCGTCCTCGGCGGATACAACTACAACCGACGCGCGAACGAACGGGCTGGAAGCGTCGCAGCGGGCGTCTTCGTCGCCTTGTTGGGCCTCTGGATGATCGTTACGCCGTTCGTTCTCGGCCAGACCGCTGGCACGGGTGCCGTGGTTGGTGACCTCGAGTTCTGGAACGACATCATCGTCGGCGTCCTCGCACTCGGCCTCGGCGCCTACAGCGCGAACGAAGCTCGCGAGACGCGCGCGATGACCCCCGCTCGAACGTAACTCCGAACCCAGTCGCTATTTTCTCTCGTCGTGTGGTGGGTCGCGCGTCCGAGCGTCGGTCCGCAGCCGCGGTCGTCAGTCGTTCTCCGCGGTCGAGTACCCAGACAGCGACCCGTCGTGATCGCTCGTCGGCTTCGCGAGTCGCGTGACGGGGAAGAGATACCGCCGGGGCGGGCGGTCAGTTGACACGGCCTGTGGATAGATCACCTCGACGACCGGGACCTCCGAATCGTAATCTCCGTTGCCGGGGTAGTCCGCGACGGTACACTCGGCGTCCGAGACCGGGACCAGTTCGGCTGGCGGCCCCGGCGAAGAGACGACGATGAGTGGCGTCTCCGGGGACCCTTCGGCGTCGACGACGAGGTCGCCGGGCTGGAGGTCACAATCCCGACAGAGAGTCGGCGATTCCTGTGCCGCCGAGATTGGGACGTCGTCGCCACAGCCGGGGCATTCGACCGTCCGCCCGTCCGGCGGCGGAAGCCGACCGATGTTGATCTCGATCGCGACTCGACGGATGTGCTTGCACGGGTCGTTTGCGGCGTCGCAGGAACAGTTGCTCTCGCCGAGCGAGACGAAGTGCGTCCCGTCCTCGGCGTCGACGAGATACGAGTCACCGAACGGTCGGACGGACATCGCTTCCGTCCAGGCCCGTCTGGATGTCTCGTCGAGTTCGTCGTCGAACGCGCTCGCATCGTCGTGTGACGCTGGTGTGATTCGGGAAGGCGTCATGTGTGTTCCGGGGCACCTCTCCCCGCTCCGTGTGATTGGGGACGGTATGTCGTAGACAGCCCTAAACCTTCCCCTCGGAACCGACTGACTGGAGTACTGTGGGCGACGTGCCGAGCGGTCGTTCGGTGCCCCGAACCGCGGCGTCGCCCCACCGAATCGGCAGCGAACTGACCGGAATCGAAATGCGGTCCGGTTCCGCCCGAGATCCACGTCGTGTGGGGGAGTGACCCCAATACCGCGTTAGTAAGCCGATGTGAACGAGCAGACCCCGCGACGCCTCGCCGCGCTCAGTATCCTCCGCCCGTTTGCTCCGCTGCACCGACAAGACTATGCGAGCGCTCTCGAAAGGTCATCTTAATGCAATCCTCGAAAGGTGACCAGTTCCTCCGGATGGCAAGATCGCTTCCGGTCCGGACGGCGGTGTTCACGGTGGGTCCCCTGCTCGTCGCGCTGGCACAGCTTATCAACGCGTACGTTCACGGTAGTGACATATTCGTCGTCGGCGTCGTGGCCGCGATGATGGTGGTGTTCTCGGTTCTCGCGACGAACTATCATCTGGCCGGATTCCACGTGTCGAGACTCGACGGGTCGTATCCTGCCGACTGAGCTCGCTGGGAATCGCCGACGGCCGTCCTCTGTCGTCCGTTCGTGGGACTCGGGCCGTACCATTATGTGTATGCACGGCAAATTCTGTGAGTGTTGACACCATGAAAGTCATCTGTACGGACGGCACGACACTGACGTGTGAATCGTTCGAGGCCATCGATTCCGGGGTGCTCCTGTACGACGAGTCCCGCGGGAGCAGGGAAGAGGAGGACGAGCGCGAGCCTGAGGCGACCGGGTTCGTCCCGCTCCAGGAACTCAAGTACGTCCTCCCCGAGGAACCGGGTGGGCCCGGTGGCATCGGGCAGCAGGTCCCCCAACGTGAACCCGGCCCGGGAGGAATCTCGTCGGGGCTTGCCCCACAGGGACAACCGCCGACACAGCCGCAGGGGATGCCGCCACAGGGGCCACAGGGGCAATCGCGGATGGGGCCGTCACCGTTCGATCAGGGTCCCGGCCGACAGCGGTAACTGCCGTCCCGGGTCGGCGCTCTGCGCTCTTCTTCGTCCGCACCGTTCAGAAAAATCGTGTGTTGTCGTCTCCGCCGCACTACTCCCGAGCAGGGCTCAGAACTGGCCCTGCGTCTGCTGGCCCTGCATCTGCTGGCCCTGAACACCTTGCGAAGTGGGCACCGCCGACGGTCCCTGGAGGTGCGCCTCGACGAACCAGAGCGCCTTCGAGACGAACCGTGAGACCTCGTTCAGTAGGTCGACGGTGTCGAGGTCACCGGACTCTTCGACGGTTTTCATCTGCCGGTAGAGTTCGGCGTCGAGCACGCAGAGGTGGTCGGCGATGTGCTGGAGCAGCGTCCCCTCGTCGGCGAGCGTCGGGGGCAGCGGAGAGATGGACGACGACTGGGCTGCCTGATAGACCGACCCGCGAGCCTGCCCGCCGAGGCCGGTGGCTCGCTCGGCGACCTCGTCGATGTACCCCTCGAACTCCTCCGCCAGTTCCTCGAAGAGTTCGTGGAGCTGATAGAAGTTCCGTCCCTTGACGTTCCAGTGGCCACTCAGAAGCTGTGAGTGGACGACGACGAGATCGGCGAGACACTGATTCAGTACCGAGACGTTCGTCGCGCGGACGTCCTGCCGAAGGAAGTTCCGGGTCTGGTACAGTGGCTCGCCCTGCTGGCCGCCGGCTCCAGTCTGCTGGCTGAGCTGCTGTTGGGTCGGCTGCTGGCCCAACTGCTGCTGGCTCGACTGCCCCCCGGACGTCTGTTCCGGCTGCGTGATCTGCTGGGCGGTTCCGCCAACGCCGGTCGACGCTGTCGGCGGAGTCTGCTGGCTGGACATCTTACCTGTCGTCTGTTGCTGTTGACTCATAGGGAATCCCTCGTGGGCTTTTCCAGCTACTCCCGTGGCGGACAAGTAGGTACACCCAGCGAGTGCATGCAGAATCGACTTCATCGCCGCCGTCGTACGACGCGGTATGTCGAACGAGAACGCGTCCGATGAGGCCGAGGCGACGCCGACGGAAGGCGATTCCGAGCGCGAACAGGGGGTGGAGTTCGGTCAGCTGGAGGGCGAACTCGAATCCCACGACTATCCGACGACCGCGGACGCACTGATCGACGCGTACGGCGATTACGAACTCAGCCTCGCGGACGGATCGGTGACTCTCCGGGAGGTACTCGGCTCCCAGTCGGACGACGTTCGCTACGACGACCCTGAATCGGTCAGACAGTCTATCTTCAACATGGTCGGTGAACAGGCAGTGGGGCGCAAGGACTACAGCGACCGCGGCGGCTCGGACGAGCAGTACAGCGGCGACGAGGCGAACGAGTCGATATAGCCGTCCTGGGAACGGGCGAGACGGACTGCGGGTGGTGGTCCGACACCGGCACCCACGAGCGGGCGTGCGTGACCGACTGGCCGCGGTATCTCGGCGGTGAACTTTTCCGGACCAACTCCCAACGACATGGCATGTTCCGTCGAGCGGTCGCGAGAGTCGGGTCCACACAGATGTGCCGCTGTAACCAAGCCGACACCCACCGATGAGTATCGTCAGGAAATTTCATCGGCTTCGGTCGTGGTTTCCGACGCCAGTGGCGAACCAGGGGTTCAAACCGGTACGCTGGCTCCTGCTCGACGGGAATCGCCACGCGGTCACCGCTGCGCTGTTCACGTTCGTGTTCACGTCGCTCACCGTCGTCGGGTCCGTCTGGACCTTCGAGATGCAGCGGCTCCTGACGGAGACCGACAGCGTACAGACGCTCCTGAACACGCTGCTGAGTGGAATCATCCTGCTGGTCTCGATCGTCGTCTCCATAAACTCCATCGTCCTCTCACACGACATCACCACGCTCGGGAGCCAGCGAAACCGCTTCGAGAACGCCCGACAGTTCCGCCGCGACGTCGGAAATCTGGTCGACACGAAGCAAAGTCCGACCGCGCCCGACGCCTTTCTCGTGGCCATGATTCGGGCCATCCACGAACGTGCGAACGCGCTCAAAGACGCCGTCGATGACGACAGACACGGCGAGTTGGCCGAGGAGATTTCGCGCTACGCTAACCACGTCGCCGAGACCGTCGAGGACCTCGAAGATACGCTCGAAGCGATGGAGGCGGAGGGCTTCGCCATCCTGTGGCTCGGCATGTCGTACAAATACGGACCCTACGTGGACCAGTTGCGCGAGTTCCGGATCCAATCTCACGAGCAGCTTCCCGACGGTGCCGATGACCGTCTGGAGGACCTCGCGACGACGTTCGAACTCTTCGCGACCGGGAAGGAGTACTTCAAGACGCTGTACTACGTCGAAGAGTTCTCTCAGCTCTCACAGTCGCTGCTCGCCATCTCGCTCCCCACGCTGATAGTCGATGCAATCGTCATCCTCGCGCTCGACGCCGGTTTGATTCCCAATTTCTGGCTGTTCGGCATCCCACCGCTCGTCTCGTTCGTCGCCGCGACCTTCGCCATCTCGTTAGTCCCGTACGTCCTGCTGACGGCGTTCATGCTCCGTGTCGCGACGGTTGCCAAGCGGACGAACGCGGCCGGCCCGTTCGTCCTCGAATCGTGACACACGGTGCCCTCGGTCGGTGCCTGCCCATCCGTTGACGCGCCGTAGAGTGGTCCCGATTCGGACCTAGGTTTACCCGTTTCTGTCACCGTACGTTTCCCATGACCCCTCCCGACCAGGAGACGGCTGACCAGACCGACGACCACGAAGCGGCACGGATGGACCTCGAGGCGGACGCCTGGCACGAAGGCGACGACGGCCTCTACGTCGACTGCCCAGAGTGTGGCTCCCCGGCGTATCTCGAAGACATCGCCACCAACGGTCGCTGTACCGGCTATCAGGGCGAATCGACCGACGAGGAGAACGCCGAGGACGTCGGCAACTTCTGCACGGCGAAGTTGTCGTTCGACCTGACCTGGCACGACGAGCCGTAGGCGCAAGCGGTCGATGTCGCGCTCCCCCTGCCTGCTCCACCGCGGCTGGCCGGTCCCAGCTGCCAGACCTTCCGAAGCAAGGCACAATTACTGACCAGTAAGCCCGGTATCACGGGCGTTGCGGCGGCAACATTACATCTATAACCATGTAATACAGGTAGCTAACCGAGCGGTAATCAGCTAGTTACCGCCCTCGATCGACGAGGTGGCCGAGCCAGTCCGCCCCGAGTGCCGCGTCAGTGCGTGCGCTCGACGTGCGATTCGAGCATCGAGACGTTCCACGAGTTGGCCTTCCAGACAGCGTCGAACAGCGGCCCGATCAGTGGAATCGACCCGAGGACGACGTCGACGGCGACGAGAAGTACCATCCGAAGGAGTAGCGACGCGGGTGCGCCCATGCGTACGGCTTCGGCGACGATGTAGAGCGAGACTGCCGCCGAAGCGACGTCACCGACCCAGGGGAGCAGACTCAGGAGCGGGTCGAGGCCGAATCGAAGGTTCGTCCCGGGGACGCGAACGGCATCGTCGAGCAGCGTACTGACCGTCCGGACCCGCTCGAGTGCGTGGTCGGGAGCGTGGTCGGGACTGCTCGGCGGTCCGAGCTGTTCACCGCGGTTCTCGATCGGTCTGTCCATACCGTTCACAGGCCCTCCCGGTGAGTCAACGTTGTGCCGGCGACTACAAGGAACGCAGCGGCCATCGAATCCTTGCAACTGCATGGCCAACCACCATGGCCCCCGCCGCCGATGTACCGCCGATGGTCTCGAAACAGATGCTGTCGCGGTCTGCGGCGACGACTCGTGAACGCTCCGAAGACGCATCCGCTGACGCTCCCACAGGGAAGATGCGGTCGGTACTCGGCGAGACGGTGAGCGCCGGAATCACGGACGCCGTCCGCCAGGGCGTCGTCGAGGGAATCGAGGAGGCACGACGAGGATCGACGTCTCTCGAGGCGTCGAGCACGTCGGAGGAGCGAAGTGACACGGGTGGAAGCGCTCGCCTGCGATTCGTCTTCGCGGCACTCGCGGTCGCAGGCGTCGCATATCTGGTCAGACGGCGACGGTCGTCACAGTCCGACGACGAGACGCATCGAACCGACGCTCACAGCAGGACAACCAACGAGAACGAGGCCGAATCGGTCGAGCGGAGTTTCTGAACGGCGTTCCGTTCGACGCAACCGTCGTTCGATAGATGACCGACGAGCGCCGTTCGTCGGGGTCGACGGTCACCGGCTACGTCGGACGGTTCAGAACTGCTGGGACTGGCCCCGGATCGTTCCGGTCTGCTGGGCGTATCCCTGCTGGTACTGGAGCTGCTGTCCCGACTGACCGAGCGAGGTCAGCATCTGCTGCGTCGCGCTGATGGCCCGCGAGAGCTCCTGGGCACACGCCTGGCAGTGGCGGTGCTGGTGGCGCGCACATTCCTGTGCGCACTCCTGCGCGGCGGCGATGAACTCTTCTGCGATGGCCGGTCCGTAGACGGAGTCGCGCGCGATCGACCGCTCGCTCAGGGAACCGAGGTCCGCGACGTCGCGACAGAGGCGGATACACTCCGCCATCTCGGGACCGTGGTCTGCACAGCGGTCTGCACACCATTCACAGGCCAGCACCGCTCGGTGGGTGGCCTGGAGCGCCTGCTGCATCTCCGTCGTGAGCGCCTCGTCGAGCGTGACGTCGCTCGCCGCGCCAGCCACGGTGGCTGCCTGCTGGCCCTGCCCGCTGACCTGCTGCTGCGTGCCGCCGAACTGCATCGCCGGTTGTGACTGCGTCGTTGCCTGTGCGCCGATCTGCGGTGTCATTGTCGATTGTGCCATTGGTGAATACTTCGGTGGTGGATTCGCTCGTCGGTGCCGATACAGATTATCGATGCGTCCGACGCGGATGAGACGTCGGCCGCGGCGTCGGTCGTTATCGGTGTTGCTCGTGCGACCGCGAGGACTGGTGCTCCTGTCGGGTCTGAAAGAGCTGTCCTCCCTGTTGTCGCTGCTGTTCGTGGCCCTGCTGGCCGTACTGACCCTGCTGGCCCTGCTGTTCGGGCTGCTGGCCGAACTGGCTCTGCTGGCCCTGCTGTTCGTGCTGCTGGCCGAATTGGCTCTGCTGGCCGGGCTGCTGACCGAACTGGCTCTGCTGGCCCTGCTGGCCAAACTGGCTCTGCTGTCGCTGCTGTTCGTGGCCCTGTTGGCCGAGCTGGCTCTGCTGTCGCTGCTGTTCGTGGCCCTGTTGGCCGAACTGGCTCTGCTGTCGCTGCTGTTCGTGGCCCTGTTGGCCGAACTGGCTCTGCTGTCGCTGCTGTTCGTGGCCCTGTTGGCCGAACTGGCTCTGCTGTCGCTGCTGTTCGGGCTGCTGACCCTGCTGGCCGAACTGGCTCTGTTGTCGCTGCTGTTCGGGCTGCTGACCCTGCTGGCCGAACTGGCTCTGCTGTCGCTGCTGTTCGTGCTGCTGACCCTGCTGTCGTGAGCGTTGGTGAACTCGGGAGCTGTATCGTCGCATAGTGTATCACTGAACTGGCGATCCCGGACCTGCGAGCCGCTGTGCGGTTGCGACGCGGCTCGACGGGTGTCGCCACTACCTACTTTGAACGTGGATGCTCTTGTAATTCGCAACTTAGTGCTGATCCCACGAGTGGTATCCCCGGGCGTACTTTGGCGACTTTCGATAACGCGCTCCTACCGGCGTTCGCGAACGATGGTTTCCCAGCGGCAATCGTCGCGGAGATGGTCCGTCCCGCCGGGTGGAACGCGTCCGTTCGGCGGTGTGATTCTAGATAAGGAGGGCTTGTGGAGGGTTACGTTCGGTTCGACACGCAGTTGCCCGCTCGTCCACGCGATCGGTGGTGGCCGAAGCGATTGCGGGTCGACGACCGTTGAGAAGTTCTCGGGTGGCCGAGACGGGCGCCGTTACAGTCGCGGCGACTGCGACTTGATGATGCTCGTCGCGGTCCCGAGTTCCGAGCCGAAGAGGACGAGGAAGTCGTCCAGCGTGATGATGCCACTGAGACTCCCCTCACCATCGACGATGGGGAGCCGACGGATGTTGTGCTCGCCGAGCGTGTCGAGGAGGTCGAACATCGACATGTCGTCGGTCCCGACGACCAGATCACCGCTCAGGAGGTCGCTCGCCGTGAGGCCGCTGACGTCCTCGGTCTCGGACAGCGCGAGCGCGATCTTTCGGTCGGTCAGCACGCCGCGGGGCTGCTCGCCCTCGACGACGATGACACAGCCCACGTCCTGGTCGCCCATCTTCGACGCGACCTCGGAGATCGCCGCGTCCGGCTGGACGGCGACCACGTCGGTCTGGATGATGTCGCGGACGTCGACCGGAGTCATCGGTCGACGACCCCGCCGAGCGGGTTGCTGAACGCCCGGGGCGGGTGCCGTGGCCTGTTGCTGTGCACCCATCGTCTGGGTGCCCATCGTCTGGGGCTGGCCTGTCGGGGGTGCGTACTGGGTCCCCATCTGCTGGCCCTGTTGCATCGATGGCTGCGGCTGTGGCTGTTGTGCGACGCCGTGTGGCTGTTGTGCGACGCCGTACTGTTGGGTGGGCGGCTGCAACTGCTGGGGTGGCTGCTGGGTCCCGTAGCTCGGGACCTGCTGCTGTGTCGGCTGCCCACCCTGTACGGCCTGGCTGGAGGGGCCGGGCTGGGTGGGCTGGCCCATCGGCATCTGCTGTGGCGGTTGCTGTTGGGGCTGGCCGAACTGTTCGCCGCCGGGGATCCCCTGTCCGGTCGGACTCTGTCCCGGCCCTGGGGGTTGTCGTGACTGCTCGGTACGTTTCGAGTCGTCGCCCTGATAGTCTCTCATGTGTAGATCCGTCGGCGTAGCTAGGCGGTGCGCCGACAGATGACAATTACGCGAACAAACTACATAAACCCTGACTCGACGACGAAGAAGGTCGGTGAGCATCCACCGTCAGGAGCCCGCTAGCGGACGGGCGAGCGTGGACGGAGGCTGCTCGGTTGGGGGACCGGGGTTACTCCTGCTGAGGCAGTTCCTGCTGTGCCAACTCGTTCTGGTCTTCGCGCTCGGCCTGCTGGGCCGCCATCCGCTGGGGCTGCGGTTCCGACGGAGGGGCGATGCCGCCGCCTGCGGGCGGCTGCGGAGCCGGTGCCTGCGGAACGGGCTGCTGTGTGACCGGCTGCTGGGCCGCGGGCTGTGGCTGGGGCTGCGGCTGCGGCTGGGGCGGCGGTGCCTGTCCGGAGGGCTGACCGAATCCCTGCTGAACGGGCTGGGGCTGCGTCTGGGGCTGCGGGGAGGGGGCCTGCTGCATCATCCCTTGCGGCTGTTGGATCCCACCGGGCTGCGGGACTGGCTGCTGGCTCGGACCACCCCAGGCCGGCTGGGGGGCGGACGACTGCTGGGGCTGCGGGCCGGCCTGGAACTGCTGTCGGGGCTGGCCCTGGCTCGGCTGTCCGGATGCACCCATCTGTTGCTGACCCTGCTGGGCCTTTTGTTCGGCTTTGTCGATGGACTCGATGTAGCTATCGAAGAAGGTCTTCGTGAGGTTCTGGCCTCGCTTCTGGGCGCGCTCCTGCATTTCGAGCCCGTTCCGAAGCATCTCTGCCGTCGTCTTCTGAGCCTTCAACGTTTGCTCGATGGGGAACTCGAGCATTCGTTGCCACGTGTTCGTCGTCTCTTCCATCGTCGAACGTTGCATCTCAGCCGCTTCTCGAAGTGGGGATTCTGTCGTTTGCATATATCTAGTGACGTCTCGCTTGGTCAGTTGAACCGCTACTGAGCGCTGTCGAGTGTCGCACTCGCAGGTGACGCCGGTTCGACCAATAAAACTCTGGCATCGTTCAGGTCGATTGCGAGCGTCCTGAGACGGTAAGGAAGGTGTTTCTACAGTAAGGTGGTTCTGGTCACGAACGGTCGACGACTCCCTCCCGTCGACGAGACGAGCAGCGGCTACCGTCGATAGCCGTGCATGAGGTCGCCAGTAGCCACTGGTTGACTAGGTGGGAGACTGCTGGTGAGGTGGCTGGATGATGATCTGGCCGTCCGCGTACACGGTGACGTGATAGCCAGAGATGACCAGCGACAGCGTCCCGCCGATTCGAGGCGTGCCGTCGTCTTTCGCACTGAACAGCCTGTCCAGTGCGCTGGGGTCGACGTAGTCGTTCAGCGTGAATTCGGTTTCGGTCACGTCGACGCCCGCGATGTCGGCGAGCGCGTGGATAATCGTGGTACTGATGTGTGCAGAGCCGCCGAAATCGTGATACGTATGATAGTACTGACTCGGCGTACGACGGGTAGTTCCGTGAGTCGCGTGTTGCGTGTTCCCTTGCATCTGTCCAGTTCTATCTGAGTCAGAGGGTGTGCAGTTATAAAAACCTTATTGCGCTGAGTAGCCCCGTTGTCCGGGTGTTTCACCCAGTTTTCCAGCGACAAAAGCGGCTCGTAATGGTACCATTACTCGTCACCTCGGCGAGGTAGGGACCTCTTAGGAACGGTTTTCGACCGACTCTGGAGGATCTCTGGGACGAAACTCGAGGGGAGCCAGCTCGACGCGACCGATCTGTTTATCTACTCTGTACCACGTACGTACCACTTACGTACCGAGGGTGATTCCTCGAAATGGCGTCTTCGTGAGGTGATTGCGAACGTAGCATCGTCCAAGAACGACGAGGTGGTTCGGTCGCCGAGGGATTCGGAGTCGCGAACGGGCGTCGTCACGATGCCAGCGTCAAGCACACGGCTGGACGCTCGGCGCGTCAGCCCGCAGGATCGGTTCGAGGGTCGGCGAGTCACCGTCGTGGGACGGACACGCTTGCGGTCGAGCCCTGGCACTACCCGGGTCCCGAATGGTCCATCGCTACAGTTCGAGAGGTATTCTCGACAGGCGTGATATGACCGGTGGTTCGACCGACGGAGTTCGAGCAACGAATCCGGTCGCGTCACGCCAACTCGTCGATGGCGAGGAGGAACTCGTTGACCCACGCGGACAGATCGTGTTCGGCGACCTGCTGACGAAGTTCGTGCATCCGAACCGCGCGTTCCGTGGGATGCATGGAGACGGCACGACCGATGGTCGAAGCGAAGTCGTCGGTCGCCGTCGGATCGATCGAGAGGGCGTGCTGACCGAGCAGGTCGTGGGCACCGGCGCGGTCGCTGAGGACGAGCACGCCGTCGTCGTCGAGCTGTGCGGCGACGTACTCCATTGCGACGAGGTTCAGCCCGTCACAGAGGGGGCTGACGAGTGCCACGTCGGCGTCGTCGTACAGACCGTAGAGGTCCGCCCGCGGGAGTTCGTCGGTCGTGAAGATGATCGGTTGCCAGTCGGCCGTTCCGAACCGTTCGTTGATGGTCTCGACTCTCGATTCGACGCGACGCTGGAGATCCCGATAGGCGGGAATCTGCGAACGGCTCTCACTCCCCTTCTGGACGAACGTGAGGTCGCCCCGCCACTCGGGGCGCTGCTCCCAGAAGCGTTCGAGCGCGTCCAGCCGCTCCGGAATGCCTTTGGTGTAGTCGAGGCGGTCCACGCCCACGGCGAGCGTTACGTCCGGGGGGACGTCGTGTGCCTCCCGAAACGACGTCGTCGCTCCCGCGCGCCGCTGCTCCCGGACCAGCGATTCGATCTCGTCGACGGGGACGCCCATCGGAATCGCTTCGACCGTCGTCGTTGTCCCGCGGTATCGGACCTCGCCTCGCTCGTGGTCGACGGTCGCAGCGGGAACGGTAGCGTCGACGCAGTCGAGGAAGTTCCGTCGGTCCCGGGAGACGTGAAAACCGAGCAGGTCGTTGTGCAGGAGCCCCGTCAGTATCGATCTCCCGTGGGGACACGAGCGGAAGGTCTCCGGGGACGGCCACGGGATGTGCCAGAAGTGAGCGAGAGTCGGCGAGGTCGAGACGGTTCGGGAGACGAGTTTCGGCGCGAGCGCGAGGTGGTAGTCGTGGAACCACACGACGTCGTCGTCGGATACCTGGTCCGCCACCGCCGCGGCGAACGCCTCGTTCGCGCCGCGGTAGTGCTGCCAGAAGCGGTGCTCGTACCTGACGTTCGTCAGCATACCGTGACAGGTCGGCCACAGGACCTGATTGGCGAAGCCGTAGTAGTAGTTGTCCACCTGCTCCTCGGAGAGCCAGATCCGCCGGAGTGTGTAGGCCTCCTGCTCGGGTGGGACGGAGACGCAGTCCTCGTCGTCGACGGCCTGCTTATCGGCATCTCCGTCACCCCAGGCGACCCAGGTGCCGCCGAGCGCCTGCATCACCGGATCGAGACCAGCGGTCAGCCCGCCGACGGGGCAATCGACGGCGGTTTCGTCGTCGTCGACAGTGTGTCGGTACGGCTGGCGATTGGAGACGACGATCAGCTGTCGGTCGAAGCCGTCGCCGAATACCTCGTCGAGTGGCGTCTCCGTTCGTTGCTGGGAGCGTTCCTGCGGTTCGAGTCGGTCGCCGTCGGTATCCGCATGGACGCGACTATCCGGCATCGATTCGAAAGAGGGGACGGACCTCAAAATAGTAGCTGCCTGCGAGCGCAAGGCAGTGAAGTCCCGCTGGCCGTTGTGGCTCGGTGATCTGGGTGACGGCGACGGGACGAGGAATTCCCGTTGGGTACCGCCTCGTAACGTGGTGGTACGATTCCCTAATCAGTTACTACGACTGTTCGAGCGATGGTTTATACGCGAATCGAACGGCGGTGCTATCACGTCGTGGCCAGCCCATCGCCTCTCGACCGAACCGTAAGTGTCCCGCGACTATCCGCTACCTATCGAAGACATTACTGCACTAGTGATGTAACGCGACGCCGCAGTAACAGCGGCTTTGTTCACCGATAAGTCAGCCCTGTTCGGACCGAAAACAGTTCACGTCTATTTCGAGCTGCTTCGTGTAGGGTTCGACGACGCAATGCGAACTCGCCGACCCTCGTAGCCGGTTCTCCGTGGCATCCGCCCCCGTGTTACCCCTCGTACGGCCCGTAAAGCACCGACGGCGTTGGGATAGGCACGTCGAGTCGCGTCCAGAGCATCGTTCGTGCTTCTCGAATCTGTCCCCCGGGGTGATAACGTGGGTATACTAATAGGACGTGGTGGTGTTCAGCAGGGCATGGGAACGATTGTAGAGGCCGTGCTCCCCGCAGGGGAGTTTGCACTGGCTGAGACGTTCGAGGCGGTCCCCGATGCCACGTTCGAGAGCGTTCGCTTCGCTGCTCACGAGACTGGCCAGCCGATGCCGTACTTCTGGACGTCGGCACCGGACCCCGACCGGATTCCCGGTGCGCTCGCGGCCGACGAGACGGTCGAGGGTTCGTCCTGCATCACGTCGGGTGGTGGGCGACGTCTCTACCGCATCGAGTGGCAGCCACCGGTCAGAGTCGCCATGGAGCACCTGATCGGAGAGCGCGCGACGGTCCTCGATGCGGTCAGCGAATCGAGCCAGTGGCACTTCCGGCTCCTCTTCCCCGACCAGGAGGCCGTCTCGTCGACGCACGACACCTGCAAGGAACGCGGGCTCCCGCTCTCGATCCAGCGCGTGCAGAGCGTCGAGGAGTTCGCCTCGACCAACAATCGTGACCTATCCGAAGAGCAACACGAAGCGTTGATGGCCGCGGTCGAATCGGAGTACTACAGTGTGCCGCGTGAGATGACGCTCGAACAGCTGGCGGAGAAGCTCGGCGTGTCCCACCAGGCACTGTCCGAGCGGCTGCGGCGAGGGCATCGGAACCTCGTCACGAAGACGCTCTGTAACCCAGCCCAGTCCAACGGGCACGAGGACGCCGGCGTTCGGCCGTCGGTCATCGGACACCGATAACGCTCGTTTTCCAGGGACGTCACAGCGCGTCGCGGGCGAGCCATGCGAGGAACGCCTCTACCTCCGCTGGGTCGGCGAGCGACACAGTCGCAGCCGTGTCCTCCTCTGGTCCGACCTTGACGCCCACCCCGTCGGGCTGCACCGTGCGGAACGCATCTTCGTCCGTCGTGTCGTCGCCGACGTACACCGCCGTTGCCGCGGGACTGGCGTCCGAGAGCGCGGCGACCGCCGCGCCCTTGTCCCAGTCCACTGCGGGTCTGATCTCGTACACCTGTTTCCCGGCCACGAGTTCGAGGTCCGGCTCGACGTCAGCGAGTGCGTCTTCGACGAGCGTCTCGACCTCGGCCTCGCGATCGGATGGCGTCTCCCGGTAGTGGACCGTCAGCGTCAACGATTTGTCCTCGACCCGTGTGCCCGGTATCTCGGCGGCACCCCGCCGCAGTCGCTCGGCGAGGGCCGCCATCGCGTCCTGGGCGGTCGCAGCGTCGGGGTGGACGACCGTTCGGTCCCCGTAGCGGAGCTCCAGCCCGTGGTTCCCGGCGAAGATGATTCGGTCGAGGTCCACCCGCTCGACGAGATCGTCGAGTGCGCGACCGCTGATCACTGCCAGCGCCACGTCTGGGTGGGCCGCGAGTTCGCGAAGCCAGCGCTGGCTCTCCGGTCGAATCGACGCCGATTGAGGGTCGGTGACGATGGGCGCGAGCGTGCCGTCGAAGTCGAGGCCGACGAACAGTTCGCCCTCGTCTTCGAGCCGTTCGGCGAGTGTCGGGTTCCGGGTCGAGAAGCCGTCGTGGGAATCCTCTGGCTGGGTCATCCGTCAGGTCGAACTGGGCGCGCCACCCGTTTGGACGTTTCGGCGACGAGAGGCCCGTTCTCGTGGGCCGACGTTTATCCGCATGCGGGGCGAACGTGGGATACGACAGTTACACCATCGATGACGATGCATCCGAGCGGCGGTGAACTGACGTGAGCCACGACGGACCGGACCGCACGGTCTTCGCCACTGTCCGGGACGTTGTCAGCCTCGCCAGAGAGCACCATCTGGGGTTCATGGCGGCCAGTATCGCGTACTCGGCGTTCCTCTCGCTGCTCCCGTTACTACTGCTGTTGGTCCTGCTCGCCACCGTCGTCGCGGGTCAACAGACCGTCCAGGCGATTGTCGGGGTCACCGAGCGGTACCTCTCGCCGGCCGGGCAGGACCTCGTTCGGCGGTCGGTGACGCAGTCTGCTCAGCGCGTCGAGTTCTCGGTCATCAGCGTCGCGGTCCTCGTCTGGGGGACGCTTCGGGTCTTCCGGGGGCTCGACATCGCGTTCGATACCCTCTATCAGCCCGCTCGGGAGGACGGACTGCTGGGCCAGCTCAGAAACGGCCTGGTCGTCCTGGTGGCGATACTGCTGGCGACGATCGCGATGGCGGTCGCTGGCGGTGTCCTGGCCCTCTTGCCGTGGGCCCCGTCGTCGACCGCGCTCAACGTTGCGGCACTGCTCGTCGGTCTGGGAATCGCGTTCCTCCCGATCTTTTACGTCTTCCCGGAGGTGGACGTCTCCCTCCGAGAAGTACTCCCCGGAACCGCTGTCGCCGCCCTGGGATGGGCGGCCCTGCAGGGGCTCTTTCAGCTGTACGTGAACCTGACCTCGGCAGGGGAACTCTACGGCGTCCTTGGCGGGGTCGTCCTGCTCATCACCTGGCTCTACTTCGGATCGCTGGTCGTCCTCGCCGGCGCGGCGGTGAACGTCGTCGTCGGAGGGCACGACGACCGCCTCGCGGACGGTCGACGCGGCCCGACCGAGTCTTGGCAACCGGGGATTCATACGGCGGGGTCCCCAACCGTGGCTATGCGACAGCACAACTCGTGGTCGACCAGTGATGCGGCTCGAATCATCCAGCGACGCCCCGAGTTCAGCGACGGACACGACGTCGAGCCCGGCGATGGAACTGCCGAAGACGAGTACCGTAGCGAATCGCCGGACAGCGACGAAGACGTCCCGATACCCGAGGGGGACAGTCCGGACCCAGAGGACGTTCCGGAAACGGTCGAAACCGAACGCGGAACGCTCGTCGTGGACCGCGAGGAGATACTCCGGGGTACGAAAGGGCCGTTCCTCGTCGTGGCATCCGAATCCGACCCGGACGACCCCGTCGGCTATTACTGTACTAACTGCGGGAACCTCATCCAGGTGATGGATACGATGGGCCGGGTCGAGTGCGAGGAGTGTGGGAACGCCCACCGCGCCGACGAGTGGGACAGCGCCTACCTCTAGCTCCCACCAAGCCCTTATTGGAAGACAGTACGCCATACCGAACGAACGATTATGGGAGCAGATCCATCGAAGACAGCGAGCGACGAGGTAGACGAGAAGCAACTGGAACTCGCAGGACGGGAAGGTGACGCGTACATGGAGTCGCTCGAGTACATGGCGTCCGAGGTGGCTCACACCGGTGCGACGAAGGAACTCGGTGATTTCGTCGTGGGCTTCGCCCAGGAGGAGGCCGAAGGGATGTACCGGCCCGACGACGACGGCCACCTTCAGTGGGTCGAACCGGACGAGGAGAACTGTCACCTTGAGGTCGCCGTCGCCGACAGGGCTGACGGTCGCTTCGTCCCGAACCTCTCAGTTGAAGCGCGACTGGAGACCGAGGACGGCGAGGCCGTCGGTCCGTTCGAGGTGCCGTACGTCTGGCACCCGGGACTGCACCACTACGGTCGGAACGTGACCGTTCCCGGCGACGGGACGTACACGCTCACGGTCACCGTGGACCCGCCGACGTTCCCGCGGCACGACCGGACGAACGGTGACCGCTACGACGAGCGCGTCAGCGTGACGTTCGACGACGTCGACGTCGAGACTGGCCGGGAGTGAGCCAGCCGGTGGTACCGATACTCGTTCCCGGTGCCACCGCCACTGGTGAGATCGGACTCCCCGTAATCGCCGGCGTCTCGCTCCTGCTGGCGACGATTCACGTCGTCGGCCACTGGCCGCACTCTCTCGACGTCGTTCCGCGAAGCCGGCTGCTGTCGCTCGGGAGCGGCGTCTCGGTGGCGTACGTCTTCGTCCAGGTCCTGCCAGAAGTCCAGCAGGCGTCCGAAGCCGTCGACCGGAGGGGTGGCATACTCACCTTCGTCGAACAGCACGTCTACCTCGCGGCGCTGCTCGGGTTCGTCGTCTTCTACGGGCTGGAGCGCTACGTCAAGCGCAAACGCACCGACGGTCCCGAGAACGCGACGATGGACGGCGTGTTCTGGGTGCACATCGGCTCGTTCGGGCTGTACAACGTCATCATCGGGTATCTCCTCGTCCACCGGGAACGGCCCGGGATCGTGAATCTCGTCCTGTTCGGGTTCGCCATCGGCCTGCACCTCCTCGTGACCGACTACGACCTGCGAGACGAACACCTGGAAGAGTACGAAAGAATCGGTCGCTGGGTGCTCGCGGCCGCGATCCTCTGCGGGACGGCGTTGGGAGTGGCCGTGAGCGTGTCCGAGGCGGTCCTCGGACTCCTGTTCTCCTTCCTCGCGGGAAGCATCGTCCTGAACGTCGTCAAAGGGGAACTTCCGGCGGAGCGCGAAAGCCGCTTCACCGCGTTCGCGATAGGCGCGCTGGGGTACACGGCCCTGCTCGTCGCCCTGTAAGTCCTCACGTCCCGGGGACGCCGACCGCCTCGAACGCCGTGAACCCGACCAGGGACAGCACGAAGAGGACGACGACGGAGGCGACCCACGCGATGAGTGCGATCACGATGGCGTTCCTCCACCCACCAGGATACCGATAGTTGATCACCGCGACGTAGGCGATCAGCGCGAGCAGTGGCCCGAGAAGCGGAATCCAGCCGACGAAGAAGGCGACGATGGCCCACACGACGGAGCCGATGAGCGCTGTGACAACGGCGTCTGTAAAGTCCGATTCGTCGGTGACGAGTCGTGCACCCACGTAGATGCCGAGCGCGCCGACGAGCAAGCTCACGACGAACACCGCAAGTGTATCTACGACGGCCATATCGAGTGTGGCCGACAGGTCGAAATAGTAATGATACACCTAGTCGTCCGGGTACGCCATTCGAAGACGTCCCCGACGGAAGAAGTGACAGTTCAGAGTGGTGGAGACGCCCGCCCGTTCCGGTTCGGAGTCGCCTCTCGTCTCGGTGGGAGTAAGGTCGCCTTATTCGGACCCGTAACTGGTTCGCTGGCGGTCGTCGACGTGCCAGACCTGGACGTCGAGATTCGGGAGTTCCGGCCAGTCCGTCTGAACGTACCAGCCGCCCTCGATGCAGACGCCGTTTCGATGGGCTTCGGTCACGACCGCTTCGAGGGCGCGGCTGAACGATGCTTCCGACTCGATAGGTCGACGAACACTCATGTCAGTCCCTCCTGTGGCTAGGGAAGGCCTTTCGATTCACCCCGGTGTCCGATGGTTGCTGGAACATCACGGTCACCTTCTATCGGGATTCATCGTGGCTGGTCGGCCCCGTTACGTGGATCCGACCGTAGCTCTCGACGGTCACCTCGTACGCGTCGTACTCGAACGTGACCTTCAGGTCGCCCGCGTCGGGCCCGTTCCGGAGTTGCGAAGCGACGAGCTTCACCAGTGCATCGGTGTTCACGTAGTTCTGCAGCGGCTCCAGTTCCGTCGGCTCGACGCCGCGAACGGTCGCCAGTGCGTCGACGATGCCGAGTATGATGGATTCTCCGTTCCGATCCGTGAACTCGAACTCGGCTACCACTCGCGTTTCGTTGTCCATGGCTAGCCTCTTGACCATACGGTTCATAAGCAGTCGCTCGTAGAAGGGTTCACCGTTCATAATCTGTGAATTTAAAAGAGGGTGACTACGGGAACTCCTCGGGCTGCTCGGAGAGCGCTGCATCGACGAGTGATCCGGTGGCACGTCGTATCCGGCGACCCATCGCCGACGGTGAAACGCCCGCCTCAGCCGCGAGTTCTGCGAGCGACACCGTTCTCGGATCGTCGAAGTAGCCCCGTTCCCGAGCCAGTACCAGCGCGGACCGCTGGGCGTCCGTCAGCCCGAACCCGCCTTTCGTCTGCTTCTCCTCCTTGCGATACATCGTCTTCACGCCGAACGAGATCCCGTTCGCGTCGCAGTACGCCTTGAACTGCGCCAGCGCGTCTCTGTCCGGCAAGAGCATGCGAAAGCACCATCCGAGACCGTCGCTCTCGACGTCGAGCAAGTGAATGTCGAGTTCCGCAACCTTCTGGGCGGCGAGCAGCGCCTTCGGAGTCACTACCACCCGGTAGACGTGCTCGTCGCTGTAGTCTGCGACGAGGAGGGGGTCACAGACGGTGGGGTCGGCCGTGAGGGCCGCGGGAAGCGAATCGAGCGCACCGGTCGCTGTGAAGAACAGGACCGTCGCCCCCGGAACGTGAGCCGGTTGGGCGTCGAGGGCGATGTGCGTCCCGGGGGTTGCCTGAAGCGTCGGCGACAACACGAGAGATGGGTGGTCGAGTTGGACTTCCGTGATCGTCATTCGTGCAACCGTATCCGGCGCGGGCAACTGAACTCGATCGATGGGACGGTGCGTGCTCGATTACGACGTTCCGCCATCGTTTCTGTCGTAAGAACCGCCATCGAACCGACCGCGCAGGACGGGAACGACCTGCTCGGTGAGCTGCGTCGGAGAGATCCCTGCTGGCGTCCGATCGATCAGGTCAGCGTCCTCGAGCTTTGGGAGGAGAACGTGGTGGAGCATGACCGCCATTTGGTGCTCGTCGGCACTCTCTTTCCCGAGTTCGTCTCGATACCAGGCTGCGAGCGCTGCCGCCAGTGGGTCCCGCTCGATGGGGGTTTCGGCGTGGCCGACGCGCCAGACGAGATACTGCATTCTGCGATCACTCAGAACATCCAGAATAGCAGATTCTTGGGCAGGGTCGACCCCAGATGGGAGGGCTTCGACGTCGATGAGCATCGTATCTAGTAGACGACTCCACCGGATATCAATTACCATCCTAATATATTAGCTCTCCTCACTGGGCGTCCAGCAGGGCATCCAATAGTTTCCGCTCGGCGACCCGAAGGTGCTTGTGGAACGTCGAGGACGCGATGTCCAGACTGTGGGCCAGTTCGTCGCCCGTGCTGTCGCGTGGCCACTCGAAGTAGCCCGCCGCGTACGCCGCTTCGAGCACGACGCGTTGCCGCTCGGTGAGCATCTCCGTGTACCGGCTCGTGAGATCGCCAACTTTCTGTCTGTCCCGCGTCTTGCGGGAGACGAACTCCATGTCGGGATAGAGTGCCTGAATGCGGTCGATGACTTTCCTGACGTCGACACCGTACGGCAGTTCCACGACCACGCGTAGCTCACCGTCGACGAAGCGAACCTGCCTGGTTCGGCCGCCTAACGTCGCGAGCACGTTCGCCATCGTCTCCCCGGTCGTCCGGACCTCGAATCGAGTCTGCTCGCCGTCGGACTCCACCAGTCGGACGTCGGACACGTACGACCCCCGTTCGAGCGCGCCTCTAACGGTCGACGGGTCCATCCCCGTGACAGTGAAGTACTGTAGTGCGTCCCCTCCCTCTAACAAGACGGTTCGTTCTACCTCGAGCGTCCCGCCAGCGCCGTCGTCCATCGACTGGAAGACCGATGCGAACGCGCCCGCCTCCCGAAACTCCAGTTCGACCACGGTTTCGGCCACCAGCGCCTCCTTCCGTTCGAGGGCGTTGATCGCGTGCCCGATGATCTCGCCGAGTTCCTGGAGGACGACGCGCTCCCGCTCGTCGAACGCATCGGGGCGTCGAGCGTACACGCCCAGCACACCGTAAACGACTTCCTCGAAGACGATCGGAATGGACGCGTACGACTGGAAGCCCGCGCTGTGAGCGGTCTCTTGCCAGAAATCCTCCGACAGTTCGTCCAGATTCTGGACGGCCTGCACCTCGCGCGTCCGTGCCGCCGTCGCGCCGACACCTTCCCGGAGCGAGGGCGAGTCCGCTTCGTCGAGCATGCGACGCAGATACGGTTCGCCGATGCCGGCGAATGCCCGTGGCGTGAACTCCTCGTACGTGCTGGAGAACTCGCCGATGACCGCAAAGAGATACGGGTCAGAGGTCGCGAGACGTTCGCAGACCTCGCGCTCGATGGCATCGCGCGAACTGGACGTGACGATCGCGCGGTCGACGGATCTGATGACGGTGTTCACCCGATTCAACCGCGCGAGCTCGTCTCGCTGCGTGCGGATCTCGGCCTCGCGCTCCCGCTGGCGAGTGACGTCTTCGAGGCCGACGACGACGCGCTCGACGGACCCCGATTCGTCGAAAAGCGGGGCCGAGTTGCTCGACAGCCATCGCTCGGTGGCGTCCGAACGAACGATGCTGTGTTCGAAGCCGAATACCGGCTCACCGGTCTCGAACACCCGCGTGACGGGATGTTCGGCTTCGGTGACTGGCGTCCCGTCTTCGTGATAGATCTTCCAGTCCGGGTCCCGGTACGTTCGACTCGTGATGGTCGTCCGTTTCAGTCCGAGAATCTCCTCCGCTCGCTGGTTCGCCAGGACGATGTCGCCCGTCGCGTCGACGACCACGATTCCGACGGGACTGACCTCTATCACGCGGTCGAGGAGGTCGTCGTTCCGCTCGTCGCGGTCTGGAGGCGGTCCGGACGCCGGGACCCACCAGACCCGCGCTCTCGCACCGACCTTCTTCGTCGCCAGTTCGCTCGCCTCGACCAGGGCGTCGAGTTTGTTGTAGATCGTCCGGTCGGTACAGTCGAACTCGGCGGCGACCTCGGCGGTCGTCAACGGGGTTCCGGGAGGGGCGAGCGATTCGCAGACCGAGAGTACTGCGGCTGGCTCGGGAGCGGACTCGACCATTGGGCGGCCTAGACGGCGAGCAGCAAAAACCGTTCCGTCAACAGAAATCGTGAGACGGTCACACTTCGAGGTGGTCGCGGAGGCCGTCGGTCAGGCGATGTCCCACCGGTCAGCAGTGACGCCGTCGACGCCGGCGGCTTGGAGTTCCGCGATCTCCTGCTCGGTCCGTGCGGCCTTCCACGCGATGACGCCGAGGTCGCGGTCGTGGGCCGCGTCGACGATGTCGGTCTCCAGACAGAGGTCGTAGTGCGGATGGACGTTGTGACACCCGAGTTCGACCGCCGACTGGAGCCCCTCCATCGGGTCGGTCTCGAACAGATACCCGGTTTCGACGGCCCACTCGCGCTCGTTGACCTGTCGAAGCGCTCGCGGTTCGAACGACGAGACCGCGACGTCGAGGTCGTAGCCGGTGACGATGCGCTCCAGATCCGCTGCGACGTCCTCGTCTTTCAGCTCCAGTTGGGCGCGCACGTCGCTCGGGAACGCGTCGAGCACGTCGTCGAGGTGTGGAATCGACTCGCCCGAGTCCATGACTTCGAGCGACTGCAGTTCCGACCAGGTGAGCTCCGAGACGAGGCCGCTGCCATCGGTCAGCCTGTCGACCGTCTCGTCGTGGAAGACGACCAATTCGCCCGACCCGCATCGGCGAACGTCGACTTCGACCGCATCGACGTACTTCGATGCGCGTTTTACTGCTGTGACAGTGTTTTCCGGACACTGACCCGCGCAGCCACGATGACCGATGATCTCCATCATTTGTCGAAAGGCGTAGGACGACATTAACAGTATCGGCTGCTGGACAACGGAGACTTACCAGGGGTCGAAACCAGCGTCAGAACCGTTTATCGCGATGGAAATCGTCCAATGAACGGTTCCAGAAGAGATCCGTGACGAGTGCGGCGTTACGTCTGCGCGTCGAGTTCGCCCTCCCTGTCGAACGGGAGCTTGTCGCGGGCGTCCATCATGTCGCGGGGCGAGTTGATCTCGATGTGGTGGGTGGCCGGGATGGTGACCATCTCCGTCGGCACTTGCGTGTACAGTCCCGGGTACCACTCCGTCGGATGCGCCGCCAGATAGTCCGCTGCGGCGTCGAGGTTGCTGGCGTCGATGACGCCAAGCCCGGCGTGCTGGTAGCCGCGGATCATCCCGTAGTCGGTGACCAGCCCGCGCTCGTTGCACGTGAGCGCGGTATCGTCCTCCTGTATCTCCGGGAGCGCGGCGACGACGCTCCGCCCTGGTGCCGTCCGACGGTGGCGACCCACGACGCGCTCGACGACGGAGCGCGTGGTGACGATGTCGCCGTTCAGGACGAATACATCGTCGTCGATTCCCCGAATCGCTCGCCTGAGTGACTCGGCGTTCTCGTAGTCCGCCCAGTCCTCGAAGATGACGGTCCTCGCATCTCCCACCTGGTCGATGACGTTCTCGTACGCGTAGCCGAGCACGACCGTCACCTCGTCGACCGACGGGTCGAGGACGGTCCGCTGTCGGTCGTAGAGGGTCCGTCCGCCGATGCGAAGGAACGCTTTCGGAACGTCGGTCGTGTGCGGTCCCATCCGACTCCCCTCGCCAGCGGCGAGTATCACTGCGTGCATTCGACTACCTCCCGCGCCGCGCGTTCGCCGGCCCGCCCGTCCATCGGAATGCCGAGCGACGCGATGGCGTCCGCCGCTGACTCGGCGATAGCGGGTGGATACCCGGACTCGTACACCTCCGTCACCGTTTCGAGGTCGAGACTGTCCGTCGTGAGCCCTAGCTGGGGCACCTCCGCGTCGGACGCGAGGTCTATCAGCTGAACCAGTGGCCGCCCAGTTTGGAGCCACTCGGTGACCAGTCCCGAGTAGTCCGAGAGCAGCACGTCCGCCCACAACAGGCTCTCTCGCGGCGTCGTGTCGTCGTCGAAGACGACGTTGGGAAGCGACGCGATACGCTCGCGACACCGCTTCGTGACGGTCCGGCCTGGCTCTTCGATCCGGTCCATCGGGTGCGGCCGGAAGCGAAGCTCGAAGTCCGACCCCTCGAAGACGTCGAGGACCTGCTCGGCCGTCCGGACGTAACAGCCGCCACCGTAGTTGTGGTTCGTCGGCGCGTACAGCACCCGCCGCTTCCGGGGTGGGTCGGTCCCGACGAGTGCGTCCGCTTCGGGAAGCCCGACGACGGACACGCGAACGTCGTCCGGGAACGAGCGACGGTACTGCGTCGCCCAATGCTCGCCCGGGGCCAGCGCGACGTCGACGACCGAACCGAGGTCACGCGTCGTGTTCGCTATCTCCCCGCGCCCGACGGATGCGCCGTGGCGGACGTGAACGACGGTGTACTCGTCGTGGAACGCGGGACGTTCGCCGAGCACCTCGGCTTCGAAGCGGTGGTTCTGGACGACGACGTCCGGGTCGACCGACTCGACGGCGGCGTCGAGATCGGCCGCGGACTCGATACTGGCCGATATCTCACGAACTCCTGGCAGCGACCCGGTTGCCTCGGGACGCAAGCCGAGATACGCCGTCGAGCAGTCGACGTGCTGGTCGATGGCAGCGAACGTTTTCCGCATGAAGCGCCTGTCGAACGTGTAGAGAATTGCAACCATCGTGTCTGAAAGCTGTTAAATATCCTGTCGGTATCTGATGAGGGGAGCGGCGGCAGCGATTTCCAATACTATAAGAAATACATTATTATATATAAATCCAGCAGAGCTTTTAGCGAAAATGGTCCAAGTAATTCCGTATTACTCACTCGTAGACCTGAATAAGCAATTTCTTCCAAAACACGCTGTTCCGTCGGACCCGGCGACGTGACTGTCCTCTACCAGACCCGCAGATGCGCGCATTATACTGTTGCTATTCGGTCATAAATAGGTCTGAGATTCCACCATAATTCGCACGGCGCGTCTCGCGTTCGAACGACCCCCCTGTGGACGGTCCTTCGAGTCGGCCGACGGCCAAGGGACCGACGCGATTTCGGGACATCGTCTGAACGAATCGAAACTACTTGGAAAAACCCTCAACGGGAAGATCGTTCTCGATCAATTCGAACGCCTGGGGAACCCGGGCGACACCGAGGTGACAACGAAGTGAGTCACCGGACGACCCACGATCCTACACGCCGAACGGTTGCTATCATCTCCATTTTCCATTCGACCTCGTGTCGGTATGGAAACGCAGGTTCAGCCGGTAGTCGGACCCACGTCGAGTGTGTCGCGGATTCGGTTCGCATAGCTCCGAGTCGCTCACGGCACCCGGCGGGCGGAATGGCAGGAATAGTTCCTCGCCTCAGTGAGTGACCGACGCCGCAGTATTCGGCCAGTCCGGGCGGTAGCGTCTGGTGTCCGTAACGAGGGCTCGTACCACGTCCCACTGGTTGGGAAAGACGTCCCGTTTCAGCCCGGTCTCGGGGACGATTGCGATCGACGGTGGCCCCGGATATCGTACGGTTTAGTGGAACTGTTCGCAACGATTCCGACCCCGATTACGACGAGTCGCACCGACGTAATCGCCGTTCTGCGGCCACCACCGACGACCGCCTGGAGCGGTCTGTTCGTCTGAGATCAGTCCCGTCGTATAACTCGGCCGCACCCGTCCCGACGAGTCCGAGGATAGGTTCCCGACCGGGTGGTAATCGCCACCCAGCATTTCCGTCCGCCGGCCGTCGTGTCAAGCATGTCGAACGATGAACCGCAAGGTGACGACGTTCGTCAGACGGACGACCCCGGACTCTTACGGAGCGTCGTCGAAGAACTCGGCGGCTATCCGGCACACGTACCGCAGACAGAAGGCCAGGGTGATCAGGGGCTTCTGCGAATCGGATTCCGGGACGAAGACGAGGACCTCAAGGAAATCACGTGGCGCGAGTTCAGCGAGGAATTCGCGGAGAAGGACCTCGTCGGATTCTATCGCGAAGACGGGGCTGACGTGGCCGGCGATCGCCCAGTCATCTTACGGAAAGCCGACGACGTCGAGTAGGACCAGCAGCCGTCGCGGACGTCACGGCTGCGACCAGCCCAAGCCACATCTTCACCCGGCGTGTAGTGATACCGAATCGCTATGGTACGACTTCCTGGCATCATCGACCTTCGGGACGACCTCGCAAGCGCCCAACAGGCTTCCGATAACGACGTCGACGAGGAGATAGCGGACGTCCTCGCAAAACTCGACCGCCTCTCTCGCCCCGACGGTGCCGACTCGATGGGAGTACTGGACGACGTCGAGAACACCCTTCTGCGCCTCCAGGAACGGGAGACGGACGCTGATGCGGGTCGGCGGTTCGAGGCGGCCAGAAATCGCATCCAGATCTTCAGGGACGCGACTGCCGATTCCGACGACGACCTCGTGGTCATCGAGTCCCGCGTCACGGAGCGCGACACGGACTCGGAGGTTCGCATCACCGACGTCGACGAGGAGCCGGTGACCGTCCACGCGACCCTCGCGAACGTCGGCGACGCGACCGAGGGCGTGGTCGAAGCGGTGTTCTACGGCGCGGACGGAGACGTCTTGCACACGGCGTCGACCCCCATCGAACTCCACGCCGGCGACGAAGGGACGGTCACCCTCTCGACGACGGCACCCGTCGACGCCGACTACTCCGCCGTCGTGACGCGAACGCCACCGACCGAGCAGTGAGCGACTGCGGGCGGAGTCCCGGGAAGCCCTTTCCGACTCTCGCCTACCGTCCCGTACGGAGCCGCTCGAAAAGGTGATGGACGAGATCGATCGCGCCACCAGCGCCGTCTCACACAACGACGTTCGGACGGAGCTCCAGTCTATTTCGGCCGTGCTCCAGGAGGTACTCGACGCGGCGGTCGACGAACCGACCGATGGCGACGTCGCGTTCGCGGACCTCGATTTCGAGGGGTCTCCGGCGAACGCGGCGACTCTCACGAAGATAGAGGACAATCTGGTCGAACTGGCGGCCAACGCCGACGATTCGATCGTCCAGTCGCACCTGGCGACCGCCCAGCGCGCGGTCGAGCGCTATCGGATCACACGGTTCGACGAGGAGTAAGCCGTCCACCCGAGGCAATGGCCGCCTGGCCAGAACTCCACGGCCCCCTCGTTCTGCGTATAGCGATATACGGTTCAGGCTCCAGTCGCCACACCGGCGTGTCCTGATACGGACGAATTGGGATGAACCGAATCGTCAGCTCGGCGCTCGATCGCACCACCGAGAATGCGCTGTGCGGTCAGTTCGCCGAGCAAACGGAATCGACCGCACTCTGGACCCGGGAACGTTCGACCGCGTCTGCCTCTCCTCACGGGACGTTTCGACAGAGTTCTGGCCACTATCCTGCCACTGACTGATGACTAAATAGTTTCCTACAGGGAATGATGTAGGCAGGGACCGAGCGATTCCTGTCGGCGTGCTTCTCCTCGACCCCCTTCTTGCTGGCGTCGACGGCAGTCACTCGGCGATCAGGTCCCTCGTCGAGCGGACGCCACCCCACGGCGGAAAGACTGCCCCGAAGAGATCTTACGGGTGAATCCCGACAGGGATAGATCGAACAGTACGCGTTCGTGGACGGGGAACGCTCGGGACCACGGCACATCGAAAATATTTCCGAATCTGTTTCAGGGATTTTAGAGATAAACACAGCATTACAATGTACTCATGTGGTCTTCGCGGAAGTGCAACGATGCTACAGACACGAACGAAATCCGCGACGCGACTCGCTATCGTCGCCGGCGTGCTCCTGCTCGCAGGACTCGTCGTCGCGACGGGTCCGGCTGCAGCGCACAATCCAGCCGGGATGCAGACCGCTGGTGAAGACGGACCCCACTACGACGGTTCTGAACAGACTGGTTCGGACACCGCCTTCGAGCAGAACCCGACGCTCGGCGGCGAGTTCAACGACAACGCCGTCGACTCCTGTTCAGTCGGTCATTCAGAGTCGCCGAACTACGACTGCGGGCATTAGGCCGCGTTGCCCCCGTTTTCTGGCAGTCGCGTTCGGCGGACAGTCTGTCACGGTTCCGGAGAAAGCACTGACCAGAGGCTTCGACGGTCACACTGGTGTGTCGCCTGCACCGGACCACAGTTCGTGAGTTATCGAAACGGTTTCAACGGCAGCGTCACTGAAGCGTGTCGCGTCCAGTGCAGGTATTTCACGAAGGAGATGGCGTCGCCACCCTTACCGACCCGGGTTATTGCGTCTCGTCGGCAGTGACCGCCACCGATCACTTCTCGACCGATGACCCATACGTCCGTTCGCTGATTACGTGCTCCCGTTCGCAAGACCGACGAGCGATTCTGGTGAATGTAGATATAGCCACAGCCATAGCTATAGGAATTGCTGTAGCTATATCAGATCTAGATCATAGAGCTACTGGAATTCCTATAGGAGAGCCTATAGGAAAACCTATTGGTTATGATGCAGCCCTTACTACGATCTTTCCGATAGGGTCGCTCACAGTACTTTCTACAGAATTCCCCACAGCATAACCTCCAGAATCCTCTATATCGAATTCTACAGGACCCTCTACAGAATCTTCTACAGGGCCTTCTACAGCAATTTCTATCACCTCGGCCGGGACCCTCACCGACGATAGCTGAACGACCGTCGGGCTGCAGTAACGACCGGATAGTCCAATCGATTCGATCCGTACCGACGTGGCGAGGTCTTCTCCAGGCACTACGCACGGGCTGTGTCCAAAAAGACGGCTGGCCGCTGTTGAAGTGTCACCGTTTCTCGTCGGAGGAACAGTGCACGGCATATCGAAATATCCAACTCAAATTCTATAGGATATCATATAACTATATCGGTAGTAATCCCTATAGACAGTGAACTCTGCGAATCTACAGCTCTGCTACAGCAGTTAGAAACCCCACAGGGTCGCCGATTCAACAGAGAAGTCTTCGGATGTCGGTAGCAAGCAGCAGAGGAGAACCTTCGATGGGGACCGAACTGCGAAAACGTTCGAGGAGAGAGACTGTCCTATAGAGATCTCTATTTTGAATTCAATAGGACAGCACGACCTCTCTGTGCATCATTCGTCCGATGGAGCAGGCGGTATCGGCGAAGTATGTCACATCAAAGGTGGACCGTCACGGCGCTTCCCCGCGGACATGGGTCCGTGAAGGCGACTACGACCGACTTGGTGGCTGGTAGTAGGTGGGCACGACAGTACGAGCGAGATATTGCAATTCCTATAGAGTAACCTAACGGAATCACTGTCCGAGAAACTAAAGGATTAGCTAAAGAGTTACCTATAGGTTCTTCGTGGCGTGCTCGCGAACGGCGTCCCGCAACGCCTCGAACTGCTCGGGCGCAGCCTCCTCGAAGCCCACGCGAAGGGCCAGCCGAAGTATCTCGCTCCGGTCGATGTCACCCTCCTCGACGCCGAGGTTGCGCTGTAGCGCGTGCCCGATCGAATCCATCCGTTCCGAATCGTCTTCCAGCGCGCGGACGAACGCGGCGAGGGGGCCGTCCCAGACGCTGACCGTTTTCTGCTTCTCGCCGGCATCGATAGCGTCGAGTTCAGCGACCACGTCGTCGACGAGGTCGCGCCGATCCTCCGCCGACGCAGCTTCTTCGATGCGGTCGCCCTGCGAGGTCTGTCGTTTCAGCTCCTCCAGGTCGACGTCCTCAGCCATGGTGTTCACCTCCAAGTCGCTCGACGAGCGTTTCCGCGGCGTCGAGGTACGCCTCGCGTGCCCGTCGCGCCGTGGTCGACGGTTCCGCCAGCGCGAAGGCCGTCTCGCCGTTCTCGGCGGCGTTGCGGATGTCCTGCGAATAGGGCACGTACTCCGGCGCGATGGCGTCCGGATACTCGTCGGTGAACGCCGAGAGGTACTCCTCGGCGAGTTTCGTCCGGGTGTCGACCTTGTTCGGCAACACCAGCGCGAGGTCGATGTCGACGGCGAAGTTCTCGGCGATCTTCGCGAGGTCGCGCCGGAGCGCGTCGGCCTGCTCGGCTTCGAACGGCCCCATCTCGACGGGGGTGATCACGTGCCGCGCTGCCCAGAGCCCGTTGTAGGAGACGTTGTTCGTCATCCCCGGCAGGTCGATGAGTATCACGTCGTACCCCAGCGGGTCGACGTACTCGTCGAGGAAGCGTTCGAGGCGACTGTACCGCTCGCGTGTGTCGTCGATGTTCCCGAGTTCGGAATCGAGCGTGTCCAGGCCGGGATGTGCCGGCACGAGATCGGGTCCCTCCTCGGTCGGAACCACGAGGTCGACGACGGCGTCGTCGCCCAGCTTCCCAGCGATGGTGTCCCACGCGTCGTCGAACACCGTGCTGACGTTTGGCCACGCCTCGTCGTCCTCGATGCGCTCCTGATAGCGCTCCCAGACGCCGAAGTGCTTCGCCAGGTCGCCCTGTTTGCCAGCGAGGTCGAACACGAGCACGTCGTAGCCGAGCTCGTCGAGCGCGACGCCGAGGTGTGCGACGGTCGTCGTCTTCCCGGTGCCACCCTTGTCGAGGAACGCCGCGGCGCGGAGTGTATCTCCCATCGGTGAATCTCCTATAGTAGTTCCTACAGTGCTGGCTTTAGCCTTAAATTTTCGTCAGACACCCTTCGAGATGGAGCTATATGGACTTCTATAGAGAATGCAAAATGAACCGCGATAGCTCTCGCTACAGAATGTCGTCGAGACGCTCCCGGCGACGCTCGGCCTGTTTCTGCCGATAGGCGTCGTGGGTCGTCTCGATGGAGCGGTGCCGGAGCGTCTCTTGGGCCAGTTCGGCGTCGCGTTCGTACAGCTGGCTGCCGAGCCCGCGACGACCGCCGTGGGGCTTGAGGTACTCGCCGTCGATATCGACGTCCGCCGATGCACAGAGCCGGCGCATCAGGTTTCGGCCGCCGTTCTTCGTCAGCGCCGGCGGAACGACTTCGTGCGTCGAAATGACGGTCTGTGTCCCCTCTGCCAGCGCGTCGGCGATCTCCGTCTCGTCCCAGCCGCGTTCGCCGAGGCGGTCCCTGACTGCGGCGGCAAGCGTTGGGCCGTGGGCGGTCGGCACGACCGGCCAGTCGTCCGTCGGCGGGTCCTGCACGCGACGATAGCGGTCGAGATACGAGCAGACGGTACTCGGAAGCGCCACGTGTTCGGTCTCCCGGACCTTCCCCAACACGCTGGCGACGCCGGCGTCGAGATCGACGTCACGCCACCGAAGCCCGTTCCGGTACTCGTCTTTCGGGTCCCTGAAGAGTTCGGCCCCGCGGATACCGGTCAGCGCCAGCATCGCGACGACCGCCCGGTCACGGTAGGCGCGTTCGAGCGGGACATCACCCTCGCCGTCCAGTGCGTGCCGTGCCCGCTCGTCGACGAACGAGAGGATGGCCTCGCGGTGGCGTTGCTCCCAGAACTGCTGGTCGCTCGACCCGTGGTGCTCGGGGAGTTCGTCGGTCACGCGATTCGGACGAGCGGGATTGCGGTCGAGCCACTCCTCGTCGATGCACCAGCCCAGGAACGACCGCACGACGGTGAAGTAGGGTCCCTGCGCGTGCGCGGACGTAGCGGAGAGGTCGTCCTCGTCGTCCCTGACGCGTGCCCGGAGGTGCTGGGCGTAGCGACGACAGTCCGTGACCGAGAGTTCGTCGAGCGTCTCCACACACCGTCGTGTCCGCAGAAAGTCGGCGAACGTTTCCAGGACGACCCGAGAGGTCGCCCGGTAGTTCCCGGCGTCCAGCGAGCGGAGTCGGGACTCGACGGCCTCCTCGATGCGCACACCCTCAGATTCAGGCGTCGGATTGCTCCCGGACACGATTCGTGTTCCACCGACGGGGGCGACCCCCTTCAATCTACTGTGTTTTTCTCGGCTAAAACACAGTGGCTGTGAAACCCCCATTTCTCTCATCGAATCGCAAGACTGCGGCCGATTCACCACTATATAAACTACATTTCGATATACAGAATTGATTTGGCCGGGAGTTGAGACCATACCGAGGTTAGAGGGGCTGCAATGCGTGTTCTCAACCGAATAAATGAGCAGAAGCTGCTTCAGCCGATGTTCGAACGACCACTCTCATCCCACTACCAACCATGTCGGGATATTTCCGAGTTTGCTTCCAGTGTTGCCACTCAGAACTTCGGTGCCTTCCCGGACTGAGTAGCCGATAGCCGATTCCCGTCTCCTTCGTCAGCAGCGTCAAGATATCATCCGGCGTCACCAGCGGCGAGTGTTCATACTCACCGATCAACTCGACCTGAACGAACAGATCGAGTAGAGCAGACGCGCGAACGCGAAGTGGAAGAATCGAAGCTGGAAATCCTTCGACGTCGTCGCGGCCATGAACCGCGTAATCGACCGATAGCCACTCTCGATCTTCCAGCGATACCCCTGCTCAGTGAGGTGTCCGTTCCCACTATTCGACATAAACACCGAGTACTGCCGGTGGTCATCGTGCTCAGCGTTCTCTCTCCGTCGGTAGATCAGCGTCGTCTCGTGCCACTCGGTGTTCTCCAGATGGAACTTCCGCTCGGTCTCGTACCGGTCTTGATCTCGCTGGCGCAACCGCTTCGCGTGGGCTTTCTCGCTGGTCTGCATCCGCATGGGCACGACGTACGACAGGCCACACTGGCTGAGCATCTCCAGAACGTGCTGGCTGTCGAACTTCAGGACAAACACGCGACAGAGCGTGTCCATCTCGTAGCGAATCGGTCCTGCGTACCGGTCGTGCGCGTCGAATTCGAAATACGCCAGCGGAAGTGAGCAGGTGAAGTTCTCGATCGATCGTGGCGGTCGTGTTTGAACCAGGTCCGCGAGACTGTCCGAATATCCGATTCCAGACCGTCAAGCGGGTTTCGCTCGTACAGCGGTGTCGCATCGTACACTTGCCACTCAGCGTGTGGTCGGTGGGCAATCCGTCGAAATACACTCTGGCGAGATTCACGAGTTGGTGCCACTACGAGACGCTGAGTACGACGCTTTCAAAAGCACCGTTGTGCCACTAACGTCGGGACTTACAGATCGGAACACCTGCTTTCGGATGCGTCAATATCGGCGCGATTGGGGAAGAAGTGCGTTGGATCGGCTAACTGCCAGAGAAGGCATGGGGCGTGACCGGATGACAGACGTCAAGATTCGATGAGAGAACTTCCCAGAGGGTCACAGAAGCGCACAATCCGGTATTCTTCTTCAGGGGTTTCCACACCTCGGGCAGGATGTTGGTCATTATCGCTGTAATCGGTCGAATAGTCGCTCAAAAAGCGTTTGCTGTGCATTTCGCAGATGATATGAGAAAGTCGATTGGGTCAGTGAGAGCGCGTCGGCGAGCTCAGTTGCCGTACTTCGCCGCGGTGACTGGAAGTACCCACCGTACATCGCAGCTCGCAGGACCTGTTGTTGACGGTCCGTGAGTTCGGTTTCGAAGACATCCCCCAGCACCGGAATGACTGAGTCTGTATTCGACTTCCCAGAGGGAGTGCATTCACGTTTCGAGACCAACGTTGTTTCTGGGAACGAATCCTGCAAAATTGTTACAAGCGAACCGATATCGTTGCCAAGTGGTACTTCGCAGACGACTTCGGCCCGGCCGTTAGTTATCGTGTCCGTCGTAACGACTGCCCCCTCTGTAACGAGTGTCTGTGCCAGAGACCCCCGGTGCAGTCCGATTTCGACGTCACCACCGGGCAGGTCCTCAGTGTGCCGGATCTGTCGAAGCTGGGCGGTACAGTCTGTTTTCTCCGCGATATCATTGAGGGCATCCAACGAAGCATCCTGAACAGAGGCATAGTGGATAAGCATCGCATCCGAGGCCGGAATCGTGTCCCTGATCTCGATCGTACACTCTAGTTGTTCGGACGCGGAGACGAAAAACGACGCCGAGTCAGTGCTTTCGAACGTGAGTTCGGCCACTGTGTCGGCATGGAGAATACGCTCTGTCGCAAGTGCGTGAAGAACTTGCCCAACCCTCTCACCGAACGTTGTCAGGAGTGTCTGCTCGCGGCCCTCGAACGCCTCTCGACGATCCGTATACAGGGCGAGCAGACCGTAGACACGACCGCGATGCTCGAGAGGAACGATAGCTCCACCCTGGAACCCCAGGTCCAGTGTGTCTGCTCGCCACCGCTCGAACTGTGTGTCTGTTTGGTCCCTCGTAACGACCTGTATCTCGCCTGTTTCGACAGCGACCCTTGCCGGAGCGATCTCTGTTTGCGATTGTATCGGGCGAGTTACTGACTCGTTGGCAGCGACATCCTCTGACCGCTCCTCGAATTCCGATTCGGTCAGTGCCGTGCCCGGGGTGTGTTCACTGATCCGTGCGTACTGGTATTCCCGCGTTTCCGTCAGTAACTCACAGATGGCCTGTTTGGTCTCCTCGCCCGCTGTTGCGCTGTTGAGAACCTCGTTGACTGGCTGGAGCGTCTCGACGAGTTGTTCGAGACGTTTGGAAACGGTGATGTCTTCCAGCACAACGATGATCTGCTCGATCGAACTGTCCTCACTCTTGATGGGTGCAACGTTAGTCATCAGCCACCGTTCGGAACCATCCGGGAGGGTAATTCCGTGGGTGAACCCGTTGATAGACTCGCCAGTTCTGCGGACACGTGTGACCGGATGGTCTCCACGCGGGATCGGATTGCCCGCCTCGTCCCAGATCTCCCAGTCGGGGTGGTCGTACCCTTTTCCGTCAATTTTGTATCTGGACAGGCCAAGTAGCTCCTCTGCACGGGAATTTGCGCGAGTGATATTCCCCTCGGCGCTCAGGAGGACGATTCCAACGGGAGTCGTTTCCAGAACGTGGTCCAGTTCCCGTTGGGCTACTTTCGAGTCCGTGATATCGGTGAATACGATGATTACGCCGTCGTCGCTCGGGTGGATTCTGGCTTCGATCCACTGTTCTATTTCGGCGTTGTATCGCTCGAAGGACGTCGGCGACTGCGTTTCGAGAGTCGTTTGGATTTTCTCTTCGGCGATGGTGTCGGCTGCTTCAGGAAAAACGTCCCAGACGTTCTCACCACGGAGTGTTTCGCTGTCCTCACCGAGAAGCTTTTCAGCCTGTTTGTTCACGTATATGTATGTGAGGTCACTGTCGAGGACGGCAACACCATCCGACACGCGCTTCAGGCTGTCTATTTCCCATCTGTCGATTTCAGATCTGATGAGAGATACGACCGCGTCGGCCAGTTCTCGTTCGCTTGCGAGCCAGGACCGCTGGCTCGTGCTGGATCGCTGATCCGTACAGACGACTGTCATCGCGACCGTCGACCCGGTACGTGTGCGAGTCTTCGCTGTCAGGCTGTCAGTAGTCGGATGGAACCCGTCCGTTTCGAACACATCTTCTCCCACTCGAACCTTGGCTTCGATTTGGTGTGAGTGTCGGAACCACTGCGGGAGTTCAGAGACATACGTCCGGATACTGTTGTCAACACCGTCAGGCAGGCCGACAAAAACCTCACTCGCCCGTTTGAGCGCTTTGAGCGCATTCGGCCGTTCCTGAAGTTTTCTCTCAGCTGTCTCTTCGAACTCGCTGTCCTCGTCTGCCATGTCGGTCCTCTCTGGCGTTCGCCCTTCCGCCTCAAAAAAGTGATTCCATGCGACAGAATCGGCTTCGACAGACCGGGAGCGATCCGACTGGTCGCCTCTCTTTTTGATCTCCCGCCGATTCTGTTCGTCCATTCTAGGTCTGTGTCTTTCACCCACATATTAATAACGTCGTAATAATTTCAAACCGTAGAACACTCACGCTAGCGTTCACAATCAGGCGTTCGTCAGTCTACCGTATCGAGATGCCCGATCTGATACGAAGTCTCGTTTACGAGTTTCACAGACCTGACAGTACATCGTCGGTCGAGGTGTCATAGGTCTGATTGAGATGAGCGAGGACGCGGTCGACGATATTCGGATCGTACGTCCACACCCCGTAGACACGTTCTCGTCGCGTTCGTGGGCGAGCGAGGCAGTCTTCTGAGTATCGTCGCTGCCCCCGTCGAAGACGACAAACCACGTTTCGGAGATCTCGTCTGTCGAGACTGCATGAGCGTGACCGGAACCGAGATCCGGTGGTGTGGCGTCGGGGACGCCGTAGGTGTGTACAGAGACACCTCGACGAGCCAGATCGGTGTAGACGGATTGCTGTTGTGCCATGACCGAGCACTGCTGGAACCCTGCGTGAATCGAGCCCTGGCCCACCCGGCGGGCACGGTCCCCGATTTCCCGGGACGCGTACAGCAACTGTCCTGTATCGTGCGACGTGAAGGTTGTCTCCTTGAGATGACGAAGAATCCGCTCCTATCGTTCGTCGGCAATACCGAGTTCGCCTCTTCCCGAGGCCCCTTCTTCAAGTAACCGCCGCAACGGCGAGACGTCGACGACGGCGAGCATCGCCAACTCGTCGCTGAGGACTGCAACGTCTTCCGGAGATCCCGAGGCCGTCTGCTTGACGGTGATTCGCACGTTCTGTGTCCGGAAGTAGGTCTCGACTCCCTCTTGTATCGCGTCACACGGGTCGATATTGAACAGGCAGAGTTCCTTCTCGTGGTGGCTGATCCACTCGATACTGTCACGCAAATCCATCAGCGTCCCTGAAATGATATACGTTCTCTTAATTGCCCTTCGGTCGTGTCACTTTCCAGAATCCTTCCGCCACTGTATATCAGACCCATCCAAGCCAATCTCGTCAACAAGCGAGTCCGCGTCCAACTGGTCGTTGAGACCTCCTCGCCCAAATCGTCCCGGCCAAACTGCGGCGAATCGGACATAGTCTATGCGTAGAAGAAGTAGAGTGTAATCCCACATCTAGATAACTGGATACGATCAGAGGCGTGACCCAGACGGTACTCTTCGGGGGACCTCGAGGTACTGTTGAGTTCGGAAGTGAGTCGAAGAAATCGTCTCCTGTTCTCACGAATGATACTCATCCAGTTAACTAGAGATATTAATTATGAGAATAGTCGGGAGATAATGATAAATGATAGAGAAAGTGAAAATCGATCGGTTCGATCTGCAGCCAAAAATCATCCTGGCATTCGTGCTCGTGGCGCTACTGGTCGGTGTGACGGGAGTCATCGGGTATACGAGTGTCAGTACCGTTGACACTCAACTCGAAACCGTCGTCCACGACGACGTCGCTGAGGCCGACGCAGCGATGGAGATGAAATACGAACTGGAATCGGAGCGACTGGCACTGCACGAGGTCCTGACCGGTGAGATGAATGCAGCCGAGGAATTCCGAGCCTCCCAAGCAAACTTCGAGAAGTGGTACACGACCCTGGCGGAGCGTGACGACCTCACGGCGGACCAACAGCAGTTGCTTTCGGAGATGAAAGCCGAACACCAAGAGGCCAAATCGACGGGTGAAGAAGTCATTACCGCGATGGAAGCGGGCGACAAAGAGCTCGCAAACCGGAAGATGGACGAGTTAGACCCCATCTACATTGAACTCGAAGAGGATACCATAACCTTCGAGGAGAATGCCGACGCGAAAATGGAAGCCTCGGTTGCGTCTGCGGCGACGACGACGAACAATAGTCACATGATGATTATCGGGCTGACCACCGCAGCTTTCGTCGTGGCCATCGCCATCGGCCTCTTCGTCGCCGGGCGTATCACCACCCCCATCGAACAGCTCTCAAAGGCCTCACAGGCCATGAGTGAGGGCGACCTCAGCACTGACCTCGACGACCACGTCGAAGACGACGAACTCGGCCGGATGATCGAGGCGTTCACCGAGATGCAGGCGAACCTCCGGAGTGTTTTTTCACAGATCGGAACTGCCAGCCGTGGCTTACGAGAGGGCGATCTGGGCTGGGAGTTCGAGGCCGACTATCCGGGACAATACGGGGAGACTATCGAAGATCTCGAAGCGGGTGCCGACGAACTTGCCCTGAGTTTCGAGGAGATCCGGGGCGTGAGTGACGATCTCCAACGGGGCGTCATCAAGCAGAACGTTGACACCGACCGACCCGGGCAGTACGGCGAAGTGCTGGAAGACCTCGCGACCGGGACCACCCAGTTGTCGGAGAGCTTCACACAGATCTCGACCGCGAGCCAGGGTCTCAAAGACGGACGGCTCGACCAGGACATCGACACCGACTACCCGGGATCGTTCGGGACAGCACTGCGTGACCTGGAGGCAGGAATCGGACAATTGAACGCCAGCGTCGAACGGGTCCAGGCCATTGCAGACGACGTCGCAACTTCGAGTGAGGAAGTGGCGGGTAGTTCGGAGGAAATCGAACAGGCCAGCGAACAGGTTGCGGAATCAGTCGAGGAGATTTCACGCGGTGCGGACACGCAGAGCGAGAACCTGCAAGAGGTGGCCGGCGAAATGAACGACATGTCGGCGACCGTCGAGGAGATCGCCTCCTCGGCCGAAGAGGTTGCTTCGACTGCCAGCACGGCCGTCGAACGTGGCGAGACGGGCCGGCAGTACGCATCGGAGGCGACCGAGGAAATACAGTCCATCGAAACCCGAGCCGACGAGGCAAGCACACGAGTCGAAACGCTCGACGAGAAGATGGACCAGATCGGTGAAGTGGTCGAGATGATCACCGAGATCGCCGAACAGACCAATATGCTGGCGCTGAACGCCTCCATCGAGGCAGCCCGTGCCGGCGAGGCAGGCGAAGGATTCGGGGTCGTGGCAAACGAAATCAAATCCCTTGCAGAGGAGGCCGCCGAGGCGACTGCCGACATCGAACAGCGCATCGGCGAAGTCCAGGCGACGACGGAAGATACCGTCGAGGGAATGCAACAGATGAGCGATCAGGTGCAACGCGGGTCTGACACGATCGAGGACGCCATCCAGATGTTCGACGAGATAGCCAACGCCGTTCAGGAGGCCGAAAGCGGTATCCGGGAAATCAGCGACGCCACTGACGACCAGGCGGCCTCGTCGGAGGAAGTGGTTTCGATGGTCGACGAGGTCTCCAGCGTTAGTCAACAGACTGCGGCCGAAGCGAGCAACGTCTCTGCCGCGACTGAAGAACAGACCGCTTCCCTGTCCGAAGCCTCGGAGAACGTCCAGCAACTGTCTGCGCTCGCTGAAGACCTGCACGACCAGGTGTCTGATTTCGACACCGGATAAGGCGCCGGTCCAACTATCGAGGCGACGCCGGAATCGTCGGCCGCGGCCGACGGCGGCCTCCACACATCTGATACTGAGAGTCGGGCGTCAGATCGCAGTAGGGGGTATGAGCCCATGACCGCACACCATCACCACACACTCATCAGGGCCTTCGAGACGGGCTACGCAGCGCTGACGACGACACCGGATTCAGCCACCCAACCGTCACGGAAATCGTGAAGGCTACCGGCTGGGAAATCCGCGTGACCGACAGCGAGATGCGCGACGCCCGCTTCGGGATCGACGGCGTCGAAACCGCAAATGAGCGGCGGTATCTATCAGATGAATACTGAATATCCCGTTATCTAGAACTCCGGCTTATGCCCCTCGAACCCCCCGTTAAAAAATGATGCACGATGCCTGACAACCCACTCGACACGCAGACGGAAGAAATCGATCTGGTATCGTCTGGTGTCCCCGAAGTGGACGAGCTACTCAACGGAGGGTACATCCGGGGCCGCACGTACCTCGTCCAGGGCGTTTCGGGAACGGGTAAGTCGCTTCTCGGCCAGCACTTCCTGCAATCAGGGCTCGAAGCCGGCGACACAGTCGTCTACATCCACGGCGAAGAGTCGAGACACGACATTCTCGTCAATGCAGCACTGCTTGACGTCGACATTCGGGACGCCGAGTTTTTAGATATCGGGCCCGGGACGGACTTTTTCGCCGAGGACAAATCCTACAACTTGGTCGAGGCGACCGAAGTCGAATCTGAGCAATTCACACAGGATATCAAACACGTTATCGAGGACGTGGATCCGGCCCGAATTCTTATCGATCCGATTACACAACTCCAGTACGTGGAGCGGGACGAATACCAATACCGGAAGCGGTTGCAATCGCTAATCCGATTTCTTCGAGACCGGCAGGTGACGACAGTCGCAACGCGGACACTTAAAAGAGAGAGTACTCCCGAGACCTCGCACGACGATTTCGAATCGCTCAGCGACGGCGTCATCAACTTGTATCTCGACGAGCACGAACGCCGAATTGAAGTCCCGAAACACCGTGGTCTCGGACAGATCGACGGCACCCACGGACTCGAAATCCGCGAGCATGGGATCGAAGTCTACCCACAAACTATCCCGGAACACGACAACCGAACGTTCGATCCGGAACTCATTTCCACCGGACACGAACCCCTCGACGGTCTCCTCGGTGGCGGAATCGAACGCGGGACTGTCTCGTTTATCAGCGGTCCGACCGGCATCGGAAAGTCGACCACTGGTGCACAGATACTCTCGGGCATCGTCGAGGACGGCGGGACAGCACTCGGATACCTTTTCGAGGAATCCATCGACCAGTTCGTCCACCGGTCTGAAACCCTCGGACTCCCGATCTCGGAAATGCAGGCGCAGGGATCACTGGGCCTGACAGAGACAGAACCGCTCTTGCGTTCGGCCGAGGAGTTCGATCAGTACGTCCTCGACCAGGTCGACGAGAACTCGCCGGACGCGGTGTTCATCGACGGGCTTTCGGGCTACAAGATCTCGCTCCAGGGCAACGATCAGCGACTCGTTCGTCGGCTGCACGGTCTTACCAGGGTACTCAAGAATCACGGTATCGCAGTCATCATTACGGACGAGGCGGACCGCCTCACCGGGATTCCGGAAGCTACGAGTACGAACACCAGCTACATCGCGGACAACATCGTGTTTCTCTCGTACGTGGAGGTCGACGGCGAACTGGACCGAGCGATCGGCGTCGTGAAAAAACGACTCGGGGATTTCGACAGCCGGTTTCACCGGTTTGCTATCGAGTCCGGCGACGGACTGGTTATCGAAGGACCGTTCGATAACGTTCGGGGGATCATGCAGGGGAGTTCAACGTATCGCGTTCCAGATGAGTCCCACCAGACAACCGATCACTCATGACCGACCGGTCGAATCGTGAAGTGAGTGAGCGACACACCATACAGCTCCTGATTCACGGAGACAACGACCGGGAAGCCCTGGAAGACTTTCTCGACGAGCGGTACGACGTCATCGCCGATGACACCCTCCAGCCAGTCGATTGTTACCTCGTTGGTGAACAGATGGTGGCAACGTACCGCGACGCGTTGCGAGAGCACAAAAAAGAGGTTCATCCGACCTTCACTCCGGTACTGTTGATTCAACAGCAAGGGTCGAGGGGAACTGTCCCACTGCCGTCCGAGCAGAACGGCGACGGGCCACCGCTCATTGACGAAGTGGTGCCAGCTCCCGTTGATCGGACGACTCTGTTTCGCCGGGTGGGGAACTTGTTGGCCAGGCGCGAGCAGTCGGTGGAGTTGTCCGAGCGCTACGAGGACGTTCAGACTCGATTTCAGCGGCTGTTCGATTCGACGAACGACGCTCTCTTCGTGGTTGGTGCGTCCAGCGACTCGATTACCGAGTGTAACCCGGCGGCGTGTGACCTCGTAGGATACTCGCGTGATGAACTGCTCTCTGTCTCCCTGACTGGGACGATCCACGCCGACGACCGCCAGCGGTTTCAGTCCTTTCTCCAGGACGTACGGGAGGCGGGTCAGGGATCGACCGACGATCTCACGTGTCAAACAAAAGCGGGAGAAAAGCGACAGTTGGAGGTGTCGGCTGCGACGCTCACGGATTCCGAACAGTCACCGGTAATCCTCTCTGCACGCGACGTGACAGAACGGAAAGCGTACGCAAGAGAGCTTGAACTGAAGTCCCAGGCGATGGACGAAGCGCCCGTCGGGATCACCATTACCGATCCCGACCGAGAGGACAACCCGATGATCTACGTAAACGAGGGATTCGAAGCGCTGACGGGGTATTCAGCGGGAGAAGCGCTCGGGCGCAACTGTCGGTTCCTCCAGGGTGAGGCGACTCGTGATGAACCCGTCGCTGAAATGCGAAAGGCGGTCGATGAGGCCAAACCGGTGTCCGTCGAACTCCGGAACTACCGGAAGGATGGCAGCCAGTTCTGGAACCGCGTCAGCATCGCACCGGTGAGAGACGACACCGGGACCGTCACGAACTACGTCGGGTTCCAGGAAGACGTCTCCGAGCGCAAAGAGCGCGAAATCGACTTACAACTGTTCAAAAAAGCCGTCGAGAACGCAGGACATGCGGTCTTCATCACTGACAGGGAGGGAACTATCCAGTACGTAAATCCGAAGTTCGAAGCCCGATCCGGCTATACTCGTGAGGAAGCCGTCGGTCGAACGCCCCGCATTATCAAGTCAGGCAAACAGGACAAGGAGTTCTACGATCAGATGTGGCAGACGATCCTTTCGGGCGAGCAGTGGAATGCAAATCTCATCAATCAGCGCAAAAACGGGGAGTTGTACCACGTCGACCAGACGATCTCTCCCATAGCGAACGGCGACGGAGAGATCACACACTTCGTCACGATCGAATCCGACGTGACGAACCGTCGGCTTCGCAAACAGCAACTAGACGTTCTCAATCGCGTCCTGCGCCATAACCTCAAGAACGGAATGAACGTAATCCAGGGTCGCGCTAAACTACTCCGTGAATCAGTGGACGATAACGAATCACAGGCGCACACACGGTCGATCGAAGAGCGAGCGGACGCGCTGGAGACGCTGAGTGACAAAGCCGGAACTGTGCGCTCACTGTTCGAAACCGAAGTATCAGCTGAGACCGCTGTCAACGTGACGGAGTTAGTTCGCGACGTCGTCACCGCTTTTTCCGAAGAGTATCCGACCGCTTCAGTCGATCTCGATGATATCGACCCCCTCTACGCTCGCGCAGATAGTCCGTTGAAATTGGCAGTGAAGGAACTACTAGACAACGCTGTCGTCCACAATGATAACCCGGTTCCCGAGGTGACGGTTACCACGAGACCATCCAGGGAAAGGCGGTCTGAAGAGTGGATCGACATCGAAATTGTGGACAACGGACCAGGGATTCCAGACGAAGAGCTGGAAACGATCAAACAGGGCGAGGAAACACCGCTCCAGCACGGCACTGGACTTGGACTTTGGATCGTCTACTGGACTGTCTCGCTGTACGGAGGCGAAATCACCTTCGTGGATAACTCACAGCGTGGAACTGCCATCGTATTGAGTCTTCCCCGGATGTCCGCCGACTCATCCGTTCGGGGAACGCCTGTCGAATACCACTGACCAATGGAAGAAACCGAGACTTCGGACACTCGCAACGAGAACCAGACCGACCGGTATCGGAGGCTCGTCGAAGAGTCGAACGACGTCGCCACGATAATCGACACTGACGGAACGATAACGTACGTGAGCCCTGCCGTCACACGAGTGCTCGGCTACGATCCGGGGGAATTGGTCGGGAACACTGGATACGAGTTCGTCCATCCCGACGACCGGGAACGAAATGCCGACGCAGTCGAAGCCGTTCTGGAGACACCCGACGAACCCCAGACCGTCGAGATCCGATTCAAACACGCCGACGGTTCGTGGTGCTGGATCGAAGCCACGATGCGGAACCGACTCGACGACGACGTAATCGGTGGCATCCTTCTCAACAGTCGAGACGTCACTGAGCGCAAAGAGCGTGAGCGAGAATTCCGTGAACTCGCTGGAGAGTATGAGGCCCTTCTCAACAATGCGGAGGACGCGGTTTTCTTCGTTGATGTTGACGCTTCAGACGACGACGTTACGTTCGAGTTCGAACGCCTCAGTCCAGCATACGAGCGCCAAACCGGACTCAAGACCGAACAGGTCCGGGGACAGACGCCACAGGACGTGTTCGGAGAGCTTGAGGGAGCGGAACTCGAAGCGAACTATCACCGGTGTGTCAAAGCTCGCGAGCCGATTTCGTATCAGGAAGAACTGCGATTCAACGAGGGGGCACGCATCTGGCAGACGAACCTCGCACCGGTTATCACTAACGATGATGTGACCCGTCTCGTGGGAATTACCCGAAACGTCACCGACCGCGTCGAACGGGAACGACAGCTTCGTCGTCAAAAAGAGCGTCTTGACGAGTTCGCGAATGTCATCTCCCACGACCTACGCAATCCACTCAACGTCGCACAGGGCCGCGCAACGCTTCTCGATGAACAAACGGAGAGCGAACATCTTAGTCCACTCATACGAGCGCTTGACCGGATGGAGGCAATCATCATGGACACGTTGACGCTCGCTCGGAATGGCGCGACGATAGACGAAACGAAGTCGGTCAGACTGACCGATCTGGTCGGGAAGTGCTGGGGAGCGGTAGACACAGACGCGGCGACCCTCGAGATAGCTGGTGAGATGACGTTCCAGGGTGATCGCGACCGGTTACAACATGTATTCGAGAACCTGTTCCGAAACGCGGTCGAACACGGTGGGACGGACGTGACCGTTCGTGTCGGACGTGCCGGTGAGGACAGCATCTACGTCGAAGACGATGGGTCTGGGATTCCAGCAGACAGGCGCGAGGAGGTCTTCGAACCGGGGCATTCTTCGACGAGTGGGGGCACCGGCTTCGGACTAACCATCGTAAAACGGATTATCGAGGCCCACGGATGGACAGTTTCTGTGACAGACGGGCCTGAGGGCGGGGCACGGTTCGAATTCGTGATGTCACAATCAGAGTGATGGCCGGTTCTCATATACGCTGTGTCGTCTATGCATCGAGACGACCGGTCTCAACTTCTGGGCTCGGCCGATGACCGCCGTGGTCTGTGGTGGTCCCTGGCGACACTCCCATTGGCCGCCAGTTCGTCGACGGTGAACAGCCAGACGAACCGATTCGCGTCCGATTCGGAATCGGATGTGGAAGGCTCTTTGTGGATTGGTCGTTCTGTATTACGCAAGACATCCGATGAAGTCGTTTACCAATCGTTCCCGGAATACGTGTGATTTGGTAGGATGAGTGCCGCGGTCGACATCATCCAGATCGTCGTGACGATCATGGGGTTGGGCGTCGTTGCCCAGGTCCTGGCTGACAGGCTCCGCGTTCCGAGCGTCGTCTTTCTGATCCTCGCGGGGGTCCTCGTCGGCCCGGAAGGGCTCGGTCTCATCACGCCCGGCATCTTCGGGAACGCCCTCCAGGCAATCGTCGGATTGAGCGTCGCAATCATCGTCTTCGAGGGTGCATTTCACCTCCGACTCGACCGGATTCGGAGTGCACAGCGAGAGACGCTTCGGCTGGTCACGCTCGGGGCGGCCGTCTCGCTCGTGGGGACGGCGCTCGTCGTCCACTACGTCCTCGGAACCCCGTGGGACGTCGCGTTCCTCATCGGGTCGCTGCTGGTCGCGACCGGCCCCACGGTGATCACGCCGATCATGAGCGTGGTTCCGGTGCGAGAACGCGTCGCCTCGACGCTCGAAACGGAGGGCGTCGTCAACGACGTCACGGCGGCGATCATGGCCATCGTCATGTTCGAGTACGTCCTGCTGGGGTCGCAGGGAGTGCCGGTCCTCGTCCGGGAGTTCGCCGTCCGATTCGGTCTCGGGATCGCCGTCGGCGCGTCGGTCGCGGGCGTGCTGTGGTACGTCCTCCGACACGGCACGCAAGCGGTCGAGAACGCGCCGCAGAACGCGCGGCTCATGGTGCTCGTCGCCTCGCTGGTGATGTACGGACTCGCCGAGGTGATCGGTGCACGATTCGGTGCCTCGGAGGCGGGCATCGCAGCGGTCGCGACGGGCGGGTTCCTCCTCGGGAACACGGACATCCCGTACCGGGACACCATCGAGCAGTTCAAGGGCGACATCTCGCTGCTGGTGATCGCCTTCGTGTTCATCACGCTCGCGTCGCTCCTCTCGATCGACGACCTGCTCGAACTCGGCGTCGGTGGTATCGTCACTGTCGTCGCGATAGCGGGGCTCATCCGGCCCGTCGCCGTCCTCCTCAGTACCGCGGGGGATCGGTTGACGATCCACGAGCGAGTCTTCATCAGCGGCCTCGGACCGCGGGGCATCATCCCGGCCAGCGTCGCGACCCTCTTCGCGCTCGAACTGCAACCGACGGATCCGTCGACGGCGACGGCGCTCGTCGGAACCGTCTTTCTCGTCATCTTCGCGACCGTCGTGTTTGAAGGAGGGTTGGCGCGTCATCTCGCACAGGCACTCGACGTGATACCAATGCGGGCAATCATCATCGGCGGCGGCCGTGTCGGCAAAGAACTCGCCAGTCGGCTCGAAGAACGCGGCGAGGACGTGGTTATAATCGAACGCGATCAGCGCGTCGTCGAGGAACTCCGCGAAGCGGGATTCGCCGTCCGGAACGGCGACGGAACGCAGCGGGACGTCCTGGAACGAGCAGGGATCGAGAACGCGAAGATCCTCGCCGTAGCGACCAAAGACGACGACGTGAATCTCCTGGCTGGACAGCTCGCGAAGAACACCTACGACGTCGAGACGGTGGTCGCCCGTGTGAATCAGCCATCGAACCTCGACGCGTTCGAGGACGTCGACGTCGAAGCCATCTCGACATCGATGTCGGTCGCCTGGTCGATGGACAACGTCATCGAACGACCGGGCATCTCTCAATGGATGACAGAACTCGACCAGGACGGGGACGTACAGGAGGTGGAGGTCACGTCGGGCGACCACGTCGGGAAATCGGTGTCCGAGTTGTCGGAGGAACTGCCCGACGGGTGCCACCTCGCGCTGATCAGTCGCGATCACACCAACCAGCTCCCCCACCCGGACGACGTGATCGAGATGGGTGACCACCTGACCCTGCTCGGACGGAAAGAGGCGGTCCGCGAGGCTATCGAGTACTGTACGACGTGAGCGCCCAGTTCGGCACCGAGACCCAGTCCCGAGCAGCCAATCGCTGGCGCCGCTGTTGATAGATAGCCGGAACTTTCACCCCCTCGGTGCAACGTCCTCACCAATGAACACTATCGAACTCGTAGGTCGGTTGGCTGCTGGTGTGGCCCTCATCCTGACGAACGGGTTCTTCGTCGCCATCGAGTTCGCCCTGACGCGAGCGCGGCAGTTCAGCGAACGGGAGTTCGTCGGCGACGGCCACCCCGCACTGGAGCGAGCGTGGGAGATGACACAGAATCTGGAGCTGTATCTCACGACCTGCCAGGTGGGAATCACCGCGTCGAGTATCGCGGTCGGGATCGTCGCCGAACCCGCGCTGGCGGCCATCTTCGAGCCGGTGTTCGCGGATTCGCGACTCGCGGGCGTCGGTGCGGGCGCGATTATCGCCTTCCTCATCATCAACCTCGTCCACCTGACACACGGCGAGCAGACGCCGACCTATCTCGGCGTCGAGCGCTCCCGGATGGTGTGTCGCTACGGCGCAACACCGCTGTACTGGTTCCACTACGCGATTACCCCGGTCATCAGGCTCGGCGACTCGGTCGCGAAGGGGACGCTGAAGCTGTTCGGCGTCGAGATGACCGGAGCGTGGCTCGAAACCGAGGAGGACGTCATCGAGTCCCGAGCGGATCTCCGGAACCGACTCGGGTCGGTGCTCGACGAGGGCGACCTCTCCGACGAACGGCGCGAGGAGGTGATGAACGCCTTCCAGATCGGCGAGCGGCCGGTGCGCGAGGTGATGGTCCCCGCCGAGGACGTCGTCGCGCTGTCGACGGCCGTCGACGCGGAGGAGAACCTCCGCCGGATGGAGGAGAGCCCGCACACGCGCTACCCGCTGGTCGGCGAGGAACTGACCGACTTCGAGGGAATCGTCTACTTTCCGGTCCTGGCGAGACACCGCGGGACCCTCGCTACCGGCGACGTCGACTTCGCCGAGGTGGCAGCGCCGCCGATGACGCTGTCCCCGGACGTGGACGTCAGCGACGCCATCGACCAGTTCCAGGCGGAGAATCAGGAGCTCGCCATCGTCTTCGAAGACGGTGCCGTCGTCGGGATGGTGACCGTCACGGACCTGCTCGAATCGGTCATGGGCGACGTAGAGGACCCCATCGACGACGGGCACGTCGCGGGGGCCGAGTCCTGAGCCTGGACCGCGAACCCACCGGCGGTCGCTGGATTCGGCGACTCAGTCCGTCCGGAGTTTCGGTGACGCCGTTCCAGACTCCGGCTCGAAGGCGATCTTCCGTACTGCGCCGGCCGCGACGACCGCGATGGCGATTTCGAGGCCGCCGGCGGTGAGGAATGCGGCGAGATAGCCGTACCGGTCGGTGACGAAGCCGCCGACGAGAAAGCCGCTCAGCATCCCGAGACTCCCGAAGACGTTGAACCCACCCATCGCGGCACCGCGCTCCGTCGGGGGGACGACGTCGGTGACGAGCGCCATCGTCGTCGGCGAGACGACCGCGCCACAGAGCCCGACGACGACCAGCAGGCCGGCGGCGGCGACGTAGGTCGGAGCGAGTCCGACGGCGATGAGCGTCACGCCGTACAGTATCGACCCGACGACGACCGGCCGGAACCGGCCGATTCGGTCCGACATCGACCCGAGGGGGTACTGAAACACGGCGAAGGGGACGAAGAACAGCGCCAGCGTGAGCCCGGCCTGCGCCGCGTCGATGCCCATCGCGTCCCGGAAGTAGGCCACGCCGGTGAGCGCCATGAAGCCGGCAGTGAGTCTGTCGACGTAGCCGAAGGCGAAGGGAACGAACAGCAGCGGCCGACCGCGGACGCGGTCGAGCAGCGTGCCGAGGGGGAGCCCGTCGTCGGGACTTCGGTCGGGGACAGTCGCGGCGAGCGCGGCGGCGGCAGTGAGAACCGCCGCGCCGCCGTAGAGTGGAACGAGCGGCCCGATTGCGGCGAGTTGGCCGCCGACGACCGACCCGAGCGCAGCGCCGACGCCGATAGCCGTGCCGGCAGCCCCCATGTTCCGGCCGTGGCCTCCCGAGAGGTCCATCAGCATCGTGATGGCGAGCGAGAACGCGCCGATGGTGAACGCCCCACCGACGGCTCGCAGTCCGAGGACGGCAGTGAAACCGAGACCCAGCCGTGGAGCGACTGCAACGGTCACGTAGCTCGCCGCGCCACCGAGAGCGCCGAGGACCACGAACGGAGCGCGTCGCTCCAACGCGTCGCTGGCGACGCCCCACACGACGGCGAAGCAGACGAACGCACCGAACTCGGCGACGAGGAACCAGGTGCTCGCGAGGATGTCGTCCCCGCCACCGAGCGCGGCGACGGTGTCCGAGAGCCCGGGATAGAGGAACACCTGCGAGACGAGGACGCTCCAGACGACCAGGGCCAGCCGACGCCGAGCACTCATTCGTTGGTCGCACGTCTGACCGGAGCTGTAAAAAAAGGGTGAGAATCGGGTTCGTGGAGGGTTCGGAGACGGTGTTCGGTCGCCACTCACTCGACGGAACGGTCCACGGCGTCGTCGCCCTGCTGCGGACCACCTCCGGTCTGTGCTTCCTGTGCCTCGCCCCAGCCGCCGGCATCGACGACCGCGAAGAGCTTCCGCCAGTTCTCGTCGTCCTCGCTCTCAGGTAACTGGTCACGGAGTTGCTGGAAGTCGGAGTCCGGGACGAGCGTCCGCACGAGGTCAACGATGACCTGCGCGTGGTAGGCCGCGTCCTGTGGCTCGACGCCCTCGATATCGCTGACGTTCGCGAGGAACTCCGTCCAGTCGAACCGCTGGCCGTGCTCGTGGACCGCGCCGGTCATGTACCACTTGATCTCCATCGGAAGTGACGCAGCGAGGTCCTCGGCGTTCTCTGCCGGAATACGTCGACCGAGGCTCATCAGCGTCGCGCGAATCGCCCGCACCGTTTCACCCGTTTCGGGAAGTTCGAGACGGTGCTGTACCTCGCCGGTGAATTCGTCGAAATTCATTGTCTCTCCCACTCGAAATTCGGTCCGGGTGGCCTTATGGACTCGTCCGCCGATGGTGCCCCTCCGTCGGCTTCCGTTGTACGTGGGCTCCCGTGGGCAACACCTATATGGCCGTGGGTCATAGTGGGCATCATGAAGGTCGACGCCGACGAACTCCAGACGAACGAGACGGACGACCGGGGTCGCATCTACCTCGGGACGGAGTACGCGAACAAGCGCGTGACGGTCGCCGTCGTCGAGGTCGAGGCCGAGGGGCCCGACGAGGACGAACTGGCGGCCGCCTACCGCGAGGCGTCGGAGAGCGCGGCGGACCTCGCGAACGAGTGGGACGACGCGTCGGACGAGGCGTGGGACGGGCTCGATGAATGAGTGACGCCCCGGAGATTCGACGCGGCGACGTCGTCATCGTCCGACTCGACCCCGCCGAGGGTCACGAGATGAGGAAGACTCGGCCGGCGGTCGTCGTCCAGAACGACGTCGGCAACGCGAATTCGAGCACGACCATCGTCGCGCCGGCGACGGGCACCTACAGAGGCTACCCGTTCGAGGTGCTCGTCGAGGCCGCAACGTCGCCCTTCGAGAAGGACTCGTCCGTGCGGCTCGATCAGATTCGGGTACTCTCCATCCCCGAGCGGGTTCACTCGGTGGAGGGGAGCCTGGGCGAGTCGGTCATGTCGGAGATCGACGACGCGCTGAAACTGAGCCTGGGGCTGGACTAGCGCGTCCGTGCCGACGTCGGCGTCCGATCGTCCCTCCGTCACCCTCGAAGCGCCTCCACGGGCGGGTCGTTCGCCGCTTTCCAGGCAGGATACACGCCGCTGAGGAGGCTCGCCAGCGCGCCGAAGCCGAACCCGTAGACGAGATAGCGGGCGCTATCCCAGGCGAACACGAGCGACGGTCTCCCGAACAGGAGTTCGTTTATGCCGAGGCCGACGCCGAGCGAGAGCAACGCCCCGACGCTCCCGCCGATGAGCCCGATGACCGTCGCTTCGGAGAGGATCATCCGAAGGACTTCGCTGCGCCGGACGCCGACGGCACGGAGGACGCCGATCTCGCCCCGTCGCTCGATGGTGCTCATGAGCATGACGTTCAGGATGGCGACGCTGGCGACGACGAGCGAGATGGAGCCGATTCCCAGGAGCGCGAGGTTCAGCGTCCGCGTGAAGGTCTCGATGTTCTCGCGGATGTCCTCGTTCGTGGTGACGGTCACGACGTCCTCGCGGGCGTTGAGCGACGCCTCGACGCGGTCGGCGTACGCCTCCGCGGCGTCCCCGTTCGGGGCGACGACGGTCACCGTGTCGTAGTACTCCTGCTCGGAGAGTGCGGAGACGGGGAGCACGAGCGTCTGGCCGCCGCCGAAGCCCTCGGCTTCGACGATGCCGCGAATCCGGTAGGTGGCACCGTCGTAGACGACGGGGTCGCCGAGTTCGAGATCGAGGTCGGACGCGAGCTGGGGGGTGACGAGCGCGCCGGAGCGCAATCTATCCGGTGACTCGCCCTCGGTCGCCGCGCTCTCGGTCGCCGAGTACAGTGCGCTCGCGCGGGTCACCCCCACGACGCGGACGCGTCGCTCGGTTCCGTTTCCTTCGAGCGTCGTGGCGTTCGACTTCTGCGGGACGACGATCTCGTCGACGGCGACCTGTTCGAGGTCCCGCACGTCCGTCTCCGTCAGGCCATCGTTGGGGTTGTCCGTACCGGACGTGACAGTCACCTGGTTCGTCAGGCTCCCCAGGTTCTCCGTCGTGCTGTACTGGATGGCCGCGCCGACCATCCCGAGCGACGCGATGGCGACGACACCGATGACGATGCCCAGCGCCGCGAGCGCGCTGCGGACCGTGTTCCGCTTGAAGTTCCGCCACGCCAGCATCCAGCTCGGGAACCGCCAGCGGAGGCCACGCCGGGCCATCAGCGGATCCTCCCGTCGACGAGGCTGACCGTCCGGTCGGCGAACTCGCGGAACAGTTCGTCGTGGGTGACGGCGACGATGGCCACGTCCTCCTCGGTCTTGAGCTGTGTGAACATGTCGAGGATGTTGCGGGCGGTCTCGCGGTCCAGATTGCCCGTGGGCTCGTCGGCGAGCACGATGTGTGGTTCGTTGATGAGCGCCCGAGCGATGGCGACGCGCTGGCGCTGCCCACCGGAGAGTTCTGTGGGCGTGTGATCGAGGCGGTCGCCGAGCCCGACCCGCTCGAGGAGCGAGATGGCGCGGTCGTGCCGGTCGACGTCCGTGTCCCACATCGACGGCAGTTCGACGTTCTCGACGGCGTCGAGCACCGGGAGCAGGTGGAAGGCCTGGAAGACGAACCCGATGCCGGACCGTCGCTCCTCGGTGAGTTCGTCCTCGGTCAGGTCAGAGACGTCGTGGCCGCGGTGCAGAACGGTCCCCTCAGTCGGCGTATCGAGGAGCCCGATCATGTTGAGCATCGTGCTCTTGCCGGAGCCCGACGGCCCGATGACCACCACCATCTCGCCGGGTTCGGCGTGGAAGTCGACGCCCTTCAGCGCCTCGACGACCTCCTCGCCCATCTGGTAGCGCTTCGTCACGCCGACGAGTTCGATGACGTTCATCGTCGACGCCACGCGTAGACCCCACCGACGAGAAGGATGAGCGCGACCAGGACGGCCCCGATGCCGACCAGCGGGAGCCCGATCCCTGGCCCGGACTGTCCGTCACTGCCCCCAGTACTGCCGCTGACGTCGACGCTGACGACCTCGGAGACGCGCTCGCCGTCGACAGTGTACTCGACGCGGACCGGGACCGCGTCGACGTCGGCGGAGACGTTCGCGGTCAGTTCGAAGGTCGCGAACTCGCTCGTTTCGATCGCGCCGACGAAGTACTCCTTCTTCGGCGGGACCGGCCTGACGCCGTCGGTCTCGACCACGCTGAGGAGGACGGACCTGGCGTCGGCGTTCCCGACGTTCGCGGCGTCGCCGTCCAGCGTGACGACCCCGTTCGTTCGCGTCACCTCGACGCCGGTGAGCGTGACGGCGGCGTTCGGGGCGGGCGTGTACCGGATGGTCCGATCGATGGTTCGCCGCTCGCCGGCGGCGGTGTAGTCGGCGACCACGGTGACGTTCCCGGCCGACACGTCGTCGACCGCGAGCGACACGGTCTTCGACCCCTCCGCCGGAACGTCGGGCACGAGCGAGCGTGCCACCGTCCGACCGTCCGCGACGGCGCGCACCTGCACGTCCCGGAGTTCGACGTTGCCGTACTCCGTGACGGTCGCACGGATTCGTGACGTTCCGTTCTCCTCGACCGCCTCGACGGACAGGTCGGTGTCGACCGTGGCGGCGTCGACGTCGACGTCGAGGCTCCCGTTCACGGAGCGGGTGTAGCCTGCGCTGGTCTCGTAGGTGAGCGTGGCGTCGAGCGTCCGTCGACCCGGGTCGTCGAACGTCACCTGGTAGGTGTGGCTGGTCTGGGTTCCGGCGGCCAGCGAGGCCGTGACGCGCTCCGGATTCTCGATGGTCGCCGGACCGGAGAGGCCGAGCCGGGCGTTCGACAGCGGCTGCTGGTCGCCGTTCGAGACGGTGACGTTGATCGCGCTCTCTTGGCCGGCGACGGGGTCCACCTGCGAGAACGAGAGGGTCGCATCGTTCGGTTCCTCGACGTCCACGTACAGCGGGTAGTTCACTCGCTCGAAGTCGCCGTCACCGTCTTGCACGACCGCGCTAACGGTGAGTCGCTTCCCGCCGGGCTCGTCGAACTGAACTGGCAGCGGAATCTGCAACGTTCCCCCGGGGGCGACCGTGCCGACGTCGTCTATGCGTGCGAACTCCTCGGTGCTCCCCGCTCGCCTGACGTAGACGTCGGTCACCTCGACCGGTCCGGAACTGCTCTGGAGGTTCGCGACCGTGATGGTGAGCGTGAACTGCTCTCCCGGTGCCGGGTCGGAGACGGAGGCGTTCACCGACTGGATGGCGACGTGCGTCTGAGCCGCCCTCGCCGGTCCTACCGTCACGCCGATGGACAGCAAGACGACCGCGACGAGGACGAGGGACAGCGAAGGTCGTGTCAGGAGTGAGTCACCCCCGTCGAGGTCGGGCGCTCGCGGTCTCGCTGGAACGTCTCGGCCTCGTCGCTGACGAACTCACGGAGCGACCGCGGAGGTCGGCCGAGGACCGCCTCGACGTCGCCCGTCGTCCGGCCGGAGAAACCGAGCCGGACGACCGAGTACTCCACCGTCATGAACGCGACGAGCGAATGCGGGACGCCTCGGCGATACATGTGGCGAGCGAACGCGAGTCGAGACGGGTCGGCGTACGTGATTGGGCGGGCGAGGACCTCGGAGAACACCTCGGCGACCTCGTGGAAGTCCAGCGCGGCTGGACCGGTGAGGTCGTACGCTCGGTTTCGATGGCCCGGTTCGGTGAGTGCGGTCGCCGCGACCGCCGCGACGTCGCGTGCGTCGACGAAGCTCAGCGAACCGTCGCCGGCCGGAACGAACAGCTCGTCGCGACCGACGATCTCCGGTCGGTGGATGCCGCTCAGGTTCTGCATGAAGTACGACGCCCGGAGGAACGTCGCGGCCAAGTCCGTGCGTGCGATGTGGTTCTCGATGCGCCGAGGTGGGAGGATAGGGAGCTTCTCCGCGCCGAGGATGGAGAGGTACCCGATGCGGTCGACGCCGACTCGTTCAGCGGCGTCGACGAACTCCCGGACTGGTCGAACCCCTACCGACGGCGGGAAGAGGAGGAAGAGTCCGTCGACGTCCGCGAGCGCTGCTCCCCACGTCTCCGGTCGCTCGAGGTCGAACTCGACGTACTCGGCCGTCTCGCCGAACCGCTCCCGAGCGCCGGTAGGGTCTCGCGAAGCGATCCGGACCGTAACCGAGCGCTCGAGCAGGTCCGTGACGAGCGGGCCACCGACGCGACCCGTCGCGCCGGTGACGAGGACGCGGTCCGACGTGATTCTGTCGCCGTCCGTTTCGGCACCCCCTTCGAGTCCCGCAGAGCGGTCGTCACCGGGAGTTGAAGTCAAATTGGTCACTGTGGATGAATATTCATCGAAACACAATATTCGTTCCCATTGGGCCGAGGATACCGTTCAGATTCGAGCTGAAGAACGAGGGGGTCGCCGTCCCTACGGCGTCGACGCATCTTCGTGGCAGTCGAACGGCATCGACACGTTCGTCATCGGGACGACCAATACGCTCTATCAGAAGACCTGGAACGGGTCGTCCTGGAGCAGATCCCGTCGTGAGAGACGGATTCGGCTCCCGAATAGCTCGTGCTACTCGTCCAGCGGCCGCGACCCGACGCAGCGCTCGACGTCTGCTTTCGACTTCATCTCCAGGACGTTGTACGGCGCGCCGATGTCCGCTGCGATGGCTTCGTAGTCGGGAATCGGGTCGTGGTCGTCGTCCGTGCCGTCGTTGTCGTGGAGGTGAGCGACGCGGATGCCGTCGCCGAATCGGTCGACGAACGCCTCGTAGTCGACGCCGGTCGCCTTCGCGTGGCCGACGTCGAGCGTCACGCCGAGATACTCCGAATCGAGGTCCACGTCGTCGAGGAAGGCCGCTAGCCGCTCCGGCGTCGACGTGTTGTACCGCTTCTTCGCTTTCGCTCGCTGATTCTCGACGCAAAGTGGGACCTCGACCTCGTCGGCGTGGCGTGCCGCTTCGCGGATGGTTCTGACGGCCTGTTCGCGAGCGTGTTCCTGAACCCTGTCCGGATAGGACCGCCGGACTGCGCCGCCGTGGGTGACGACCGCACCCGCGCCGATGGCGTCCGCGAGGTCCAGCGTCGCGACGAGCCGCTCGCTCATCGCCTTCCTGAGCGGTTCGTTGAGGTTGCCCGGATTGCAGTCGTTGTACGGCGCGTGAATCGTGTAGGTGACGCCCGCGGTCTCCCGGAGTTCCCGGAGTGCTTCGATGTCGGCGGTCTCGGGCCACGTGTCCAGATAGCTGTGTCTGATCTCGACGTGGGAGAGCCCGAGCGAATCGAGGAAGTCGACGAACTCGGTGGGCGACTCGGCCATCCGGAGATCGAGTGACGCGCCGTAGTGCTTGGACATGCTGTCGTCCCTGCGGTCGGCCATGGACGGGTAAGAAGGTTTGCCCACTGGGTCACTCCTCGGCGGCGAACTCGACGCTCAGTCGGACGCCTGCCGGGGCGCTTCCGCCTCCTTCCTAGCGACCGCCGCGTCGACGAGCGACTCGCCGACGAGCTTCGGGATGACGGCCCGGCTGTCGAAGTTCGTGGCGTAGTCGAGCACGTCGCGTCGGCGAAGTTCGTGTTTGTCGACGTAGTCGACCCCCTTCGCGTGTTTCACCTGTCGGCGGAACAGTTCCCGTTCCGTCTCTGAGAGCTCGACGCCGTCGAGGGCGCGACTGATGAGCGTCGCGCCGACGTGGTCTTCGATGGCGAGGTCGCCCTTCGACCCCGAGCTAACGAGATGTATCGGTCCCGCTCGGTCACGGAGATGCCGACCCAGCGCTGTGGCGTTCATCGTCGACCCGACGTAGACGTCGACGCCGTCGGATCCGTTCGCACGGAGAGCCGCGACGGCTCGGCCGCCGTTGGAAGAGGTCATGCTGACGGGCCGTCCATCCACGTCGAGTCCCTGAACGTAGCTCGGAGAGTTGAAGAAGTCGTATCCGTCGGTAGGTTCGTACTCGTCGGTGCTCCCGCCGCCGATTAGCGCGCGCGGATTCGACTCTCGATAGGCGAACTCCTCGCCGCGCTCCTCGGTAATGTGGACGTACTCGGCTCCGTTCGCCAGCAGTTCGATGACCGTGTTCGAGAAGTGCATCGTGTCGACGACGACGTACGCACCCGGCGCAGGGTCGTCCGGGATCAGCTCGCAGCGTTCGATGAGGCGGTCGTCGAGAGCGTTCGTTTCGGAAGTGGCGGTCGCCGTGGCGTCTCCCATCGCTACGAAATGAGGCGGGTATGGGATATATACTTGTAGTGCGCATGGTAGCAAATACCAATCTTGTACTGGGTAATCCCATCCTACCGCCTGAGGGCTTTTTGGCGTGGGTGGCGGTGTCTCGGGATATGGTCCCCGACGGCACTCGAATCGGATTCATCTGCCCGCCGGAACACGAGATGTTCAGCCCCATCGCCTCGAAGTTGCACGACCGAGGCTACGACGTGACGTTCCTCGAACCGGGCGTCGAGGTGGCGACCGACCGGCTCGACGACCTCGACCTCCTGGTCAACAAGAAGGTCCGCTGGGCGTCGGTCCACGCACTGGAGTACGCCTATCGCAATAGGATTCCGGCGTGGAACGACTACGTCGCGACCACGATCTTCCTCAACCGCCTCTCGCAATTGCTGTCCCTCTCCGTGGCCGGCTTCTCCGTCCCCGAGGTCTTGTCTCACGAGCCCGAGGGGGACTACGTCGCCAAGGGGTTCCTCGACATCCACGAGGAGCCCACGCTGAACGGTGAGGGCGACATGTACCAGCCGCTGCTGGACTTCGACGGCACCGACGAGAAGTACTACGCCGTCGACGACGGCGACGAGGTCCACGTTGCAGTGACCCGATTCGAGTCCAAACTGTTCGGCGAACGGGAGTTCCTCGGACGGGGAAAGGTCGACTCGTCTATCGCATCCTGCATCCGCCGCCTGCTTTCGTTCACCGGCGCTCGGGCGCTGGGTGTCGACGTCGTGCGCGTGGACGGCGAACCCTACGCTATCGACGTGAATCCGGCGACGAGCTTCCGACGCACGGGGCTGGAACGTCCGCTCGTGGACTCTATCGCGAACGCAGCGATGCAGTCGGGTAGCCGTCGACGGTAGGACCGTCCTCCAGTCACGAAAAATAGGCCCGAAACTGATGGTACGGCGCATTTCTCAACGATGCCGCTTCGATATACATAGTAATCAAAACGATTACATAGACCGACATTTGGTAACGTCCCTATATCTAACCGACCGACCGGACGTTATAGGGCCGTGATGCATGACACCGGCAGCCACGCCGAGCAGTCGACGCCTCGGCGGATCGGGTTCATCTGCAACGACGACCACTCGGTGTTCGGTGACGTGGCCGACCGGCTGGAGCGATCGGGTATCGAGGTCGCATTCTTCGAGCCCGGACGACGACTCGACAGCGACGACCTCGAACCGCTGACGGGACTGCTGAACAAGAAGGTCGACCCGGAGTCGTTCCGCGCTCTGCGACTGGCCGACGGCCTCGACGTTCCCACGTGGAACGGCTACCGGACGCAACTGCTCGGGTTTCGCCTGGTCGGCTATCGCGCGCTCGAACACGTCGGCTGTCGCGTGCCGCGGGTCGTCCTTCAGCGACCGGAGTGGGACTACGTCGCGAAGACGTACGCGGACTGGCACTTCCAGCCGGACCCGGAACGGAACGGCGAGGGCGACATCTACCAGCAATTCGTTCCCACGACCGGAATCGACTACAAGTACTACGCAGTCGCGACCGGCTCGGGCATCGACGTGACGGTTCTCAGAACGACGTCGAAGCTCCAGGGCGAGAAGGAACCGCTGGACTTCGCGGCCCCTGACCCCGATATCGCCGAGAGCGTTCGCCGACTCGTGCGACGAACCGACTCACAGGCGCTCGGCGTGGACTTCGTCCAATCCGAGGAGACCGGTTCGTACTGGGCTGTCGACGTAAATCCGGCGATGAGCTTCAGGAACGCGGAGATGGTCCCGGAACTCGTCGAGTCGGTCTGGAACGTGCTCCCTGGCGCATCTGTGGCGGAGACGTGTAACGCCCCCACATAGAACGTCGTCTGGAACCGAGTACTGCCGCCCGTGCTCGACTCTCGCCCCGGAGCATTCGTGGCCACGCGCTCGACGCTTACTGGGTCGGTGGCCGCGACGTCGATTGCATCGGCTGGCTCTGTTGACTCTCCGTCGGGCTACCGAACTGCTGAGATGACGTCGATCCGGGGAGCGGTCGCTGCTGGCTCAGACTCTCCCGACCGGCGGCACCCTGGCCGTGTCCGGGCTGGGCCATCTGTTGTTGCTGGGCCGGTTGGGGCTGGCTACCCATCTGCTGGGGCTGACCTCCCATGCCAGCGGCCTGTCCGGCGGCGCGCTGTTCGCCGTGGCCGCGTTCCCGCGCCATCTCGTCGGTCAGCACGTACATGAGCTGCTGGGACGGGATGTAACCTTTGACGTTCTCCCGCCCCTCGTCTTCGAAGAGGACGACGCCGCCTCGGACCGCCTTGAAGTCGCCGACCTGTATCGTGTAGCCGTCGGTAAGAATTGCTAACATCGCGACTGAGCGGACGCCTCGTGAGCACTTTGTTATATTTAACGTATTCAATAAAATTGCATGTGTCGACGAGCGTGCAAATCGCCGGTCGAAGAAGGAAGTGCTTAGTGCCGTATTCGGGGCCGAATCGCCGCGGTTCGAGCAGTATCGAAGTTCGCGTGGGTCACGCGCTCGCGGCGTACGGATCGGTGAATTTCTCGGAAGCGCGGGCCGTGTGCGCTCTGTCGGCGTCGAGGGTGAGGATTCTGTCCCGCCCGCAATCGTACGCCGTGAGTGCGCCGCCGTAGACGCACCCGGTGTCCAATCCGACTGCATCGTCCTCCACGTACGGCTCCGAGAGGACCTTGTGGCCGAAGAACACGCGGTCGGGGCCGTCGTAGTGGTGCCACCAGTACGGCGGCCCGTCACCGTCCCGAGCGACCGTCTCGACGTTCTGGACGTCCGTGAGCGTATGTTCGCGCAGGGAGCGGTCCGGGTAGAGTCCACCGTGAACGACGAGATGGTCCTCCCAGGAGATGACGGCGGGGAGCGACCGAAGCCAGCGAACGTCGGCGACCGAGAGCCCCTCGGCGGGCCGACGCCCGGTGATGATCTTCTCCTCGTTGTTCCCCCGTATCGAAACGACGTTGGGCGTCGAGCGAACGAGGTCCACCACGCCGGGCGAGTCCGGACCACGACGGACGAGGTCGCCGACGAAGACGACCAGTTCGTCCGGCCCGGGATCAAGTTCATCGAGGAGCGATTCGGCCATCGCCCGACAGCCGTGAACGTCGCCGACGACGTAGATGTTCGCGTATGCGTCCGCGTCGAGTCGGCGGTGTTGAGCTTCGAGTCCGGGCGGGAAGGTTGGGGGGCTCATGAGGGCGTTTTCCCACCAGATGCACCACCGGTAAGTATTGCTTGCGAATTCTACTATACTCGACTATATAGATTCGGAGAGTGCTTTCGAAGCGGGGTCTGACTCGACTGTGGCAACGCTGGATAGTGAGCTAATAGGTGATGACTATGAAACCCTCTTGTTCAGACACGATGTCGAACGAAGCATCTGGTCGATGGAGACTGCGTATCAATAACGAGGTGGAACCCGTAGCCACTAACGGAGAAGCGTAGGGGACGGAGAGGAGGTCCAACTCGGAGACCACCGTCGAGGGACCCTGTCGCCCCGTCGACCGGCGGTTCGACGGCCTAGCTAATCGTCGTCAGTCTCGATTGTGTGGTCCTCGTGAATATCCTTGAACGTCGTTTCCCCACACTCGGGACACTCGGCCGCCACTGGAACCCACTCGCCGTCTTCCATCACGGCCGTTGTGAACTTTCCGCAAGACCGACACATCACCATCTCCATCATGCCACTGCAAGCAGTTCACTGGACGCCAGCAACGGATGGTCCCGGTTTCGGGCGGTCTTCGTCCGTGGATCGTAATCGAGGATACCGGCGTCTGCTATCTTCGGCAGTCCGGCGTGATGGAGGTGCACAGCGACCTGCTCCGACGATTCGAGGCCACTGCTGGTTTCTTCGGTGGCGACGTGGTCGGCAAGATCGTCCAACGAAGCACGGGATTCGGATGAGTTGCGGAAGTAGTTCAGGACGCTCCGATTGTGTTCGTGAGCGAGTGCCGACAGTATCCGGTCGACTGCCTCCGGTTCGAACTCGGCCTCGAGAGTAAGGGTCTCCATCCTTAGATGTACAGTAGCATCCAACGCAGAAATCCAACACTATTGTTCGGACAATGCATTTAACTTAGTGGTAGATTATTCCAGGTCCGTCGCCGACGTGAGAAGGATCTCCTTAAGGACTTGCTTGTTCCCCCGACGAATGCGGTTGGACATGGCCTGTTGGGTGATGCCCAGTTCGGCGGCGAGTTCACTCAGGCTTACCTGACTCGGCGTGTCGAAGTAGCCTTCTCGAAGGGCGAGGATGAGGGCTTCTCGCTGTTCGTTGGAGAGGCCGAACTGCTTGACGCTCTCGGTCCGCTCGGTCAGCGTGTAGGTTCGGATGATGTGAATGGCGATGTTCTGGTCTATA
>JARUKX010000108.1 GCA_029688825.1 Haloarculaceae archaeon H-GB1-1 | reverse complement strand
GCAGGGGACGGAGTTCCGGATTCAGCAGATTCGCGAGTTCCGGCTGAAGGTCGCCCGCCAGATCACGCAGGACCCAATAGGGAAGCAGAGCTTCACGGCGCACGTCTCGCCCCGGTGGCCCGGCATGCTCGGACAGAAGGGCGACGGGACGCGCGTGAAGATTCCCGTTCCGGAGAGCTTCGGCGAGGGCGTGAACGTCCGTTTGAAGGGTTCGAACGTCGAGTTCGGGCGGTACCTGACGCTGTTGAAGCTCGCGATGAACGAAGTCGGGATAGCGGGCCGCTACTTCGAGGAGTACCACGAGTCGAGCAACATTCAGGACGCCGAGCGGTACGTCCGCGTTCACAAGGACAAGAGCGGGCCGATCCACGCACGGGACGGTGCGATTGCCGCGATGGGCCACCTGCTCGAACACGACCGGAAGGGATACCGGAAGCTCGTCCAGAATGACGACGACAACCACGGCCGGAATCTCCCCGGCTTCTATCACACGGCGACGCTCGACGCGCGCCGGATTCGGCAGGCCTTCCCGTCGCACTCCTACCCGAAGGAGGTGAAACACTACTACGCGAAGGAGGCACTGTCGCTATCGGACAACCACCCACTCGCGCATCCGAAGGTCGGTTCGTCGTTGCAGTCGTCGCTACTCGAACGAGACCAGACTGTCTACCTCGACGATCTCGACGAGCTGGTAACCGAACTCGACCAGACGGTTCTCAGTGTCCTCGCCGACGCCGGTCTCGATGTTGCCCCGTCCGGACTGGGGCCATTCTTCGAGGATGCGTACTTCACGGTCGACGTAGACGAGGATGGGCCGAACCCGGTGGCGCTGAACATGGTACGGATTCGCCACCGACAGGAGAGTGTCGTCATCAAGCACCTCGCGGATGGGCTGAGCCCCGTCCAGTGGGGAACGCTCCGCACGCTCGTCAATGATGGCGGAGAACTCTCGCCGCAAGATGTTGCCGACCGGGAGGGCTATCACGTCGAGAGCGTTCGGCGCGCCCTGCGCGACATGGAAGACCTCGTTCACCGCGAGTACGCGAAGGTCTCACTT
>JARUKX010000107.1 GCA_029688825.1 Haloarculaceae archaeon H-GB1-1 | reverse complement strand
GTAATTTACTCCCGTTTCGGTCTGTATTGGTTCGACCGCACGAGTTTTCGGGCCCCGAACCGACCAGCCAAGGCATGGACCAGCGAATCCGCGAGCACGCCGAGGTGTTGGTAGACTGGAGCGCACGAATCGAGGCGGGTGACGACGTCGTCGTCGCCGTCGACGAGGGTGCGCACGAACTGGGCGTTGCCGTCGCCGAGAAGCTCGGCGAGCGTGGTGCGAACCTCCTCGCAACGTACAGTTCCGACGAACTGACGCGGGCGTACCTCCGCGCGCACGACGGCTCGTTCGACGCGGACCCCGACTACGAACTCGCGCTGTACGAGCGCGCGGATAGCGTCCTCTCGCTCCGCGCGAGCCGGAACACGAAGGAAACGGCAGACGTGGACGGCGACGTTCGCGGCGCGTACGCCAAAGCCCGCGAGGCGATTCGGGAGGCTCGCCTCGACACCGACTGGGTGTCGACGGTGCATCCAACCCGCGCGCAGGCCCAGCAGGCCGGCATGGCCATCGAATCCTACCGGGACTTCGTCTACGACGCCGTCCTCCGGGACTGGGAGTCGCTGGCCGACGAGATGGCGCAGTTGAAGGAGATCCTCGACGACGGAAGCGAGGTGCGACTCGTCGGTCCGGAGACGGACCTCACCATGTCCATCGACGGCCGCAGCGCCGTCAACAGCGCCGCGTCCGTCGCCTACGACTCGCACAACCTCCCCAGCGGCGAGGTGTTCACCGCCCCCACCGACCCCCAGGGCGTCGTCACCTTCGACGTGCCCATGACCTACCGCGGCAAGCACGTCCGCGACGTCCGGCTGGAGTTCGAGGACGGCGCTGTCGTCGACTACAGTGCCGGCCAGAACGAGGGCGTCCTGACCGAGATTCTGGAGACCGACGCCGGTGCGCGCCGACTGGGCGAACTCGGCGTCGGGATGAACCGCGGCATCGACCGCTTCACCGACAACATCCTGTTCGACGAGAAGATGGCCGAGACGGTGCATCTGGCGCTCGGCCGTGCCTACGACGCCTGCGTTCCCGAGGAAGAATCCGGGAACGAGAGCGCCGTCCACGTCGACCTCATCACCGACGTGAGCGAGGACTCGCGGCTGG
>JARUKX010000106.1 GCA_029688825.1 Haloarculaceae archaeon H-GB1-1 | reverse complement strand
TAGCCAGCCTCCCTGTCTCCTCACAGGCGATTTCAACTCCCCGGACAAGGAATTGGCGGATGGGACGGTCATTCCATGGCGATACGAGGAGGAGGGAGAGACCGCCGAAATGTGGGTGGCGGCCGAACTGAATATTCTCCGTGGCCTGGAAGAGATGGGGATGAGAGACGTATTCAGAGCGCAGCACGGCTACGGCGACCTCGATATGCTGGACGTCAGTCACGCCACCCAAACGGACGACCCCCTCTCTGTTCCACCAGCGGACGTCGAGGGAAAGCGCTTCGACCATTTGATTGCGTCAGAGACACTGCGTCCCAGGGCGTGTCACTACGATCAGGATGGGTTCGCCTGTAGTGACCACGCACCGCTCATTGCAGAATTCGATCCGTGAGCCGTCGGATTCGCTGACTGGTTCCGGCAGTGCAATCAAGCCGACTGCTTGGCCACGGTGGCGGACGGTGCTCACCCAAACTCGTCCAACGACCGCGTTACTGGGCCCACCGCAGCCAGTCCCGGCTCGTCGATGCGGAACTGCTGGGGTGGCGTGGTCTCGGCGTAGGTCTTCTCGACGCGCACCTCGCCTTCGAGAGGTTCGGTACGTACCCTCACGACTCCAACGCCTTCTGGCGATTCAAAAGAGCCGCTAGAACAGAAGTCATCTTGCATTGTGTCTCTGGATCGTCGTTGCGATCTCCAATTTCGAGCGGAGGGTGACCCAGGCCGTGAGAACCTGAAGCTATGAGATAGCTATTGTAACATGATTTCGGAAAAGGCGAGTGGTAGTTCGACCACAATGGCCCCTTATCATCCTCTGACAATTGGTTCAAAACGGCGAACCCAACGGTTTATCCCAGTGGCAACTGGTGATTGGCTATATGGCGGACCCGCGGAATGCAACCCAGGAACTGATCGAAGATAGACCGGAGTTCGAGTCGAAACTCCGGTTGTTGCTCGAAATCGATACTAGACGTGCGGTGTGGGACTTCGGTGATATCCCCCTGGACGCGGGTGAGTTCGGCGAAATCGTCTCATACGGGCTCGTTCAAGAGAACGACGCTGGGTACAAACTCGTTGATCCTGATACGATACGCGCTACCCTCGATGGCGACGGTGAGGAAGAGGGAACTACCCAACGCTGGCTGAAATATACCTTCGACATCAACGGAAGGTGGCTTTCCGTTATTGCTAGTTCACTTCTATTTTTCGTCGCGATCCGTGTTGTGTTTGTGTACGGATCGGTGTTCCAATCGAGTGACGTCGTA
>JARUKX010000105.1 GCA_029688825.1 Haloarculaceae archaeon H-GB1-1 | reverse complement strand
ACAGCACGCGCTCGGCGTCGTCACGCCCGTCGATTGGCTGTGGAAGCACGGCGGGAGGTTGGTGGTTAGAAGACTGGGTGAGGTTTTCGTTGGCTGGTCGACGGTAATTTAGCTCATAGATGGGAATCAATCAAGTGTTGGTCGCCCATTCTTCAGGTATGGGTCCATTTTTGGATGTCCCCATTTTCAATGCACAGATTTTATAGCCATCGTGAGGTAGTTTATGGCTGAGCCACGTAGCCACTCAATGAAGAATCGGCTTCAGATCGAATTGAGGTGCTATACAAGACCATGTCAGACAGCCAAACCAATTCCCGAGCACTTCCCGGCACCATTATTCGATTCTGGTTTTTGATGGGAGGGCTATTGGTTGGTGTAGGAATAGTCCATGCCATCTTGATGTCTCCAGCGATTATCGGTGTCACCTTATTTGCAGAACAATTTGTAGGCTACATTGTGTTTGCTGCAATTGGTTGGATGGTATTACACACAGTAGATACTTTAAATATAATCCGATTCAATGAGTTGGAGAATATCAAAAAGCTCATGGATAGTTTTGACAACCGACGGCTGTTTTTGTATCTGCTTATAGCGATTCATATCAATTCGGTGCTTTTGCTTGCAACGGGAGTAGGATATCTGGTTGGCGTACTCACGGGGATGAAATATCTCGGTATCACAGCTGCAATTCTCTACGCAAACCTTGATACTCGAATTGGATTCGAATATCCAACTCCAGGTAAGTGGACCTTGAAGGTAGTACTGACAATCTTTCACGGACTTGGTGTGCTCAAGGACGTCTCTGTTGAATCCGTTCTTGAGGATTATTTAAGCCCGGTTCCACCGACTCAGCAGGCAGATCCTATGTTGTAATTTCCACTCCATCTGCTAACAAACATCGTAAGCGCATCCAAGCTACTGCTGTTAGTACCAACCAAGCAATGATTCGAGGTGCCTCAGTATTCGGAATGAGCGGTAAATTACTTAGGGATATTTTGGCGAACTCAGTCACCGAAAACACAAAGATCGCGATTGGGCCCCCAAGCATTATAATTCCCTCAATAATTCCTTTCGCCCAGAATCCAATCATAGTTTTTGGAAGGGAACCTGAGAATCTCCAGTTGACAATTCGTTCTTGCAAAGTTGGCATAACTGTATTCTATTTCTAAGATATACTCCCACCTCCTATGATTTTTGATATGAAAGTCCAGAGAGACACGTATAGATTATCATCCCAAGTATCTTTCAAACTACTGGACATAGGGACTTATTCAGACCTGTCCGCTTCTGGATAC
>JARUKX010000104.1 GCA_029688825.1 Haloarculaceae archaeon H-GB1-1 | reverse complement strand
TACAGGCGGTCTAGGAGAATGCCCCGGGGCTTGACCCCGGGGTTGAATCCGATAGGCAGGGATACAAACCATTAAATGAACATGTTTCTAACCAAGAGATAGCGATGGAGTACAGTCACCGCTACCCCGCATACCCGACACGAGAGGTAGCCGCTGAACTGGAACATCACATCGACGTTCATCGCCAAGCGTACAACTACACCCTGTACGAGTACGAACACGTTGACGCCGACGACATCGGCTCCGCGTACAAACACCATTACCGTCTCCCCAACTGGAAAGACGAGTTCCCTGTCTTCTCGGAAGTCAATTCGAAAGCACTCCAACGAACTGTCACGCGGTTCTACCAGAACCTCGACGGGCTATCCGAGCAGAAACAAAACGGTCGAAAAGTTGGGAAGCTCACGTGGAAGTCACCACGGGAGTTCCAGAGTATGACGTTTTCGCAGTCTGGCTTCGAACTCAAAAACACGAGTGGCCGACGTGCGACACTCTGGCTCTCCAAAATCGGAGACATCAAAATCCGCTACCACCGCGACATCCCCGACGAAGCAGACATCAAAGAAGTCACCATCAAGAAGGAGACGACCGGCGAGTGGTTCGTCTCATTCGGTCTCGAAACCGACGACGCTGACCTGCCCGAGAAATCCGACCTGGACTCGCTGGATGCGAGAAACAGTGTTGGACTCGACCTCGGTATCCTCAACTACATCCACACGAGCGACGGCAAGACCGTGGACTGGATTGACCTCGAAGACGAGTACAAGCGTCTTCGCCGCGAACAGCGCAAACTCTCGCGGAAGGAGAAAGGGTCGAACAATTACGAGAAGCAACGCCGGGAAGTGGCAAAGGTCAAGCGGCACATCAAGCGAAAGGTGCTGGACTATCAGCACAAGATTACGACGTGGCTCGTCCGAGAGTACGACGCCGTGTTCGTTGAGGACTTGAACGTGAAGGGGATGCTCGAACAGTCGCATAACGCCCGCAACAAGCAGGATGCAGCGTGGCGACAATTCATCACGCTCCTCGAATACAAGGCCGATCTGTACGGCTGTCACGTCAAGCAGGTTGAACCCGAAGGGACGACGAAGGAGTGTGCGTCGTGCGGTGTGGAAACCGCGAAACCCATCTGGGTCAGGGAACATTCCTGTCCGAGTTGTGGGTTTGAGTGTGACCGTGACGCGAATGCGGCGATGAACGTCCTACAACGCGGCTTTTCTGAACTAGGGCTGGGATGGCCCAAATCCACGCCCGTGGAGACTGCGCTCCCTACGGACACCCATTCGGTGTCTGCAAAGCGCGTCGTGGAAACGGGAAGCCTCGGGGCTTGACCCCGAGGCGATTCACGGAGTGATAGCGACGTGCTCGCCAGATTGTCCCGCCAGACCACCCGCAAGCGCACTTCT
>JARUKX010000103.1 GCA_029688825.1 Haloarculaceae archaeon H-GB1-1 | reverse complement strand
GTCGCGTCGGCCGAGTCACCGCCGCAGCAACCACTGTCCGTATCGATGTCCGTCGCTAATCCTGCATCGCAGGACTCGCCTCGGGCTTCGTCGCGGGCTGTTGCGAGCGGGGCCAGACGAGCGACGCGATGATTGCGGCCGCGAATCCGATCGGCGGTGCGACCAGCCGGACGGTGACGATGTCCGTCAGGCCGAACGTGATCCAGGCGACCGTCGTGATCGGCCCGACGAGGAACGCGGCGATGAGCCCCTGCTTCGAGAGGTTGTCCCCCCAGAAGAACAGGAGCGTGAACGCTGGTCCGAAGGCCGAGAACAGCCCGGTCGCGGAGTAGCTGACCAGCGTATAGACGAGGTTCTCGGTGAGGTAGGCGATGGCGAGTCCGACGCCCCCGACCAGTAGCGTTCCGATACGGGAGATGCGGAGGTTCGCATCGTCACCGAGGTCCTTCCCCTTGTTGAGGACCTTGTTGTAGATGTCGTGCGCGGCCGCCGAACTCGCGACGACCAGCTGTGAGTCCGCGGTCGACATCATCGCGGCGAGCGCGCCCGCCAGCAGGATTCCGCTCACGATGTCGGGGGTGTGCTGGGTCACCATGAACGGGAGGACCATCTCGCGGTTCGCCTCGAACGTCGCCGGCGACCCGTGGAGCGTCCGCGCGAGCAGGCCGAGCAGGACCGCACCGATCGCGGTGAGGACGCCCCAGACGGACGACACGACGATGGCCGTACGGCGGTCGGACTCGCTCCGGACCGCCATGAGCCGTGCGTCGAGGTGCGGATAGCCGCCGAGCATCGCGAAGAACCAGCTGAGGTTGGCCCCCAGGAGGAGGAGTGCTGCAGACCCGGTCTTCCCGCCGAGCCAGGACGCTCGCCCACCGCCAGCGGCCTCCAGAGTCCCCATGATGGACAGCGACGGATCCGTGAGGACCTGCATCAGGAGCAGTCCGGGCAGGACGATGAGCGTGAAGACCATCAGCAGCGCCTGCATCGCGTCCGTCCAGACGACCGCGAGGAACCCGCCCGCGAACGAGTACAGCACGATGAGCACCGCGACGACGACCAAGCCGACCGTCGCGCTGACCCCGAAGACGTCCTGGAATATCGTCCCACCCGCGAGGAACTGCGAGCCGACGTATCCCATGAAGAAGACGAACGTGACCAGCGCGGGTAACGCTCTGAGTACCGGCGACTCTCCGGGCAACTTCTCCGCGAGCAGTCCGACAGGCGTTACAGCGCCCGTTTCCTTCCGGCCCTCCATGAACGGTCGGGAGTAGACGACCCACTGGAAGATGGCTCCGCCCCCGGCACCGACGATGACCCATACCGACGACAGTCCGGCAGCCCAGGCGAGACCCGGTAGCCCAAGCAGGAGCCAACCCGACATGTCCGAACTCCGCTCGGACAGCGCCAGTGCCCAGCCGGGGAGTTTCTCCCCGCCGAGGAAGAAGTCCGATTCCGATTCGATGCGCTTCGAGCCCCAGTATCCGATTCCTGCGACTAACACCAGGTAGCCGATCAAGCCGATGGCTACATTGTCAAAGCTTGCCATATGTGCGCCTACAATCCAGCAGTACCGAGCCCTGTATCTTATAGTTAACGGAAAATAAGTAATGTTGAAAAATAGTTGGGTTTATCTCCGAGCGCCAGTGCACAGGTGACGGGACCGCGGGGGCCTACTCGTAGTCGAAGGCGTCGACAGCGGCCTCGACCGTGGCGCGCTGC
>JARUKX010000102.1 GCA_029688825.1 Haloarculaceae archaeon H-GB1-1 | reverse complement strand
ACGGCGACGCGGCCGCCGACTTACTTAGGAAAATTCGAGGCGAAAGCCTCGTCCTTCAGGGCGGGGATGAAGCCGACCAACAGTATTCAACCGCCGACGATGGCACGGACGGGATTCCAACGCAATCTATAATCCATCCGACTGTGATAGTATGCATAGATGGAAAAGAGTACCCGTCATGCGAAATACGAACTCTCCTACCACATAGTATTCGTGCCGAAATATCGGCGTTCGCACCTGACGGGGAAGACGAAGGGCCGTCTCGAAACCATCTTCGCGGAAATCTGTGAAGACAAGGGCCTCGAACTGGCCGAGTCCGAGGTCATGCCCGACCACGTACACCTGTTCATCGGGAGTCCACCCAAGAACGCCCCGTCCCTCATCGTCAACTGGGTCAAGGGCATATCGGCGCGGAAGTACAACCAACGCTACGACGACCGCGTGAAGTGGACTCGTTCGTACTACGTCGGTACGGCGGGTAGCGCCTCGAAGGGCGCTGTCGAACGCTACATCGCTGAACAAGAGGGTGAGGACGCATGAAGCGCGTCAACACCTTCGAGGTCGTGCCACAGACCCAGAACGACAAAGAGTGCCTTCTACGGCTACTCGACGCCTCCGCCTCCCTGTGGAACGAACTGACCTACGAACGTCGTCAGAACTACTTCGGAGACGGCGACGTGTGGGACACTTCCGAATACCGCGGGCGCTACAACGGCGTCGTCGGAAGCGCGACTGTCCAACAGGTCACGCGCAAGAACAGCGAAGCGTGGCGGTCGTTCTTCGCCCTCAAGGAGAAAAGCGAGTACGTCAGCCCACCGTCGTACTGGGGCAACGAGGAGGACGGACGCGAACTCCGTACCTACATCCGCAACAATCAGTACACGATTCAGTGGGGCAAGCGGTCGCGTCTCGAAATTCCTGTCGGCCAAGAACTGAAAGACGAATACGGACTTGGCTACCACGAACGACTCCGCCTCGAAGTCCGAGGCAACCCGAAGTGGGACGGCGAACAGGGTCGTCTGGAACTTGAGTACGACGAGGTGAGCGACACGTTCAGGGCTTTTCAACCAGTCACCGTCCCTGATTCTCGACTGGATTCACCACTGGCTTCTCACGAAGCCGCCCTCGACGTTGGCGCGAACAATCTCGTCGCCTGTACCACGACCACTGGGAACCAGTACCTCTACGACGGTCGGAAGTCGTTCGAACGGTTCCGCGAGACGACCGACGAAATCGCCCGCCTACAGTCGAAACTCCGAGAGGGACGCTACTCCTCGAAACGGATTCGGCGGCTGTACCGACAGCGAACCCGTCGCCGTGACCACGCACAGAACGCGCTGGTGCGCGACCTCGTTGAACGGCTGTACGACGAGGGCGTGGCGACGGTGTACGTGGGCGACTTGACCGAGGTGTTGGAAACGCACTGGTCGGTCAGGGTAAACGAGAAGACGCACAACTTCTGGGCGTTCAAGAAGTTCATCCACCGTCTCGCGTGTGTCTGTGAGGAGTACGGCATCTCTCTCGAAGCCGAGTCGGAAGCGTGGACGAGTCAGACGTGTCCTGAGTGTGGCGACCACGACGCGACGATTCGACACGGGGATACGCTGACGTGTCCGTGTGGCTTCGAGGGGCACGCCGACCTCACGGCGTCAGAGACGTTCCTTCGAGAAAACAGCGATACGGAAGTCAGGCCGATGGCACGGCCCGTGCGATTCGAGTGGGACGACCACGACTGGTCGGGGAAACCACACCCTCACGAACGTCCCAAAGAAGTGCGCACGAACCTGCAAGTTGCCTCCGTGGGTCGGTAGCCGAACCCCCAACAGAGGAATCCTCGCGCTTTAGCGCGGGGAGGATGTCAA
>JARUKX010000101.1 GCA_029688825.1 Haloarculaceae archaeon H-GB1-1 | reverse complement strand
GGCGCGAACGTAGTGAGCGGCCCTCGTACCGGAACGGCGACCGAAGGGGGTTGGCTTCGTACCGGAGCGAGACCTCGTACCGAATCGTTCAAACGCACGCCGACCACTCGGGCAGATATGGGCACGACACTGGAGTCGCGGGGAGAGCAGGCCGCTGAAGTGATCGACCGACTGCACGAGGAGTACCCGGACACGACGATTTCGCTGAACTTCTCCAACCGGCTGGAACTGCTCGTCGCGGTCGTGCTGTCGGCCCAGTGTACCGACGAGCGCGTGAACAAGGTGACGGCGGACCTCTTCGAGAAGTACCAGACCGTCGAGGACTACGCCGAGGCGGACGAGGAGGAACTCGCCGCGGACCTGAACTCGGTCACCTACTACAACAGCAAGGCGGGCTACCTGAAGAGCGCGGCCCAGACGATGATCGAGAAGTACGACGGCGAGGTACCGGACACGATGTCTGACCTCACCGACCTCTCTGGCGTGGGGCGAAAGACGGCGAACGTCGTCCTCCAGCACGGCCACGACGTGGTCGAGGGGATCGTCGTCGACACGCACGTCCAGCGCATCTCCAGGCGACTAGGACTCACCGAGGAGGAGCGACCGGAGCAGATCGAGCAGGACCTGATGCCCGTCGTGCCCGAGGAGGAGTGGCAGGACTTCACGCACCTGCTCATCAGCCACGGGCGGGCCGTCTGTGACGCGCGCAATCCCGACTGTTCGGAGTGCGTGCTGGAAGATATCTGCCCGTCGTCGAAGCTCGACCACGACGTCGACCTCGCCGACGGCGAGGCGTGGGCGTAGCGACCTCTAGAGGTGGGGTTTGTATCCGGTGGCACGGGCGAGCGTTCCGAGGAGGCCACCGACCACGCTGGACTCGATAGCGGAGAGCGGAACGAGGACGAGCGCGGTTTTGAGCGTCCCGCTGGTGGCGACCCACACGCCGAACGCGGGCCCGAGTGCTTCGACGAGCGGGGCCAGTCCCCAGAGGAACGTGACCGTCAGGAAGCCGAGGCTGCCGACGGTCCCGACGAGCGCGCCGGCGATGACCTCGTCGCCGAGGTCGCGGCCGCGCACGGCGACGTAGAGCCCGCCGACGAATCCGACCGGTGTCGCCGCGTTCGTTCCGCCGACGGTGCCCGCGACGAGGGCGACGACGCAGACGCAGACCCCGCCGATGACGACGCCTCGGCGGCGGAGCGATTCGGTCGATTCGGGCGACTGGAGGGCGTCGGTAGACATAGGGAATCGTTCACACGGGGGCGACGTAATCGCTCGGCCGCGTCTCATCCGAGGACGTACCGGAACAGGTACCGGACCATGCCGGCGACGTACGCGAGAAGCCAGAAGATGACGTAGCCGAAGACGCCGATGCGGATGCGCTTGCGCCAGTGACTCATCGTCTCGCCGCCGATCGCGTCGAGCAGCACGTCCTCGTCGTAGTCGTGATAGAGGTCGTGCTCCCACTTCGCTCGGAAGACTCGAACGATGCCGGTGAACCCGAACGCCAGCATCGCGTACGCCTGCAGCCCGAGGAGTGCGTGGAGGACGGCGAACCCGCCGAGCTGATCGGTGAGGCGAGGAATCATCCACCCGACCATGGGGACCGTCGTCAGGGTCAGCCCCGTCAGGATGAACTTCAGGTGGTGGGTCAGGATGCCCCAGGTGATGGGGTCGTTGTCGATCATGATCCACGCACCGTAGAGGAAGAACGGAAAACTCGCCGTGACCGCGAGCGCGACGGCGGTGGCGACGGTGGCGTCGTTGACCGTCGCGAGCGAGAGAGTGGGACCGACCGACGCCGAGGCGAGTGCCATCGCCGGCGGTTAGCAGGGTGGCCGCTAAAGGGTGCCGGAACGGTGGAGTTGGACGCGTCCCCCGCTAATCCGACCACGACACCCTTAACGGGGTCCGTGACCAACGGTCGACAATGGCCGACGCCTCCGACGAACGGGTGAGCAAGGCCGACGCCGAGTCGGACGCAGACGTGGACGAGACGACCGCAGACCTCCGTCGCAAGGTCGAAGAGAAGTACGACTTC
>JARUKX010000100.1 GCA_029688825.1 Haloarculaceae archaeon H-GB1-1 | reverse complement strand
AACAGAGGAAGGCCTTCGACTCGTCCTGTAGTTTCGACGCCCACGCCGCGCCCGTCGCGTGTGGAATCTGGGTCGCGATGGGGACGGCGACGCTGAAGATGTTGGTACCGCTGTCGCGGAGATTTCCCTCCTCGTGACCCATCCAGTACAGGAGGGTCTGTCTGAGTGAGAGGCCGCGGACGAGCATCGACCCGTGTTCCCGGTAGCTGGGGAACAGCCAGTCCTCGTCGTCGAGCGCGTAGACGCTACCGATCTGGGCACCCTCCTGGCCGGATAGTGGCGGATACGTACCCATCCGCCCCTGACGCTGGAGGCTGACCGCTCGCTCGTCGAAATGTCTCGCCAGGCGCATCTCGCGATACATGGAGACGAACGCCTCGTCGTCGAGGTCCGGCGCTGTCGCGTCCTCGCGAACGTGACCCGTGTCGTCGAGGATCTGGACCCGGTCCGACGGATCTCGCTGAAGCGTGCTCACGGGAGAAGCCTCCGGTGGGACATGTCCTAAATTGTCACAGCCGATAGGCTTATCCTTTTCGTGGGTCCGGGTACCAAGCCATTGCTCGATTGACACTATTGTACCGTCGTGGGAATTCGCAACTCAATCGGCGGACCGCGCTCGCTCGCGTGCTTCCGCGACGCTCTGGCCGTCGCGCAGGACTGCGTCGACGAACAGTTCGCCGGCGCGGTACGAGGAGCGGACCATCGGCCCGCTGGCGCAGTAGAGGAAGTCGAGTTCCTCCTCGGCGACGCGCTGCCAGGTGTCGAACACGTCCGGGTGGACGTACTCGAAGACCTCCAGATGCGACCGCGAGGGCTGGAGGTACTGCCCGAACGTGACGACGTCGACGCCGACCTCCCGCAGGTCGGACATGGTCTGATAGACTTCGTGGTCGTACTCGCCGACGCCGAGCATGAGCGAGGTCTTCGTGTAGATGTCCGACTCGCGGTTCACCTGGTCCAACACCGACAGGCTCTGCTCGTAGCTGGCCCGACGGTCCCGTACCGGCCACTGCAGGCGCTCGACGGTCTCGACGTTGTGCGCGATGACGTCCGGTTCGGCCTCGATTATCTTCCGGACCAGTTCGGGTTCGCCCTGGAAGTCGGGAACGAGGACCTCGACGAGAATCGACGGGTCCTGCTCCTTGATGGCGCGAATCGTCCGCGCGAAGTGGCTCGCGCCCTGGTCCGGCAGGTCGTCCCGGTCGACGGAGGTGAGGACGACGTAGTCCAGCCCGATCTTCGCGACCGATTCGGCGACGTTCTCGGGCTCGTCGGGGTCGAGCGGCTCCATGCCGCCGGTCTGCACGTCACAGAAGTTACAGCCCCGCGAACAGCGGTCGCCCATGAGCATGAACGTCGCCGTCCCCGGCCCGTCCCGTCCGCTCCAGCACTCGCCGAGGTTCGGGCAGTTCGCCTCCTCGCAGACGGTGTGCAGGTCGTTGTCCCGAAGCGTCTCCTTGATCTCCGTGAAGCGCTCTCCCGACGGTGGGCGCATCTTCAGCCACTCGGGCTTGCGGGCGCGGCTCATCGTCGAAGATTGCACGCGTCGGGTCAAAAGGATGGTGATGGCGAGGAGCTGTTGGACTCGTTGGTGAACGGGCCTCGAAAGCCCTCGCCGGCGAGGCCTGCCAGCGAGTCTTCTTCGCGCACGCGAACATGCTAATGGGACGCACCTACGGCGGGCATCGTCGTCACCTCCTCGCTCATCGGCGTGCTGGCGATGGTCGGTCTCCTCCCCGGGTCGGTCTGGGTACCGCTCCCGTAGGCCGTCACTCGTCTCGGTCGGTCTCGCCTGCCGTCGCCTCCTCCACACCGATCACGAACCGTGCGCCACCGTCCGGCCCGTCCTCGGCGCGGATGGACCAGCCGTGGGCGTCGACGATCTCGGAGACGATGGCCAGCCCCAGTCCCGTGCCCGTCTCCGACCCGGAGACGCCCGGGGCGAAGAGGTCGTCTCGGACCGCCTCGGGAATGCCCGGACCGTCGTCCGCGACGAAGAAACCGGTCTCGTGGTCGCCGACGGTGACCGTCAGCGAGGGGTCACGGCCGTGCGAGTCGTCCTCCCC
>JARUKX010000010.1 GCA_029688825.1 Haloarculaceae archaeon H-GB1-1 | reverse complement strand
GCTTCAGCAGTTTCCGAGCGATGTTCTTGCTCGCGTTGTAGTCTGCGTTCAGTTCGTATTCGCACTGCTGACACACGAACTGATGTTTCGACCGCCGATTGGTCTCGTCGGTGAACCCACACGACGAACACCGTCGGGACGTGTACGCAGGGCTCACCTGCTCGACCGCGATACCGACCATCTCGGCTTTGTACTCGACGTACTGGAACAAACGTCGGAACGCCCAGGCGTGGAATCGCTTTGCACCGGCCATCCGCGTACGAATGTTGGTCAGGTTCTCGAATGCGATATGGGTACAGCCGTGGTCCCGTGCTTCGGCAAGAATCTGGTTTGCGGCGCGGTGGAGTTCGTCCTGCATCCAGCGGTGTTCGCGGTCGGTCATCGACTGAATCGACAGGTGGGCAGATCGGGATCCAGTCTGTTGCATCGACCCGCGAGTCTTCTCGAACTCCCGGCGTCGATGATTCATCTCGTCGGCGTTCCCGATGAACGCACCCGTCGACGTCACGGCGAGCGAGCCGTCCACGTTCAGGTCGACGCCAAGGACTGTTCTGTGCTCGGAGTCGGAAGAATCAGGAGAGGACTGCTCGTGCTCGTCGCTGTCGATTCGGCGCATTCGTGCGTGGAGGTAGAACGACGCTGTGGCGCGGTCGTACTGCAACGTGGACATGCGGAATTCGTAGTCTTCGTTCAAGAGGTACTCACCAATCGGCGTTCCCTCGGGATCGTCGGGAATGACGTAGTCGCACTCGACGCGCCCGTTCACCGTCGAAAGGGACACGTGGTCGCGGTGGAACGTCGCGCTTCGCTTGTCGTAAACGACGCTCCACGCATCGAAGTGTGGTTGACTTGTGTTGTCGCCCTTCTTAAGTCGGGCGACACCGCTTTTCGTGGCCTCGATAGCGCGTCGAATTCCTTTCTGGACGAGGTTCGCGGTCAGGTCTGTGTCATCCCGAAGTCGCTCGTAGAGGGCGTTCTCGGCTTGTTGTTTCGATGTTACGCAGTAGTCGTCCGGGTACCGCCACGCCCACGCTGCGGTGGTGTTCGCACAGTGGAGAAACTGCTCTTTCGTCTGCTGGAGGTCGTCGCACCGCTCTGGAGGCACGTCGAGCTTCACTTTGACGGTGCGAATTACGTCCCCCACCCGTATTTTACACCCATAGTTTAACATTAATAAATTGCACGAATGACGAGTGGGAGTCAGGCTGCTATCGCTCGTGGATTGTGAATATCTGGTCGGATTCCCCCCAGGACTAAAGTCGAGGGCTTCCTCCTTGCATTTGTGTGAGTCAAATGGGACCCCATCCAGTCTGTCCGGTCGCCGACCTGCCACCCGGCGAGCGGACCATCGTGACGGTCGAAGGAATCGAGATCGGCGTCTTCAACGTCGACGGCGAGTTTCACGCGCTCCGGAACGTCTGCCCGCACAAACGCGCGCCGCTCTGTCAGGGGACGACGATGGGACTCCGGACCGCGGAGACCCCAGACGACGTCAGCGTCGAGCGCGAGGGCGAGATCCTGAAATGCCCGTGGCACGGCTGGGAGTTCGACGTCACGGACGGTCACCTCGTCGTCGACCCGAACGGGATGCGCGCCCGGACCTACGACGTCTCCATCGCCGACTGCGACGGCTTCGAGGGGTTCGATTCGCTCGACGACGTAGAGGTCGAGACGTTCGACGTCTCCGTCGACGACGACGTCCTCCTCGTCCACGTCTGACACAGGAGACGCGTCCCGACGACCGCCCCAGTCAGAACTCGGTGACGACCTCTACGCCGACGGTCCCGTAGTCGTCCATCGCCGCCAGACGCTCCGGGACCTCGTCCAGCGAGACGTGCCGGGTCACGAGCGCGCCAGGGTCGACCGCGCCTGACTCGATGAGTCCGAACAGTTCGTCGTATCGCGACGGCGGCATCCCCCGCGAGCCGAGCACGTCCAGTTCGTGCATCGTCACGTGGTCGATGGGCAGGCTGACCTCCCCCGCCTCCGCCTCCGTCGTGTACCCGACCTGGAGGTGCTGGCCGGTTCTGTCGAGGCAGTGAATCGAGTTCCGGCACGTCTCGGCGACGCCGAGCGCGTCGACGGAGACGTCCGCGCCACCGTCGGTCGCGTCCCGTATCTCCCCGGGCACGTCGTCGACCGTCGCGTCGACGGTCACGCTCGCCCCGAAGTCGGCCGCCATCGCCAGCGCTTCCTCGTTCAGGTCGACGGCAAGCGGCCTGGCACCGAGTGCCGAGGCGACCTGGACCGCCGAGAGCCCGACGCCGCCACAGCCGTGGACCGCCACCCAGTCGCCCGCCGCGAGGTCCGCGCGGTGGGCCAGCGCGTGGTAGGCCGTCATGAACCGACACCCGAGCGCCGCCATGTCCGTCGCCGAGACGCCGTCGGGCAGGGCGACCGCGTTGAAGTCCGCCGCCGGGACGTGGACGTACTCCGCGAACGCGCCGGGCGTGTCCGGGGAGAACCCGATGGCGCGCCCGTTCGGGCAGACGTTCGCCCGCCCGTTCCGACAGAATGTGCATCTGCCACAGCCGAGGCTGAACGGGACCGCGACGACATCGCCCTCAGTGAACGTTTCCACGTCGTCGCCCACAGCGACCACTTCGCCGGCCGGTTCGTGACCGAGGACGTGGCCCGTCGGGACCTGGTCGTCGATCCACCCGCCGTGGCCCTGCCAGGCATGCCAGTCGCTCCGGCAGATGCCACAGGCCTCCGTCTCGACGACGATGCCGTCGGCTGCCGGGTCCGGATCCGGGCGCGATTCGACTACGAGCGGGTCACCGTGGGATTCGAGCACCGCTGCACGCATACCGGCACTTCGCACCCAGCCGGGAAAAAACAGGTGGGCGCTTCGCAGTGGGTGCGGCAGCCAGGGTGAAAGGGGACGGTCGCGAACGTTCCGCGATCACCGGACCGACCACTCCGGTCCGAACCGCTCGTCGAGACCGCTACGAATCGAGGTCGGGGTCCCGGACGTCCCCGTGATCGTCGGCGAGGGAGACGCCGGCTTGTGGGTGCTGATCCGCGTCCTCGACGAGGGCACCCTCCGCTCGGTACCTTTCGAGTTCGTCTGTTGCCGTCTCCCTGTCCGTTCGGCCGACGATGGCGACCACCTCCAGCAACGTATCTTTCGAGATGCCCTCACCGGCGGCTCCCTCGCTGACGTCGTGCTTGAACTCGGGGACGTGGTTCTGGAGGAACGAAACGTACGCGGGAACGTCCGTCGACCCGCCGAGTTCGTCGTGGAACGCCTGTGGGTACGTCGACAATCGCCCGGAGTCGAGCCGATAGAGCGCATCGCGACCGACCCACTCGGTCTCGGCGGTCGTCGCCGCGTCGACGTCCGTGAGGAACCCCTCCGCGTCGACGTCGTAGTCCCGTCGTGACGCGAGCGCGTCGAGATACGCCGCGACCGTCTCGCGTGCGATTCCCGGCCGGTCGTGTGGATGCTGGCGCTCCAGCCGCGAGAAGACGTCCAGGAGCGATAGCGATTCGCCACCGTGGACGATCTCGTCGACGATGTGGTCTTCGAGTTCGACCATGCCGTGCGTCGGTTAGCGTGTCGAGCGTGAAAAGGAGGTGGCCAGACCGGGTTGGGGACTGTCGCAGTTGCTGCCGCGAGTAGACCCGATATTCGACGCCGAGCGGAGCCACGACCCGATTTCCCTCACCTGCCTCGCCGCAGTCCCGTGTTTGGAGCACTCTCGGTGGCGGCCGGAACGATATTTCGTATAGCGATATTTGATTTACTACAAAAAGCCGCCAGTGTGTGCGCGCGGGTCCCCCAGAGGCCTCCAGCGAGCGAACGAAACGTACCCGAGCTCGCCCAAACTCGTTCTTGGATTTTTAGAATACAAGCTAATAGTCAGTGGAGTGTCACTTTCGGTACCTCGAACCCCCTCCATCAGAGATACAGCTACAGAGCGACTGAGAAGACTGAAAACGAACAGACTCGTCTTCGAGATAGAGCGAGATGGCCGCAGTGTAGCAGTGCTAACCCAGAATCGAGTGATCGCCAGATAGCCGGTGGGTTACGCGGAATATCCCGAACCGAAGGGTTGCGTGTGACCACCATCCACTTATAATATCTGTCGCTGTTCGATATATGATGGATGAGATGGGTATCGCCCTCGACGAGACAGGGCACCGCGAAAACCCACTCAGGCGAGGTGGTCGGCGAACCAGTCGGCGGCGACGTCTGCCACCTCCTGCAGTTCGTGTTCGGCATCGAAGAGGTGGCCTGCTCCCTCGACGACGTGGAGGTCCTTCTCACAGGAGAGCCGAGCGAGGGCGTCGCGGTTGAGTTCGAGGACCTCCGTGTCCGCGCCGCCGACGACGAACAGCGTCGGCGAGCGCACCTGGTCGAGGGCGTTTCGTGCGAGGTCGACGCGGCCGCCCCGGGAGACGACGGCGTCGACGTCGGTTCGTCGAGCCGCGGCCCTGAGCGCGGACGCTGCACCAGTGCTGGAGCCGAAGTAGCCGAGGTGGAGGTCGGCGGTGTCCGCACGGCTGCGAAGCCACGCCGTCACCGCGACGAGGCGGTCGGTCAGCAGGTCGATGTCGAAGCGATTCTCGCGAATCTGGTCCTCTCGCTCGGTCAGGAGGTCGAACAGGAGCGTCCCGAGGCCGCGCTGGTGGATGACGTCCGCGACGTAGTTGTTCCGAGGGCTCTTCCGGCTCGACCCGCTGCCGTGCGCGAACACGACCAGTCCGGGCGCGCCGTCGGGGACGGTCAACGACCCTTCGAGTTCGACGCCGTCGGCGGGGATCGAAACGAGGTCGGCAGGGCGTTGTGACATGTGCGAACGTACGACGTAGACTGACTTCAGCGCCGAGGTCTGACGGGAGCGTGAGAGTCTCCCATCGAGTGACGGCTTTTGGTGGTGGGACGGCTAGCATCACGTGATGGCCCTCCGCATCGGCCTGACCGGCGACGTGATGCTGGGCCGACTCGTCGACGAGCGCCAGCGCCGTCGAGCGGTGACGAGCGTGTGGGGGACCGTGCTGGACCGACTCCAGCGCCTGGACGGCCTCCTCGTGAATCTGGAGTGTTGCCTGTCCGACCGTGGCCGGCCGTGGCGACGCACAAGGCGCGCCTTCCACTTCCGAGCGAACCCGGCGTGGGCGATACCCGCGCTGGAGGCCGCCGGCGTCGACGCCTGCGCGCTGGCGAACAACCACGTCCTCGACTTCGAGGTGCCGGCGCTGTACGACACGCTCGACCACCTCGACGAGGCCGCCATCGCACGCGTGGGTGCAGGGCGGGACCGCGACGACGCGCTCGACCCGGCGGTGCTGTCGGTCGACGGCCTCGACGTGGCGGTCGTCTCGTTCACCGACAACACCCCCGAGTACGCCGCCACCGCGACGTCGCCGGGGACGGCGTGGATCGACGTCGACGTCGACGATGCCGAGACGCGAGGGACCGTCGAGGAGGAGCTGGCCAGAGCGGCAGCACGCGACCCGGACCTCCTGATCGCCTCGCTTCACTGGGGGCCGAACATGGTCACCGCACCTCCTGAACGGTTCCGCGAGTTCGGGCGCTGGCTCGTCGCACAGGGCGTCGACCTGGTCCACGGCCACAGCGCGCACGTCTTCCAGGGCATCGAGGTCGTCGACGGACGGCCCATCTGCTACGATACGGGTGACTTCGTCGACGACTACGCCGTCGACCCGGACCTCCGGAACGACCGCGGCTTCCTGTTCGAGCTGTCGGTGACAACCGACGGGGACCTGCGGGAACTGCGACTGGTGCCGACGCAGATCGACGACTGCGCGGTCCACGAGGCCGACCCCGACGTCGCGAGGTGGTCCCGCGAGCGAATGATCGCCCGGTCGGCCCCGTTCGGGACGACGTTCGAACGCGACGGCGAGCACCTCGTCGTTCCGCTGTCGACGTGATGAACGGTCGGTTTCATGGCAGTCACCAGCATAGCGTCGCGTATGGCCATCGACATCCAGACGAACGACCGCGTCGAGGTTCGAGACGTGACCGACGAGGTGTCGGACGCTATCCCCTCGGACGTCGAGGACGGGGTCTGCACGGTCTTCGTCCCGCACACGACGGCGGGCGTCGTGGTGAACGAGGCGGAGTCGGGACTGCTCGGTGACGTGGAGCGGAAACTGCAGGACATCGCGCCCCAGGGAGATTCCTACGCCCACGATACCATCGACGGGAACGCCGACGCGCACCTGCGGACGATGCTCCTCGGAAACAGCGTCACCGTCCCCGTCGAGAACGGCGACCTCGGGCTCGGGACGTGGCAGTCGGTGCTGTTCGTCGAGTGCGACGGGCCGCGGACGCGGTCGCTTACCGTGACCACCACGACGTGACCACGCGAGCCGATTCGAGCCGGTCCAATCCGACGAGAATCGTCAAAAGGTCAATGAGACACCACGTGCAATCCTCCGCATGGTCGAGCAACGCTGGGAGGACATCCGCGGGAAGCAGGTGGAGTACAACGGCCACACGTGGGAACTCACCGGGAACGTCGACGTGCGCGAGGACGGGGACGTGCTCGCCGTCGAAGCGAAGCAGGCCGACGACGTGAAGGCCGAGGCCGCGATGCTGTACTTCGACAACGCGGATCCGCCGAAGTCGCTGAATCCCGGGAGCGAGGGGCCACACTTCGACCGACTGGAACGAGACGGCGACGAGCAGTTGCTCGTCGTCAAGAAGGACCCGCGACGATACCGATACCGACTGGAGCGCCTGGAGTACGCGTAAGCACCGTCCCAGCGACCTACGGCGTCTCCCGTGGCGACCGAACGAAGCGGTCGAAGGGACGACGGTTGCCGAGGTGGCGGCGGAAGTACCGGACGACCGGATAGGCGGTGTCCTCGAAGTGCCCGGAGACGCCCCGCGAACTGGCGTAGATGACCACGGGCACGTTGGCGGCGCGGGCCAGGTCGATGACCCGGTCGGGCGTGCTCCCGAACACCCACCGACGGAGGCGGCGGTCTCTGGTCGCACCGATGAACAGGACCCCACCCGTCTCTTCGACGGTCGACACGAGTCCCTCGGCGACCGACTCGGCGGCGACGTTGTGGACCTCTATCGACTCGATCGCCGTCAGTTGGGCGAGGGTCTCGTCGACCGCCTCGGCGGTGCCGCCCGTGCTGGGCGAGACGCTGACGACGTGGACCGACGATCCCTCGGCCCCGAAGCGATTCACGAGCGGGAGCAACGCGCGGTGGTGCGGGCCGCCGCCGGCCCCGACCGTGACGGTCGAGAAGTCGTCGATCGCGTCGGCGTCGCTCGTGAAGAACACGTCACACGGCGCGCCGTACTCGACCGTCTCGACGACGTCAGGATGTTCCTCGGGATATCCCATGAGGATCCGGTCAGCACCGTCCTCCCGCGCCGTCTGGAGGATGTCGAACGCCACGTCGCGGCAGATGTGCCCCTCGACGGTGTACTCGACGTCGAGGTCGGCGTCGGCGAGACGCTCCTCGATCCGCGCCGCTCGCTCCTCGGCGGTCTCTCTGACCACTTCGTTCGGCGTCTGGTCTGGAATCCGCGTGACGTTCAGGACCTGCACCAGCGGCGCGGCGTCGTGATCCCGTGCGAGCGCCGCCGCGACGCGAACGTACGAGTCCGCCCTGTCCGGGCGGGCGACCGGAACGAGGATTCGGAACCGTTCGCCCTCGGGCGCGGCGGGCTGGGGCTCGGCGGCCTCCGTCGGCGCGGCGGGACCGGTCGGAGCGGCCGCACCCGGCGCGACGACCCGCTCGTAGAGGTCTTCGACGTGAGGACCGCCGCCCCAGACGAGGTAGGCACCGATCAGCGCGACGGTCGTGGCGAGGGCCAGTCCGACGCCGACCGGCGGCAGGTTCGTCACGAGCGCGAGGTTCGCGAGGATGCCCAGCGCGGGCAGAACCGGCACGAGCGGCATCCGAAAGCCCCGTTCGATGTCCGGGAAGTTCCGCCGGGAGTAGATGAGCGTCGCGTTCACGACGGCGAGCGGGACGAGGAGGTTGAACGTCGCGAAGCCGGTGAGCGGGCCGAGCCCCAGCGCGTGGACGCCGAGCACGCCCTCCTCGGAGAACAGCGTGATGAACACGACGATGAGGAACGCGATGGTCGCAGTCGCCGTCGATACGCTCCAGAACGGGGTTCTGAATTCGCGGTGGATGCGGGCGAACCGTCGGGGTGCGTGGCCCTGCCGACCCATGAGCGACCCGATACCGCTCGCGGCGAGGATGGAGGCGTTCGACGCCGACACCATCGAGAAGACCGCGCCGAGGACGATGAGCAGTTGCCCCCACGGCCCGAGGAACGAAGCCGCGACGGTCCCCATGGCAGTCTCGCCTTCGGCGAGCACCTCCCGCGCCACCGGCGCGTTCACCATCGCCACGATGACGAACGCGTACAGGATGGTGACGGTGACGATGCTGGCCGCGATGGCTCGCGGGACGGTCTTGCGCGGCTCGATGATCTCGCCGGCGCTCGCGGCGATGGCGGAGAAGCCGAAGAACGTGATGAACGCAAGCGCGGCGACGGAGACGATGTTCCCGGGTTCGTTCTGGAACCCACCGGCGAACGTCCCGGCGGCCTCGGCAGGGCCGGCGAACGCGACCGCACCGCCGATGAACGCGAACAGGACCCCCACCTTCGCGCTCGTCACCAGTAGCTGGAACATGCCGGACTCCTCGGTTCCGCGTGCGTTCAGCGCTCCCAGGGAGAGGGTTGCGAGCACACCGACGGTCCCGTGGGGGAGCCCCTGCAGCCACGGCGGCAGGATGAACCTGAAGAACCACTCGTCCATCGTCGCGAGGTAGAACGCGGTCGTCCCGGTGTAGCCGAGGAACAGCGACATGCCGATGGCGTACTTCAGCAGGTCGTTGCCCTCGAACGTCCGCGAGGTGAAGAGGTACCCACCGCCGTTCTCCGAGTAGATGGAGGCGAACTCGGAGTAGGCGGCGGCGGTGATGCTGGCGACGATCGCCGCGAGCACGAAGGCGACGACCGCGCTCGACCCAATCTGGTAGACCGCCGTCCCGGAGAGCGAGAAGATGCCCGCGGCGATCATCGTCCCCAGTCCGATGGCGAACGCGATTTTGAAGTCCAGCGTTCGGGTGTGCTCGACCATACCTGTACTACCGACGGGCGATTCCTAAAGGGACGGGTGGGTCAGTCTGGCGACACCCCGGATTATCGGACCCGCGCCGGCGGGACGAGCAGGACGTTGGAGTCGGCTCTCGCCGTCACCTCCTCGGAGGTGCTGCCGAGCAGGAGCCGTCGGATGCGGCTCCGACCGCGTGCCCCCATCAGTATCGTCGTCGGGTCGACCGCCGACTCCGTAGCGAGAATCTCGGAGACGGTCTCGCCCTCCCTGACCATCGGCGTCGCGTCGATGCCCAGGTCGGTGAGCCGGGCCGCCAGCTCGTCGAGTCGGTCCCGCGCGTCCTCGACCTCCTCCGGCTCGGATCGCCGCTCCGGTGGCGTCACGTGCAACAGCGTGGCCTCCTGGGTCGCGTCTTTGAGAAACGTGAACTGCTCGAACGCGCGCTCGGCGTTCTCCGAGAAGTCCGTCGCGTACAGCACGCGCTCGAAGAGGTGTTCGTTCGCGACCGCGTGGTCGCCCTCCTCCGCGACGATCCGCTGGACGAGCAGCGGCCGCACGGCAGTTCGGGCGACGTCGCGAGCGGTACCGCCGATGAACCGCTTCTCCAGCGGACTCTGGCCCCGAGAGCCGACGATGATGAGATCCGCGTTCACCTGGTCTGCCAACCCGTTGATGCGCCGGTGTGGCGTCCCGCGAACGACGTGGGTCTCGACCCGGAACCCCTCGTCTTCGAGCAGTTCTCGTTGCCGAGAGAGCGCCCGCTTCGTTCGCTCGCCGACGTCACTCCCCGGCATCCCGGTCGTGACGTTCGGACTGGTGACGGTGACGAGGTGGATCTCGTCGATCCCGTACCGCCCGAGACACGTCAGGCAGATTCGGGAACTGATTGCTGCTTCGATAGCTTCGGACAGGTCGGTCGCGTACACAGCGCGCATAGCTGAACCTCGTTCCCGAGCGGCATTAATATTGTTGTGTTTTCCCAATATTAGCAAATGGCCCTGGTCGGTGGACTCGATGTCACCCACGTCGGAACACCCTCGTTCAGCCCCTATCGCGAAGGAATACAGCGGTCGGTGAGGAAACTCGACGCTCGAAACGGTGTCTGGGCAGTCTCACCCCGGACGGGGAACCCGAAACGCTGGTCGGTCTCGGACATCATATTGTTCTGTATTGTGTCTTCTATGCAAAACTGTTTTATCCCACCCCCCACTACAGTCGGATGCACACCCATGGAAGCCGACGCATTTCCAACGACCGATGAATCAGTCGAAGAGATCGCGCCCGCCGAGCTCAAGCGTCGCATCGACGACGGCGAGGACGTCACGATCCTGGACACGCGGGCGACTGGCGAGTTCGAAGAATGGCACATCGATGGCGACACCGTCGACGTCGTGAACGTGCCGTACTTCGAGTTCATCGACGACGTCGACGAAGACCTGCTCAGCGAGGTCCCGAGGGGTGACCCGCTCGTGGTCCTCTGTGCGAAAGGTGGTGCCAGCGAGTACGTCGCTGGCGTCCTCCAGCAAGACGGCCGCGACGTCGCGCACCTCGAATCGGGAATGAACGGCTGGGCGAGCGTCTACGAGGCCGTCGAGGTGGAGCGCTACGACGGACCGGGAACCGTGATCCAGTACCAGCGACCGTCGAGCGGATGCCTCGGCTACATGGTCGTCGACGGTGGTGAGGCAGCCGTCGTGGATCCCCTCCAGGCGTTCACGGACCGCTATCTCGACGACGCCGCCGAGATGGGGGCCGAGCTCACCTACGCGTTCGACACGCACATCCACGCAGACCACATCAGCGGCGTCCGTGCGCTCGACGAGGAAGGCGTCACTGGCGTCATTCCGGAAGCCTCCGTCGAGCGGGGCGTCACGTACGCGGACGACGTCGAAACGGCCGCCGACGGGGACGTCTTCGAGGTCGGTGACGCCGAGGTCGAGACGGTGTTCACGCCGGGCCACACCTCTGGGATGACCTCCTACCTCGTCGGCGACAGTCTCCTGACGACCGGCGACGGACTGTTCATCGAGAGCGTGGCTCGACCCGACCTGGAAGAGGGCGACGCGGGCGCGCCCGACGCCGCCCGCCAGCTCTACGAATCCCTGCAAGAACGCGTCCTGCGTCTCGACGACGACGTCCTCGTGGGCGGCGCGCACTTCAGCGACGCGGCCGTCCCTGCCGAGGACGGCACCTACACCGCGAGCATCGGCGAACTGGTCGCGACCATGGACGCCCTCTCCGTCGACGAGGACGAGTTCGTCGACCTCGTCCTCGCGGACATGCCGCCACGTCCGGCGAACTACGAGGACATCATCGCGACGAACCTCGGCCAGCGTGACACGGACGAGGAGGAAGCGTTCACGCTCGAACTCGGACCCAACAACTGCGCGGCGAGCCAGGAGTCGATGGCGAACGACTGAGAACCCGTTCACCGGACTGACTCGCGAGTTGGATTGTTTCCTATTTACAACACCACAGTATTGTGTATACCACACACTTATGTTTGCAGCCCTCCTACGTTCACGTACCAATGCCAGACTCGATGAGCGAATACCTCCAGCAGGACATGGAGTGTGAGGGGCTACTGGAGTGCGTCCACGGGCTGAAGGAACTGGACAAAGACGTCTTCGGCGTGCTCGCGGAGACGGGTGAGCCGCTGACCGTCGACGAGATCGCCGATGCCGTCGAGAAGGAGCGCTCGACGGCGTACCGGTCGGTCCAACGTTTGCTCCAGGTCGGACTAATCCAGAAAGAGCAGGTCAACTACGACCAGGGCGGGTACTACCACGTCTATCGGCAGACCGCCGGCGACGAGATGGCCACCGAGATGCAGCGACTGCTGAACGACTGGTACGCCCAGATGGGGCAACTCATCACCGAGTTCCGGGAGAAATACGACGACCCGGGTCAGGCCACGCCGGATCAGTAGCGACGAGGGGAGTCGGTTCCGAGCGAGGTCACTCCGCTCCCGTGGGGCCGTAGAACGCGTCCAGGAGTTTCCGTTCCGCCGTGCGAAGCTGTTTCGAGAACGAGGGCTGAGAGATGCCGAGCGTCTCGGCGATCTCGCTGCCCGTACTTCGTCGAGGCTGTTCGTAGAACCCCCCGTAGTAGGCCGTCTTCAGGATGGTCTGCTGGCGGTCGGTCAGGTCGTCGAACAGCGAGGAGAGTCGCGTCGACGGTGATTCGGCGTCGCGCTGGGCGTGGAGTTCCGCCGACGGGAACCGGTCCGTGAACCGCTCGACGAACTGGGAGACGTTCCGGCGGCGCGGAATCGAGACCACCAGGTCACAGGCACCTTCCGAACAGACGACGGACCGTGCGACCGCACCCGTCTCGGCGATCTCGGTCGCGAGACACTCCGACCCGATGACCACTTCGAACAGGGCCGGCTGTGCGTCGTTGATGCGGCGCACTTCCTCGACGCTGGGGACGTCCACCGCAGAGACGTCGACCGACTGGCCATCCGCGTGGACGAGGAGATACAGCAAACAGCCGCCCGACGGCCGAGTACCGATGTTCTTCACCTCCAGTTCTGCGTCGATGGCCGCCGCCAGTTCGACCAGCGGGTCTCCCAGGTCCGACAGCGAGAACGTGAGTTCGACCGCACCGTCGCCGACGAGCGCGTGATGCTGTTCGACGCTGTTGAGCGCGTACGCAGTGAGCGCCCCGGCTTCGGTGAGGACCGACTCCAGCATCTCGTCGAAGCCCCCCGATTCGTCGAGGTAGATGGACAGGACGCCGTACAGGACGCCGTCGTGGAGGAGCGGGACGCTGACGACCGACCGGAAGCCCCGCCCGAGCGCTTCGTTCCGCCACGGTTCGCGCTGGAGATCGTCGACGAGGCTCGTGATGGTCACCGTCTCGCGGTCGCGCACGACTCGCGACGCTGGCAGTCCCCGCTCGTCGTCGAGCGATAGCGAAACCGCGTCGAGGTAGTCGCCGTGGGCACCGGCCTGCGCCTTCACCGTGAGTTCGTCCGTGGCGAGGTTCGGCTCGCCGATCCACGCGAACGTGAACTGCTCGACGTCGACGAGCGCATCGCAGACCTGCTGTTCGATCTCGTAGCGTGACTCCGCCTGGACGAGCGCGCGGTGAATCGACCGGATCTTCTCGGTGATGGTACTCACGCGCTCGTAGCGGCTGGTCTGGAGGCGGGCCTGTCGTTCCCGCTCTCTGAGTTCCTGGGTCTGGGCCGCCCTGTCGAGTGCGGCCTCCGCCGTCGCCGCGAACGCCTTCGCCAGTTCGACCGTGAGGTCGTCGAAGACCCCCAACTCCGTGTCGCCCGCGATGAAGACACCGTGCTCGCCGAGCGGGACGACGAGTTCGCTCCTGATGGGCGTCCCCGGATTGTACACCTCCCCGGCGGTCCGCACGTCGTCGTAGACGACGGTCTCCTGTTCGGCGAAGACCTTCCACGCGATGCTGTTCCCGGGTGTGAAACGCGGTGGGTCCGGCATGAGTTCGGACAGCGTCGTCGAGTGTGCCAGCGGGACGAGTTCCCCCTCCGTCTCGTCGGCGAGATAGACCGCCGTCCCCGACAAGTTGAGGACGTCGGAGGCGGAGTCGACGATCGTCTCTGCGATCTCCGCGTCCGTGTCGGCCTGCAACAGCCTCCGAGCGGTGGTGTTGATCCCGGACAGCGCCTCCTCGTAGCGTTTCTCGGCGGAGACGTCACGGAAGATAGCGTGGACGAGCGTCTCGTCTCCGAGCCTGATCGTCGTGGCGCTCACCGAGACCGGAACCCGTTCGCCCGTCGCCGTGACGACGTAGATGGGCGAGCCGTCGTCGAACTCGGACACCGTACCGCTTTTCCGGCGCAGGCGCTCGAACAGCTCTCGATACCGGTCGGCCTCCCCCTCGGGATGGAGGTCCGTGAAGCGGAGCCCGCGGATCTCCTCGCGGGACTCTCGACGCAGGGACCCCGCGGCGGAGTTCGTCTCGACGATCTCGCCCGAGTCGGCGTCGGCCACGAAGATGGGGTCCGGCGCGCCCTGCACGAGCGTCTGGTAGCGCTCGCGGGCCGCCCGGAGTTCCCGTTCGTGCTCCTTCCGCTCCGAGATGTCCCGGACGACGCCGCATCTGCCCGTCCCCGTTTCCAGCGGGTACGGTCTGACCCGCCCCTCCACCGGGAACACCGATCCGTCCTTCGCTCGGAGCGTCGCCTCGACCGTGGCCGACTCCAGTTCACCGGCCGCGACCTGGTCCACGAGCCACGCGTCACGCGAGGGGACCTCCTCGTGAATCGCTGCCGGGTGCTCACCGAGCAGGTCCTCGTGGTCCCAGCCGACCATCTCGCAGAAAGCGTCGTTGACGAGGACGAACTCGTCGTTCTCGTTCACCGCGTAGATGCCGTCGTCGACAGTCTCGACGATGGTCTCGTACTGTTCGAGCTGCCGCTCGCGCTCCTTGCGGTCGGTGATGTCCTGGAACGTCACCGAGAGGCCCGACTCGGAGGGATAGACGTGCAACTCCAGCCACGACCCGGCGGTCTCGGAGTACTCCTCGAAGACGACCGGTTCCTGGGACGCCATCGCTCGCTCGAAGTACTCCCGGTAGGAGCGTTGCATCGCGCGGGGAAACGCTTCCCAGACGTTCACTCCGAGGAGTTCCCCTTCGCTCGTGTCCAGTAGCTCCTCGGTGCGCTCGTTGAGGAACGTGAACCGCCACTCGTCGTCGAGCACGTAGAACGCGTCCGTGACGCGGTTCAGGGCGTCGTCGAGGAGCTGGCCGTGACCCCGGGTGCCACCCGTCGAGAGCGCGTCCCGGAGTCGCTCGACGACCAGCGCGGCCCCCTCGCGTCGCGGGACGTAGTGGGTGACGCCCGCGGCGATTGCCTCTCCAGCGACGGTCTCGTCGCCGGCGTCGGTCCAGAGGACGAACGGGAGGTCGCTCGTCTCGCGCACCACTTCCAGCAGTTCGAGTCCCGTCCCGCCCGAGAGGGCGAGTTCGCTCACGATGCCCGCGACGGACTCCGTGCGCAGGACCTGACGTGCTTCGGTGACCGTGCTCGCTCCCACGACCTCCCAGTCCTCGCGCTGGAGGGCCGCAAGGGACTCGTCGAGCCGGCTGGCCCGGTCGACGAGGAGGACCGTCTGCTCCGGAGTGTCGGAGGACGTCTGGGTGGCTCGAGCCCGGTCCACACCACCAAGGTAATCCATATACCCTATGTAATCCACTCAGGGTATAATAATTCACGCTCGTTTTTTCAACTCGGATGTACGAAGGAGTGACGATGAGTGACTCCCGAAACTCCGACCGAGCTGAGGACCCCAACCGAATCCAGTGCGACGGCGGCGTAGCAGAACCCAGAAACGCGTCAGTCCCCCAGCCGTCCTCCCAGCCAAGTACGGCAGTCGTCCTCGCCGTCGCCGAGCACGTCGGCGCGGACCCGATGGAGATGGAACCGCTCGCGCACGCCATCGATCCCGACGCGCTCGACGAACTGTTCGAGGGTGCGAGGGGCACGCAACTGGATCAGGGCTCCGTGACGTTCAACTACGTCGGCCACGAGGTGACCGTCGACGCAGACGGTTCGATATCGATCGCCTGAGGATCACCCGAGCGGTATGACCGGTCTGTAACGACGACGTGGAGTCTTCCATATCGTTCTGCCTGTAGAAGTAACCTCCCAGCCGTACCAACATCATCGCTCACGTCACCGCACCGGGATCCAGTGTCGGTTCGTTCGAACGAAGGCCACACGGACGAGGCCCAGGCAGTGTTTCTCGGACTTCAGAGCCACAATTTCCTATCTTTCACCTCGCACCACAGGATACCACGCAGTCTGCGTCCGTCCCCCGACCGTCGAAGGAACTCTGCTGCGGGTCGTCGCGTTCACGGTTTCGAACACTCGATCACCCGTTGCAGACTATTTCGGTCACCTTCGACGGAAGTCCGGCCCCGGAAGCGTCGACAACTTCTCTTCCGCTCGGTAATGCATGAAATGTGCAAAGATATCTGAATTAGTTCCACCACGAGCCGTCGGCTGCCCGCTTCGTCGAGCGACTGCGGTTCGGATGGCCATTACAGCGATAGTCGCGTAATTTCTCTGCCAGCAGCGTCCGCGTCGAGGTCGGGCGCTCTTGCTGGGGTTCCGACGCCGAGCGTGACCGTGGTCAGCGTCCCCGGTCCGCGTCCTCGCGTTCGTACTGTGCCGCGATTTCGGCCTCGATGTCCTCGACCGTGCGACGGAGTTGGGTGACGATCTCGTCCTCGGAGAGCCGATAGGGCGGCCCCGAAACGTCGAGCGACCCCAGGACGCTCCCGTCCGGGTTCGTCACGACCATCCCGATGGCCATCAGGCCCTCCAGCGCCTCCTGGCGGTTGATGGAGTAGCCGCGCTCGCGCGTCCGTTCGAGTTCGGCGTCCAGCTCCGGTCGCGTCTGGATGGTCTCGTCCGTCTCCCGTGGTAGTCCCCACCGCTCGACTACCTCGTCGACGCGCTCGCTCGGGAACTCGGCGAGCATCGCCTTCCCGCTCGCGGAGTTGTGCATGTAGAAGTACCGTCCGACCTGGAAGCCCTCCTTCGCGGGGTCGTTGTTCTCGTCGAAGATGATGACCGACCGTCCGTGTTCCGTGATCGCGAACGCCACCTCCTCGTTCAGTTCGTGACTCAGTTCGTGGGCGTGCCTCCGGACGATCTCGTACTCCGGTTTCCGGTGGCGCGCCTGCTCGCCGAGGTGGAACAGCTTGATCCCCAGGTGGTACTCGTTGCCCTCCTTCACCACGAACTCGTTGTTCAGGAGCGTCGTCAGATGGGCGTGGACGGTGCTGTTGGCGAGGTCGAGTTCCCTGGCGAGGTCGCTCAAGCGGGCCCCCTCCATCCGCTTGATGACGTCGAGGATCTCCAGCGACGTCGCGGTCGTGTTCAGTTCGCGTCCGGTCTCGGGCATGACCGGGAAGTTTGCGCCAACACTATATAAACATTCACGAGACGCGAATTCTGCAGGCGTCGTCCGGTACGACGCACCCCGCCGGAACAGCAGATATTCCCCTTTTCGAGTTGATCGTTTTCTAACCGCACAATCGTCCAGTTCTTTTCCCGATTAGGAGCTAGGAGTGAACGCTACCGACGTTCTCGATTCGGGAGAGCCGAAAACCCCAGCACCGGTTCATTTCGGCCGTCGCACTCGAAAATCGCGGTTGCGTGCCTCGGTGGGCGAGGACTGGTGTGTCAGTGCCGCTCCGGCCCATCTGCTCGACTGGGGAGCGGCGTCGACTCACCGGTCTCTCCACTCGGGGAACATAACCATCGTTCCGGGGTTTCGCCCATATCGAATTCGAGAGGTAGAGAGTACAAAACGCCGAGATTCGGCAGATTCAGAAAGATATATGCACCTACTCCGAGAAGGTCGAACAATGTCACTACGAAAGCCACCGCTCTACGAAGCACACGCCGAGTCGGGCGCGGACTTCACCGACTTCGGCGGGTGGGAGATGCCCGTCTCGTTCAGTTCGATTCGCGACGAGCACGCGGCCGTCCGCGACTCGGTCGGCCTGTTCGACGTCAGTCACATGGGTGAGCTGTCTGTCGACGGCCCCGACGCCACGGAACTGCTCCACCGGCTCACCCCGAGCGACGTCGAGGGACTCGGCGACGGTCGGGCGCTGTACTCTTGTCTCTTACGGGACGACGGCGTCATCCTCGACGACGTCATCGTCTACGACCACCCGACCGAGAGCGAGTACGTCCTCGTCCCGAACGCCGGGCACGACGAGGAGATGCTCGCACGCCTGCGCGAACACAAACTCCGCTGGGACCTCGACGTCGACCTGTCGAACAAGACGAAGGAGACCGGGATGGTCGCCGTCCAGGGGCCGGACGCGGTCGAACGCGTCGACGCCGTAACCGCCGACGACGTGACCGAACTCGACCCGTTCGAGGCGCTGGAGACGACCATCGACGGCGTCACCTGTCTGGTCGCCCGAACGGGCTACACCGGCGAGGACGGCTTCGAGATCATGTTCCCCAGCGAGGGTTCCGACGCGATCGAGGCGGCGTTCGCCGACATCCAGCGCTGTGGCCTCGGCGCTCGCGACACGCTCCGACTCGAAGCGGGTCTCCTGCTCTCCGGGCAGGACTTCCACTCCGAGGACGAGCCCCACGACCCCTTCGAGACGGGGATCGGCTTCGTCGTCGACCTCGACAGCGGCGATTTCGTCGGCAAGCCCGCGCTGGAGCGGGCGGTCGAGGACGGGCCGAACGAGAAACTGGTCGGCATCCGCCTCGACGAGCGCGCCATCGCGCGCCACGGCCACCCCATCGTCGACGACGGCGAGGCCATCGGGACGGTCACCAGCGGCACGATGAGCCCGACGCTCGGCGTCCCCATCGCGATGGGCTACGTCGACGCCGACTTCGCGGCGACCGGCACCGAACTGACCCTCTCCATCCGCGGCCGTGACGTCGACGCGACCGTCGTCGACACGCCGTTCCTCGACTCCGTCGACGCGGAGTGAACGTCACCCTACCACACGACCCATGAGCTTCGACATTCCCGACGACCTGTACTACACCGAATCGCACGAATGGCTGGCCGAGTCCGACGGCACCGTCCGCATCGGCATCTCGGACTTCGCGCAGGACGAACTCGGCGACATCGTGTTCGTCGAACTCCCTGCCGAGGGCGACGACCTCGACGTCGGTGACGCCTTCGCGACCGTCGAATCCATCAAGGCCGTCTCGGACGTGTACGCCCCCATCTCCGGGACCGTCACGGCCGCCAACGACGCCCTCCTCGACGCTCCCGAGGCCATCAACGAGGACCCCTACGGCGACGGCTGGCTGCTCGAACTCGACGGCGACCTGACCGACGACCTGCTCGACGCGGACGACTACGCGGCCCAGATAGAATAATGGCAACCCACCACCCCGAATTCGAATCCGACGTACAGCCACGCGACCAGGGGGCCTCCAGCCCCTTCGCGCCGCACACCGGCGCGGAGGTCGCGGCGATGCTCGACGCGGTCGGCGCGGAGAGCGTCGACGACCTGTTCGACATCCCCGAGTCCGTCACCTTCGACGGCGAGTTCGACGTCGACGCGAAGACCGAGTTCGAGGTCGTCTCCGAAATCGAGGACCTCCTCGGGCAGAACGCCGACGCCGTCGAGTTCCTCGGCCGGGGCCACTACAGCCACTACGTCCCCTCGGTCGTGGACTACCTCTCGCTACGCTCGGAGTTCCTGACCTCCTACACACAGTACCAGCCCGAGACCTCCCAGGGCTTCCTGCAGGCGCTGTTCGAGTTCCAGTCGATGCTCGTGGATCTGACGGGCCTGGACGTGGCGAACTGCTCGATGTACGACGCCGCGACGGCGCTCGGCGAGGCCGCGACGCTCGCCGCCCGCGTGCGCGAGACGAACGGTGAGACGGTGCTCGTCCCCGACGTTCTGCGGGAGGGCAAGCGGAGCGTGCTGGAGAACTACGCCGATGGCGCTGGACTCACCGTCGAGAGCTATCCCACTGTGGACGGCAACGCCGACCTCGACGGACTCGCAGACGCCGCCGACGAGGACGTCGTGATGGTCTACGCCGAGTCGCCCACGAGCCGCGGCACCATCGAGGAGGGGCTGTCGGCCATCGCCGACCTCGCCCACGACCACGAGGCGACGTTCTGTCTCGGCTCCGACCCCGTCGCGCTGGCGCTGCTGGAGGAGCCGGCGAGCGTCGGTGCGGACGTGGTCGTCGGTGACGCGAGCGTCCTCGGCCTGCCCGCGAGCCACGGGATGGGCCTCGGGCTGTTCGCCGTGAAAGACGACTACCTCCGGCAGGTCCCCGGCCGTCTCGTCGGCACCAGCGAGGACGCCGAGGGCCGGCGCGCCTACACGCTGACGCTTCAGACGCGCGAACAGCACATCCGCAAGGAGCGGGCGACGAGCAACATCTGCACGAATCAGGCGTGGGTCGCGCTCCGGACGGCAATCCACGTCGCGTCGCTCGGCGCGACCGGGTTGGCCGACCTCGCCAACGACTGCGTCGACCTCGCGAGCGAGGCGGCTGCACGGCTCGATTCCGTCGCTGGCGTCACCGCACCGGTCCACGACCGCCACCACTTCCGCGAGTTCGTCGCGCGGACCGACGAGCCCGCAGCCGAGGTCGTGGACGGGCTGGCCGAACGCGGCTATCTCGTCCACGAGGTCGGTGACCACGAGATCCAGGTGTGCGTGACCGACATGAACCGCGGGGAACTGGACGGTCTCGTCGCCGCGCTCCGGGAGGTGGTGGCGTGAACTACCGCCAGGCCCGCTGGGAGCGCGAGACCGACGACGGCGAGACCGTCGCCGAACCCCTCCTCTCGGAGAAGGGCACCGAGACGGTGACCCACGAGGCGTCGTCGCTGCCCGACGACCTGACCCGCGACGAACTGACCCTTCCCGAACTCTCCGAACCCGAGGTCGCGGGCCACTACACGCGGCTCTCCCAGATGACCTACTCCATCGAGCACGGCCCCTACCCGCTGGGCAGTTGCACGATGAAGTACAACCCGAAGTTCACCGAGGACGTCGCCGCCATCGACGACGGGGCCATCCACCCCGACCGCCCGGACGAGTTCGCGCAGGGCACGCTCGAACTCCTGTACGGGCTGCAGGCGTTCCTCGCGGACGTCGGCGGCATGGACGAGGTCACCCTGCAGCCACCTGCCGGCGCAGCCGGCGAGTTCACCGGGCTTCAGGTCGCGAAGGCCTACCACCGCGCGAACGGCGAGCACGAGCAACGCCGCGAGGTCGTCGTGCCCGCGAGCGCGCACGGGACGAACTTCGCGACCGCCGCGCTGGCCGGCTACGACGTCGTCGAGTTCCCCGCCGGCGAGGACGGGCGCGTCAACGTCGAGGCGCTGGAAGACGCCGTCGGCGACGCGACGGCCGCGCTGATGCTGACCAACCCCAACACGATCGGGCTGTTCGAGCGCGACATCGAGGAGATCGCCGACCTCGTCCACGACGCCGGCGGCCTGCTCTACTACGACGGCGCGAACCTCAACGCCCTGCTCGGCCGCGCCCGGCCGGGCGACATGGGCTTCGACATCATGCACTACAACGTCCACAAGACGTTCGCCTCGCCTCACGGCGGCGGCGGGCCGGGAGCCGGCCCCATCGGCGTCGTGGACGACCTGGCCGCGTTCCTTCCGGACCCGCACGTCCGCGAGACCGACGACGGCGAGTACGAACTGTACGAACCCGAGAACTCCTTCGGGAAGGTCCACGGCTTCCACGGCAACTGGCTCGTCCTGCTGAAGACCTACGCGTACATCTCGCGACTCGGTGATTCGGGGCTGAAAGACACCAGCGCGATGGCCGTGCTGAACGCCAACTACCTCGCCAGCCAGCTCGACCTGGAGATCCCCTACGGCCCGTTCCACCACGAGTTCGTCGCCAGCGCCGGCGATACCGACGCCGCCGAGTTCGCGAAGGGGATGCTCGACGAGGGCGTCCACCCGCCGACGACGAAGTGGCCCGCCATCGTGGACGAGGCACTCATGACCGAGCCCACGGAGGCGCTGAGCAAGGACCAGCTCGACCTGCTCGCCGACGCGTTCGCCGCGGCCGGCCAGAAGAGCGACGAGGAACTGGCCGCCGCGCCCGAGACGACCGCCGCGGCGCGCATCGACCAGACCAGCGCCGCGCGGAACCCGCGGCTCTCCTGGCGGGACCTGGAGGTCGCCGATGACTGAGACGGAGGTCCTCGTCGTCGGCGGTGGCCCCGGCGGTTACGTCGCCGCCATCCGCGCCGCCCAGTACGACCTCGACGTCACCCTGGTCGAGATGGACGCCTACGGCGGAACCTGCCTCAATCGCGGCTGTATCCCCTCGAAGGCACTCATCTCCGCGGCGAACGTCGCCCACGAGGCCCGCACCAGCGAGGCGATGGGTATCTCCGCCGAGGTCGACGTCGACTTCGAGTCGATGGTCGACTGGAAGGACGGCATCGTCCGGAACATGGGCCGGAGCGTCGAGAAGCTCTGCAAGGCCAACCGCGTCTCGCTCGTCGAGGGGCGCGCCGAGTTCGTCGACGAACACACCGCCGCCGTCTACGGCGCGGACGGTGAGGAGCTCGACCGCATCGCGTTCGAGCACGCTGTCCTCGCGACCGGGAGCCGCCCCATCGAACTCCCCGGCTTCGGCTTCGACCAGCCCGGCGTCCTCGACGCCGAGCAGGCGCTCGCGCGCTCCGAACTACCCGATAGCCTCGTCGTCGTCGGCGCGGGCTACATCGGCATGGAGCTGTCCACGGTGTTCGCGAAGCTCGGCGTCGACGTGACCGTCGTCGAGGCACTGGACGAGATGATGCCCGGCTTCACCGCCGACCTCGTCGCGCCCGTCCGGTCCGCCGCCGACGACCTCGGCATCGAGGTCGACTACGGCCAGCTCGCGGCCGACTGCGAGTCCGCCGACGAGGGTGTGGTCGTGACCACCGAGGACGTCGACGACGAGACGACCAGCGAGTACGCCGCGGACGCCGTGCTCGTCGCGGTCGGTCGCCAGCCCGTCACCGACACGATGGGGCTGGACGCGCTCGGACTGGCCACCGACGAGGACGGCTTCGTCCCGACGGACGAGCAGTGTCGCACCGAACTCGACCACGTCTTCGCCGTCGGCGACGTCGCCGGCGAGCCCATGCTCGCCCACGCCGGCAGCACGGAGGGCGAGGTGGCTGCCGCGGTGCTGGCCGGGCGAGACGCGTCGATGGCCGATCGCGCGATTCCGGCCGTCGCGTTCACCTCCCCGGAGATCGCCAGCGTCGGCATGTCGGAGGAAGAGGCCGATAACGCCGGTCTCGACGTCACGGCCGGCGAGTTCCCGATGCGCGCCAGCGGCCGCGCGCTCACGACCGGCCACGCCGACGGCTTCGTCCGCCTCGTCGCCGGTGACGAGGGGACCGTCCTCGGCGGCGAGGTCGTCGGCCCCGAAGCCTCGGAGCTGATTGCGGAGATCACGCTCGCCGTCGAACACGGGCTGACCGTCGAAGATCTCGCCGAGACGGTCCACGCCCACCCGACGCTCGCCGAATCGGTCCACGAGGCCGCGGCCAACGGGCTCGGCCTCGCCATCCACACGCTGAATCGGTAGCAGGGTCGCGGTCACCGTGGGGCGACGAGCGGAGGCCATCGCTGAGTTTTCGGTTGCCGCCGATGAGACTGGGATGAGTTCGTCCAGACCACTCCGCCCGAATCTCTCGTCGACGGAGACAGACGAGGGACGGCGGACGACTCGAGGAAACCATGTTAGTACACCGACCAGTGCGATTGAAATATCAGCCGTAGAAGTATCTACCCGAAACTTCGGCACCTGAGGAGCCGGCACGTCGGCGGGACGTGAATAAAGGTGGAAAGGGCGACACAGTCGTTGTGCCTCGGGTATTCTGCGAGCAAATGTCGGGCGGTCCTGTGTATCCGTCACGCTCCCCTTGGGCGCTGTTGGCATCCGGATTACAGCAACCATCGGGCCACAAACCCAATCCCGGTCAGTCGTGCATTACAGCGGTTTTCTGGCCGATTTGCTGGACGAAGCGGGTGAAATCGATGGCAGCAACTCATCCTCCCAGAAATTCGAACCAGTGTCCTATAAAGCGAGTGTTCAATTCTGATTTTTGAGGTCCCAAGTCAACAGTTCGGAGAGACCTCACCACCACACCCACCACCAGTGGAAGTACTGTTTGTCAACTTCGAGCTGCTCACACACGTCGACACCGAGTTGGTCGAGGCAGTCTCTCATGCCGATGGCGACCCGTTCTCGGCCAGATCGTCACCCTGACGCCGCCAGACGTCCACCATTTGCCTCGCCACCTCGATTCCGATGACCGAGGTCCGAGCCAACCAGAAGCGCTGTGACCTGCCAACAAATCGGGCCAACGGACCGAGTGCGCAGACGCCGAGCTGCCTCCCCGTCGACGGGCGGCAGGGCGGTCTCGAGGCAGTTCCTGGTGAGACGATGCGGCGACACCTGTCAGTCGCTCCGGTATCGACGGCGGGACCGAGAGCTGGACAGGCCTGTCGAGAACAGCGACGATGAAGATGCCGGACGGGCCCTGGGAAAGGGCTCGTCGGCACCGTCACGGATTGCACCAGTTGCACACCCGGATCGGATCAGTGGTAAGGGATGGTTGTGGGGGTGGGTGGGGGGTAGGGTGTGGGTGGAAGTGGCCTCGCTACCGTGCCACTGCGGACAGGTCGTATTCACTTCTCGGCGACCTGCAATTGAGTGGTAACCTCACACAGGCATAAGCTTGGTGGTACGGACCGCTCCGTCGTCGATAAGCCACCGACCTTCGACGGGACGGCGGTGGGCAGAGTGACGCCACGGGTGGGATTCTTCGGTCCGAGTGGGCTGGACAGCCGTCGTTGAGGCGGTCCTACAGGTTTCCGTAGAATTATACGGCCCCGGGTCCACATTCCGTCATGGCAATTCTGACAGCAGTCAAAGGAGACAGTTCACCCGAGAACATCCTGCGAACCGGCGCGGACCTGGCCGACGCGTACGACGATACGCTCTACGTTGTCAGCGTCCTCCCCGAGGAGGAGTACCGCAAGCGTCGCAGGGACATGGAGAGCGAGTCCGACGAGGTCTCCTACACGGTAGAGGACGCCCAGAGCAGCGCCCGACAGCAGGCCCAGACGCTCGTCGCAGAGAGCGGAATCGAGGTCGGGGACGTCGAGTTCCGCAGTCGCGTCGGCAAGATCGACACCGAGATCCTCGCCATCGCCGAGGCCATCGACGCCCGGTACGTCGTCATCGGCGGCCGCAAGCGGACGCCGACCGGCAAGGCGCTCTTCGGCAGCGTCACCCAGCGGATCCTGTTGAACGCCGATCGGCCGGTCGTCACCGTCATGCAGGAGGAGTGACGTGGCTCGCGTCGCCCTGCACTTCGAGATCCGCGACGGAATGCGAGATGCGTACCTGGAGGCCCACGAGAACGTCCCGGCCGAGATCGCCGATGCCTACCGGAACTCCGGAGCCGGCGTCGTCAAAGAGAGCGTGTTCGAGGACGACGGCCACGTCTTCGCGTACTTCGAGGTCGACGACCCCGACCGACTGCTCGAATTCCTCACGGAGAGCGAGGTCATCGCCGACTGGAACGACAGGATGGCCGACTACCTCGAGGACGAGGACCTGCGGATTTACGACGCAGACAGTCCGTCGGACGTCGAGTCACCGTACATGACGGAGATCTACCGGATCGACTGAGCGGTCGGGAACCGCTGCGGACCGGGGATTTGGCGAACTGTATATAAAAACGCGACTATGTTTTCCGAATCCGATCCTGCTGGGAAAATCGAGCCGCGCGCCCGCATCGACTCGCCACCGCGAGTCGGACCGGGGACACCCTACGCGGTGGTGTACGCGCCTTCGACGCCTTCCTCGACGTAGGCTTCGAGTTCCGCTGCGACCTCGGGGTCGAGTTCGGGCCGTTCGTACTCGTCGAGCATCTCCTCGACGCGTTCGTGTGCGACCTCGAAGGCGTCCTTCTCGCCCTCGTCCGCCCAGTTGTCGTAGGAGTCGCGGTAGAACATGTCCGAGAAGAGGTAGTCGTCTCGGGAGTGTTCCAGCGTGTGCCGTTGATTGAGGAAGTGCCCGCCGGGCTCGACATCCGCGACGAGGTCTTCCGCGAGCGTGTCGGTGTTGATGTCGTAGCCGTTGCGGAAGTGCTCGATATATCGGAGCGATTCGCAGTCGATGACGAACTTCTCCGGCGAGGACGTCGAGTAGGAGTCCAGCATCCCGACGGCGTGGTGGATGAGGTTCACCCCGCTCTGGACGGTGACGAACAGCTGGAGCATCGACTCCGCGCCCGCCTGCGCGTCCGGGACCTTCGCGTCGGTCAGGGAGCCACCGGCCCTGCTGGGCACGTCGTAGTAGCGTCCCATCTGCCCGGCGAAGGCGACGCACAGCGCCCCTTCGGGGCTGCCGATGGCGAACGAGCCGTAGCGGACGTCGACGTTCGACGTCGGGAGTCCGTAGACGATGGGCGTCCCCGGGTTCGCGAGTTGCGCCATGACGTTTCCGGCGAGGATCTCCGCGTTGCCGAGCGCGAGCGTCCCGGCGAGCGTCGATGGCCCGGAGGCCGAGGCCATGACCGCAGGCGAGAGGACCGCGACCTGCCCGGCGCGTGCGAACTCTAGCAACCCACCGGTCATCTTCGTGTCCCAGATGCGCGGTGAGACGCTGTTGATCGTCGCGAACATGTAGGGCTTGCTGAGGTCGGGGTCCTGGTTCGCGATGCCCGCCATCTCGATGGACGCCTTCGCGCGGTCGGCTCCCCAGCAGTCGCCCTTGAGCGGTTTGTCCGACAGCTTGATGGCGCGTTCGAGCAGGCGGTAGTGTTTGACCTCCTGGTCGACGTCGTTCGGCTCGCAGTGGTTGTACCCAGTCGTGGTCATCACGTCGGTCATCTGCGTCAACTTTTGGAGCGTCTCGTAGTCCTCCAGCGTGGAGGGCCGTCGGCCGTCTTCGTAGGTGAGGACGTTCGGCGCGCTGCCGCAGGGGGAGGTGACGTACTCGCCGTCGCCGACCTGGACCGACTGCTCGGGGTTCCGCCCGTGCAGCGTGAACGACGAGGGTGCTTTCTCGATGGATTCCTCGACCAGGTCCGGCGGGAAGCGAACGATATTCGACTCCCGGTCGACGTCACAGCCGTTCTCGTCGAGCAGGTCGAGCGCCTCGTCGTAACTGATGCGAAGTCCGACGTCTTCCAACAGTCGGAGACTCGCCTCGTGAATCTCGTCCAGCCCCTCGGGAGGGAGTTTGTCGATGGGACCCACTGACTGGGTCGACACAGTCTCGTCCATGTCCTCGAAAATGGGGTCGGTACCAACATACCGGTTGGGGCGCACATAGTTTCGCGGGCCACGACGGGTCGGGACCCAACGGATTTACAACCGACCCGGTAGTGAGCCACAGTATGACACGGCAGGTGGCAGTTACTGACCAGTTCTTCGACGACCTGGACACCGAACGAGAGATACTCGACGCGGTCGACGCCGAGGTCGTCTCACTCGACGTCTCCGAACCGGAGGAGGTCGTCGAACGCGTCCCCGAGGTCGACGCGCTCATCGTCAACAAGTTCCCCGTGACAGAACCACTGCTGAGGGAGCTGCCGAACCTCTCGGTCGTCGCAAGGTACGGGAGCGGCTACGACAACGTCGACGTCGACGCGGCGACGGCCCACGACGTTCCGGTCGCGAACGTCCCGGGCTTCTGCGTGGACGAGGCGGCGACGCACGCGCTCACGCTCGCGCTCACCTGCAACCGCCGCGTCGCCCAGTACGACCGCGCCGTCAGGGACGGCGAGTGGGACTGGACGGCCAACGCTGCACGCCCACGCTTTCAGGAACTGACGGTCGGCATCGTCGGGTTCGGGGGAATCGGCCGCCGGGCGGCGGAACTGTTCCGGAGCGTCGGCGCGGACCTCGCGGTCTACAGCCGGAGCACCGCTCAGGACGAACTCGACGCCTTCGACGCCGAGAAGGTATCCTTCGAGGACCTGCTGGCCCGCTCCGACGTCATCTCGATACACACCGCACTCACGGAGGATACCCACCACCTCTTCGACGCGGCCGCGTTCGAAGCGATGCGGGACTCGGCGATCCTCTGTAACACGTCGCGCGGCGACATCGTCGACCAGACGGCCCTGCGCGAGGCGCTCGACGACGACGAGATCGCGCTCGCCGGCCTGGACGTGCTCGCCGCGGAACCGCCTGACCCGGAGGACCCGCTCCTCGGTCACGACGACGTCGTCGTCACCCCGCACGTCGCCTGGTACTCCGAGACGGCCATCGACGACCTCCAGCGCGGCGTCGCCGAGGCAGTGGCAAGCGTCTTCCGGGGAGAGCGACCCGAGAACGTTGTCAATCCGGCCGTCTACGAGGACTGAGCGTGATTGCGGTGGGATGACGGAAACGACGCCGTCGGACCCATGCGGTTGTGTGTCGTTCTCGAACCGAACGACCCCGGTTTGCGGACTGCCGTCTCGTCGATAACGGTGTTACTCGGTCGGGTAGCAACAGATCGCACGAGTCGACGACGACCACAGCGAGCGACAGACCGAGCGCGACGACGGTCACGGACCCTCTAGCCAGCAGTCGGTTCAGCGTCTTCGGGTCCGATTGCGAGACGCGGTGGGGCAGACGATGGGTGGGGGCCCCTCGAGTGTCGTGGGTGGTGCGGTTCGTTCGTCCCAGCCCTGTGCGAATCAGTGGATCAGGGAGATGGACCCATCGGCGCGTCTTCGGTGAGTCGCGCGTCGTGGTGGTACGACCGCTCGTTCGTGAAGGGGAGTTCGACGTCTTTCACGTAGTCGTTCCACGCGCCGAAGATGTTGACGAACGTGGTGACGAGCCACGGCCCGTCCACGTGCAGGATCTGCTGGGCCTCCTTCAGTTCCTTCCGCTTCGTCTCCATGTCGGTCGCGTTCATCGCCGCTTCGAGGTGCTTGTCGTACTCGGCGTTGTCGAATCGCGCGGAGTTCCAGCTGGACTCGCTGTGGAAGCCGAGTTCCAGAACTGAGGTCTCGACCGCGCGCGCCGCCCAACCGCTGAAGTACCACGCTTCGTCCTTGTTCCAGTAGTCCGTCAGCCAGGTGTCGGTCGTGATGAGCTGCAGGTCGAACTCGATGCCCGCGGCGGCCATCTGTTGCTGGAACAACTGCGCCTGCGGCTCCTTCTCGGGCGTGCTTCCCTTCGAAAAGGGCAGCGTCGGGAGCTCGAGCAGCGTGTCGCCGGAGTAGCCCTCCTCCTCGAGCAGGGCGCGGGCTTTCTCCGGCTGGGCCGTGTCCCCGAACGGGTCGTCGATGTCGTCGGCGTACAGCTTGTGGAGCGGCGACACCGAGTGGTGGTAGCCCAACGAGCCGCGGCCCTCGATGGCTTCGAGCATCGCCTCTTTGTCCATCGCGTACTTGAGCGCCTTGCGGACGTTGGGGTTGTCGAACGGCTCGATGTCAGTGTTGAGCAGGATGTTGATGAGCTCCATCGACTCGTGGCTGTACATCTGGGTCTGCTCGCCCTGCTCGTAGCGAGACTTCATCGTCGGGTCCGCCTGTAGCACGGCGTCGTAGCGCTGGTCGACGAGCCCGTTGGTGGCCGCGAGCGAGTCGCTCACGACAGTCATGGCCATCTGGTCGACGTACGGAATCTCGTCGCCGTCCTCGTCGACGCCCCAGTAGTCGTCGCGGGCGTCGAAGACGTACTTGTTCCCGCCGGACTTCTCTTTGAGCGTGAACGGTCCGCTGCCGAAACTCCTATCGGACATCTTGCTCGGGTCGTCGTCGATGACACTTTTCGGGACGATGTTGAACGAACTCCCCGTCTCGCTGATTCGGCGTGGATACTCGGTGTCCGGTCCGTCGAGGTTGATGGTGACCGTTTTCTCGTCGACGACGTCGGCTCCGGTCGCCCCGCCGAGGAAGCGATCCGCGGTCGGGAGTTCATCGTCGTTCATCATGTAGTCGACGGTCGCCGCGACGTCCGATGCGGTGACCGGGTCGCCGCCGACGAACGTCGCGTCCTCGTTGAGCATGAACGTCCACTCGTCGACGTTGTTGTTGGCTTCCCAGTCCGTCGCCAGGTCGGGCTGGGCCGTCGTGTCGTCCGGGTGTAGGACGGTCAGCCGGGAGTACATGACCTCGGCGAACGCGTAGTCCGTCGCCGAGACGCCCTTCATCGGGTGCAGATTGTTCAGCGTCTGCGGAATGGCGATTCTGATGGTCCCGCCGTAGAGTTCCTCGCCCGAATCGTCGCCACCGGAGTCGTGCGTGGTGGTGTCGCCACCGCTCGAATCAGTCGCCGTTCCGTCATTCGAAGAGCCGCCTCCCTGGCAGCCAGCGAGGCCGGCAAGGCCGCCGGCTCCGAGCAATTTCAGATACGTACGCCGCGATTTGTCCGAGGAACCCGCTGGTACACCCTCGACACTCCTGGTGCTCTTTCGCATTTCCATAGGTCTATTTATCACCCTCATATTTAATATCTTGGGTCCCAGGGCGTCGAAATCCGAACCGCACGGCATCGACACGCCATTTCGGTCCCGCCACCGCTCGTTCACCACGCCGGCTTCGGCCGGACAGGAGCACACGGACGAGGAGAGATCAGTGCCATCCGACGCTCACCACTGCCTGAGCGCCCGGGGACCGTGGCGAACGGAGAGGACACCGTAGAAGACGAGGATGCCGCTCAGTGCCGCGACACCGCCGATGTAGAACACCCAGTCGATACCGTACGTGGACATGACGTAGCCGCCGACGAGCGGCGCGAGGATCGCCCCCGGCCGCCAGACGATGCCCCGGATACCGAAGCTGCTCGTGATACCGCTTCCCTTGCCCTCGTCCGCGAACAGCGCCATGCTCGCCGGCTCCCGAAAGCTGTCCGCGACGCCGAGGAGTGCGTTCAGTGCGAGCGCGACGAAGAACACGGGCGGGAGCGTCCCGAAGAGCGGAATCGTCAGCGTGAGTGGAGCCAGCACGCCGAGCGCAGGCGTGAAGGGGATCACGAGCGCGACGAGCCCGTAGACGCCGCCACCGACGAAGATGAACAGCGCACGGCCGTACCTGTCCGAGAGACCGCCCGTGTACGGCTGGAAGAGCATGTTCGTCACCTTCTCGGCCGCGAGGACGGCCCCGACCGCGATGGACGCGAGCCCGAGGCCGCCCTTCGCGACGGTCACCCCGACGTAGATCGGAATCCACGTCTGGACAAGCGTCATCGCAACGGCGTACTGGACCCGGAAACTCGAGATGGTCAGGATGCGCCTGTTCACTGCGAGGTCGAAGTAGGCGATCCCCTCCACCGTGGTCTCGTCGGCGTCGATTGACCACCAGATGCCGGCCATCGCGAGCAGGCCGAGCGCGATGAGCACGGCGAAGATGGGCGTGAATCCAGTGTACTCGAACACGGCACCGACGCCCAGCGTCCCGACGATGCCCGCCGCGAGTCGCCACGCGTTGAACTTCCCGATGTAGTTCGCGCGTTCCGTCTCGGGAGCGAGTTCGCCGACGAGCGCGAGCGCGACCATTCCAGCCCCGACCGAGCCCAGCCCCTGAATGGTCCGCGCGACGATGAGTCCGGTCGTCGTCTCGACGAGCCCGTACACGACGAACGCCAGCGCGCTGACGACAAGCGACCCGAGCAGCAGCGCCCGTTTGTCGTATCGGTCCGCCGCCCACCCCAGCGGTACGCCCGCGACGGTGCGCCCGATGCCCAGCGCACTGACGAACACCCCGATAGCGACCCCGGACGGGTCGAGCAGATTGATGTACGCAGGCAGAAGCGTGAGGATGGCGACGTATCCGAGATTGTCGACGAACCGAGTCAGATACAGCGAATAGAACTCCAGCTTGCTCGCCATACGTTCACGATGTACAGTCGGGTGGCATCGGTGTTTCGGTTTCGCGGGCGATCAGCGGCTCTCCCAGTGGCTCACCCGAGGATGCCGAGCCGGAGAAACTCCGTGCGGACCGCCTGTCGCTTGACGAGTACGAAGCCCAAGACGACGACGACGAAGCCCACGACCATCCCGCTGGAGACCTCGTCGCCGAACAGGAACCAGCCCGTCGCGGCGGCGATGACGGGCGCGGCGTACGACGTGAGGCTGATCTCGATGGCCGAGCGACGACCCAGCAGCCAGTAGAAGAGCCCCCGTCCGACGGCGCTCGTCACCGCACCGAGGAAGACCACTGCGGCGATTCCCACGACAGTCGGCGTCACGTCCGCAAGGGTCTCCCCCATCGTGAAACTTCCCAGGTGAAGGAGCACGGCCCCCACGAGCATCGCCCACGCGGTCTGGCTCGCCGCGGGGAGCGTCGGTCGCGCCCAGCGAATCAGGACACCTGCGAGCGCGGTCGCGGCGACGCCGACGAACATCAACACCTTCCCAGTCACTCCCGGACCGAACTGGAGGCCACCGCTCGGGAGCATGATGATGAGTGCGCCGAGGAAGCCGACGCCGAGGCCGGCAATCCCGACCCCGGTCAGTCGATCCTCGGGGAGGAGAATCCACGAGAACGCCGCCGTCATGATGGGGACGAGGCTCGCCATCAGCCCCGAGAGCGTCGCCGACGTCATCTCCTGCCCGACGGACCACAGGGCCGTCGCGACCGTGAAGCTCACCACACCGCCCGCGAGGATGGCCACCACGTCGCCCCGCGTCGTCGGTCGCAGGTCAGTGTCGGTCGCCAGGACGTAGCCGAACAGGACGACCACCGCGACGTCGTAGCGGAGTGCTGCCAGCATGAGAACCGGAAACGACGCCAGCCCGATCTCGAAGGCAGGGAAGCTCAACCCCTTCAGGAGCACGAGAACGGCGAAGCCAAGCAGGATGGAGTACCGATGCACGACGTACCCGTCACCGTGGGACGACGAAACTATTTCGTTTGGCCGCTCGCGACGACTGAATCGTCAGGAGTCGCCCGACGAGCGGCACTCGGACGGCGTGTCCTCCGCGACGGCGCCGTCGCCGGGAGACGGATCGGTCGACCTCGGTTCATCGCCCCTGGACCCCGTCAGACGATGCAGTTCCCTCCGGAGCGCCTCCCGTTTGATGAGCGCGAACCCGACGACGACGACGCCGAACCCGACGGCCATTCGGCCCGTGAGTTCGTCGCCGAACAGCAGCCAGCCCGTGACGGCTGCGATGACGGGCGCGGGATACGACGTCAGACTGATCTCGATTGCGGAGCGACGCCCCAGCAGCCAGAAGGTGAGCACCCGCCCGAACGCGCTCACACCGACGCCGAGGAAGAGAACTGCACCGATACCTGTCGGGGTCAGATGGACCGCAGCAAAGGACTCACCGACGGCCACGCTGGTAGCGTGAATCAGCACCGCTCCGATGGAGATGGCCCACGCGACCTGGCTCGACGCCGGGAGCGAGGGGGTCGCCCACCGAATCAACACGCCACCGAGCCCCGCCGCCGTGACGCCGGCGAAGACGAGCAGCTTGCCGACGAGCGTCGGGCTGAAGTGGAGCCCTCCCTCGGGGAGCATCAGAATCATCGCCCCGCCGAATCCGACGCCCAGTCCGACGACGCCGAGCGGAGAGAGACGATCCCGCGGTAAGAGGACCCACGAGAACCCGGCCGTCGTGATGGGGACCAGCCCGGCCATCAACCCTGCGAACGTCGCCGTGGTCATCTCCTGGCCCATCGACCAGAGGCCGTTCGCCAAGGCGAACGCCACGATGCCACCGGACCCGATGGCGATGTAGTCGCCACGGGTCGTCGGTCGCCAATCGGTGTTGGTTGCCAGAACGTACCCGAACAGGACGATGGCCGCGATGTCGAGTCGGAACGCGGTGAGCATCAGGACCGGGAACGCGTCGAGACCGAACTCGAACGCGGGGAAGCTCAGCCCCCGCACGAGGATGAGTCCGAGGAGTGCCAGCACGTCGTAGTAACGCTTCACAGTGGAGAGTGACACAGCGGTGTTGTAACGATTTCGGGTCGGTCGCCGCCGACGTCGGGAACCGGTCCGCGGCCGACCGCAGATGTCGAGCCCACTGCCCGGACGGGTCGCCCGTTCGGACCGCGGTCACCGGCTCACTGCGCCGACTCAGCCGGTTCCGCACCTTCCGCGCGGGCCTCTTCGAGGAGGTTCTTCGCTCGCTTCACGGCGGCGTCGGCGTTGTCGCCGTAGCCGTCGGCACCGATCTCATCGCGCCACTCCGGGGAGGTCGGTGCGCCGCCGACCATGACCTTCACGTTGACTCGCAGGCCCTTCTCTTCGAGGAGGTCGACGACCTCCGCCTGGTGGTCCATCGTCATCGTCATCAGCGCCGACATACCGAGGATGTCGGGGTCGTGCTCGTCGACCGCCTCGACGAATTTCTCGTTCGGCACCTCGACGCCGAGGTCGATGACGTCGAAGCCGTTCGCTTTGAGCATCGTGACGACGATGTTCTTCCCGATGTTGTGGATGTCCTCGTCGACGGTGCCGATGACGAACAGTCCCGCCTCGTCCTCTTCGGCGATCTCCATCTCCGCGAGGAGCGGGTCGACCAGTTCGACGCCGGCCTTCATCGCGTCGGCCGCCATCGCCAGTTCGGGCAGGAAGACTTCACCGCGGCCGAACTTGTCGCCGACCGTCTTCACGCCGTTCGTCAGCCCGCGCTGGAGGATGTCGAGCGGTGGTTTCTCCTCGTCGATCGCCTGCTGGGTCAGCTCGGCGACTTTGTCCTCGTCGAGGTCGTCGACTGCTTCCGCGATTTTGCGAATCAGAGGGTCTTCGACGTCCGCGAAGCGTGATTCGTCGGCCTGGTCCAGAAAGTCGTCGCGTTCGTCGTCAGTCATGGGTGAGTTTCACTCGCCAAGACGTACGGCCAGTCGGAGGGTAAGTCTTGGATGTGACATGGTACGGTGGCGACGCCCCGTCGAATCGAACCGGAGATCCACACCGACGAAACGGCCATTTTTCGTGAGGACAGTCCGCCCCGAGTGCGCGGCGGTTCCGTGCACGCGGGTCGTACGCGTCGGCAGATTTATAAGCCGATGGACGGGTTCTAATGGTGTATGGTTGAAGATGGCAGTCCCCCGGCTGAATCACACACAGTCATCGTCGGGGCAGGAATCATCGGTTGCAGCGCAGCGTATCATCTGACGGAACTCACGGACGAGCCAGTAACGGTGCTCGACAAAGGTCCGATCCCCGAAGCAGGTGGGTCCACCCTCCACGCTCCCGGCGGACTGCGCCAGTCGAACGCCAACAAGACGATGGCGTCGCTCGCGAAGTACGGCCGCGACCTCTACTCGGACCTCGGCCGCTTCGACGCCGGCGGGTCGCTCGAAGTCGCCCGCTCGCAGAGCCAGTGGGAGTACATCAAGCGCAAGTACGACCACGCGACCGCCTACGGCATCGAAGGCCCCGAACTCCTCACGCCCGAGGAGGTCGGCGAGTACAACAAGCTCGTCGACACCGACAAGCTCGTCGGCGGCTACTTCGTGCCCGGCGACGGACAGATCCAGACGCTCGAACTCCTGGAGACTCTCGTCGAGGAGTCGGAGTCGCGCAACGCGACCTTCCACGAGCGAGTCGAGGTCGTCGACGTCGAAACCTCGGACGGCAGCGTCGACAGCGTCGTGACCGACCAGGGTACCATCGAGGCCGAGCGCGTCCTCATGGCGACGAACATCTGGTCGCCGCTCGTCGAGGAGATGGTCGACGTCGACATCCCGCTGGTCCCCTGCGAGCACCAGTACGTCGTCACCGAGGCCATCGACGAACTCGAAGGCGAGACGAAGGAGACCGAGGACTGCGGACTGCGCCACCAGGAGGCGTCGCTGTACTTCCACCAGTACGGCGAGGGCATCGGCATCGGCAGCTACGACCACGAGGCGCGGCTTGTCGACGCGTTCGACCTCCCGGACCACGAAGACGCGATGCGCCACCCGCTCCTGAACGGCTACGCCGTCGGCGCGGAGCACACGCGCACGGAGGACTACGAGATGCCCGCGTCCGCGGAGTTCACCGAGGAGGACTTCTCCTCGGCGTGGGAGGAGGCGACCGACCTCTACCCGCAACTCGAAGACGCCGACTTCGACCGGGCGTTCAACGGCATCTTCTCGTTCTCCATCGACGGGATGCCCATCCTCGGCGAAGCACCGAACGTCGACGACCTCTGGGTCGCGGCCGCCATCTGGATCACCCACTCCGGCGGCGCGGGGAAGATCATCGCCGACCTGATGGAGGAGGGCGAGACCGACCTGCCCCGCTACGGCACCGAGATCGAGCGCTTCCAGCCCCACTCCAGCGTCCACAACTTCGTCTGGACGCGCGGGCGCGAGAACTACGAGACCGTCTACGACGTCGTCCACCCGCGCGAGCCGAGCAGCACCAACCGCCACCTGCGCAGGAGCCCGTTCTACCAGCACCACGAGGAACTCGGCGCGGACTTCGTCAACAGCGACGGCTGGGAACGGCCGCGCTGGTTCGAGTCCAACGCGGACCTGCTCGAGGAGTACGACGTTCCGGAGCGCGACGGCTGGCTCGGTCAGTACTGGTCGCCCATCTCGGGAGCCGAACACCAGGCCGTGCGCGACCGCGGCGGACTGTTCGACGTCTCCTCGCTGACCCCCATCGAAGTCCGCGGCCCGGACGCCGCCGAGGTCGTCCAGCGGACGTTCACGAACGACGTCGACACGGACGTCGGGCGCGTCACCTACACGCTCCTCGTCGACGAGAGCGGCGGCATCCTCGGCGACATGCCCGTCGCGCGCCTCGGCGAGAACCACTTCCGCGTCATGGGCAGCGGCGGAGCCAACGGGTCGAACCAGCTCAGCGTCATCCGCGACCGCGCCGAGGGGTACGACGCGACGGTCGTCGACCGCTCGTCCGGCCAGAGCGGGGTCGCCGTCTGGGGCCCGAACGCTCGCGACGTGCTCGAACCGCTCACCGACGCCGACCTGAGCGAGGACGCCTTCCCCTCGTTCACCGCCCAGGAGATCGCTGTCGACAGCGTCCCGACGGTCGCGCTCAACATCTCTTACGCCGGCGAGGAGGGGTGGGAGCTGCACACCCCGACCGAGTACGGCGAGCGACTCTGGGAGGTCCTCTACGAGAGCGCCCAGGACCACGACGTCGTTCCGATGGGGACGGACGCGCTGAACACGCTCCGCATCGAGAGCGGCTTCCGGCTCTACGGAGGCGACATCCGCTCGGAGTACGACCCCTACGAGGCGGGCCTGGGCTTCACCGTCGACCTCGACACCGATTTCGTCGGCCGCGACGCGCTCGAAGCGGCGAAGGACGACGTCGACCAGCACCTGACCTGCCTCACCCTCGACGAACCGGGCGTCATCGTCAGCGGGGGTATGCCCATCCTCGACGGCGACGACTGTCTCGGCTACGCCACGAGCGCCGACTACGGCTACTCCATCGACCAGTGCATCGTCTACGGATACCTCCCGCAGGAGTACACCGAGCCAGGAACCTCGCTCGACGTCCGCTACCAGGACGACCGCTACGCGGCCACCGTCGTCGAGGATCCCGCCTACGACCCCGAATCGGACCGGTGAACTGATCCGCGCGGACGGTTTCGGTCGACATTCGATTTTTCCCTCGTTGCCTCGGTCCGCGACTGGCGAGCAACGCGAGTTCGTGCGCGTTTTCAGATACGTCGAGAGCGGTGGCCGTTCGTCGTGGCAACCATATGGTATCGAATGGACACGATGTGGCGCATTTTCGGGTCGTTTAGTTATAAAATCGAAACCATATGAGCGTGTTCGACCTGGTACCATCGAGTCGGTTGTTATCGCACACCACGTCTCCGCCCCACTGTGAATCCTCTGATACGAGCGTTCGGGCTGGTGTCCGGCGTCCGTCGAACAGACCATTACAGAAATAATATCGTCATACACGAGCTGGAGAGGGCTCAACGACGCTCCGTGACGCGGACAGCGGACGCGGATTCGGACGAAAGTAGCCACCAGTTACATAACTATGAATGTAATTTCTTGCTGCCGCAACACGCTCCGGTCGCGGGGAATCGACCTCCCTTTGCGTGATCGTCCAGTTCGGGACGACAGCGCGGCGAAACGATCCCTCGCGACCTCTCGACGGCGCTAACGCAGTTTCGTCGGGCCATCGGCGGTCTCCACACATGTGAAACTATGATAAATATAGAAGGGGGTGTGTATATGGTTTCGAGATTATAAGTGAAACTGCTCGCGATCGTCGAACGAGGGTCGTGACTCGCAAAGTCAAGGAATCTGATAGAAGAGTCTGAAAAACACACTTCGTTACGAGCCGTGATCGAGAGCGACGCCGTGCCGAGTACAGTCGCGACTGCCGTGGGGAGACGCCCACTGGGGTGGAGTCGTGGCCGACCCACCGTGTCCGATGGACGTTTATCGTCGGCGCCCTCGTTAACTCACTGTGAAACTCGAAGACAGATCCGCCATCGTCACGGGCGGTAGTTCGGGAATCGGTCGGGGAATCGCGCTCGAACTCGCGCGAGCGGGTGCCGACGTTGCCGTCGGCGACCTCACCGAGACGCCGAGCGACCTCGGAGCGTCGGCGACGACCACCGAGCGAATCCGGGACCTCGGCCGCGACGCACTGTTCAGGGAGACCGACGTCACTGAGCCCGGGGACGTGGCGGCGCTCGTCGAAGCCGCAGTGGACGCCTTCGGCGGCCTCGACGTCCTCGTCAACAACGCCGGCATCGCCCGGGGCGGGACCGTCGAAGCGGTTTCGGAGGACGACTGGAGCGACGTCCTCGACGTGAACCTCTCGGGCGTCTATCGCTGCACGAAGACCGCGATGGAACACCTGCTGGAGAGCGATCACGGCCGCGTCATCAACGTCGCATCACAGCTCGCGTTCGTCGGGTACGAGGAGAGCCCCGCCTACTGCGCGTCGAAAGGCGGCGTCGCCAACCTCACCCGACAGCTCGCCGTCGACTACAGCGGCGACGGCGTGACGGTCAACGCGATCTGTCCTGGCCCCGTCAAGACCAGCATGACCCGCTCGAAGGACGACGACGAGCTGGAGTCGTGGGACGACGACGAGGAGCGAGCGGCCTTCTATCGGGACCGCGTCCTGACGGACTTCGTCGGCGAGCCGGAAGACGTCGGGCGGGCCGCCGTGTTCATCGCCTCCGACGACGCGCGGTTCATGACGGGCCACAACCTCGTCATCGACGGCGGGTATCTCGCTCGGTGATCGGCCCGGCCGGTCTCCGGTGAAAACCCGGTCAAAAAGGAAGCGTCGATCGCAGCTTACAGCTCTTCAACGGGCGTCTCGAGCGGTTTCGTCGTCCCGCTCTCGTCGAGGTGGCAGGCCACGCAGTGGTCTGTCTCCTGATTCGTCTCCACGAGTTCCGGTTCGTCCGTCTCGCAGACGTCACCGATCTTCTGCGGACACCGCGTCTGGAACGAACAGCCCGGCGGCGGATTGCGGGCGCTCGGCACGTCGCCCTGCAGTCTGATTCGGTTGCCCTCCTCGTGCGGGTCGAGCGTCGGGATGCTCGACAGCAGCGACCGGGTGTACGGATGGAACGGCGGCGCGAACACGTCCGACATCGTCCCGTACTCGATGATCTTTCCGAGGTACATCACCGCCAGCCGGTCGCAGATGGCCTGAATGACGCCCATGTCGTGACTGATGAGCAGGTACGACGTGTTGTACTCGTCGCGGAGTTCCCCGAGCAGCTTCAGGATGCTCGCCTGCACGCTCACGTCGAGCGACGAGACCGGCTCGTCGAGGACGACCAGCGACGGGTTCGCCGCGAACGCTCGGGCGATGGCGACCCGCTGTTGCTGGCCCCCGGAGAGTTCGTGCGGGAACTTGTTCTTGAGGTCGAGACTCAGATTCACCTGTTCGAGCAGTTCGTCGACGCGGGCGATCCGCTCGTCTTCGTCCTGCTCGGTGAAGAGCTTGAGCGGCCGCTCGATGCACTCCCGGACGGATTTCCGGGGGTTCAGGCTCGCGTCGGGATCCTGGAAGATGATCTGACACTCCGCGTGGAACTCTTTGCGCTTCGCTTTCGACAGGCTGGCGAGGTCGTCACCGCGGTACTCGATGACGCCGTCGGTCAGCTCGTGCAGCGAGAGCATCGTCCGTCCGAGCGTACTCTTTCCACAGCCGGACTCGCCGACGAGGCCGACCGTCTCCCCCTCGCGAACCGTGAGGTCGACGCCCTGAACAGCCCGAACGGGCTTGTGGTCGCTCAGGAGGTTCTCCACGAACGTCCCCTCGTCGTAGTGTTTGACGACGCCCTTTCCTTCCAGGATGACGTCGCCGGGGCGCGATTTCCGCTCGGTCGCATCGCCGGCCTCGATGGGGTTGTCGACGGCGGTCTGCCAGTTCACACAGCGCGTCTCGTGGTCGTCCGAGACGGCCTCGACGTCGATGTCACCAGTCTGGCACTCATCGGTGGCGAAGTCACAGCGGTCGGCAAAGATGCAGCCGTTCGGAATCTCGCCGAGCGCGGGGATGCCACCGGGAATCGGCCGGAGCTCCTTGGTCCGGTTCAGTTCCGGCGTCGTCGCGAGCAGCGCCTGCGTGTAGGGGTTCGACGGCGAGGTGAACACGTCGTCGACCGGTCCCTTCTCCATCATCTCGCCGGCGTAGAGGATGTTGACGCGGTCGGCGATCTGCGCGATGACGCCGAGGTTGTGCGTGATGAGCAGGATGCCGACCTCGGCACCGGTCTTCAGCTCCTTGATCAGGTCGAGGAGCTTCGCTTGGGTCGTGACGTCCAGCCCCGTCGTGGGCTCGTCGAGGATCAGCAGTTCCGGGTTGCACGCCAGTCCCATCGCGATGAGGACGCGCTGTTGTTGCCCGCCAGAGAGTTCGTGCGGGAACCGCGTGACGGTCTCCTCGGGGTCCGGGATGTTCACCTGATCGAGCGCGTCGAAGACTCGTTCGCGAACCTCGTCGTCGCTGACGTCCTGGTGGAGTTCGATGGACTCTCTGATCTGGGCACCGACTCGCATGCTCGGGTTCAGCGCCTTGCTCGCGTTCTGGGCGACGTGTGCGATCTGGTTGCCCCGAACCTCCGCGAGTTCGCGTGGCGTGAACTCCAGCATGTTCCGACCCTTGAACTCGATGGTGCCGTTCGGAACGCGCGCGTTGTTGTCGAGATAGCGGGCGATGGCCAGCGCCAGCGTGCTCTTGCCGCTCCCGCTCTCGCCGGCGATACCCAGCGTCTCGCCCTGGTCGAGGACGAGCGAGACGTCTCGAAGCGCCTGGATGGACCCATCCGGAACCTGGAACTCGACGTCGAGTGAGTCAACCGACAGCAGGTGGTCGCTCTGGTTCGAGGCCTGCCTGACCGTCTGCTGGCTCATAGACGACCACCACCCGTTCGCGGGTCGAGCACGTCGTTCAGTCCGTCACCGAGCAGGTTGGTCGCCATGATGGTCAACAGGAGCGCGAGGCTGGGCCAGAGGAGGAACCACGGCGTCTCGTAGATGTGATTCCGCGCCGTCGCGATCATGTACCCCCAGTCCGCGTTCGGCGGTCCCGCACCGAGACCGAGGAACGAGAGGGACGTCCCGATGAGGATGGCGTAGCCGACGCGAACGGACGCCTCGACGACGATGGGTGCCATCACGTTCGGGAGGATCTCCTGAAACAGGATGTACGGCGTCGACTCGCCGCGGGACTTCGCTGCCATCACGTAGGGTTCCTGACTGACCGACAGCGTCGCCGAGCGAGTTACCCGACCGATTCGGGGCACGAAGACGACGCCGATGGCGAAGATGACGTTGATCAGGCTCGACGGGAGCGCGACGAGGATGAGGATGCCCAACAGCAGAATGGGAATGCTCATCAGGATGTCCATCAATCGCATCAGGTATTCGTCCACGCGACCGCCCATGTAGCCAGCTATGAGGCCGATCGGGACGCCGAAGACCATCGAGAACGCCGTCGCGCTGAAGCCGAGGAGCAGACTGCTCTGTCCGCCCACGATGACCCGCGAGAGCAGGTCACGGCCCAGATTGTCCGTCCCGAGCACGTACTTCCCGCCCGGCGCGGCGTACTTGTCGAGGATGTGCGTCTGCAGTGGGTCGAACGGAGTGACGATCTCTCCGAGGCCACTGATGATGATCACCGGCATCAGGATCGACAGGCCGAGGAGCACCTTCCGACTGGAGAGGAGTTTTCGAACGAGTTCCGGTACCTGCACGTCGCCGAAGGTCGAGTCGCTTTTGTTCGTAGCCATTATTTCTCACCGAGTTCGATCCGCGGGTCGAGGAGCGTGTAGATGATGTCCGCGAGCAGATTCGACGTGATGAACGTCACCGTCGGCACCAATATCGCCGCCTGAAGGACCGGCAGGTCGCGCTGGTGAATCGCCTGGACGATGAGCTTGCCCAGGCCGGGATAGGTGAAGATCTCCTCGACGATGACGACGCTCCCCATCATCCACCCGAAGTTGAGTGCCAGTACCGTCACCGTCGGGAGCAGCCCGTTCCGCATCGCGTGTTTGAACAGGACGCTCCGTTCGGAGACGCCTTTGAGCCGCGCCGTTCTGATGAACTTCGATTCGAGCGTCTCGATCATCGACGAGCGCGTCTGGCGTAACACGTACGAGAACACGATGAAGTTCAACGCGATTGCCGGCAGTAACAGGTGGTGCAGCCACTTGAAGAACCCGTCCGTGAGTGGGGTATACCCGCCGTTCGGGAACCAGTTCAACGATCCCGTCGTGAACAGCAACAACAGTAACGATGCGCTCACGAACGACGGCATACTGATGCCCACGTACGAGACGCCCGTCAGGAGGTTATCGATCCAGGTGTCGCGTTTCGACGCAGTGACGATACCCAGCGGAATCGCCGTGATGATCGTCATGATCATCGCCACGATCGCAAGTTCGAGCGTCCGTTGTAACCGGGGAATGACCCGTTCAGTCACCGGTTCACCCGAGATGAGACTCTCGCCCCAGTCCAGCGTCACCATTCCGACCATGTAGTCGACGTAGCGTTCCGACAGGGGTCGATCCAGTCCCATCTGTTGCTCGATCTGTTCGACGGCCTCCGGCGTCTGCTGTGTGCCGAGGATGATCTCGGCGGCAGACCCCGGCAGCGCCGTCGTCATCCCGAACACGAGACTCGCGATGACGAAGACCGAGAGCGTTGCGACCACGATTCGTTTCGCCAGGTACAGTGTATTGACCATGAGTTACCCTCTACCGTATCTTTATGCGTGTTTGATTCGGGCTCACAAATAACATGTGGTTTTTCCAGCGGTGAAACTGGGTTGCGCCGAGCGGATGTGCCGCGACGACCAGCACGAACTCGGTAAACCGGCCGCGTAGGGGGGTGCCGACGTGGAAGCGGGTAGCGGAACGGGCCAGACGGCCGGAAAGTACATGCTCCGTGAGCGTCATGCGAGAAGGAAGTCGCGACGGATACGCCCGTGACGGACGCGACGCAGGGTCGGCTTACCCTCGACCGATCGCTGACTCTACGCCAGTGCTGCGACTTCTTCGCGAACCGTCTCGACGAGTTCGGCGTAGTCCGTCGTCTCGCCCTCCTCGCGGAGCCAGCGATACGCCACTGTCCCGTCCGTGTCGACGACGAAGACGCTGCGCCGAGCGAGCCGCTGGATTCCCTGCAACGGCCCCTTCACCACGCCGTATGCCTCGATGACGTCGTGGTCCGCGTCCGAAAGCATCGGGAACGTCAGGCCGTTGTGTTCCATGAAGACGTTCTGGGCGAACGGGAGATCGACGCTGACGCCGAACACCTGCGCATCGAGTTCCTCGAAGGCCGCCATCGAATCGCGGAACGCGCACATCTCGTCCGTACAGCCGCCCGTGAAGGCGGCCGGGTAGAACGCGAGGACGACGGGACCGTCGTCGAGCGCCTCCGAGAGGGAGAACTGTTCGACGGCAGTCGCCGAGTCGCCTGTCGCCATCGGTGCGGTGAACGCCGGTGCGGTATCGCCAACTGTGACCATACCACTCCGTTGGCCCGACGGATGATGAGGATTGGGATGCTGACGGTCGGTTTCAGCCCGACCAGTCGGGTATCTCCCGCTCGAGGAACTGTCCGTGGCCGTCGTCGCAGACGATCTCCCCGTCGTCGGCGACGAGTTCGCCACGGACGAAGGTCTTCTCGACGCGGCCGCTGACGGGCAGTCCGTCGTAGATGCTGAAATCGGCGTGTGACGCGCCATCGGATGCCGAGATTCGATGCGGGGCGTCGGGATCGAAGATCACCACGTCGGCGTCCGTCCCCGGTTCGAGGGTCCCCTTCTGTGGCATGCCGAACGTTCTGGCGGGCGTCGTGCTCATCGCACGGACAAGGAACGGGTACGAAAAGCCCCGCTCGACGACGGCCTCCCGATGGACCAGTTCGAGGCTGTGCTGGACGCCGTTCGCGCCGCGGGGGCTGTCCCACCACGGGACCGACGTCTTCGACTCGCGCGTGTATACGCAGTGGTCGGTCGCGATCGTGTTCAACACGCCGTCGCCGAGGGCCTCGAACAGGGACTCGACGTCGTCGAGTGTTCGGAGGGGCGGCGTGATGAGCGGGAGGTTCCCCTGCTCGGCGAAGACGGACTCGTCGAAGACGAGGAAGTGCGGGCAGGTCTCCCCGCGGATGGTGCTGCCGTCCTCCTGGAAGCGGGCGAGCGCGTCGGCCGCGTCGCGGCAGGTGGTGTGGACGTTGTAGTATTTCGCGCCCGTCTCGGCGGCCAACCGCGCGACGCTCTCGACGGCCAGCGCCTCGGTGTAGTCGGGCCGCGTGGCCGGGAAGACCTCCGGGTCGTCGCGGCCCTGCGCCCGGGCCTCCGCGGTGAGTCGTTCGCACGTCGACGGATCCTCCGAGTGAACGACGCCGACGGCCCCGTTCTCCGCGAGCCGTCGGAACACCCTGTCGACGAACCCGCGCCCGATACCCGTTCCCTCGTACTCGGCGAGGAAGAGCTTGAACGACGTGACGCCCTTCGCCAGCGCCGTCTCCATCTCGGCGAACGAGGCGTCGTCCTCGCGGCTCAGCGTCCCGTGGAACGAGAAGTCCACGATGCCCCGCTCGCCTCGCTCGCGTTTGACGTCGATGCAGTCTCCCAGCGTCGCGTCCGCGTCGAGGTCGTCGACGTACAGGCCGTCCTGCCAGGCGAAGTCGATGACCGTCGTCACCCCACCGAGCGCCGCGGCCCTGGTCTCGGATTCGTACGTTCCGACCTGCACGTCGGTCTCGTCGATGTGGACGTGCGGGTCGACGACGCCAGGCATGACGATGCGGTCCGTGGCGTCGACGACCGTCTCCGCCTCGGGAAGCGCGGCGGCCTCCCCGACGGCGACGATGCGACCGTCGTCCATTGCAATACTCCCCTCGAACGTCCCTTCGTGCGTGGCGATGGTCCCGCCACTGATGACTGTCTCGACGACCATGCCCGTGAATGTCACTGCGGCGAGTTATAGCTACTGGACGGCGAGAACGAGGGGTCGAGTCGCTATTCGCGCTGACGGAGCCACTCCGCGAAGTCGTGGTCGCGGAGCGTGGTCGTTCGGCCGCCGTCGACCGAGATACAGGCCCCCGTCATGAACTCGGACTCGTCGGCGGCCATGTACGCCGCGAGGCCGGCGATGTCCGCGGGCGCGCCGAAGCGGCCGATGGGGTCGAGTTCCGTGTTCTGTCGCTCGATGGACTTCTCCGAGTCGGGGTCGTGTCGGTGTTCCGGGTACGGGTCCTGGTCGTGGTCCTCGTAGGTCCCCGCCTCGTAGTCGTGGTCGGCGAGCGCTTCCGTGATGATCTTCCCCGGCATGATGCAGTTGACGCGGACGCCCTCCGGGCCGAGTTCGATGGATAGTGCCCGCGTGAGACCGTTGACGCCGCTGTTGGCGACGTTGTACGGGAAACACTCGGGGTCGGTCTGGACAGCGTGGACCGACGAGATATTGATGACGCTGCTCCCCTCCGGCATGTGCGGCAGCGCCTGTCGCGTCGTGTACCAGTGGCTTCGGAGGGCGACGTCCATGACGGCGTCCCAGTCGTCGAGGTCGCGGTCCTCGAAGTCCCCCGAGATGGAGTTCGCGACGTTGTTCACGAGGACGTCGATGCGACCGAACTCGTCCACCGCCTCCTCGACGAGGTGGTCGATGTCTTCGGGATTGCCAGCGTCGGCCTGCACGTAGATTGCCTCGCCGCCCTCCGCCTCGACTTCTTCGACGAGTTCCTCACCGCTCTCTGCGCGGCTGTTGAGGACGATGGACGCCCCCTCGGCCGAGAACCGGCGGGCCATGCCGAGGCCGATTCCGCGGGACGAACCGGTGATGACGATGACTTTGTCTGCGAGTCGCTCTGGACAGTGGTCGTGCCGTATCATGAACGCGATGTTTAGGCCGTGCCTATATGAATGTACTGACCCGGATTCGAGCCAGTGGCTTCGAGACGAAATGTGGAGAAGACGGGACCGCCGCCGACCTACGCCGGTCGATTGTCGACCGCGACGCTGCCCTGTTTCAGCACGAGCGCGGGGTTGGCCTCGCGGCCGAAGACCTCGATGTCGTCGAGCGGGTCACCGTCGACGACGAGGACGTCCGCAGACTTGCCGGGTTCGAGCGTCCCGACGTCGTTCTCGATGCCCAGCAGCTCGGCGGCGGTCTGGGTGCCGGCGACGAGCGCTTCCATCGGCGAGAAGCCGAGGTCGACGAAGTGCATCATCTCGCGCCAGGTCGAGCCGTGGGGGAGACCCGGCGGCTCGGAGGACGCACCGACCGCGACCTTGATGCCGGCCTCCTTCGCCATCTTCACGCTCTCCTTCTGCGCTTCGAGGTCGTCGACGATGCTCTGGAACTGCTCGTCGTTCATGTCGAAGTTGTCGCCGTGCTCGGTGAAGTACTCGACCGAGGCCAGCGTCGGGACGAGGTAGATATCGTTGTCCAGCATGATCTCCAGGCCCTCTTCGTCGAGGTACGTCCCGTGTTCGATGGACGTGACGTTGGCTCGCGCGGCGTTCTTGATGCCGACGGGGTCGTGAGCGTGACACGCCGTCGTGATGCCGAACTTGCGGGCCTCCTCGGCGGCGGCGGCGAGTTCGCGCTCGGACATTGTCGGCGTCTTCGAGTCAGTAAACGACGTCCACGCACCGCTGGCGTCGAGTTTGATGTTGCTCACGCCCGCTTTCGAGTGCTCGCGCACTGCCTGCACGACCTCGTCGACGCCGTTGACCTCCCACCCGTTGGCGGGGTTGCGGTCGAGGAAGTACGGTCGCTTGTCGTCGAGTCCCGCCGTGATGGTGATGAGCGGCCCGCTCGGGAGGATTCGCGGACCGTGCAGTCGCTCCTCCTCGATGGCGTCGCGGACGCTCACCGAGATGAAGTCCCGGCCGCAGCACTCCCGGATGGTCGTGACGCCGCCCTCGATGAACGCCTCGGCGCTCTCGGTCGCGCGGATGGTGTTGTACGCCAGCGTGTTCCGCGGGTCGATGAGGCGGAACCGACCGCGAGTGCGGTGATTGTAGATCGTGATGTGCGTGTGGGCGTCGATGAGCCCCGGCATGATGGTCCGGTCGCCCACGTCGACGACCTCGGTCTCGTCCTCGGGATAGTCGAGTTCGTCTCGCGGGCCGACCTCGGCGATGCGGTCGCCCTGGACGAGTACGGCGCTGTCAGAGTCCGGGTCCGCACCCGTCCCGTCGATGACCTGTCCGCCAGTGAGAAGCGTCCACTCGGAATCGTCGATACTCCCCGCGGTAGCATTGGCTCGGGTTGCCATGGGTACGAATCGTCAGGTCACCGCTTATAGCTTCCGGAGGTGCAGCGGTCACGTACTGCGTCCGACAGGTTCGCGTAGGTTTATCCACCGTGAAACCGACGCCTGGGACATGGAACTCGAAGGGAGAGCCGCCATCGTCACCGGCGGGTCGTCGGGTATCGGGCGTGCAATCGCACTGGCGTTCGCGCGCGAAGGCGCAGACGTCGCCGTCGGAGACGTCAGGGAGACACCCAAAGACGTCGGCGAGTCGGCGTCCACCGCCGAGCGAGTCCGCGAACTCGGCGGGGAGGCAGTCTTCTGCGAGACGGACATCACCGACCCCGAACAGGTGACCGACCTCGTGGACGCGGCCGTCGACGCCTTCGGCGGCCTCGACGTCCTCGTCAACAACGCCGGCATCTCCCGGGACGGAACGGTCCACGAGACCAGCGAGGACGACTGGAACGACATCGTCGACGTGAACCTCTCCGGCGCGTACCGCTGTGCGAAGGCCGCGATGCCCCATCTGCTGGAGAGCGATCACGGCCGCGTCATCAACGTCGCCTCCCAGATGGGCTTCGTCGGCATGCCCGAGAGCGCGGCCTACTGCGCGACGAAGGGCGGGATGGTCAACCTCACCCGACAGATGGCCGTCGACTACAGCGGCGAGGGCGTGACGGTCAACGGCATCTGTCCCGGCCCGATCAAGACGAGCATGAGTCGCGACGGCTCCGCGGACGACCCGAAGGCGTGGTACGAGGACGAGGAGGAACTCGCGCATTACGAAGAGCAGGTACTCACCCCGAAAATCGGCGAGCCGGAGGACGTCGGGCGGGCCGCTGTGTTCATCGCCTCCGACGGCGCGCGGTTCATGACCGGCCACAACCTCGTCATCGACGGCGGCTACGTCGCGAAGTGACTCGATTTCCGGCGGTCGGCGCGGTCCTCGGACGCTGATTGTCCCTCGATTCTGGATACGGCCACGAGCCGACGGCTCCGCGCTGACAGTGAACTGTGACCGAAAACCGCTGCAAAACGACCGCAGAGCGAAGAGAGCAGCCGAACGTTACGGGGACGGTCCCTGCGGTGCGTCGGACGTGAGCCGGGCGTAGTCGAAGTAGGACTTCTCGTTCGAGAAGCCGATGTCGACGTTCTCGACGTAGTCGTTCCACGCGCCGTAGGTCTTGAGGAACGTCGTGACGATCCACGGCCCGTCGAGGTGGAGGATCTGCTGAGCCTCCTTCATCTTCTCCCGCTTCGTCTCGGGGTCGGTCGCGGTCATCGCCTCGGTCAGCACCTGGTCGAACTCATCGTTGCTGTACCGCGCGGAGTTCCAGTTGGCACCGCTTCTGAAGGCGAGGTTCATCACCGTCGACCCGATGGCGCGCGGACCCCACGAGCTGAAGTACCACGGTTCGTCCTTGTTCCAGTACTCGGTCAGCCAGGTGTCGGAGGTGACGAGCTGGATGTCGAACTCGATGCCGGCGTTGGCCATCTGTTGCTGGAACAGCTGGGCGTGGACCTCCTTCTCGGGCGTCGCCTTCGAGAAGATGAGGTCGGGGAGTTCCAGCAGCGTGTCTCCGGAGTAGCCCTCCTTCTCCAGCAGTTCTCGCGCCTTCTCGGGCCTGGCCTCCCGTCCGAACGGATCGTCGATGTCGTCCGCGAAGAGCTTGTGGATCGGCGCGACGTTGTGGTGGTAGCCCAGCGATCCGTTGCCGTCGATGCCGTCGAGCATCTCCTGGGTACTCACGGCGTACTTGATGGCCTTCCGGACGTTCGGGTTGTCGAAGGGCTCGTGCTCGACGTTCAGCAACACGTTGATGAGCTCCATCGACTCGTGGCCGTAGATGCCGGACTGTTCGCCCTGCTCGTAGCGCTTCGAGAAGTTGTGGTCGGCCTGCTGAACGCCGTCGTATCGCAGGTCCACCAGCCCGTTGGTCGCGGCGAGCTGGTCGGAGACGACGTGGACCTCCATGGTGTCGAGGAACGGAAGTTCGTTCCCGTCGCTATCGGTGTTGTGGTAGTCGTCGCGCCCCTCCAAGACGTACTTGTTGCCGCCAGTCGCTTCGACGAGATTGAACGGACCGCTCCCGTAGTCCTCGGACTCGAATCGACCCGGGTCGTCTTCGAGCACGCGCTTCGGTGCGACGATGAAGTTGCTCCCTGTCTCGGGCATCCGTCGGGGATACTCGGTGTCCGCGCCGTCGAGTTTGAGCGTGATCGTGTGGTCGTCGACGACTTCGGTGTCCTGCAGCCCGGCCAGGAACGTGTCACCGCCTTCGAGGTCGTTCACCATGTAGTCGACGGTGGCCTGTACGTCCGAGGCCGTCACCGTGTCTCCGTTGGGGAAGGTGGCGTCCTCGTTGAGCATGAACGTCCAGGCGTCGTAGGAGTTGTTTGGTTCCCACTCGGTCGCCAGTTCCGGAATGGCGGTGGTGTCGTCGAGGTTGAGTTCCGTCAACCGCGAGTACATCAACTCTCGGAACACGTAGTCGGTCCCGGAGACGCCCTTGAACGGGCTCCAGTTGACGAGCGTCTGTGGAACGACGAGACGGAGCGTTCCGCCGTAGAGAACCTCCGACTCCTCCTCCGTCGTATCCTCGTCCGACCCTCCGGATCCGGATGACCCGTCGGAGCCGTCCGAGCCCTCTGTCCCCGAGGACTGTGATCCCTCCTGGCACCCTGCGAGGCCCGCGAGGCCCCCGATACCGAGCATCTTGAGGTACTTCCGCCTGGACGACTCAGTCAATTCTACTGACTCACCATCTGCATTCACACCTAACAGTCGCATTGTGAGTGCTTCTCATAGATACACGACCATAAACTATTCCATATCCATACTAACATGTTCCCGGGTTCAAGTTCAGTTTGAGGCCAGTTTCTCGTACGCCCCGTGCCACGGTCGACGCCGCTCGAACGTCCTGCTCGCCGCGAGCACGGTCGCGTCGTCGAACCGCGGGCCGACGATCTCCATCCCGATGGGGAGTCCGTCGACGAACCCCGCCGGGATGGAGGCAGCGGGATGGCCCGTCATGTTCGTGATCTGGGTCGCGCGCCAGTCGATGAGCGTTCCCCAGCGAGAGTCGTCGAGGCGTACCCCGTCGACTTCGGCCGGTCCCGGTCGCTCTCTGAGGACCGCCTTGTCGAACGGCGGGACCATCAGCGACGCCGAGACGAGCAGGTCGTACTCCGCGAAGACGTCCTGCACGGTGTCGAAGACCGCCGTCCGGACCTCGTCGGCTGCGCGGTAATCGAGGGCGGTGGTGTCGCGCCCGGACTCGAACTGCTCGACGACGTACGAGATTACGTCTCCCCTATTCGCGCCCGTGAGATCGATTCCGTACTCGGCTTCGAGCGCGTCGCCGAAGCCCGTCGTGAGGACGTTGCTCTGGAGCATGAACGCATCCGTGATCTCCTCGCGTCCGTGGTCGAAGTCGAGGGAGACATCGTGGACCGTCGCGTCGGCCGCCTCGAACGCCCGGGTGGCGTCCAGCACCGTCTCTCGAACGCGGTCGTCGATGGGGTAGAGGTCGAGGTTCGGCGAGACCGCGACGTCGAATCCTGCGATGGAGTCGTGGATCGCCTCCCGAAAGTTCCGGTCGGGGTCGGGCAGGCTGAACGGGTCACGGGGATGTGACCCCGCGAGCACGTCGAGCAGCAGCGCCGCGTCCTCGACGGTGCGGGCGAGCGGGCCCGCGCTCTGCATCGGCGTGTGACCGAACGCGTTCGAGCGGCCCGGCGTGTACTCGCCGATGCGGCCGAAGCTGGGCTTGATGGTGTAGACGCCACACGTCGACGCCGGCATTCGGAGCGACCCGCCACCGTCCTCTCCCTGGGCCACCGGGACGAGGCCGGCCGCCACGGCCGCGGCGCTCCCGCCCGAGGATCCGCCGACCATCTTCTCGTGGTCGAAGGGGTTCGCGGTCGGGCCGACGAGGCGGTTGTCCGTCCCGCCGATGAGCGCGAACTCGGGGAGGTTCGTCTTCCCCACGACGATAGCCCCCGCGTCCGTCAGTCGCTCGACGACGGCGTCCGTCTCGTCCGCGACGTTGTCCGCGAGCAACTTGCAGCCCCAGGTGTGCCGAACCCCCTCGACGGGCCGAGAGTCCTTGATGGCGATCGGCACGCCGTGGAGGGGACCAAGCTGTTCGCCCGCTCGCCGTTCGCGGTCGGCCTCCCGTGCGGCCTCGCGAGCGCGGTCGGGCGTGACGGTGATGAACGCGTTCAGGTCGTCGTCCAGGCGTTCGATGCGGTCGAGCGACCCGTCGACGGCGTCGGCCGCGGTGATGGTCCCGTCCCGAATATCGGCGGCCAGCGTCGTCAGCGACCTGGACGCGAGGAAGTCCGACGTCATGCCTAGGGGTGAACGGTGGCAGGTGAAATAGGTAGGGGGCTAGCGGAACGCTTCGTAGCGGTGCTCGTACGGCGACTCGACCGCCCCGAGTTGCCGGTAGAAGTCCAGATTGTCGGGGAGGACCCGCCACTCGGTGATCTCGTCCCCGTCGCAGTCGACGGTGCACATCCCCGACACCGACACCGTCCGTCCGGTCGGTTCGATGCCGTCGTAGTCCCCCTCGTGCGTCCCACTGAAGGTGAACCGAACGGCGACTGACTCCGCCCCGGCGACCACGTCGTCGGTCGTGTGCTCGTGGTCCGGGAACGCCTCGAACATCGCCAGTTCGGCCTCCCAAAGCGTCTCGACGTCGGTCCCGTCCCCGGCGTTGTAGATGCGGGCGTCCGGGGCGAACACGTCGAAGAAGGCGTCCTCGTCCTCTTCGTTGAGCGCGTCGAAGAGGTGCTGTGCGAGCGTCTCGGGTGTACGTGCATCTGTCATCGTCAGGTCCGGACCCCGCGTCGCTGCGGTCCAAGTGACTCAGCGGCGGTCCGGGCGGAGAATACCGCCGAGGCTGGGTAACTCTTGTGACGCAGTCGGCCCGGCCACGGACTTCCGAGCAGTGGCCTCACCGAAAGGTTCACTGTGCGGCCCGTGTGAAATTTCCACATGGCCACGAGTTCCTTCGGCCGTGAACACATGGACCGCGCCGTCGAGTACGTACATTCGGAGTCGCTCGACGAGATACCCGACGAGGTAGACGAGGCGTTGCGGCGACGGGTCCTCGACCAGCTGGCGGCCGTCGTCGCCGGCCACCGCGTCGAACGGATGGACGTCTCGACGGACTACGCCGCGGAGACGTACACGGCTGGCGAGAGCACCATCCTCGACGGTTCCGGTCGCGAGCGCTGTCTCGAAGGCGCGACGCTGGCGAACGGGCTCGCCGGGAACGCACTGGACATCGACGACGGCAACCGCATCGCGGAAGGACACCCGGCGGCCTGCGTCGTCCCGGCCGCGCTCGCCGCCGCGGAGGAGCAGGACGCGACGATTCGCGAACTTCTCGACGCCGTCCTCGCGGGCTACGAGGTCGCCTGCCGGACCGCCTTGGTTCTGAAGGAGTGGACCGGCATGTACAACGGCAGCGGGTCGTGGGGAGCGGTCGGTGCCGCAGCGGCCATCGCGCGGCTCCGTGGCTACGACCACGAGACGACGGCCGACGCGCTCGGCATCGCCGAATGGAACGCGCCGATCAACCCGGTCATGCGCAGCGTCGCACGGCCGGGCAGCGCGATGACGAAGGACGGCATCGGCTGGGGCGGCTTCGTCGGCGCGACCGCCGCGAACGTCGCCCGGCGCGGCCTCAACGGGTCGGGCATGGTGTTCGACGACGAGGAGGCCGACCCATCCCCGCTCGACAGCCTCGGCGAGGAGTACTTCCTGACCGAGAGCTACTACAAGCCGTATCCCGGCTGTCGCTGGGTCCACTCGGGCGTCGACGCGGCGTTCGAACTACTGGACGAGCACGGTATCGACGCCGAGGACATCGAGGCCGTCCGGGCGTACACGCACTGGAAGGCGATGGAACTGGGGACGAAGCGACCGGCAAATCCCGACGAGGCGGAGTACTCCTATCCGTACATGCTCGCCGTCGCCATCGTCAAGAACGACTGGCTCACGCCGGCGGATTTCGACGAGGCGATGCGCACTGACGAGGGCGTCCTCGATCTCGTGGACAAGATCTCGCTCCACCAGGACGAGGAGGCCCAGGAACTGTACTCCGAGAAGTCCACCTCCCGAATCGAGATCGACGCCGACGGGGAGACCTACACCTCCGAACTCACGAGTCCGCGTGGCTCACGCGAGCGTCCGCTGACCGACGACGAGTACTTCAAGAAACAGCGCGTCCTCATCGACGACGCCGAGGGTGAGGGGCTCGCCGAGTCGCTGTACGACCACCTCCACGACGACGACGGGTCGGTCCGCGACCTGCTCGCCCACTGGCGGACGTAACGAAACTCACTCCTCGTCCAGATAGCTGGCTTCCAGCCCCCGAACGAGAGCAGTCACGGTCTCGTTCCGCGGCACGTCCACGTCGACTTCGTCGGCGAGTTCGACGATCGCCCCGTTGATGTGGTCGATCTCCGTCTTCCGCTCGGCCAGCACGTCCTGCAGGATGCTCGACCGATGCGGGCTGTCCACGAGCGGGTCGATGACGTCGGCGTCGTAGTCCACGTCGACCTCGATACCGTGGGCGTCCGCGACGGCTTCGGCCTCCCGCATGAGGTCCCGCATGAGGTCGACCCGCTCGTCGTCGGCGACCATCCCACCGCAAGTGAGCCTGGTCAGCGCCGCGAGGGGTTTGACCGACACGCCGCCGATCTGTTTCTCCCAGATGCGACGGCGGTAATCCGCGACCGCCTCGACGTCTGGGATTCCCGCCTCGGACAGGACCCCCGCGATCTCGCGGGCAGCGTCCATGTCTTCCCCGCCGAAGCGGGTCTCGCCCGTGTAGGTGTGTTCGACGCGGCCGGGGTCCCCGCGGTCCCCGCCCTGGTACGTGATGCCCGTCAGCACTCGCTCCGGACCGACGATATCCGACAGGATGCGCTCGTTCAGGAGGCCGTTCTGGAGCGAGAGGACCGTCGTGTCCGGACCGATACAGCCCTCGTGCCGGGCGAGTGCATCGCGCGTCTGATGAGCCTTGACGAGGACGAACGCGAGGTCGACGTGGCCGGCCTCGCTGGCGTCCGTCGTCGCCCTGACGTCCGCTTCGACGACCGAGCGGTCGAGGATGTCGCTCTCGATGCGGACGCCGTCGCGTTCGACCGCCTCGACGTAGGCATCACGGTAATGACACAGCCATACCTCGTGGCCGGCGTCGGCCAGCAGACCACCGTATAACGTGCCGAGCGACCCCGGACCGATAACTGCAACCTTCATGGGTCAGCATCGGGAACCGGAGCTATATTCGTTGTGGTGGGTTCTGGCACGCCACTGTCCGCGCGGCCGACCTCACTCGAACCTGCAATCGAAATCGACAACGTGGTCGTCGTCGCCGACGCCGACCGTCGTCGTTCGCTCGGTCCGTGCCACGGGAACGCCGTCTTTGAGGACGAGCGACCGCGGGGCCCGTCGTCGAAACGCGTTGTACCCGTCGGGCGCGTCGTAGACGACGACCGACCCTTCGGCCCCCTCACGGAGTCCGTACGACGACTCGTCGAGACCGTAGATAGCGGCGTTCCCGTCGACGAGCAGCGACCAGAGCCGTGCGACGTCCTCGCGGCCGTTCATGTGCGCGAACCGCATGAGCACGGCGAGGGCGTCGAGCGGGTCGCCGTCGCCGTAGGCGTAGGCGGTGTCGACGACGTCGTCCTGTCCGACGCCGACCGTGACGCCGTGGTCCAGGAGCTCGTCGACGCGGGTCAGTCCCCGCCGTCTGGGATAGCCGTCGAACCGCCCCTGTAACACCGCGTTCACGGGCGGGTTCGTCACGACGGAGACGCCACTGTTCGCGAGCAGTCGGCAGAGGTCGTCGGCGTACTGGTCCGAGTAGGAGTGCATCGCGGTCGCGTGGCTGGCGTTCGTCCGGTCGCCGATGCCGCGGTCCATCGCCTCGGCGGCGAGCACTTCGGTGTAGCGCGAGTTGGGGTCGTCCGTCTCGTCGATGTGCAGGTCCAGCGGCAGGTCGTTTCTGTCGGCCAGGTCCACGACCGTCTCGACGTGTTCGACGCCACGCTCGCGCGTCGGTTCGCCGTGTGGCATGCCGCCGACCACGTCGGCCCCGCGGTCGATTGCGTCGCGAAGCAGCGCCTCGCTCTCGTCGTCGCCGACGAAATCGTAGACGAACGCGACGAGTTGGACGTCGACCAGGTCCGCCAGCTCCTCGCGCAGTTCGACGAGCGCCTCGACCGCCGTCGGGTTCGCCACGCCGACGTGGGTTCGGATGCGCGTGACGCCGTTCGCGACGAACCAGTCGACGGTCTTTCGCGCCCGCTCTTTGATGCCCGCCTTCGTCAGCGAATCGCGCATCTCGTCCCAGATCTCCCGGCTCTCGACGACCGTTCCGGATTCGTTCCACCGGTGCAGCCCGGCGGTCAGGGACGCGTCGAGGTGCGTGTGAATCTCCGTGAGCGACGGCGTGACGAGTCGCCCGTCGGCGTCGAACCGCTGGTCGGCGTCGAACGCTGCGGGGTCGGCCTCGCCCGCGTCCGCGACCCGAGCGACGACGCCGTCACGGATGACGACGTCGACCGATCGTCCGTCCAGCGTTCGTGCGTCCGTGATGCAGAAGTCAGCCATATTCTATGGACGCCGTAACGGCCCTAAAACCTTGCCACGCAGTGTCGCGGTAGGATACCCCACAAGTTCATGCACCGGGACCGAGACCATCAGGCAATGGAAGTCCGCGAGGGAATCCACACCTACGACGTCGAGTGGCAGTACGACGAACCGATGTCGGTCCACGTCGTCGAGCGCGACGGGACGACGGTCATGATCGGCGGCGGCGCGGCGGCCTCGGCCGACGAACTCGTCGGCATCGCGGCCGACCACGGCGTCGAGGTCGTCGTCGCCGAGCACGGCGACCCCGACCACATGAACGCGATTCCGGAGATTCGAGCGGCCCTCGACGTCGAGGTCGCGGTCCCCGCGGGCGACGCGCGGTTCTTCGAGGCGGCCGGCATCGACCCGGACCGGCTTCTCGACGGCGGCGAGACCTACTGGGGCATCGAGACCATCTCGACGCCGGGACATACGCCGGACAACATGGCGTTCCTCGTCGACGACGTGCTCGTCGCCGGCGATACGGTCGTCGGCGTCGACTCGGTCCACACCGCCGACGAGGACTGGTCCGGCCCGCTCGCCGTGACGCCGCCGAGCTACAACCCCGACGACGAGCAGATGCGCGCGAGCGTCTCGACCCTGCTCGACTTCGACTTCGAGGTGGTCCTCGTCAGCCACGGCGATCACGTTCTCGACGACGGCCACGACGCAGTCGCGACGCTCGTCGACGATCTGGCGTAACCGACCGCGGAAAAATATGGCAGCCCCGTCACAGGGCCGAGGATCGATAGGAAGCCCGTCTCAGCCGCGAGAGATTCAGGCCGCCGTGTCGCGACGCTTGACGACCGTGCCGCCTTTCATCACGATGGACATCTGCTCGGGCCGCAGGTCGTCGATGTCCTCGTGGGGTCGGCCGTCGACGACGAGCAGGTCGCCGTACTTGCCGGTTTCGAGGGTGCCGATCTCGTCGTCGCGCTCGAGCGCCTTCGCGCTCTCGCGGGTCGCGTGTTCGATGGTGAACTTCGGGTCCGCGCCGTACTCGACCCAGTAGCGGGCTTCGCGGGCGGTCCCGCCCTCGTGCAATCCCAGCGGGGGATACGAATCTGCACCGAGGAACATCGGGGTGTCCATCTCCAGTGCGAGCTGGAAGGACTTCTCGGAGGCCTTGCGGTCGGCCTCCAGGTCGGCCAGGTGCTGCTCGGTGAGGTCGCACGTCTCGGCGTTCTTCGCGAACTCGTTGAACGGAGTCAGCGTCGGGTTCAGCTTCGACCCGTTCTCCTCGATGAGCCGCAGCGCCTCCTCGTCTGCGAAGTTGCCGTGTTCGATGGTGTCGACGCCAGCACGGGCGGCCGCCTTGATCGCCTCGTTGCCCTGCGCGTGGATGGCGACCGTCATGTCCTTGCGGTGGGCCTCCTCGACGGCGGCCTCCATCTCCGCCTGGCTCAGCGTCTGCGTGTGCGGGCCGGAGAACGCCGAGAGCCACGAGCCCGTCCCTTCGAGTTTGACGTGCGTCGCGCCCGCCTTGAACATCTCACGGACCTCGCGGACGATGCCGGCTTTGCCGTTCGCTTCCCGGCCGTTCGAGAGGTTCTCGTCGGCGCGGAACGCCTCGCGGTTGTCGTCGGACCCGCCCGTCGAGGTGATCATCGGCCCCGTCGGGTTGACCCGCGGGCCGACGATGGTCCCGTCTTCGACGGCGTCGCGCAGGCTCATCGGGAGGAGGTCGCGACCCGCCATATCACGGATCGTGGTCGCGCCGGTCGCGAGCATCTTCTCCAGGTTCTCCGCCGCTTTCAGGGCGTTGTACTCGATGGTGTTGTCGAAGGTGAACGCGCGGAACTTCCCCTTCACCGGGTTCAGCTCCTTGTACTGGGACATGTGGGTGTGTGCCTCCACGAGCCCCGGCATGATGGTCTGGCCACCGACGTCGATCTCCTCGATGTCGTCGGGCACGTCCAGCCCCTCGACGGGACCGACGTCCGTGATCCGTTCGTTCTCGATGACCACGCCCGCGTTCGGCACGGGGTCGCCGGCCGTGCCGTCGACGAGGACGCCATTGGTGACGAGGACAGTTCCGTTCGATTCTGCTATCTGATCGCTAGTATTGTCTCCAAGCATGCGAGTCACTACGTCTTGCCACTAGGTCACACATGGGAGGAGCCAATAAGGTTTCTGTTCGGAGCGTGGGGTCGGGACCGCGACCGAAGATCGCTTCGGCCGACCCTGAGCGGTGGGACCGTTCGTCAGTATCAGGCCGGTCGCTCGTCTTTCACGACCGCACCCTCTTTGACGACGACGGTAGGGTTCGAGGAATCGGCCAGGACGTCGAGATCGTCGAGCGGATTCCCCTCGACGGCGATGATATCCGCGGATTTGTCAGGTTCGAGCGTTCCGATCTCGTCGCCGAGGCCCACGGCCTCCGCGCTGGATTTGGTTGCGGCGACGAGCGCGTCGGACTTCGAGAACCCGAGCCTGTGGAAGTGCCGAATCTCCCGGTGGGTGTCCCCGTGGGGTACCATCGGCGGGATGGCGTCGGACCCGACCGCGAGTTGAACGCCGTTCTCGTGGGCCATCACGAAGCTCTCGCGCTGTGCCGCGCGGTCATCTTTCAGGGCCTGGCGCTGTGACTCGTTCATCTCCACGCCCTCGCCGGCGTCGAGGAACTCCTCGAACGGGATCAGCGTCGGGACCACGATGATGTCGTTGTCCAGGATGAGTTCGAGCCCTTCCTCGTCGAGGTAGGTCGCGTGCTCGATGGTGTCGACCCCAGCGCGGGCGGCGTTCTTGATCCCCTCAGTCGCCTGCGCGTGGGCGGCCACTCGCAGACCGAACTTGTGGGCCTCCTCGACGGCCGCGGCCATCTCTTCCTCGCTCATCGTCGGCGTCTTCGAGTCCGAGAACGCGGTCCAGGCCCCGCTGGCGTCCACCTTGATCGTCGAGACGCCGGCTTTCTTCTGCTCGCGGACCGCCTTCACGACCTCCTGGCGCCCGTTGACCTCCCAGCCGTTGGCGAGGTTCCCCTCGACGAAGTACGGGCGCTTGTCGTCGAGTCCGGCGGTCGGAGTCAGGATGGGGCCGCTCGGGAGCAATCGCGGGCCGGGGATCCGCCCCTCCTCGATGGCGTCGCGGACGCTCGCGGAGATGAAGTCCCGTCCACCGACCTCCCGCTGCGTGGTCACGCCCTTGTCGATGTACGACGCGACGCTCTCCATCGCCCGAATCGTGTTGTACGGCAGGCTGTTCTTCGGGTCGCTCAGTCTGAAACGACCGCGGACGCGGGAGTTGAAGATGGTCAGGTGGGTGTGCGCGTCGACGATGCCGGGCATGAGCGTCCGGTCGCCGACGTCGACGACGGTCGCGTCGTCGGGGACGTCGAGGTCGCCTTCCGGCCCCGCGGCAGCGATTCGTTGCCCTTCGACGAGGACCGCGCCGTCGGTGACGAGGTCGTCGCCCGTCCCGTCGAAGAGGCGGCCGCCTCGAAGGAGCAGATACTCATCGTCGTCCGGTTTCGCCGCTGCAGAGACACTGGTCTCGCGTGTCATGCCACTACGTTTCACCCGATGGGGCTTAGTTCTTTCAGTAGCCGGTTCCCCGGTGACGGTCCGAGATGGAGCGGACCACGTGGTCGAAGACGTCGCTCGAACAGCGTGAATGCGGGCCCCGTAGGGGGGCGTTGGAGTGCCAGCTCTTACTGCCGGACGTAATCCATGCAAGAGGTTCGGAGGACGTCCCCCGAATCTCCTGCAACCGTTACGGCCGGCAGTCTCAGCCCCCCTGGGGTGGTAGTGAGAGTACGACAGTGCAGGCAGATCGGACGGCCATGGAAGGTGATCGAACTACTCGCGTCCGAGATGCTGCACTCTGATGGTTGGTATCGTGAAACAAAACTGTTTCGGCCAGGGACAACGTGGAGGGCGGAGGCGTCCTCCGCGGCGGGCACGCCGTTTAAGTCCACATACCCCGATACCCCAGACAATGATCACCGCCCGCATCGCCGTCCTGTACGAGGGTGACTGGACGGCGAAGTCGACGTCGCTCGACGTCTACGGGAAGTTCCTGGCCTACACGTCCCAGAACAACCGCTACTACGCACTCGTCGTGTTGACCACACCGCGGATCGATTCGGCGGTCGAGCTCGTGCGAACGCACGAGAGCATCACCGAGGTCAACGAGATGATGCGGACTGAGACGAGCTACGACGATGCCCAGTCGGTGACGCTCTTCGTGAAATCGAAGTACAGGGAGATCCCGCCGATGGAGATGCTGACGTACGAGGGATTCTTCCCCATCGGCCACCCGACGCTCGAGGACGGGCGGATCGTCTTCGACCTGCTGCTGAACGACCGCGAGGGGATCGACGACGCCATCGAACTGCTCCACGGGTTCGGGAACGTCTCCGTCGAGTACCTCTCCGAGGACCTCCGGTACCAGACGGCCCCCAATCTCGACGAGTTCGAGGACCTCATCGACTCCATCTCGCCCCGACAGCTGGAGGTCCTCTCGCTCGCGGTCTCGATGGGCTACTTCGACGACCGACGGCAGGTGACGGTCGAGGACCTGGCCGACGAACTCGACATCACGAAGACGACGGCCTCGAAACACCTCCGGAAGGCCCGGCTGAAGGTCCTCACCTTCCTGGACCGCTATCTGAGCAATTCGGTGTGAGAATCGGTCGACATCGTTCACCGGGACGTCGTTCCAGCGACCGCTATCACGTCTTGGAGTAGAGCTGGATGTACTTCGTGATGACTGGCATCACCTCGCCCTCGACGTTCCGGAGCCGTCGTGACGCCGTGCTCTTGGCGATGCCGGCCTCCTCCGCCAGGTCGTCGAGGGAGATGCCGCTTGGGATGTCGTAGTAGTCGGAGTCGACGGCGAGGTGGAGCAGCTCCCGCTCGTCGGGCGAGATGGTCTCGACGAGCTGTTGCCACTCCAGCAGGCTGAAGCCGACACCCTGCCGGAAGTCCGAGACGATCCGAACGATCTCGACGACCTCGAAGTCGAGCGCCTCGATGACGCGAGAGACGTGCTCGCGGTCTTCCGCCAGGATCTCCAGGTACTCGAACCCGTCGCGGTACTCGGAGTACCCGATGGGGAGGAACCCCTCCATGCGGATCATCTTCATCGGGGTGTAGGTGGTGTACTCACAGTGGGTCGATATCGTCGCGAGGATACGCCCGTCGCTCTCGTGGGTTTCGAGGACCTCCGTCTCCCGGACGTACTGGTTTTCCCTGATCGTCTCAACGACGTCCTCGAACTCGTCCGCCGCGCAGTCCAGCGCCGTGATACCGACGAATCCTCGGTTCCGGAACGTCGACGCGATGCCGAGACACTGCACGTCGTACCGCCCGATGTCGTCGACCCAGTCCCCGGCGTACTTTATCTTCACCTTGGCGGTAATCATGAAACCATGTGCGTGCCGTGGCGTGTTAACGGTACCGGTGGAACGGGCCGCCGACGGGGCGGTCAGTCGCGCTGCCGTCGCCACTCGACGTGGTCGTGGTCCCGGAGGACCGCCGTTCGCCCGCCGTCGATGGGGATGCAGGCACCCGTCACGAACGAGGACTCGTCGCTCGCGAGATACGCCGCCAGTCCCGCGATGTCGGCCGGCGTCCCGAAGCGGCCCACGGGGTCGATTGGGGTCTCCTGCTCGTAGTCCGCCAGGGTCGCGGTCTCGGTGTCGAAGTCCGCGAGCCGCTCGACGAGTATCTTCCCCGGCATGATGGCGTTGACGCGGACCCCCTCGGGGCCGAGTTCGACGGCGAGCGCCCGCGTGAGTCCGTTCACCCCGCTCTTGGCGACGTTGTACGGGATGCACTTCGGGTCCGTCTGGACGGCGTGGACCGACGACATGTTGATCACGCTCGCGCCGTCGGGCATGTGCGGGAGCGCCGCCTTCGTCATCAGCCAGTGACTCCGCAGCGCCACAGTCATGACGTCTTCCCAGTCCTGGAGCGAAGTCTCGGCCAGCGGCCCGTGTCGGAAGTCCGCGACGTTGTTCACGAGGACGTCGATGCGGCCGCACTCGTCGACGACGTCCTCGACGAACCCCTCGATGCCCTCCGGGTCGCTGACGTCCGCCTGCACGTACAGCGCGTCGCCGCCCTCCTCGCGGACCGCCGCTGCGACCGCGTCACCGTCGTTCGCGCCGTGGTCGTTCACGACGACCGTCGCTCCTTCGGCCGCGAACCGCCGTGCGATGCCGAGACCGATGCCCTGCGTCGATCCGGTCACGACGGCGACCGCGTCGTCGAGTCTGTCCGCACAGTGTGGATAGCGAATCATGTCCGTCGCTGGTCAACTCACCGCCGGGGCGCTTCAGTCTACCGATGATGGAGGCAATATCATCCTGAAAGGGCAGTGGTTTGGCAGCTGACCGCGCCGTTTCCGGCATGCGGTACACGAAACTCGGCAGCACGGGGTTAGAGGTATCGGAACTGTGTCTCGGCACCGGCCTGTTCGGCAGCGGTCAGCGCCCGACGGAGGTCTGGGAGGGCTGCATGGACGACGAGGAGGCCAGCATCGAACTCGTCGAGCGGGCCATCGAACTCGGCATCAACTTCATCGACACCGCCAATCAGTACTCGACTGGCGAAGCCGAGGAGATCGTCGGCAAAGCCATCTCGGAGTACGACCGCGACGAACTCGTCGTCAACACGAAAGTCCAGAGCCTGATGGCCGACCGCCCGAACGGCGGCGGCCTCTCGCGGAAACACATCATGGACCAGTCGGCGAAGAGCCTCGACCGACTCCAGACCGACTTCGTCGACCTCTACACGATCCACCTCTGGGACAAGACGACGCCCATCCGCGAGACGCTCTCGGCGATGAACTCCCTCGTCGAAGACGGGAAGGTCCGCTATCTCGGCGCGTCGAACGTCGAGGGCTGGCAACTCATGAAGTCCCAGTGGACGGCGGACGTCAACGGCTTCGAGCCGTTCTCGAACGTCCAGTCGGAGTACAGCGCCATCCAGCGGTGGGAGGAGTACGGCGTCATCCCCGCCCTGGAAGACCAGGACCTCGGGTTGACGCCGTACTCCCCGCTCGGCAAGGGATTCCTCGCAGGTGCGTACGACCGCGACGAACTCCCGGCGAAGGACAGCCGCCTCGGGCACGGCATCAAGTACGGCCAGTGGGACGCGATCAACACCCACGAGAACTGGGAGGTGTTCGACGTGGTGTCGGAGATCGCCGACGAGAAAGACGCGACGCCGGTCCAGATCAGCCTCGCCTGGCTGCTCCACAAGGACGCCGTCGACTCGGCCATCATCGGCCCGACCACCATCCCCGAACTCGAAGAGTGCGTCGGTGCCGTCGACGTCTCGCTGTCCGACGACGACATGGAGCGCATCGAAGACCCCATCGACCCGGCGTTCGACAAGAGCTGGGGCTGGGCCCGCAACGACCGCTGGTAAGCAGGTCGGCACCCCGATCATCCGGCTAATTTTGCCGCTGTGAAAACAACCTATGAGAGCCGTGGCATCGACGTAGACACTCGCACATGGAGTACACGTACCTCGGATCGACGGGGCTGGAAGTATCGAAACTGTGTCTCGGCACGGGTCTGTTCGGCAGCGGCTATCGACCGACGGAAACCTGGCACGGGTGTATGGACGACGAGGAGGCCAGCATCGAACTCGTCCACCGCGCCCGCGAACTGGGCATCAACTTCATCGACACCGCCAATCAGTACTCGACCGGCGAGGCCGAGGAGATCGTCGGCAAAGCCATCTCGGAGTACGACCGCGACGAGATGGTCGTGCAGACGAAGGTCTGGGACAAGATGTTCGACGGGCCGAACGGGTCGGGCCTCTCCCGCAAGCACGTCCTCGACCAGGCCGCGGCGAGCCGCGAGCGCCTCGGAACCGACTACATCGACGTCTACATGGCCCACGCGTACGACCCGAACACGCCACTTCGGGAGACGCTGGCCGCGTTCGACCAGCTCGTCTCGCAGGGCGACGTCCGCTACGTCGGCGCGAGCAACTTCGACGAATCGCAGCTGATGAAGGCGCTCTGGATCGCCGACCGGGAGGGGTACCAGCCCATCAGTTCGACCGAACCCGAGTACAGCCTCATCGCCCGGGAAGAGGAGTGGAACGCGCTCCGGCCCTGCGCCCGCGAGGGAATCGGCGTGACGCCGTACTCGCCGCTCGGCAAGGGGCTGCTCGCCGGCGCGTACGACCGCGAGGAGAAACCCTCGGAATCGAGTCGCATCGGTCACCGCGTCGACAGCCAGTGGGACTGGCTCAACACCGAGGAGAACTGGGCCGTCTTCGACGTCGTGCAGGAACTCGCGGAGACGAAGGACGTCACCCCCGTCCAGATCAGCATCGCCTGGGTCCTCCACAAGGACGTCGTCGATTCCGTCATCATCGGCCCGACCACCGTCGACGAACTCGAAGAGTGCGTCGGAGCCGTCGACGTCTCGCTGTCCGACGACGACATGGAGCGACTCGAAGCTCCCGTCCAGCCCGCGTACAAGGGCGGCTGGAGCGAGCAGTAAGCCGGTTGGGTTCGATGCTCGGCGGCGTCGGCATGGGACCGGCGGTTCTGGAACGAGACCGAAACGTACCCGAAACGTTTTGCTATCCGAGGAAGATGTCCAACTGTACGATGATACGCAAGCTCTCTGAGGAAGAGATAGCGGACTTGCTAGACCTCGAATCGCTGTTGCCCGTCATCGCCGACGCGATGGTCAAGATAGAGAACGACGAAGTGGAGTGTCCGCCCCGGCCGCACACGCCCATCGGCGAAGGGCTGGATTCGGAACTCGGGATGGAACTGACGATGCCGGCCTACATCCACGGCGAGGAGGTCTACACGACCAAGTTGCTCGGCATCTTCGACCAGAACCCGAAGCGCGACCTCCCGACGGCGAAAGCCCAGATAGCCGTCAAGGACGCCGAGACCGGCCTGCCCCTGGCGTACATGGGCGGGACGCGCGTGACCAACTCCCGGACGGCCTGCATGGGCGGCCTGGCCGCGAAGCACCTCACGTCGGGGTCGCTCCGCGTCGGCGTCATCGGAGCCGGCTCGCAGGGCAAGTGGCAGACCCGCGGTATCGCCGCCGGAAGCGACGTCGAGGACGTCCGCATCTACTCGCCCAGCGACTCGAAGTACGACGCCGCAGAGACGCTGGACTCGGAACTCGACGCCCCGGTGGACGCCGTCGAGAGCCCGCGCGACGCCGTCGAGGACGCCGACATCGTCGTGACCGGGACGACGGCGAGCGAGCCGACGTTCCCCGAGGACGCGCTCGCCCCCGGCGTCACCGTCGTCGCCGTCGGTGCCTACACCGAGGACACCCAGGAACTCGACCCCGCCGTGCTGGAGAACGCCGACCAGATCTTCGGCGACTCACCCGACGAAGTCCGTCACATCGGCGACTGGCAGGCGACAGACCTCGGTGAGGACGACATCCGCCCGTACGCGGACGTCTTCACGGGCGACGCCGAACGCCAGAGCGACGACGAGCGCATCGTCGTCGAGAGCGTCGGCTCGGCCGTCTTCGACGCCGCCACGAGCGGTCTCGTCTACGAGAAAGCGGTCGAACAGGACGTCGGCTCCGAGTTCTCGCTCGAAACCGCGGAGTAGCGGGCGACCGCAACGCGGCCCGCCGGTTTTCCGTTCCGATGTGTCGAGTCGCCCGCGAGCCGCTCGCTCACCGAGACACCTCTCGTCAGAAACGGGCTGCGTGGCGACGATCAGTCGCCGAACAGTTCTTTCGTGTACGCCAGCTGGTCCATCGTGTACTCCAGGGGCTTGTCCATCTCCGTCTCCAGGACCGCCCAGCCGTCGTAGCCGACGTCCTGAAGCGCGTCCGCGACGCCCTGCTGGTCGACCGCGCCCTCGCCGAGCGCCGCGTAGTTGTCGGGGAACGCCGGCGGCGGCTCGTGGAAGTCCTTGACGTGGTACTCGCCGATGCGGTCGCCGAGTTCTCGAACTTCGGCGACGTCGTCGTAGCCGTACAGCGCCGCCTTGTTCGCGGCGTCGTAGCAGATCTTCACCGCCGGCGAGTCGACCGCGTCGACGATTTCGGCGTTCTCCGAGGCCGGAAGCGAGGTCTCCAACGTGACGGTGACGTCGTTGTGCTCGGCGTGGCCGATCACCGCACCGAGCGCGTCGATCACGCGCTGTTTGTCGGTCTCGTCCTCGATCTTACAGAGCTGGAAGAACGGGATGAGGACGAGGTCCGCGTTCACCCCACCCGCCGCGTCGATGATGTGTTTCAGGGCGTCGATGGCTTCCTCGCGGCGGAACTGGTTGTCCGAGAGGAACCCCTGCTGGGCCTCCCACCCCTGCCAGTAGAAGCTCGGCGAGACGGACGTGATCTCGACGCCCGCCTCGACCGCCGCCTCCCGAATCCGTGCGCGACCCTCCGGATTCCAGACCGGAAAGGCCGACGGGTCGGGGCCGTTGATCTGGAGTGCGATCCCGTCGAACCCGGCCTCGCCGGCCTGTCGAATCGTCTCCGGCGTGCCGAGTTCCGCGGGAACCGTCCGTTCGAGAACTGCGTATTTCATGTGATGTGAACCTATCGCACACGTTCGGGAGACCCACAGAAAGCAATTGTGGTCGGTAGCGTCCCCACTCAGAGGTTCGACGCGCCCGCGCCACCGTCGACGGGCAGCGCGACGCCGTCGATGTGGGCCGACCGCGGCGAACTGAGGAACGCCACGACCTCGCCGAAGTCGTCGGGGTCACCCATGCCACCGACGGGGATTCCTTCCCCGCGTGCCTCGACGCCGTCCTCGTAGGAGTCGTAGTCACCGCGCTCGACGCCCTGCTCGATGAGGTCCTCGATGCGACTCGTCTCGTGCGGGCCGGGCAGGACCGCGTTCGCTCGCACTTCCGGGGCGAGTTCCATCGAGAGCGTCTTCTCCAGCCCGATGACGCTCATCCGGACGGAGTTCGACAGCACCAGCGAGTCGATAGCCTCCTTCACGCTCCGGGAGGTGACGGTCACGATGGTCCCGCCGCCGTCGGCCTGCAGGTACTCCGCGGACTCGCGGACGAGTCGAACCACGCTCATCACCAGCAGGTCGAACGCGTGGTACCAGTCGTCGTCGTCCATCGACAGGAACGACCCGCTCGGGGGGCCGCCCGCGCTCGTGACGAGGTGGTCGATGCCGCCGAACTCGTCGACCGTCCGCTCGACGAGAGCCTCGATGTCGTCGGGGTCCGTGAGGTCGCCGGCCTGCCCGACGACCTCGCCCTCGGCGACGTCCTCGATCTCTGCGACGGCTTCGGCCAGTCGCTCTTCGTCTCGGCCGTTGACGACGACGTGTGCTCCGCGGCGAGCGAGTGCCTTCGCCGACGCCTTTCCCAATCCGCTGCTCGATGCGGACACCAGTGCGACGTTGCCGCTGATTTCTCGTTGCATTCACACGGACCATGCGTTGCATGCGGTAAAAGTATTCGTGGTGCGAGAAGGCACGCCGGGAGAACCCACGACGACTTCCGGGTCCCCTGGCCCCGCCTTAGAGCAGATTCATCGGCCAGTACTCAAAAGGGCGCGACTATAGTTCATTTTTTCTTTATACTGGGTACACCCCCAGGCGATGCGCTCGCCAGTACCGAAGGGGCCTCCCGCTGGCGTCTGCGGTGACACGACGGCTAGTACGTCGATCACCTCGAGTTCGCACTCGTCCCGTCGCAGTCCCTCCGCTGTAATCGCTCCGTCGGGAGGATCTGCAGCTGACTTCAGGGCAACCATTACAATATTATTACTGTAAATCGTGGTAGGGGCCCGGATTCCATCGCACGGCCACAGCCGTCCGCCGCAGTCGTATCAGTGCCACTGCCAGTCCTTCGACGTTGCAGCGGCCGTCATTCGGTCGATTTACGGCGTTTCAGCCCCATCAGAACCGCATCCTCGGATTCTATACGAGCGGACAGCGTGTTCACCATCACCACCCTAGCCCACATGGTTTCACATTTTTATATAGCGCATTCGAAGGTGACCCGCCGACAGCGGAACGACGTTCCCGACGGTGGGCGGGGACAGTGGCTCGGATCGACGGGTTCTGGAAAAGACGTGAAACGGCGGAATCGACCGCGTGGACGGGAAATCGATCTCCCTCGACTGCGCCGCGACTACCAGTCCGCGCCGGGTTCGGCGGGCACCCCGGGGTTCGAGCGATCGTTCTCGAACTGGCTCGCCTCGGGATGCTCGTCGTCGATGGTCTCGACGACGCGGACGCTCTGGGCGTACTGTTCGGCCATCGTGATGGTACCGTGACCGGGATCGGCGACTCGGTAGTTCTTGATCGACACCGGAGCAGCGACGCGCACGATCTCGGGCATGTCGTGCGTTCGAACCACGTCCTCGTGCCAGAACGCGTGGACGTCGATGGGCTGGTCGGTGACTTCTCTGAGAGCCCCGAGCATCGGAATCGTCAGGTCACGAGCCGGGTTGACGCTGTCCGTGGCGTCGAGGTGGTCGGCCCAGAAGGCGAGCGACGACGGATTGGCGACGTTGAACGCCGAGGAGACCTTCAGCAGCGTGTCCGGGGGGAGTTCCCCGTCCTCGCGCATCTTGAGACAGACGCGCAGGACGCCCTCGTCCTGGAGGTTGAATCCGCGCACGCCGAGTTCGGCCGCCCGCTTGACCTCGGCAAGCGTGTTGACGAGGTTGTCGACGCCGCGAACGGTTCCGCCGGGCATCGCCCCCAGAGCCATCTGCTGGCTGACGTCGCTCGGGTCGTGACCTTTCTCGGGCTCCATCAGGAGCTGGATTCCCTCCTCGCGGCACCGCTTGCACTTCTCGCGGATTTCCTCGTCGCTGTCGAAGACCGTCCCCGTGACGTCGATGAACTTGTTGACCGGGACGTCGTGCTCCTCGCCGAGGTCGATCAGTGTATCGTACTGCTCGAGAGACGTCGGCAGCAGTTCGATCTTGTAGTCGGAGCCGTCAGGAAACGTCGATTCGGACGTCGACAGGTCGTAGTCGTCCCGCGAGGGACAGTCGATGCTCTCTAGATACGCACGGACCTCTCCTTTCATGAGTGAACGACTATGGGTTCCCACTCGACCACATTATAGGTTCCGGGCACGACTCGACCGTCGGGCCCACGCAGGTGAGCGGGGGTCGATTGGAGGGCTTAGTCGGCCAGCGAATTGACCGGGTTCTCCGGCGTTTCGTCCTGCAGCACGCGAACGACGTCCATCGTGACCGATTCGCGGAGGTCGGTCATCGATCCCTCGGAGTACCACCCCGTGTGGGGGGTGTAGACCAGCCGTTCGTGCTCGCGGAGGTCTTCGGGAGCCGGCGGTTCTTCGGGGAGGACGTCGAGTCCCGCCCCGTATATCTCCCCGTCGTCGATGGCCCGGTAGAGGGCGTCGAGGTCGACGATCTCGCCCCGCGCAGTGTTGATGAGGATCGCGTTGTCGGGCAGCCGCTCGAAGACGTCGCCGTCGAACATCCGTTCCGTCTCGTCGGTCAGCGGCACGTGGATGGACACGATCTCCGCTTCGCCGACGAGCTCGTCGAAGGACACTTTCTCGACGCCGTGTTCGGCGATCTCCTCTGCCGACTGGTACGGGTCGTACGCCACGAAGTCGAAGTCGAAGCCCGACAGCTTCTCCCTGAAACGCTGGGCGATGGCCCCGAAGCCGACGAACCCGACGGTGTTCCCGCGGAGTCGCTGCATCGGGATCCCGTTGCTCCAGTGCCAGTTGTCCGCGGCGATCTCGCGCCCGAACGCCGGGATGCGACGCGTGACGGACAGCAGCAGCGCGAACGCGTGCGTCGAGACCTCCTCGCCGGCGTACGCGGGAACGTTGACGACCTGGACGCCGTGCTCGGTCGCCGCGTCGAGGTCGACGTTGTCGACGCCGGTCCCGTAGCGACCGACCGCTTCGAGCGACGGAATCTCCTCGAACACGGTCTCGGTGATGGGGGCGTGATGGACGAGCAGCGCCTTCGCGCCGGCCGCGTGCTCGATGACCTCCTCCTCGGTGTCCAGTTCGAACGCTTCCAGTTCGAAGCCGTTCTCGGTAGTCAGATTCGTTTCGAGCTCTAGTGATGGGAATCCGTGGTCTGTGACCACAATCTTGGCTGCCATGGACACTCATGGCATCGATACCGAACCCGCATTAATCTATGGTGTTCGCCGTCGAGTGCGCGGGGTGTGACGGAGTTCCCGTTCCACGGCCACGCAACGCTTAAGCCGATTCCATCCACAGTCCGTAGATACGATGGACTATCAGCCATTCGACGACGCCGAGACGTACGAACCCGAAGAAGCATGGCGCCGCGTGTCACTCGCTGGGAGCGACGCGTTCACCTTCGAGTGGTTCGAGAAGCCGCCGGGCCACTCCTCGCCGATGCACGACCACGAGAACGAGCAGGTCTGTCTCGTCCTCGAGGGCGAACTCACCATCCACACAGAGGACGACTCGAAGACCCTCGGCAAGTACGACTCGGCCTGGCTCGACGCCTGGGAGTCCCACCGCGTCGAGAACACGGGCGACGAACTCGCCGTCGGCCTCGACGTGTTCGCCCCCGGTCGCGACTTCGATTTCTGGACCGACAGGGACTGACGCTTAGCCGCGGCCCGACCACCGAGGCCAGTACCGTCCTCCCGGGCCGAATTCGACCCCGAGTCGACCCCACGGCCCGACACAATGGCCTCTGCGGGACAGATGCGTCCGCGAGCGGTGCGTGTCCGTGTCTCACGGGACACTGCGAGGAGAGATATTCAAAATTGTCCACTCACTACCGACTCCCCTTTCGAAAGCTCACTTCGGTACCCACTCGCCCGCGCGGCGACCATCGCCGTCAGTACTCTTCTCCCGTCCGGCCGTCCCGGAACCCCGAGACGCAGGCCGATATCGCAGCCCGGCCTCTTTCATCAGTCGTCGGCAACTCGGAATCGAGTACTCGACGTCGAACGACTCCGCGAGGTACTGTTGGACCAGCTCCGGCGACCACGACGAGGCGTCGTAGCCAGCTTCCCGGGGAGATTCGTGGAGCGTGTCCCTGAACGCGGCCTGCTGGGACGCGGAGAGCTTCCGCGGTCGGCCGCTCCGCTCGTCGTCGTACACTGCCTCGGGTAACGGCTCCTCGTCGAGCCGTTTCAGCCAGCTGTAGATCGTCCGTCGCTGCACGTCGTACCACTCGGCGAGTTCGGTCTGCGTGACGCCGTGCTTGTACGCGATGGCGACCATGAGCCGCTGTGTGGGCTTCGTTCCCTCGACCTCGTCCAGCGCCCGCTGGAGGTCTTCGACGGAGACGTCCGCGAGATGACCCATACGGACTGAAAGCACGTTCGAGCAGTTAGTTCTGCTGGTCCATGACGCGGAGCGTGAAATTACGAGGCGGACCACGGTCCGTACTTCGGATGGCAAGTAGCAATCGGGAAATAGTTTGGGTAGACACTTCTAACGAAATCCAGAGCCGGTGGCCGCCAGCGACGCGCAATCGTCGGTCGCCGAAATCCTGCAGGTCTTCGAGGAACGTCGGGTCGCGTCGACCGTCGTCGAGCAGTGGACCGCTTCCCCAGCCGAACGGAGTGCATCTCGGTCTCGCCGAACTGGTCGCTCGAGAAGTACGGGTCGCCCCTGCGGAGGAGATCGTCGGAGAACGGTTCCGGTGCGTCGAGGACCGTCTCGGCGTCGTGCACAGAGTGTCCGATGAACCTACGGATGCGTCGGATGACGTTCACCGTACCGATCGACACTGCTGTCCTCCTGGCCGGATAGACGGGAATAGCGGGGCTTCCCCTTCCAGCGATGGGAGCGATTGGCGGGCCGATCAGCGGGGAGCCACAGGGCGACGAATGCGGACGGGCGGGGAGAGGCTGATGGAGGGAGGGGACCGATCGTGGACGGGGAAGCGTCGATCGGGTCGTGCTCGTGGCACCATCACGAGCCAGATAATTCTATGCCGTAGAGGGAGAAATCATCACGGGCTAAATAATTAGGCAGTCTTCCGGAGGCGATCCCGGCGTGGGATTCCGCCCGTTGCTTTCGGGGCTCCGGTCACGGGCCGTGTGCGGTCGGAGCGGCACACACGCTCTGGGGCACCCCGGACTGGTGGCCGGCACGTCGGCCAGTCGGTTCCACGAGAATGCACTCGGCGGGACCTTCGATTCCGCCGGCGGAGTGCCAATTCCCTCAGAAGTGTTTGCATCGGTTACGAGTTCAGGACGGGACTATCGGTTACCGGGCGCACGGGACACGAACGACCTCGGTGATCCCGTCCGCTGTGAGATTCGTCTCGACGCCGTGGACCGTACTGACCGCATCGAACGCCGAAAGGGTCGTGTCGATCCGAACCGGACCGTCACCGTCGATGTCCCCACGACGAGATCGTCGGACGCCGCGACCGAAACCGTCGTCCCACGACCGAATCGCGCCGTCAAACTGCTCGCTCGCAGCGTTTGGGGTCCACGAGCGCTCGAATTGATGGCCCGTCCCCGGTGATTCCGTTCCTCGACTGTGGCGGCCGCCCGAACGTCATCCGGACGGATACCTGCCTTCGAATCGAGTGGATACTTCTGTGTAGTGACTGTCTGGGCGTGACTCAGTCAAAACCGAAACGACCGAGAAAGGACCGGGGTCAATCGGAGACGGTGGGGCTGGAGTCGGAATCGGAGCCCTCGCTACTTGGTCCGGAGACGTCCGCGACCACCTCCTCACGCTCCGAGACGAATCCTTCCTCGATCAGTATCTCGTACTCGTGGTCGATGCCGAGATACATGGTGTAACACATCAGGACCAGCAGGATGGCGAACGGCAGGCCGGTCGTGATGGTCGCTGTCTGGAGTGCGCCGAGCCCGCCGCCCAGCAGCAGGACCGCCGCGACCGTCCCCTCCGCGACGGCCCAGAAGATGCGCTGGGTCTTCGGGACGTCGTGTTTGCCGCCCGAGGTCAGGTGGTCGATGACCAGCGAGCCCGAGTCGGACGACGTCACGAAGAACGTCATCACGAGCAGGGTCGCGATGACCGACAGCACGACCGTGAGCGGTAGCTCGGACAGCAGGGTGAACATCGCCATCGTCTGGCCCTCGTTTGCCAGCGTCGCCGCGATGCCGCCGCCGCCCTGGAGTTCGAGGAAGATGGCGCTACCGCCCATCGTCGCAAACCAGAGCGCGGAGAACAGCACCGGTGTGACGAGGACGCCGAAGACGAACTCCCGGATGGTCCGACCCTTCGAGATGCGGGCGATGAAGATGCCGACGAACGGCGACCACGCGATCCACCAGGCCCAGTAGAAGACCGTCCAAGCACCGATCCAGCCGCTGACGGTGTAGCCGCCGAGCGACGCTCCCCCGCCGACGGTCCCCGTCATGAACGACATTTCGAGGAAGTTGCCGAGGTACGCTGCGAGGCCGTCGCCCAGGGCACCGAAGATGTAGGTGGTCGGTCCCGCGATGATGACGAAGGCGAGCAACACGGACATGAGCACCACGTTGACCCTACTCAGCCGACTGATCCCCTTCTCGAGACCTGCGGCGACCGAGAGCGTGGCGATGGCGGTGATGGCTCCGATCACGGCGATCTGTGTCATCGTCCCCGACGAGATGCTCGCGACGCCGAGGATGTCACCGAACACGAACGAGAGGCCGCTGGAGACCTGTGCCGCACCGAACCCGAGTGACGTCGCGAGCCCGAACAGCGTCGCGAACACCGTCAGAAGGTCGATGACGTGGCCCGGCCAGCCGTAGATGCGCTCGCCGAGCAGCGGCCAGAAGATGGACCGCATCGTCAGCGGGAGCCCCCGGTTGAACGAGAAGAACGCCAGTCCGAGGCCGACGAGCCCGTAGATTCCCCAGGCGTGGAAACCCCAGTGGAAAATCGTCTGTCCGAGCGCCGCGACTCCCGCGGCTGCCGTTCCGCCCTCGGCACCGAAGACCGGCGGGACGACCATGAAGTCCGAGGCGCTGCTGCCGAAGTGCCACATCGGCTCGGCGACGCCGAAGAACATGAGACCGATCCCCATGCCGGCGCTGAACAGCATCGACAGCCACGAGAACGTGCTGAACTCCGTCTCGGCCTCCACACCTCCGATCTTGATGTCACCGTACTTGCTCACCCCGAAGAAGACGAGGGTGATGAGGAAGAGGTTGGTCGCAAGGATGTACAACCACCCGAACGTACTGTTCACGGTGTCGAACAGCGTCTGGTAGACCGCTGCCGCCTGGTCACCGAGTGCGATGGTGATGGCGACGAACACGGCGATCATCACCAGCGAGATGGGGAACACGATCGGGTGAACGTCGAATCCGAGCGCCTGGATGTTCGTGTCCCCTGGTTCGCGGTCCGAGTCCGGGTGGAACAGTTCGACCTGGAGACCGTCGGGCTCGCTCGACGAGCTATCCGAACTGCTCATCTCTCCCCTCCTGCGGTACTGTGCTGTTGATCTGCATGCTTTCGATTGTCGTTTTTGTCTGTGTACATGATTTTTCGTCGTCGAAGCTTTCGAAGCGTTTCACCAACCGTCGTATCGACCACCGATTGGCCTGCGACGACTCGGCGCAGTGCACAACGGCGGTTCGATGACCACCCCGTGTGGTTCGGTATTACATAGCTATGTAATCCATAACGAACGGTTACCCTATTAAGTATTGGGGAAGAATCAGGAGTCGTCCCGAATCGGCTCGAGACGGGCTGTAGTGGCGGAAAGGAGTAGGCGCCGGGAGACGATGGACGGACATCCGACAGGCTGGTTATTGCCACCTGCCCCGTGTACCAGGGTGAGCGTCGATTGCAGGGAAGTCTGTCTCCACGACACCTATTCACAACGTTTGGAGCCAGCCGTATCAACATTTCGGCCACCTGACGTTCCGATACCGCATCCGCACGATAGAAGGTCTCTCAACCCCCAATTCATCGGATCGGCTCTGATTCCACGTCGCGGCTGGCCGCAATCGAGGGCGGATCGTTCGGGAGTTCGGAACGGCCACCAGATCCCCGACGGTCTCGAAGCCCCGCTATCGCCGGGTCTGGTCCACTCGGTTTCGAAACCGACCGCCAGCGGTCGGTGAGGTTCGTTCCGACCAGCGGAACCGACGTCACACCGAACTGAGCCGTCGAGCGGGAGTGCACGATTCGGGTGGACCCAATTATTATAGTCCGGAGGACTGAACCTTCGGGGTGGAACTGCATCCAGGCTGCTACCGGAGCGACCGGTGGTCACCCTGGATGCATCCAGGAACCAACACTCATGCCAGACGATTCAGATCCAGATCCAGAAAAAGAGGACTTTCTCGACCAGACCGAAGGCAGTCGCTTCGCGGACGTCGAGGACCCGCTCATCCGATCCATCGCAGAGGCGGTCGACGACCTCGACGAAGACGAAGTCGCCGAGCTAACACAACAGGCTATCGACGAGGACAAGCCACCGCTCGACATCCTCCAGCGCGGGCTGACGAACGGCGTGAAGACGGTCGGCGACAAGTTCGGCCGCGGTGAAGTCTTCCTGCCCGAACTGGCGATGGCGGCCGACGCGATGAAGGCCGGCGTCGAACTGGTCGAACCGCTCCTCGAAGAGATGGAGATCGCCGAGGAGGACGAGGCGGGACTGTTCGTCATCGGCACCGTCGACGAAGACATCCACAACATCGGGAAGAACATCCTCGTCACGATGCTCAAAGCGAACGGCTTCGACGTCGTCGACCTCGGCGTCGAGGTGCCGAACGAGACGTTCGCCGAGGCGGTCGAGGAGCACGACCCCGACATCCTCGGCATGTCCGCCCTGATGACGATGACGATGGACCACCAGGGCGAAGTGGTCGAACTCCTCGAAGACGAGGGACTCCGCGAGGACATCAAGATCATGGTCGGCGGCGCGCCGACCTCCCCGGAGTGGCGCGACGAGATCGGTGCCGACGGCTACGGCGACAACGCCGACGCAGCCGTCAAGCGCGCCCAGGAACTACTCGAGGAGGGACGCGCCTAATCCGTCCCGGCCGGGTCCGCGCTTCGATGCCGACGAAGGAGCCAGGGACTCGTTTCGGGACCACCAAAACGGTATCTGCGGGGCCCGTGACGACCGCACCCGAGCTCCGGACGCGCCAGACGGACGCTACTCACCACCCCAGCGTGGGGCACGTCCGCCCGGTCCATCGCACTGCGACGTTCTCGCGGACCGTTTCGACGCTGTGAAAATCGATTGCTGCGAGGAACCGTCGGCCGTACGACGATATCGTCTCGTAACTGCCCGACGGCGGCATCGAATTTCGTTTTGAACATATAGAGCGGCGGCTCGGCACCGGTTCGTGACACCGAAAGAACAATCAAGCGAGCGCGGGATCCAGATGACGTCATGGACCACGACGTGTTGCTCCCGACCGACGGCAAGTACGAGACTGTCGCGGGTAGCATCCGTGCCGAGGTACTCGGATACCGGTCGGTCTAGGTGGGCGAGCTGTGGGCCCGCGACGCGTTCACGCCGCTCGCTGCCATCGCGGCGGAGACCGGGGAAATCGAGTTGGGGACGGCTATCGTGAAATTGTTCTCGCGCACCCCTGCCGTAATCGCCATGTCGGCCGCCACCATCGACGACGTCTCCGACGGCAGGCTGACCCTCGGGTTGGGCGTGAGTACGAAAGGGGGCATCGAGAGCAACCACGGCATGGAGTTCAGTCGGCCGGTTCGGCGCGCCCACGAGACCATCGAAATCGTTCAGCACTTGCTGGGCGACGACGACCGCGTCACCTACGATGGCGAACTCCTGAGCGTCGAGGGCCTGCCCCCGCTCGACGCCGACGTGCCGCTGTACCACGCCGCGCTCGGGCCGGCGAACCGACGCGTCGTCGCCAGACTCTGCGATGGGGGGATTCCCCCCTCGTCCCCTTCCCGAAGCTTGACGAAGCGTTCGACTACGTCGCGGGCGTCGCCGAGGAGGAGGGGCGAGACCCCGACACCATCACCGTCGCGCCGTACGTACCGGCCGTCGTCGCCGACGACGGGGACGAGGCGCGAGCCATCGCTGCGGCGTGGCGTGACGGGAACCACGACGGAGCCCGCGCACTGGTGACCGACGAGATGCTCGACGCGCTGGGCATCGCCGGCACTCCCGAGGCCGCCCGCCAGCAACTCCGGGACCTCGTCGAGGAGCCGGTCGTCACGCGACCGCTCGTCACGCCGCCGTCGAACGCGTCGAACGAACGCATCACGAGCACGATCGAAGCGCTGGCTCCTGGCGGTTCGACTGAGAGTGTTCGACCCGCCGTCCCACAACTCGTCGCCGCCCGCTCGCCCAGCTCGCCGGCCTACCGGGTGACCGACTCCGTCGCTGAACCGGGGAATGGAGTCGAACGGAGCGCGATGGAGCCGGACCGAGGTCGTTCCGTACTGCGGAACGTTTCGGACCGTGCCGGTGCCGTTACGGACGTAGCCACGTAATTTGCCACGATTTATAATACGGAAAGTGACGTGAAAGTCGCTGAAGCAGCTCGAACGCCGGATTCCGAAAGTCGGAACGACCAGTGGGTCGAAGCAGTTGGTCTGGGGTCCACCGACGCGACCGCTCCCAAACATTTAGGTGAGATTCTGTCCCACACTTCAACATGGCAGACGACGAGCCATCAGACGCAGCAGCGAACAGTGACGACGCCGACCGCCGTCTCGTGAGCGGCTGGCAGGGACGCTTCTACGAGGACTTCGAGGTCGGCGACATCTACAAGCACCCGTTCGGGAAGACCATCACGGAGACCGACAACGTCTGGATAACCAACGTGTCGATGAACCTCAACCCGATGCACTTCAACGAGCCGTACGCCGCCGAGACGGAGTTCGGCGAGCGACTCGTCGACGGGCCGGTCGTCATCTCGCTCGTGGTCGGGATGAGCGTCATCGACGTCTCGATGAACGCGACCGCCAATCTGGGGTACGACAACATCCGCCACCACGCGCCGGTGTTCCACGGCGACACGATCTTCGCGGAGACGGAGGTCGTCGACAAGCGCGAGAGCGACTCGCGCGACCACGTCGGCATCGTCACCACGGAGATGCGCGCGTACAATCAGGACGACGACCTCGTCCTCACACTGGAGCGGACGCCGATGGTGCTGAAACGCGAGTACGCCCAGCCGTCGGCCGCGACGCCCCCGGGCTGGGTCGAGGGCGTGGGGACACAGCCGTCCGACCTGTCCGAGTAAGGGATCTCAGCGACGCGGTCGGCCGTCCAGCACTACCCGAGGATTTCTTCGCGCTGCTCTTCGACGTAATCCTCGATATCCGCCTGGATATCGTCGTCCATCGGTGGCCGTTCGTAGGCGTCCAGCCGCTCCTGGACGGTGTCGGCGGCCGACTCGAAGGCGTCCTTCGCGCCGGCGTTCTCCCAGTTGTCGTAGGAGTCCTTCGCGTAGATGTCCGAGAAGTAGTGGTTCTCCTTCGAGTGCTCCAGGGTGTGGCGCTTGTTGAGGAAGTGCCCGCCCGGTTCGACCTCCTCGATGAGGTCCGTGGCGAACGTATCCTCGTTGAGGTCGTAACCCGCCTCGATCTCGTTCAGGTAGCGGATGCGCTCGCAGTCGAGCACGAACTTCTCGGGCGACATGGTCCCGAACGAGTCGAGGATGCCCGCTCCGTGGAGCATGAAGTCGATGTCGCCCAGCATCGCCATCATCAGTTGCATCATCGACTCGGACCCGGACTGGTCGTCGACGGTCTTCGCGTCCGTCAGCCCGCCGCCGGCCCGGGCCGGGACGTCGTAGTAGCTGCCGATCTGGCTGGCGAAGGAGGTGCACAGCGTCCCCTCCGGACTCCCCATCGAGAGCGCGCCGCTCCGGACGTCGACGTTCGACGTGATGGTCCCGTGGATGACGGGCACGCCGGGGTTGACGACCTGCGTCATCGTGATGCCCGCCAGGATTTCCGCGTTCGTCAGCGCGAGCGACCCGGCGAGCGACGACGGCCCCGACGCGTTGGCCATCAGGAGATTCCCGACCAGCACCGGCTGGTTGTGCCGCGCGTACTGCAGGAGGCCGCCGGTCATCCGCTCGTCCCACTGCCGCGGCGGGACCGGGTTGCACGTCGCGGTCATGTAGGGCCGGGACATGTCGGGGTCGTCGACCGCCATGCTGACGAGGTCGATGGAGGCCTTCGCGCGGTCCTCGCCGTAGGGCGACCCCATCAGGGGCATGTCCGTGAACTTCAGCGTTCGCTCGATCATCTCCAGGTGTTTGACCTCCTGGGGGACGTCGTTCGGTTCGCACAGCACGTACCCGGCGCACGTGATCTCGTCCTCGACCTGCGCGAGCTTGATGAGGTCCTCGTAGTCCGAGAGCGTCGACTGCCGCCGGCCATCGTCGTAGGTGAGGATGTTTGGGGCACCGTAGCCCGGCGCGATCACCGGGTCGCCCTCGCCGACGGTCACGTCGCGGTCGGGGTTGCGGCCGTGCATCTCGAACGACGAGGGCGCGCCCTCGACGGCGTCCTCGACGAGGCTCCGCGGGAACGTGACCATGTCGTCGTCCCCGACGACGGCCCCGGCCTCGTCGAGGATGTCGCGCATCTCGTCGTGCCCGACCTGGATGCCGATGTCTTCGAGGATGTGAATCGACGTCTCGTGGATCGCGTCCAGCCCCTCCGCCGAAAGCTTGTGGGGCGACGTAGTCGGCAGTGTCGAGAGATCGAACTGTTGTTGCATACTCATGCCGTATCGGTTGTTACACGTGGTCCGTATTGTACTTTGGGGACAGATAGCAGCCCGCACGTCGACCTCGGCCACCGAAACCGACCGTCACCCCAGGAACTGCGCTTCCATCTCGTCTTTGCACTCCAGTAACGTCGGCGCGACGTCCTGGTGGAGCGACCGCTCGGAGAGGGAATAGAGCGGCCCCGTAACGGAGAACGATCCCACGACGTCGCCCGAGGAGCCACGGACTGCGACGCCGACGCTGCCCACCTCGTGATGGGTCTCCTCGACGTTGACGGCGTAGCCCCGCTCGCGCGTCTCGGCGAGTTCCTCGCGGAGCGCTGCCGCGCTCGTGAGCGTCTCCTCGGTCTCGGCGGGGAGTCCCCACTCGTCGACGACGTCGTCGACGTCGAGGGCGTCGGAGTCGGCGAGGATGGCCTTGCCCGAGGCGGTGTTGTGCATGTAGTAGACGTTGCCCGTCGACCGGTTGTTCCAGAAGTTCTCCTCGTAGCGCGACTGGTGGAGGACCATGATGCGGCCCCCGTCCTCGACGCAGAAGTCCGACTCCAGGCCGGTCTCGTTGGCGAGCTGGGAGACCTTCTGGAGCGCGTACTGGTACTCTTCCTTGCGGAACCGAGTGTACTCGCCGAGGTTGAGGAGTTTGAACCCGACGTAGTACTCGCGGTCCTCCTCGCAGAGATAGCCAGCCCTGCACAGCGAGGTGACGTGTTCGTGGGCCGTGCTCTTGGCGACGCCGACGGCGTCGGCGAGCTCCGTGACCGTCGCCCCGTCGAGCTCCTGGGCGGCCTCCAGGACGGCCAGCGAGGTGAGCGTCGTTTTCGCGTGTGCGGGCGATGCGTTCTCGGTCATACATTCACGTTCACGGGTGACACACTAAGGAGTTCGCCCTCGTATCCCCGGTCATCCCCCGTCCGGCGTGAGATGGCCGAGCACCGCGTCGACGGACCCGGGCTCGTCCAGCGCGGTGACGGCGTCGTAGAGCGCGTCGCCGTCGACGTCGACGGGCGAGTAGTCGACGCACTGCTGGAACTTCTCGCGCAGTTCGGCGTCCGAGACGGGGTTCTCCTCGGTCCCGGAGGGATGCTCCTGGACGTGCCGGAGCGTCTCGCCGGACTGCAGTTCGATCTCGACCGCCGTCCGGTGGGAGCTGTACGACAAGTCCGGGTCGACCTCGAAGTCGACTTTCCCGGCCGCAGCCTGTCGCCCCTCCTCGGCGACTGCGTCCTCGGTGAACGTCTCCAGCGTGACGGTTCCATCGTACAGCGCCGACCCGATGACGTACTGCATGGAGAACTTCCCCTCCAGGGGCGTCTCGGCGACGTCGTACTGGAGGATGTCGTCCGCCCCCTTTGCGGTGCTGACGTGGACGGTCTCCACGTCCGACGCCTCGATATCGTGAGCGTCGTGTAGCGCCGAGACGGCGTCGATACCCGAGTGGGTGAACGAACAACAGGGGTACTTCTTGATGTCGAGGTTGAACTCCTCGGTCGCCCACTCCTCGCCCAGCACGGGCGCGTCCTCCATGGTCGGCGGTTCGTCACCGCTGTAGATGTCGAGGAAACCCCCATCGGACCCGACGGCGTCCGTCCCGCCGGTGAAGCCACGCTCTGCGAGGGACGCAGCGGTGACACCCGAGCGCGCGGCCTGGCCCGCGTGAAGTGACTTCGTCATCGACCCGAAGTTGGCGAAGATGCCGGCCGGCATCGACGCGGCGATTCGCATGGCGTTCAGGGTCTCCTCGCGGTCCAGGTCCAGGACGGACGCCGTCGCAGCTGCCGCGCCAAACGTCCCGAGCGTCGACGTGGCGTGCCAGCCCTCCTCGTAATGAGAGGGGAGGATGGGAAGCGCGAGATAGAACTCCGTCTCGTAGGCGGCGGCGAAGGCGGTGAGCAGGTCTTCGCCGGTGGCGTCCTCGTGTTCGGCGAGCGTCATTAGCGCCGGGACGACGGGGACGCTCGGGTGCCAGATTCCCAGCACGGCGTTGTTGAAATCCATCACGTGACCGACGGTGCTGTTGACGAGCGCGGCGTCCGGGATGGACGCACGCCGGTCCGTGCCGAGAACCCGGCCCGGACCGTCGCCGGTCGTGGTCATCGTCTCTCGGGCGATTGTACCGGCCTCGCTGCCCACGCCCGCGAGGGCGACGCCGATCTCGTCCACGAACGCACGCCGTGCGGTCTCGACGGCGTGGTCCGGGAGGTCCTCGAAACGCAACTCCGAGACGAAGTCTGCAAGCTCTGCTGCAGGCTGTCGGTCCTGCGTGCTAGCGGATTGCATCACATCCACGTTCCCGGTTCTCACACATAAATCTACTCCAGAACTAGTCGGTCCTGGAGAACACCCGGTCGAGTCGATGTGGTTCGTGGCCGCCGGTCTCCTCCGCAGCGTCGTCGAGGTACTCCGAGAGGGTCGGTCGGTGGTCCGGGTGAGCGCATTGCTCGACGATGGTCTCGGCACGTTCCCGCGGCGAGGTGCCCCGCACGTCGGCGACGCCCTGCTCCGTGATGACGACGTCTATCTCGTGCTCGGTGTGGTCGACGTGGGGTACCATGGGAACGACACGGGATATCTCGCCGTCCTTCGCCGTCGACGGCAGGGCGACGATGGTCACCGAGGCGGCCCGGTTGAAGTCGCCGCTGCCGCCGATGCCGTTGATGACGCGCGAACCGTTCAGGTGCGTCGAGTTGACGTGGCCGTAGACGTCCACTTCGAGGGCGCTGTTGACCGCGACGACGCCGAAGCGGTCGACCAGCGTCGGGTTGTTCGAGACGTCGGCCGGGCGCACGACCAGGTCGTCGGCGTAGTCGTCGATGTCCGCGAAGAACCGCTCCTGGCCGTCCTCGGAGAACGCCAGCGACGTCGCGCTTGCGGCGGCGAGAACGTCCTCGTCGAGCATGTCCAGCAGGCCATCCTGGATGACCTCGCCCCAGTAGGTGACCGTGCGGTCGCCAACGGGAACCTCGGAGATGGCCGACATCAGCGCGTTCCCCAGGCTGCCGACACCGAACTGGAGGTTCAGCGCGGACTCGAAGACGGGGTTGCGGTCGATCTCGGATTCGAGGAAGCGTGCGAGGTTGACGGCGATGGTTCGGTCGGTGTCGGTGGGGGCACGGAACTGGTAGGGCGTATCCGGCCGCTCGGTCTCGACGACCGCGGCGAGTTTGTCGGCGTCGAACTCGACGCGCGGACTCCCCATCCGCCCGGACGGCTCGCGGAGCGGAATCGGCTCGCGGGTCGGCGGCTTGCCCGGCCGATAGACGTCGTGGACGCGCTGGAGTTCGAGCGGTTGGGCGCGGTTCACCTCGACGACGACCTGCTCGGCGTCCGCGACCAACGCCGGCGTGTGGCCGATGGACGTCGAGGGAACGAGCCAATCCTCGCCGACCGCCACGGCCTCGACGATTGCGGTCTCGACGTCGGCAAGGCCGCCGTACTGGACGTCGTCGGACACCTGCGAGACGTGACGGTCCTGGTAGTGGACCGTCCCCGCGTTGGCGGCGTCGCGCAGTTCGGGCTGGGACTGGTAGGGGAAGCGACGTTCGAGGGCGTCGGCGTCGGTGAGCGCCGCGTCAATCTCCGGGCCGACGCTCCCGCCGCTGACGACCGCGAGGTCGAGGTCGCGGCCGGAGTCGGCCAGCGCCTCGGGGACGGCTTTCGGATAGCCGACGCTACCGAAGCCGCTGGTACCGAGCGTCGCGTCGTCGGCGATTACTTGCTGTGCGTCTGTGGCTGTCCGTTCCGGGAGGTCTCCGTGGAGTCGGTCTGTGACGTGCATGGGTGCTGTGGGGAAGTCTGGTCGTGGGCCGGCGAGACGGCGGTGGGAACGCCACGCTGCACCGGGCCACGACTGGTCTCTTCCGTCGAATCAACATTAGATGGGTCGTCTGTTAAAACCACCTCTCCCGGCGACCGGGTGTCGCTCACGGCGTCTCCTCCAACGGACCCAGTCGTTCCGATATTCGGAACTATAACGGTCTTTCAGCCAGACGACGGCAGAGATGTTACGGTATTATTCTTGTAATGGGTCGTGGCCACTGACCGTCCGGACACGTGCGTCAGGACGCAAGACAGCCGTATTCTGCAGATTCCGAATATCGGAACGTGCTGACCAGACACGCCGTCGGTGTCCGGGGAAAGGTATAAGAGAATCCACCCGGGATTTTCGACACGACAATGGTTCACGAGACTGACGTGACAGTCATCGGTGCCGGCATGAGCGGCGTGAGTACAGCCTATCACCTCGCCGAGGGCGGCGTCGACGACGTGGTCCTCCTCGAGAAGGACGGGCCGGCGTCGAAGGCGTCGGGCCGAGCCGCGGGGTCCATCTCCGGGGACTTCTTCAACGAGTACAGCGTCGGGACGGACATTATCGACTACTCGTTCGAGTTCTACCGGGAACTGGAGGCGATGTCGGACAAACTCGACCTGCACTCCCGTCGCGGGTACACGATGTCTCACACCGCCGAAGGCCGCGAGATCCTCGGCGAGCTCCACCTGCGGTCGTCGTCGGCGACCGAGATGCTATCGCCGGACGAACTCGAGGAGCGCGAGCCACACCTGGAGACCGAGGGGGTCACCGCCATCCTGGCGTTCGAGGAGGCACCGCGCGTCGACCCCTACACGGCGACCACGGAGCTTCTGTCGGTAGCGACCGACCGAGGCGTCGAGTTTCGGACCGAGGAAGTTGCGGACGTCTCGAAGGAAAGCGGCGAGTTCGTCGTCGAGACCGACGCGGAGACCTACCGCTCGGAGACGGTCGTGAACACGGCCGGCGTCTGGGCGCGCGTAATCGCCAACATGGTCGGGGTCGATTTCCCGTTCAGCGCCCGGCCGAGCGAGGCCATCGTGATGCGAACCGAGGAGGATCTCGACTTTCCCGAGTACAACTGCCCGGACATCGAACTGTACGGTCACAAGGAGCCCAACGGCGACATCTTCGTCGGGAAGGCCGGGCACAGACACATCCGCGACCTCGAGGCGTTCTCTACCGACGCCGAGGAGTCGACGCTGCAGTACGTCGCCAAGCACGTCCACCAGGTCTCGGAGAAGTTGACGAACGCCGAAGTCGTCAACCACTGGGGCGAGCGGTGCCAGGCGACGCCGGACCGCCACCCGCTGCTCGGCGAGACCGAGGTCGACGGCTTCTATCTCATCTGCGGCCTCAACGGTACCGGCATCATGCACGGCCCGTTCTACGGACGCGTCATCGCCGACCTCGTCCGCGGGGAGGACCCCGAGGAGACGTTCGACGTGCCGCTCGACTTCTTCGACCCGCACCGCTTCGCCGACGCCGACGAGGAGGACTTCGAGATCAAGAACGCCATCGACTGGTAGTCTTCGCGTCTGGTCGTCACCCCGTCAGCGTCGCGACGACGCCGTCGAGGTCGGACAGGTCGGTGAGCGACCGGAGGTCGTCGTACAGCGAGTCCGCCGTCCCCTCGCCGAGCACCGGCCCCGCCGTCCGCAGGAACTTCCCGCGCAGTTCGTCGTCCGTGAGCGGGTTCGAGTGCGACCCCGGCGGGTCGGAGACCGTCTCGGTGAGCGTCCGGCCGTCGACGAGGTCCACCGCGACGGTCGTCGTGTACTCGCCGTAGGAGACGGTCGGGTCAACGTCGTATTCGATAGCCTCCCGCATCGCCGCGACGGCCTCGTCCGCGAGGCCCGACGCCGAGAACGCGTCCTCGGCGGGCGAGCCGTCGACCACCGCGCTGGCGACGGCGTGCTCCATCGAGAACTTCGACTCCAGCGGCGTGGCCGGGTCGGGATACTGGAGTTCGTCTCGCGTCCACTCGGGAGCGGCCACGCGGACGCCGTCGACGGTGGCCGGCGACAGGTCGTGGTCGGCCCGGAGTCGCTCCAGCGCGCCGAGCGCAGGGTGAGAGGACGAACAGCATGGGTACTTCTTCAGGTGGTACGTCTCGTCGTCCATCACCCGCCACGCGTCCGCGAGGACGTCGGCGTCGCCGCCAGTCCGTCCGTCGGCATAGACCTCGAAGAAGCCCGTCGCGCCGTCGAGCGCGCCCTCGCCGCCGGTGAACCCCTTCTCGGCGAGCAGCGCCGCCGTGACACCCGAGCGCGCGGCGTGGCCGACGTGCAGCGGTTTCGTCATCGTCCCGAAATTCGTCTGGAGGCCGGCCGGCATCGACGCCGCGATGCGGAGCGCGTGTTCGACTGTCGAGACGTCGAGCGAGCGGAGCCAGCAGGTCGTCGCCGTTGCGCCGAAGGTCCCCAGCGTCGGCGTGGCGTGCCAGCCCCGCCCCACGTGGGCGTCGGTGTCCATCCGCTCGGCGAGCGCGTACTGGGTCTCCACACCGACGGCGTAGGCCGTCAGCGCGTCGCGCCCCGAGAGTTGCTGCTGGCCCGCGAGCGTGAGAACCGTCGGGACGACGGGCGCGCTCGGGTGATTGTGCGTCACCAGCGAGGTATCGTCGTAGTCGTGCTGGTGTGCCGCCGTGCAGTTCGCACAGACCGCGTCGGTGAGCGGAAGCGGCTCCGCAGAACCGACCACGGGCGCAGTGCCGGCGTCACCCGCGAGGTCCCCCAGCGTCGCGGTCGTTAGCTCGCCGCCACGCTCGGCCGCCCCCGCCACCGCGAGGCAGACCGTGTCGACGAACGCTCGCACCGCGACGTCGCGAAACCGAGCTGAGAGGTCGTCGTCGGTGACCTCCCGAACGAACGTGGCGAGATCGCGACACGTCTCCGTGGGCTCGGGAACTCGACTGACCATAAGTGTCGATGCGCGGCGTCCTCCTTGTGTCTTTGGTCCGGCTTGGCGTGACACCGAGCCCGCCGGGCCGCGGTTTCCCGGCAATAATCGAGGGCGCCACCAAAGTTATACTTGCGACCGGAATGGACACAAAGTGATGACAGCGGTATACGAGAACTACATCGACGGCCAGTGGGCCGCATCGGAGTCCGGCGAGACGACGGAGTCGATCAACCCCGCGACGGGCGACGTCGTGGCCGAAGTCCCCGAATCGACCCGTGAGGACACCCAGCGCGCCATCGACGCCGCCGAGCGCGCCTTCGAGGAGACCGACTGGGCCGACCGCCACGGCAAGGAACGCGGCGCGGCGATGCGGGAGATCGCCGCGAAGCTCGAGGCGGAACTCGAACCGCTCGCCGAACTCGCGACGAAGGAGAACGGCAAGCCGCTGGCGACGCTCGAGAACGAAATCGAGACCGCCATCGACAAACTCGACTACTTCGCGGGGAAGGCCCGCGACATCAACGGCCGGACCATCGAGTCCGCGTCTGGCCACCCGGACTACTTCAACGTGACCACGAAAGAGCCGGTCGGCGTGGCGGGCATCATCGTCCCGTGGAACGACCCCATCGACCTGCTCGTCCGCAAGCTCGCACCCGCGCTGGCTGCGGGCTGTACGGTGGTCATCAAGCCCGCCAGCGCAACCGCGGCGTGCACGATGGAGTTCATGGACCTCATCGACGAGGTCGACGCGATTCCGGACGGCGTCGTCAACTGCGTGGCCGGCCCCGGCAGCGTCGTCGGCGACGAACTCGCGGCGAACCAGCAGGTCCAGAAGGTCTCGTTCACCGGCTCCAGCACCGTCGGGTCGCAGATCATGGAGACCGCCTCGGACTCGCTCAAAGAACTCTCGCTGGAGTGTGGCGGGAAGGCACCCAACATCGTCTTCGAGGACGCCGATTACGAGAAGGCGCTGAACGCCACCCTCTACGCCAGCTTCATGCTCGCCGGGCAGTCCTGTACGGCCTGTACCCGGCTCATCGTCCAGGAGTCCATCCACGAGCAGTTCGTCGAGGACCTCGTTGCTCGCCTCGACGACGTCGAACCCGGCGACCCGATGGAGGACACAATCATCGGGCCCGTCACGACGAAAGAGCAACTCGACAAGGTGCTGTCGTACATCGACCAGGCCGAGGACGAGCACGACCTCGTCGCCGGCGGCGAGCGCATCACCGACCCGCCGTTCGACCAGGGGTACTTCGTCGAACCGACCATCTTCGACGACGTCGACCCCGACGCGCCGCTCGCCTGCGAGGAGATATTCGGTCCCGTGCTCGCGGTCATCCCCTTCGAGACGAGAGCGGAAGCCGTCGAGATCGCCAACAACACGGAGTACGGACTGTCCGGGGCGGTGTGGACGTCCGACAGCACGCGGCTGTTCGAGGTCGCCCAGGAGCTGGAGGTCGGCGACGTCTGGATGAACACCTACTACCGCCGCGAACCCGAGATGCCGTTCGGCGGCGTCAAGAAGAGCGGCGTGGGCAAGGAGCTCGGCCACGAGGGCCTGGAGGAGTACCTCCACACGAAGCGGATGTGTCTCGGGCTGGACGAGGGGTTCAACCCCAACATCTGAGAGCCGAATCGCGACAGTATCGAGTCAGTCGAACCGCTCCGGCGCGAGTTCCCAGATGGTCCGTTCGTGCTGGTCGGCCGACGCGTTCGACGGCAGCGTGACCATCGGACGGTCGACCGGCGTCCCATCGAGGAGCGTGCGGAACTGCCGGCGAGCCTCGTCGGGCGTTCCCGCGACGCCGAGCGCCGCCAGCATCTCGTCGGTGACGTGCGACCGTGCCGTCTCGCGGTCGCCGTCGCGCCACGCTTCGGCGACGGCCGACGCTCCGTCGGGGAAGCGGTCGCCGACCGCCCGCTCGTATCCCTCGCCGCTGCCCACGTAGTACGCGACGTGGCCGCGCAGGGCGTCGCGAGCCGCCTCGCCGTCTTCGTCCACGACCGCGGGGACGTACGGCGCGACCGTGATATCGTCGGGGTCACGGCCCGCGTCGTCGGCGATCTCCGCGACGTACGCGAACGCGTCTTCGAGGTCCGGGAACGGGACGTTGTGCGGAATCCAGCCGTCGCAGAGCCGCGCGACCACGCGTCTGTTCGCCTTCCCGAGCGCCGCGTGGTAGACGGGGACGTCGACGTCGAGCGGCGGAACGCCCGAGACCTCCAGCAGTTCTCCGTCGTAGGTCACGCGCTCGTCACCGTCCAGAAGTCGGCGGACGACGTCGATGGTTTCGTGGGCGCGCCGCACCGGCCGGTCGAAGTCCTGCCCGTGAATGTTCTCGATCGCCTGTTTCGTACTGACGCCGACGCCGAGCGTGAACCGCCCGTCCGAGAGAGAATCGAGCGAGGCCGCGCTCATCGCCAGCACCGCCGGCGTCCGCGAATAGACGTTGACGATCGCGGTCCCGAGTTCGATGGAGTCAGTGGCGGTCGCTGCGGCCGCGAGTCGCGTGAACGGATCCCCACCCCACAGTTCGCCGAGCCAGACCGAGTCGTAACCCAGGTCCTCGGCCTGGACCGCCTGTTCGACCACGTCTACGTCCGGGCCATTCGGAACGAGCAAGTCGTGTGCCATGGGGTAACGAACAGGCGAGAAATATTAGTTATTGGGCCGCACGAACTTGTCCTCGACCTGTCGAGGTGCCCAATCCATTCGGCGTCCGGACACCAAAGAGGCCCCATTCGATATTGATACTGCCGGCTGTATGAGCAATCGCCATATATAATATACAAAATATTATTGCCCTCCTAAAATAGATATGATGTATTCCCCGGCTGGAAGTGATCAGCAGCGATTCGGAACGAGAAGACGGTTTGAACCGGAAAATAACCGATTAGACTGCTTTCAAGATACGACTCGGTGTTGAATGACAGCGTCAACCATCCACTGCCATAAAAACTTTCATTCATATATAGCTAGATTTATTATTCAATTATTATCCAGTATTCTAAATTATTCTTAGATATATGGACCGACTATCGTAATATCTACTACATCGAGCAGACCAGCGACTGTGAATGGTGTGGCATTTATATAAATAACCCTATATAGTAAAGGAACAGATACAACTTCCGGAGAGACGTAGTGACCGGTACTCGGACCGCTCTGGCGAGGTTGTCGTCACGCCGTGCGAATCGTCGCCCGAGAACGAGACGGAAGCGAAACGGAGTCGGTCCAGCAGCGAGACTCGCCGGAGACGAACGACGCCGAGACCGCGGTCACTCGATAAACGCGCAGATACTGTTGGCTGTGACGTCGTGAGGAATTTCGGCCACCCGGGACGCCGAAGTTCTCGACGGGCTTACTGCCGACAGTACAAGGAAGTCGCTGACGCGTCTTGCGACTGCGTCGCGACGGCCGGGAATTGCATCACGTGACGAGCTCGTTCTCCAACAGGAAACTACCCCTTACAAAACTATCTGTGTAATTAGTGCCCCGTACCACGTATGAAGTTCACTCACAGGAAACAGGAGGAGGTCACAGCGTCTCCTCGAACTCCGCGACGTGGTCGAGAAGCGTCTCGGGGAGTCGCGTCTGGAACCACTCGCTGTCCGTCTGGAAGTGCGACATCGTCAGTCCGATACCGCCGAGAACGGTCCCGTCTCTCCTCTGGACGTCGGTGGCGATGGCCTGGATGCCGGGGGAGTTCTCCTCGTCGTTGATAGCGTAGCCGCGCTCCCGTATCCGTTCGAGATCGGCTAGCAGTTCCTTTCGGTCGGTGATGGTGTTCTCCGTCATGGCGGGCAGGCCCCAGTGGTCGACCACTTGGTCGACCTGTTCCGGAGGCATCGCCGCGAGTATCGACTTGCCGGCGGCGGTCGTGTGGAGATGCGTCCGATCGCCGAGTTTCGGACCCATGTGCAGTCGGCCGACGTCCTCCGTCTCCGATTTCAGGTACGCGCCTCGTCCGTTCTCCTCGATGATGACGCCGGATTCGAGTCCCGTCTCCGTGGACAGTCGACTCGCGAGATTTCGGACCCGAATGTACGATTCCTTCCGCGTCAACGCCCCCTCACCGAGATAGGTGAACCGCAGACCCAGATAATACGCATCGCCCTCCTGAACGACGTACTCTCGCTGCCGCAGCGACGTCAAGTGCTTGTGGACCGCACTCTTCGAGAGGTCGAGCGCCTCCGCGATGTCGATGATACGCGCTCCATCCTGTCGTTCGAGGTACTCGATGATATCGATGGACGTCTCCAGAGACGCCACGCCCGCCGCATCGTCGTTAGGAATCATACTGGGTGGTGTGAACACACTACTACATAAAGTTCACTCATAGAGAACCGGCTGGAAAATCGACTCGACCCCGGGGTCAGGCACGCACGAAGGCATGATCCAGACACCGAGTCATGGACTCCAAGCAATCGTCCGTCGCCGGAACGACTGCACGCGACGCCGCCCGCAACGAATCGATGGTCCCGAAGTCGGACGGTGGACTCATCGAAAGTCGTAAGCAAGTCGCCCACATACGTGTCACTCGTTCACGAGGCTCACGCAAATGCACACGACATACGACTGGAAGGATCCGCTCACACCGGAGGGGGTCGAACGGCTGCACGAGCGCTCGCTCGAGATCCTCCGTGATCTCGGCATCAGGGTCGACCACGAGGATGCGCTGGCCCTGCTCGAAGAACACGGCTGCGACGTCGACCGCGAGACGAAGATCGTCTCGTTCCCCCCGGACCTGGTCGAGCGGTGCGTCGAGCGCGCGCCCGAGCGATTCACGCTCCACGCCCGCAACCCCGACAACGACGTGGCCGTCGGCGGCGACGACTACGTGATGACCCCCGTCTACGGACCGCCGAACATCCGCACGTACGAAAGTGGACGACGGCCCTCGACCATCGACGATTACGAGCGCATGATGAAGCTCGTCCAGCGGGAAGATCCCATCACCTGTACGGGCTACAACGCCTGCGAACCGAACGACGTCGACCAGGAGGTCAAACACGTCGAGATGATCCGACGGTCGCTGACGCTCACCGACCATCCAGTGATGGGGTCCACCTACGGTGAAGAGCGCGCAGCGACATCGTTAGACATGGTCGCCATCGCCGTCGACGACGCCGACCTCAGCGTGCCATACGCCGCCGGTCTGGTAAATTCGGTACCCCCGCGGCAGTGGGACACGAAGATGGTCGGCGGCCTCATGGAATACGCACGACGCGGGCAGCCGGTACTCATCTCGCCCGGCGTGATGGCGGCCGCGTCCGGACCGGCGACCCTCGCTGGGACGCTCGCGCTCGTCAACGCCGAGAACCTGTCTGGCATCGTTATCGGGCAACTCGTCAACCCCGGGGCGCCAGTTGTCTACGGTGCGCTCGGCACGCAGGTCGACGTCCGCCACGGCTCGCTCGCCATCGGGAGCCCAGAGCGGAGCATGTGCACCAGTGCCGGGGCTCAGATGGCCCGTAACTACGGTCTCCCGTCGCGAGGCGGGGGTTCGCAAACCGACGCGAAGGCGCTGAACGAACAGAGCGGCAGCGAATCCGCCTTCACCCTTCAGACGACGCTCGATAGCGGCATCAACTTCGTCGTCCACGCGGCGGGCGATATGGAGTCACACTCCACCGCGTCACCGGAGAAGTTCGTCCTCGACTGCGAGCGTATCCGCCACGCCGAGCGCACCCGCGACGGCTTCGAACTCACCGAGGAGACGTTCGCGCTGGATCTCATCGAGTCGGTCGAGTCCGGCGACCACTTCCTGAGCGAGCGTCACACCCTGGAGCACTCGAAGTCCGAGCACTACTTCACGGACCTGTTCGACCGCCAGTCGTACGACGACTGGCAGAACGACGGCGCGAAAGACCCCCGCGAGAAGGCCCACGAGCGCGTCCAGGCGCACCTCGAAGCCTACGAACGCCCGCCGATGGACGCCGGCCTCGAACGCGACCTCGAACGGTTCGCGGACGAACGGACCGAGGAAATCCTTGGGCTTGCGTGAGCCGAGGCCGGAGTCGACCGACTCCTGCGGTACCCGCCGGCGCTGACCCATCGCCAGCGGAGGCGACCGGGGACAACCGTTATCCCCTTGCGTGAGAGTGATACTGGTACAGGTTGGCAATGACCAACGAGAGCGCGCCGTCGAGAGAGGTACCGTTCGAGACCATCGAGACCCACACCGCGGGCGAGCCGACGCGCATCGTCGTCGACGGACTCGACGAGTTCGTTCCCGACCACGGGAGCGTGCGCGAGAAGATGCGTCACTTCGAGGACCACCACGACTGGGTCCGTCGCCTCCTGATGCAGGAGCCGCGTGGTCACGCCGACATGTACGGCGCGTTCCCGGTCGAGCCCCAGGCCCCCGAGGCCGACCTGGGCGTCTTCTTCGCGCACGTGAGTTCCACGGGCGACATGTGCGGACACGCCACCATCGGCCTCGTGACCGCGCTGATAGAGACCGGCAGGCTCGAGCCCGCAGACGAGATAACGCTCGAAACGCCCGCGGGCCTCGTCCGGGCGTACCCCGTCGTCGAGGACGGGACCGTCACTGAGGTGTCGATGCGGAACGTCGAGGCGTTCGTCTACGACGACGTCGAGGTCCGACTCGACGACGTCGGAGCCGTCGACGTCGACGTCGTCAGTTCCGGCGAGTACTTCGCGATGGTGTCCGTCGACGATATCGGCGTCGACATCGAGCCCGAGAACATCCCCGAACTCCGGTCGCTGTCCGAGCAGCTACACGACCGGATTAACGACCGCCTCGATTTCGAGCACCCCTTTCGAGAGGCCAGACCGGAGCTGCAGGCGGTCGAGTTCTATCGGTCGGCGACCGGCGGCGGACCCGAGGGTCGCGACGTCGACCGGAACACGGTGATATTCGGTGACCGCGTCCAGGTCGACCGCTCGCCCTGCGGCACCGGCACCTGCGCGAAGGCGGCGCTCAAGTACACACAGGGCGATATAGGACTCGACGAGGAGTTCGTCCACGAAAGCGTCATCGACACGCGCTTCCGGAGCCGCGTCGTCGACGCCGAACAGCGCGACGGCTACACCGTCGTCACGCCCGAAGTGACGGGAGACGCACACATCATCGGCGAGCACACGTTCGTCAAGCGACCCGACGACCCCGTGAACGGATTCACTGTCTGAATCCGCGTCCCCGGCAAGCGGGAAAGTTTTATCGTGTGCTACTCGAACACGTAACCCATGAGCGAGAGTCAGCCATTGCCAGACAGTGCCGACACCGTCATCGTCGGTGCCGGCATCGTCGGTTGTGCCGTCGCGTACCACCTCTCCGAACGCCGCGATGACGTGGTCGTCGTCGAACAGGGCCCCATCTTCGATACCGGGGGCTCGACGTCGCACGCTCCCGCGATGACCATCGAGACGGTTTCCTCGAAGTCGTTCAGCCGCATCGGCCAGTACACCGTCGACCTCTTCTCGGACCTCTCCGTCGACGGGACGCCCGCCCTCGAACAGGTCGGGAACGTCGAGTTCGCGCTCTCCGAGGAGGTGATGGACGCGATGCGGCGCAAGCAGGAACTGGGGCTCGCATGGGGCGTCTCCGACGCGCAACTGCTCTCGCCCGCGGAGATTCCCGAGGTCGCACCGCTGCTCGATGGTGCGGACTCCCTGCAGGGCGCGTTCTACGCCGCGACCGACGGCTACACGAATCCGGTCGTCGCCGCGGAGGCGATGGGTCGGCGCGCGCAGGACAACGGCGCGCGCTTCGTTCCCCACACGACCGTCACAGACATCGAGACGGCGGACGGCTCGGTCACGGCCGTCGAGACCGACCGCGGTACCGTCGAGACCGATACCGTGCTGGCGGCGACGAACCTCTGGGCACCGCTGCTGGAGGAGATGGTCGACGTCGAGCTCCCGTATCTCCCGGTCGTCCACCAGTACGCAATCACCGAGGACGTCCCGACGATGGAGGGCCTCGACAGCCATCCCATCCTCCGGAACAAGGACATCCGACTGTACTTCCGCGAGGAGGGGCCGACGAACGACGCCGTTGGGATCGGCTCGTACCGCCACGACGCCCGCATCGTCGACCCGCACGACCTCTCCCACCCCGACGAGGACGACGCGCCTGCGAAACTCCCGTACACGCCGGCCGACTTCGACCCGATCTACGAGGACGTCCAGTCCGAACTGCCGGCGCTCGACGGCTCCGAGATTGTCGACGGCTTCGACGGCCTGCTCGGGTTCTCCCCCGACGGCCTCCCGCTGCTCGGCCCCGCACCGGACGTCGACGGCCTCTGGCTGGCGCTCCACGTCTACATCACGCACGCCGGCGGCGTCGGCAAGCTCATGGCCGAGTGGATGACCGACGGCACGCCCGCGCTCGACGACGGCCCCGTCGACGTCACGAACCTCCGCGTCGACCGGTTCGAACCGCACGTGACGACGCCCGAGTACCTTCGGACGCGCGCCCACGAGGACTTCGGTGAGCACTACGACGTCGTCCACCCGAAGGAACCGGACGAGAAGCCGCGCGGCCTCCGCCGAAGCCCATTCTACGCCGCCCAGGACGACCTCGGCGGTACCTTCTTCGACGTCGACGGCTGGGAGCGACCCCGGTGGTACGACGCGAACGAGAGCCTTCTCGACGAGTACGACGTCCCCGAGCGGACGGGTTGGGAGGCCGAGTACTGGTCGCCCATCGAGGGCGCGGAGCACCTCGCGGTCCGCGACGGCGTCGGCCTCTGTGACCTCTCGCTGTTCAACACCATCGAGATCACCGGCCCGGACGCACTGGAAACCGTCCAGCACCTCTTCTCCCGGAACCTGGACGTCGACCCCGGAGCGGTCCGCTACGCGCTGTTGTTGAACCGCGACGGCGGCATCGAAGGCGACGCGACCGTCACGCGGCTGGGACCGGACCGGTTCGTCGTGACCGCCAGCGGCGGCCGCGCCGGCCGACTCCAGCACGGGTGGATGCAGGACAACGCCCCCCGGGACGCCGACGTCGCCATCACAAACCGGGTGTCTGGCACGACTGCGATAGGTCTCTGGGGGCCCGACGCGCGGGCCGTCCTGGAGTCGGTCACGACCGCCGACGTGTCGGACAGTGGCTTCCCGTACTACACGGCCGACGAGATAGCCGTGGGCAGTATCCCGGTGCGGGCGCAGCGCCTCTCGTACGTCGGCGAACCCGGCTGGGAACTCCACGCGCCGACGGAGTACGGCGGCCGCCTCTGGGAACTGCTCCGGGACGCCGGCGAGGAGTACGACGCCGTCCCGATGGGCGACGGCGCGCTCGGGTCGATGCGCATGGAGAAGGGCTACGTCGCCTGGGGAACCGACGTCGACCCGGTGACGACGCCGGCGCAAGCCGGCCTGGAGTTCGCGGTCGACGACGGCGACTTCCTCGGCAGCGACGCGGTAGCGGCTGCGAGCGCGCCCGACGAACGACTTCGGACGCTCGAACTTCAGGATCCCGGAGCCGTCGTGATGCCCAGAAAGCCCGTGTTCGACGGCGACGACGTGGTCGGCTACGTCACCTCCGCCGAGTACGGCTACTCGGTCGACTCGGGACTCGCCTTCGCCTACCTGCCGTCGGACGTCGGTCCGGGGAGCGACGTCGAAATCAAGTACGAGGACGACCGCTACGCCGCAACCGTGACCGACGGACCGGCGTTCGACCCCGACGACTCGAAACTGAAGTCGTTCTGACGAGACGGGTCGTTTCGGGGTTCCGACTCGCTGACGCCGTTTTCGCGAACGAGACGAACGCACGGTGAGCGTCGGCTTCGTCGACCAGCAGGTGCCGTCACCGGTCGCGGAGTTGTGGTCGCTGAACGAGAGTCACTTCAGCACTCGTATACCTCAATCTCGAAGGTATATAATATTGCTATAACTTACGAGGGTTTAGATAGGATCGGTGGAAAATGCGACGTCAATCAGTCCGATTCCCGGTATCCATTTTGTCGAACGCTTTCGTCGTATTATACAGTATCTTTATTATATACACGGATAGAGTGAGAATCAATTAGTTTCTGTCGCGCTTTATACCTCTCCGCCATCAGGTTTCGAAACGTAGAGTAGAGAGTGCAGTCGTCGATATCCCCAACTGGATAATATACTTCATTCGATGAATATTGGAACGGGTCATCGTCATATAATAGTCTACGGCCGTCTCGAGTGCGACGGCAATCACCGGGACCCCATCTCACCTCGACGTGGCGTCGGGCGAACTACCGGTTTCGAAGTACGGCGCCTGCTCGCCACCGTGATCACGCGGTACCGAAGCAAACCGAAACGGTGCACCGATGGGTGAGCACTCGACCAGACGGCCCACATCGGCTGACGTGCTGTCAGTATCGTCTGATTTGCACTAATGCTGGACCACCTCGTGTAGAGACGCTCCGATGCCATTCGGCGACCATGGAAAGTCATCGGTTACACACGTATATTTGTAATACGAGCTAACTGAACGGAGTGGTCGGGCTCCGAATCTGCATCAGCACGAGATCTCCGTGTAGTAGTACTGGACGGATCGGTACCTCTCGATGACGCAGCCGTCGAGTCTATCGAAGTTGCTCGGCGAGTTCGGACGATTGCTCGAGTTCGGTTCCGTTACCGTGACGGCAGTGGGACGGCACACTCGAAAGCGGGAACGGCAGTCCCCTGCCGAACCGCCAACGAATCCGTATTTCGACGGCGATCTGCGGGAATCGTTCGCGTTCGTTGTCCAGTATTACCGAACAATATAAGAGGAGCGGAGAAGAAAAATCCGTCATGAATCCGGACGGCGAACCCAAAGTCAAGGCGACCCAGACGTCGCTCACGATACTCGAAGAAGTCATGCGACGGAACGGGGCGACGCTGGCGGAGTTG
>JARUKX010000001.1 GCA_029688825.1 Haloarculaceae archaeon H-GB1-1 | reverse complement strand
GTGATATTCATTCCAACAGTGTCGTCGGGAACTGATCCATGGAGCGAACCGTACCGACCGACGATCAACGGATCGAACGGACGCTGGACCGGCGCTATCCCGCGAAATCTTTGGACGATCGAGGAGCGCGAGGCTCGGTTTCGCTGTCGGCTCTCCCAACGGAACCGACCCGAAGCGATGGGTTTTTTGTATGAAATTTCTTCGCGAATTCATGGGCAGCCAGATTTCGCTCCACGAGCGAACGTTGCGTGCAGTCGAGAACGCCGACGGGGACGTCGGGACCGAGACGCTGTGGCATTTCCAGCAGGTGGGTGACATGATCACCGCCGAGTACGAGGACCAGAACATCGCTGACGGACACCTCATGGGAGTGTTCGACGGGGACACGTGGGATGCCCGCTACTATCAGGTGACCGAAGACGGCGAGACCGTGACCGGCCGTTCCGAGGGGACGGTCGAAGAGCTTCCGGACGGTCGTCTCGTCGTCGAAGAACACTGGGAGTCGACCGACGGACAGGGGACGACGGTGCTGGAAGAAGTCCTCCGGTGACCCCTTCGCGCCACCCGTCGCTCGCCGCGCCGATCAATTGCCCGTCGCCGCGGCGAACTCGGCTACGGTATCGTGGCCACGGACGCGTCGGTCACCACCGCCATTTTGGCGACGGGGACCGAAAGCGAGGGTATGCCCGTGTACGAACGCGCGACACGTGTCGACGCGCCGCTGTCGACGGTCTGGGACTTTCACTCGAACGTCGACGGACTCGTCGCACTGACGCCGGACTGGATGCGCCTCCGCGTCGAACGCGTCGTCGGACCGGACGGTGAACCGAACCCGGACCTGATGACGGTCGGGTCCCGAATCGAGTCGTCCGTTCGACCCTTCGGTCTCGGGCCTCGCCAGCGCTGGACGTCGGTCATCGTCGAGCGGGAGGAGGGCGACGGCTGGGCCCGATTCCGTGATACGATGGAAGACGGACCGTTCGCCCACTGGGAGCACACCCACACCTTCCACGCCGAGGGCGACGACGCGACGCTGGTGTACGACCGCGTCGAGTACGAACTCCCAGGTGGCGAACTCGGGCGTGCGCTCGGTCCGCTCGCGTACGTCGGGTTCGAGCCGATGTTCCGGCACCGTCACCGCGAGACGAAGGCGTTGCTCGAGTGACCACCGTCCGCGGTCGAGGACGGGCAAACGCTTTTCTCCGCAAGTGCTGGATGCTCACACATGACGACCGTTGCTGTCGTCGGCGGGGGTCCCGCCGGCTTGAGTGCCGCACTGTTCACCGCGAAGAACGGGCTCGATACCGTGGTGTTCGACACCGACCAGACCTGGATGCACAAGGCCCACCTGTTCAATTACCTCGGCATCGAGAGCGTCAGCGGCGACGAGTTCATGCAGACGGCGCGGACGCAGGTCACCGAGTTCGGCGTCGAGCAGCATCAGGGGGAGGCCGTGGTCGACGTCGAGCGGGACGACGACGGCGGCTTCACGCTCACCTCGGGCGTCGACGAGTACCATGCGGACTACGTCGTGTTCGCCACCGGTGCGAACCGTGACCTCCCGCGAGAACTCGGTTGTGAGGTGACCGACGAGGGCACGATAGCGGTGGACGTCGACATGGAGACCAGCGTCGACGACGCATACGCGACGGGGGCGACCGCGCGCGCCGAGAAGTGGCAGGCAGTCATCGCAGCCGGGGACGGAGGCGCAGCTGCGCTGGACATCTTGTCGAAGGAACGCGGCGAGCGGTTCCACGACTTCGACACCCCAGCGGACGTCGAGTGAGCCGCAACCGGTAAGCGACTGGCGGCTGACGGGCCGATGTGAACACCTCCCAGGGCGAGACGGAGCGCGCCTCGCAGCTCGTATCCCCGCAGGCGGGCCTCGGCGTCGCCATCCTCGCCGTCAGCACCAGTGCGATTCTCGTCCGCTGGAGTCAGGCCCCGGCGGTCGTTCAGGCCCTCTATCGGGTCCTGTTCACGACGCTGTTGCTCGCGCCAGCCGCTGTCGTACGTCACACCGATACGTTTCGGCGGCTCTCCAGCCGTGACCTCGCGTGGCTCGCCGTCCCAGGGGTCCTGCTGGCCGCCCACTTCACGCTCTGGTTCGAGAGTCTGGACTGGACGAGCGTAGCGGCGTCGGTGACGCTCGTCCAGGCCCAACCGCTGTTCGTCGCTGCCGGTGCGACCGTCCTCCTCGACGAGCGGTTCTCGCGCATTCAGGCCATCGGGACTGCGGTTGCTCTCGGCGGGGCCGTCGTGATGTCCGTCGGCGACTTCATCGGCGGCACCGCGGTCGGTACCCGGCCACTGTACGGTAATACACTCGCGCTGGCGGCGGCAATCGCACTGGCTGGCTACGTCCTCGCCGGCCGGTCGTTCCGCCAGCGGCTGCCGTTGCTCCCCTACGTCACCGTGGTCTACGGGGTCTGTTCGGTCGCGCTGCTCGGCACCGCGGTGGCCAGCGGGGTGGCGCTGGGTGGATACCCGCGCTCGGAGTGGCTCCTCTTTCTCGCGATGGCCGTCGGCCCCGGAATTCTGGGCCACACGCTCATCAACTGGTCGCTGGCACACATCACCTCCAGCGTCGTCAGCGTCACGCTACTTGCCGAACCGATCGGTAGCGCGCTGCTGGCGCTGGTCTTGCTGTCGGAGGCACCGGGGCCGTGGACCGTCGTCGGTGGCGTCGTCGTCCTCGCCGGCATCTACGTCACGTCGAGGTAGCCCGCTTCTCGATTTCGCCGCGGATGCCGGTCACCTCGAAGTCGTGGTCCGGACGCATGCTGATGAAGTCGAGGAACTCGCTGGCGGCCAGTAGTTCCTCCTCGTCGTACACCTCCAGCGCCGCGGCGACGGCTTCGCGGCCCCCCATGAGCGGTGCGAGGACCGCTAGCGCACAGGCCAGGTCGTACGACCGTGCGTCGGCGATGCCGTCTTCCCGGACGCTGGTCGCGTCGATGAAGTAGAGTTCGCCCTGGGAGACGAGGACGTTCTCGCTCCGCAGGTCCCCGTGAGCGAGGCTCGCGTCGTGCATCTTCGACAGCAGGGCGAACAGTTCGACCGCGTGCTCGGCCACCTCCTCGCCGTCCAGGTCACAGAGCGTGCGAAACTCCGGCAGGTACTCCAGCACGAGAACGCCCAACCCCTCGTGCTCGAACGCTTCGAGCGGTTCGGGCGCGTTCACGCCGAGGTCCCGCATTCGACGGGTCGCGTCGAGTTCGTGCTCGGCCATCTGGACGGGGTCGCCGACGTGCTCGAAGAACCCCTCCCGACCGCTGGAGAACGCCCCGAGGTTCCGGCCCGCCGTCAACAGCGCGTGGACCATCGAGTTCTGCGCCGACACGACCTTCACGAACAGCTTGTCGTTGATCACGAACGGCGTCGAGAGCCAGTTGTCCGTCTCCAGAAACGTGACCTCGGCTTCCGGGAGGTCGTACCGCTCCATCACGGCTTTCGTGATCGATTCCAGGTGGGACCAGGGGACGTGTCCCCGAAGGAGGCGGCGAAACGCCATCTAGTCGGGAGTCGCGTCCCAGCAGGAAAGACCTTGCGTCGGCAAACAGTATAATGTCCAGGCCTCCGTAGCCCGACCCATGGACTTCAGCCTCCCCGACGAGCACCGGATGATTCGCGACAGCGTCCGGGAGTTCTGCGACGCCGAGATCGAGCCCATCGCCCAGGAGATCGAGGACGAGCATCGATTTCCGAACGAGGTGTTCGACCAGCTCGCCGACCTCGACATGCTCGGGGTCCCCATCGCGGAGGAGTACGGCGGGCTCGGCGGCGACCAGCTCATGTACGCGCTCGTCACCGAGGAACTCGGTCGGGTCTCCGGCTCCGTCGGCCTCTCGTTCGCCGCGCACGTCTCGCTGGCGAGCAAGCCGCTCGAAACGTTCGGCACCGAAGCCCAGAAGGAGCGCTGGCTCACCCCGCTGGCCACCGGCGAGTACCTGGGCTCGTGGGCGCTGACCGAGCCCGGCAGCGGCAGCGACGCGAGCAGCATGGAGACCACCGCCGAGAAGAACGGCGACGAGTGGGTCCTCAACGGGACCAAGCAGTTCATCACCAACGCATCCGTCGCGGGTTCCGTCCTCGTGAAGGCCGTCACCGACGCCGACGCGGGCTACGACGGCATCTCGACGTTCATCGTCGACCCCGAGGAAGACGACGGCTTCGAGGTCACGACCGTCTGGGACAAGATGGGGCTGAACGCCTCGCCCACCTGCGAAATCCAGCTCGACGACGTGCGCATCCCCAGTGACCGTCTGCTCGGCGACGTGGGCGACGGCTGGGACCAGACGCTGAAGACGCTCAACGGCGGCCGCATCTCCATCGCCGCCCTCTCGGTCGGCATCGCCCAGGGCGCGTTCGAAGCCGCTCGCGAGTACGCCGTCGACCGCGAGCAGTTCGGCCAGCCCATCTCGAAGTTCGACGCCATCCGCGACAAACTGGTCGCGATGGACCGCAAGATAGAGCGTGCCCGACTGCTCACCCACAAGGCCGCGACGCTGTACGACGAGGGCGAGGACGTGACCCGCATGTCCGCGCTGGCGAAACTCGACGCCAGCGAGGCCGCCCGTGAGGTCGCCGAGGAAGCCGTCCAGGTCCTCGGCGGCTACGGCTACACCACCGACTTCGCCCCGCAACGGCACCTCCGCGACGCGAAGCTCATGGAGATCGGCGAGGGCACGAGCGAAATCCAACATCTGATTCTCGGCCGCGAACTCGGACTGTAAGTCGTCGAGAACCGTCCAGACCACGAAAGGTATATGCTGCCGTGAGAGAGCACGATACGCATCTCAGGCACTTCCCTGAGAGCACTTCCCCCACTCGCGGAGTTGCGACGCTTCAGAAGGATTCCTGTGAGGTCGAGGCGAGGGCGTCGAGGAACATCCCGTCGCCGTCGCGAACGCCCCGTCTCGTCAGGGGAGTTCGGCGAGGCGGTCCAGCATCTCGGTGAGGTCGAGGTCCGTGACGGCGAGCGCGAAGCCATCGATGCGGGCGAGGTCGGCGGCCTTGTCCCAGACGTCGTCTTCGGTCATGCCGTGGAGGACGACGGCGTTGGGCGTCGGGTTCGCGACGCGGAGGGCGACGAGCGGCGATTCCCCGCGGGAGACGTTGGTGAACACGAGCGCGCGGTTGGTGCTCTGACCGTAGAGTCGGTAGAACTCCTCGCTGGAGAGGCGGGTGATTGCCTGGATGCTGTCGATGACGGTGTGGCCAGCGACGGTGTCCTGTGTCCCCTCGGCGAGTTTCGTCGCGTCGATGGCGTCGTAGTAGTAGTCCACGGAGACGGTCGAGGGGTATTCGCGGAGGTCGTGGACGATGTCGCTGTCGAAGCCCGCCGAGAGGACCCGTGAGTACTGGCGGATGCGCGTCCCGCCGCGGCGCTTGTCGATGTCCAGCAGCGCGCCGACGATGCGGCGGACGACGCCGATGCCGGGGCTGTCCCGACGCCCGCTCTCGTAGTCGGAGACGACGGACGGCGAGACGTCGAGCTGTGCGGCCAGCCCGGTCTGTGTCACCTCGAAATCGGTCCGCCACTTGCGGATGGTCCCCCCTGGGTCGTCACTGAGCGTGATCTCCCCAGCGATCTTCTCGCCGAGTTCGCGACGTGGCCCGTTTCCCATGACGCGGACTCCAGAGCACTCGCTGAAAAGCCTGTCGAACGTGACTTCGACGGTCGTCGAACGGTTAGTGGTCGTGGCCGCCGATGAAGACTCGTCGAGAACGAGGCTCCTATAGCGAGCGAGTCGAAGGATGGGTATGGACGAGTTGGGCAAGGTCGACCGGGACTTCTTCGATTCGATCCTGTATCCGAATCTCGGTGCGGCGGCCGACGACGTGGTGCTGGGGCCGCGCCACGGCGTCGACTTTGGCGTCGTCGAGGTCGGCGGGCAAGCCGTGGTCCTCGCGACGGACCCGCTGTCCGCACTCCTCGACCTGGGCGTCGACCGAGCAGCCCGATTCGCACTCGACGTGGTCCTCGCGGACGTCGCCGTCTCCGGAATCGCGCCGTCGCACCTCTCGGTAACGCTCACGCTCCCGGCCGAGATGCCCGACGATACCGTCGCGGCACTCTGGCGGGCGATGGCCGACCACGCTCGCGACCTCGGGGTCCGGATCGTCGCGGAACACGTGGGAAGGTACCCGGGCGTCGACGCGTCGTGGGTCGGCGGCGCGACCGCAATCGGGGTGGGACACCGTGACGCCGTCGTCCGACCGGACGGAGCGCGGCCGGGCGACGCGCTCGTCGTCTCCACGGGTCCCGCCGCAGAGGTGGCCGGGCTGTTCTCGTCTCTCTTTCCCGACCAGCTGGGCCTTTCGGCGTCGACGCTCCGGACCGCACGGCAGCGACTCGACGACGTGGGGTCGGTCCGGGACGCGATTGCTGCGGTCGACGCCGGAGAAGTGACGGCGATGCACGATGCGACTGAGGGCGGCGTGGTGGGCGGACTAATCGAGATGGCCCGTGGCGCTGGCGTCCGGTTCGACGTGGACTCGACCCGGGTACCCCTCGCACCCGACGTCGAGGCCGTCTGCGACGCTATCGACGTCGACCCCTGGCACGTGACGAGTGCCGGGACCCTGCTCGTCGCCGTCGACGCCGACGACGCCGACGCCGTGGTCGATGCACTGGCCAGACGTGGGACGCCAGCGGCCGTCGTTGGAACTGTCTCGTCGGGGGAGGGCGTCTTCGCCGACGGCGAGAGCGTGGAGCCGCCCGCGTCCGACCCGTCGTGGGCGGCGTTCGCCGCGTTGGCGGACGAGTCGTAACGTCGAGTCATCGGGTCGCCTACCGATTCAAGACGGGTCGAATCCAAATTGCGGGGAATTCTTTGAATACTACCCATCCAACGTTCGTTCATGTCCGACGTCTCACTCGACGACCGGGGCCGCCTCACGCTCCCGAAGGAGATTCGTGAACGATACGGGGATCACTACTACATCGTCGAACTCCACGACGGCGTGAAGCTCGTTTCAGTGGCGGACGACCCGCTCGAAGCGCTCCGTGAGGAGTTCGCTGACGTCGAGACCTCCGCGGACGAGCTTCGAGACGCGGGACGGCAGACTGCGCTCGACGAGGCTGGTCGCTGCATGTACGTCGAAACGGATTTTATGCTCGCGCTAATCGAGGACCACGATTGGTTGGGTGATGCAGCCGAGTCGGTGTATCACGACCACCGTAACGAACTCTGGACGTCTCGGTTCTCGCTGATCGAACTCATGCTCGTCGCATATCGAGAGGACCTCGACGCCGAGCGAGTCGTCACGAACGCGTCGAAGCTAGTCGACGTCCGCGGGGACGTGGACGCGGTCGTTGCAGCGGCAACCTACGTGGAAGATCACGGATTCACGCCGCTCGACGCACTGCACCTCGTCGAGTCTGACGGTAACACCATCGTTTCGAGCGACGAGAGGTACGCGGAATTCGCATCGAGACTCGACCTGAAGTCTGTGGCTGAAGACTGACGCTCCGTAACGACTAACCCGCAGTCCCGCTTGCTTCCCGGTAATGGACTGGACGGAGAAGTACCGCCCGTCGTCGCTGTCCGAGCTACGGGGCAACAACAAGGCTCGGGACAAGCTGCAGGAGTGGGCAGAGACGTGGGACGAGCATCGCAAGGCGGTCGTCCTCCACGGGTCGCCCGGCGTCGGCAAGACGTCGGCCGCGCACGCGCTGGCCAACGACATGAACTGGCCGACCATCGAGCTGAACGCGAGCGACTCTCGCACGAAGGACGTCATCGAGCGCGTGGCGGGCGAGGCGGCGAAGAGCGGGACGCTCACCGCCGGCGGTGGGGGCCGCCGCATCGTCATCCTCGACGAGGCGGACAACATCCACGGGAACGCCGACCGCGGCGGGTCGCGAGCAGTGACCAGCCTGGTGAAGGAGGCGAGCCAGCCGATGGTCCTCATCGCCAACGAGTTCTACGACATGTCGAACGGGCTGCGGAACGCCTGCGAGGACATCGAGTTCCGCGACGTGTCCAAGCGTTCGATCGTGCCCGTCCTCCGGGACCTCTGCAGGAAGGAGGACATCGAGTTCGAGACCGAGGCACTGGAACGCATCGCCGAGATGAACAGCGGCGACCTCCGCGGCGCGGTCAAGGACCTGCAGGCGCTGGCCGACGGCAAGGACCGCATCGTGGCCGACGACGTGGTTACCGGCGAGCGCGACACCACGCAGGGCGTGTTCGACTACCTCGACACCGTCATCAAGAAGGCCGGTCCGGAGGAGGCGCTGAAGGCCTCCTACGACGTCGACGAGACGCCGGACGACCTGATCAACTGGATCGAGGACAACATGCCGAAGGACTACGAAGGCGAGGAACTCGCCGTCGCCTACGACTTCCTCGCGAACGCCGACAAGTGGCTCGGTCGGGTTCGGGCCACGCAGAACTACTCCTACTGGCGTTACGCCGGCGATAACATGACCGCGGGCGTCGCCGCCGCTCGGCGGGGCGAGAAGGGGGGCTGGACCCGCTACGGCCCGCCGAGCTACTGGTCGAAGCTCGGTCGCTCGCGCGGCACGCGGAACAAGCGCGATTACGTTGCCCGGAAGATCGCCGCTCACCACGGCGTCAGCATGGCGACTGCTCGCCGCGAGATCATGCCCCACCTCGCGGTGATGACCCATCACTGCAAGAACCGCGACCTCACCGTCGCGATGACGGCCCGCTACGACCTCGACGCCGAGCACGTCTCGTTCGTCACCGGCAGCGGGAAGGACACGAACAAGGTCCAATCCATCGTCGAGGACGCCGAGGAGCGCAAAGCGGAACTGGCCGTCGAACACTCCGGCGGCGCGTTCGAGGGCGCGACGGCCGGGGAGACGAGCGTCGAGGGCGACGAGGACGAAGACGAAGCGTCGGAGGAACAAGCCCAGGTCACGCTCGGCGATTCGGAGGCCGCTGAAGAGGATGACGACGAGCCGTCCCCGGAGGAACGGGCCGACGAGGCGACCGACGACGACCAGCAGTCCGGCCTCGGCGACTTCGTGTAACTGCGGTCGGGTTTTCCGGCTCGCTTATCGACCCGGAGCCACGGCTTCTGCCGTCTCGGTGATGGTCTCGGGGTCGGCCCCGCGCGGGAACGAGACGGAGATGGCGTCCACGCCGTCGAGGTCCGCGAAGTAGTTCATCCGCTCGCGAGCCTCCGCTGCCGTTCCGACGGCCGCGAGGTCCTCCAGCAGCGACTCGGGGATGGCGTCCATCGCCGCCTCTTTCTCCCGATTGGCCCAGTGCTGTGCGATCTCGTGGGCCTCGTCCTCGTACCCCTGCCGAGCGAGCGAGTCTCGGTAGAAGGTCCCCATGCCGCCGACGTAGAACGCGAGGTGCTGGCGGGCGAGTTCACGCGCGCGGCCTGGGTCCTCGTCGTCGACGCAGCACGCGACGGAGAGCGTGACGCGTAGGTCGTCGGGGTCGCGGTCGCCCAGCCCCGCCCCGTGGTGGAAATCTTCCAGCCTGTCCGCCAGTCCGTCGGGCGTGAACATGAGCGCGTGCCAGCCGTCGGCGAATCGACCGGCGAGTTCGACGGACTTCGGCCCCATCCCGGCCGCGTCCAGTGGCGGCGTCGGTTCCGGCGGGTCACAGCGGAGTCGGAACCCCGAGAGACTGAACAGGTCGCCGTCGTAGTCGACCTGTTCGCCCGCGAGCACCGACCGAATTATGTCGAGCGTCTCGCGGGTGTACCGGAGCGGCCGCTCGAAGTCCACGCCGTGCCAGCCCTCCACGACGAGCGGACCGCTCGGGCCGAGACCGAGGCGGAGTCGTCCGTCGGAGACTTCCTGTAACGTCGCCGCGGTCTGCCCGATGAGGGCAGGCGAGCGGGAGTAGATCGGCATGATGGAGGTGCCGATACCGATCTCGTCGGTTCGGTTCGCGATGGTGGTCAGCGTCGTCACCGCATCGCGCCCCCACGTCTCGGGGAGCCACGCGCGGTCGTAGCCCAGCGACTCCGCGTCGCTGGCGTACTCGACGAGCGTGTCGACGCTCGGCTGGGCGGCCACGGGGAGGTAGAAGTCTCGGTCTGCGGGCATGTGTCGGGACTACGCAGCCATCCCTCAAAGCTGTCGGTGAAACTATGAACGAGTTTATTATTGGTTCGAGATCTCGGTCGAGAGAGTCTCAGGCGTCGATGGTGGCTCGGCGGTACAGCATCGTCGCGCTCGCCCCCAGCAAGACGAACACCGCCGGGTAGGCGAACCCGAAGACGATGGCGTCGCCGAGGTAGAGCTTCGCCGAAACCTCGAACATCGTCTTCGTCCGGAAGACGAAGGTTCCGAGGAACGCCAGGGCGGTGTAGCCGAGCGAGACTGCGAGGACGCTCGTAACGAGGTCGACCGCAGACGCCTTCCTGGCGAGGAATCGACTGCCGAGTTCGACGCCGGTCCCCAGCAGGACGGCGATTGGGAGCAGCCAGAACACGATGAGCGGCGTCGACGGGTTCTGCTGCTGGGCGACGAAGTTGATCGCGCCGAGGTTGGCGACCTGTACCGGGACGTTGTGCGCGCCGTAGAAGACGAAGGCGATGAGAGCGGGAACGTCGGCCAGGCCTCCGCGGATCGACGCCGGCCCCGCGAGCACGACGACGAGGGTGAGGAGATACCCGACGACGAACGAGGCGATGCCCCGCGCAAACGCAGGAAGCAGGAGTTCCGGTTCGAGAACGTCTGCGACGCCCTCGTCGCCCGATTCCCGCTGGGTCGCAGGTGACGGTGCCGTCTCGTCGTCGGCCGTTTGATCCGCGGAAACCACGTCTAGCCAGCAAAGGCGGGAGCAAACCCAAAAGCCTTCCGGTGGTTCACCCCTCCGGCTCGAACTCCAGCGCGGCGGAGTTGATGCAGTAGCGCTTGCCCGTCGGTTCCGGCCCATCGTCGAAGACGTGTCCGAGGTGGCCGCCACAGCGGGCGCAGGACACTTCGATGCGCCGCATCCCGTGGCGCGTGTCGACTTCCGTCTCGACGTTGCCCTCGTCGTAGACGTCCCAGAAGCTCGGCCAGCCGGTCCCCGACTCGAACTTCTCGTCGCTCTGGAACAGCGGCGCACCACAGCCGGCACACGTGAACGTGCCGTCGTCTTTCACGTCGAGGAGATCGCCGCTGAACTTCGGTTCGGTCCCGCTCTCGCGGAGGATCTCGTACTCCTCGTCGGTCAGTCGCTCGCGCCATTCTGCTTCCGATTCGGGCAAGTCGTCCGTCTCGGTGTCACTCATACTCATCCGTTGGCGGTCCAGCCGGATATAGTGGTGGTCATCCATCGGATCCACCCAACGACTCAAGGGGTTCTCGGCCGATTGCACCTGCATGAAAGACCAGGCCGACGCGGACCGAATCGACGTCCACGACTTCCGGCACGCGCTCAAGCTGGTCACCGAGAAGCGCGAGACTGCCCACTATCGGAACAAGAAGGGACTGCGCTGTCCCGCCTGTCGTCGCCCGTTCGAGCGCCTGTTCATCTCCGAGAAACGGCACAATTCGTTCGATCCGAACGCCGCGAACCCCTTCTGTATCCGTCACGAGTCCGATCGAGTCCTGGTGTTCACCCACTGAGTGTCGCCTGTAGCGGTGGCTTTTTATATTACCCAGAGTTATCCGTTCGCATGGAACTTCCGACACCCGAGGACCTCAGGGAATGGCGCAACGAGGTCGAACTCACCCAGAGCGACCTCGCCGAGCGCGCAGACGTCTCACAGCCCCTCATCGCCCGTATCGAAGGCGGCGACGTCGACCCGCGACTCTCGACGCTCCGACGCATCGTCAACGCGCTGGAGGAGGCCGAAGGCGGCATCCTCCGCGCCGCCGACCTGATGCATACGGACGTCGTCAGCGTCGCACCCGACGACAGCGTCCACGAAGCCAAACAGCTGATGGACGACGCGGGCTACTCCCAGGTCCCGGTCATCCGCGATGGCATCCCCCAGGGACTCATCGGTAACAGCGACATCCGCCAGCACTCAAAGGAGAACGTCGGTGACCTCCCCGTCGCTGACGTCATGCACCAGTCCATCTCGATGGTCGAGCCAGACGCGACCATCGACGAAGTCGACGGTCACCTCGACCACAACGCCGCCGTCCTCGTCGTCAAGGACGGCGAGACGATCGGCATCATCACCGAAGCGGACATCGCCAGCCACATCTCGTAGCGCTAGATCGGATCCAATCGATCCTCGTCGTCGGTGATCAGTTCCCGTATCTCGTCCTCCCGCGATTGCTCCTGTTCGGCGATGTTGTCCTGGGCCGAGACTGCCTGCTCCTGCAACCGATCGATTCGCGGGACCTCCGTCACGTTCGAGAGCACGACCGCCGCCGACAGCTGGTCGGCGTTTTTCCGGGGATCGTCGCCCGCCAGCACCTCCGCACTGCTCGTCTCGCGCTCGACCCACTGCCGGGCGCGTCGCAGCCCCTTCTGAGAGAACTCCGAGGGCGGCCCGGAGACCACGATGAGCGACCGCTCCGCGCTCAGAATGTTCGCCGGACAGGTGAGCCGGGACTGGACTGCTTTGCGGACCAGTCCGTGGACCTTCTTCGCCGGGTCCGGCCCGCCGGACCCGTTCGTGGCGGTACGCCCGTTCCCCGAGAACCGCGACAGGAGCCCCTTCTGCTCCCGCGTGTGCGGGTTCAGTTCGCTCTGGGCGTAGGCGATGGTGCTGATGCCGCCCGTCGAGAGCGTTCGCCGGACGTCGCTTGAGTCCATCGCCGTCTCCGAGACCGTCGACCCGTCGTACTCGCCGGCGGCGAGCAGCGTCGCGATGCGTTTCGCGATCTCCTCGTTCGTCCGTTCGTAGCCACCCTGCAGTGAATTACCGCTACTTCGCCAGGCGTCGTTGTCGAACGCGATGAGGTTGTCCGTCGACTCCGTGAACGACTGCACCGACCGGGCAGCGTTGAGCGACGCCCGCCCGCCCTCGTCTTCGCTCGGGAAGATGGCCAGCCCGTAGACCGGTTCCTCGTACATCTCGCGCAACCGTGAGGCCAGTACCGGCGCGCCACCGCTGCCGGTACCACCGCCCAGCCCGGCGATAACGAGGAACGCGTCGACAGCGTGGATCGGTACCCCGTCGAGTGCGCGTTCGAGTTCGTGAACGTCCTGTCGGGCGATCTCCGCGCCGATCTCCGGATCCGCACCGGCACCGTGGCCCTTTACTCGTTCGTCGGTCTGCCCGATGAGCAGGCGGTTCTCCGGGGGGATCTCGGTCAGCTTCTCCAGGTCGATCGTCGCCGAGTTGATCGCCAGCGCGAACCGGCAGAGCGACCGCTGCGTATCGGCTTCGTACGCGATCAATCGGTCGGCAATCTTACTCCCCGCGTTCCCGAACCCGATAACAGCGATGTTCATGGGCCGTGTTCCCGCCCACGACAGGTTAACTATAGAGTGCCTTCTCCCGGCCCACGCCGCGTAAGCTTTCTTTACGCCGTCGAGACCGACCGCTTCGGTTCACTGCGCTCACGGTCTTCGACCGTTCGCGTTCGTGGTTCTGCGCACCACGGTCCGCTCGGCAGTCGTTAGCGAAGTTCCAGCCCGCGAATCTCGACGACGCCGTCGTCGCTCCCTTCGACGTGTCCGATGATGCGTCCGTCCTCGGTCGCGTCGACCACGGTCTCGGCGTCCTCCTCAGGTAGCGCCGCGACGAACCCCGTGCCGCAACCACCTTTTTCTCGTCGGGTCCGCTCGCTGTCTCGCGGCACCGCCGCTCGACTATCGAGCGGACCACTCCTCGAAAAAGCTGGACCAAAAAGCCGCCTCGCTCGGCTCACGGTCTTCGACCGTTCGCGTTCGTGGTGCTGCGCACCACGGCTCGCTCGGCGGTCGTCAGCGGAGTTCCAGCCCGCGAATCTCGACGACGCCGTCGTCGCTCTCTTCGACGTGTCCGATGATGCGTCCGTCCTCGGTCGCGTCGACCACGGTCTCGGCGTCCTCCTCAGGTAGCGCCGCGACGAACCCCGTACCCATGTTGAACGTCCGGTGCATCTCCTCGTCGTCCACGTTCCCTTCGTCCTGGACGAACGCGAAGACGTCCTGTGCGTCGAACGGGTCGTCGACGACGTAGCGGTGGTCGCCCATCCGGGTGAGGTTCGTCCAGCCGCCGCCGGTGACGTGTGCGGCGGCGTTGGCGTCGTTGTCCCGCAGCGGCGTGAGGACCTCGCTGTAGATGCGCGTCGGCGTCAGGAGTTCCTCGGCGATGGTCTTCTCGGGGTTCGGCGGGAAGTCGTCCTCGTACTCGTGGGTCTGCGTGACGGCTTCGCGGGCGAGCGTCAGGCCGTTGGAGTGGATCCCGGAGGACGGCCAGCCGACGATGACGTCGCCGGGGTCGGCCTCTCCGGGGAAGATGGCGTCCTTCGGCGCGAGCCCCGCACAGGTGCCGGCGATGTCGAGACCGGTGACGACGTCGGGCATGACGGCTGTCTCGCCACCGACGAGCGAGACGCCGGCCCGTTTCGCGCCTTCTCGAAGCCCCGCACCGATCTGCTCGCTCGTCTCCTCGTTCGGTGCGTCGACGGCGAGGTAGTCGACGAACGCGACGGGTTCGACGCCGGCGGCGATGAGGTCGTTGGCGTTCATCGCCATGCAGTCGATACCGACCGTGGAGTAGTCGTCGATGGCCTCGGCGACCAGCAGCTTCGTCCCGACGCCGTCGGTCGCCAGCGCGAGGTACTGCTCGCCGATGTCGACGAGTCCCGCGTAGTCGCCCTCGAACTCGCCGGCCGCACCGATGAGCGCCGCGGTCGCCGCCTCGCTCTCGTCGATGTCCACGCCCGTCTCGGCGTAGGTCAGTCCCTCCTCCTCCGTGTCCTCCGCGTCAACGTCCTCGGTCATACCTACAGGCGGGATGGGCGCGGGCAAAAGGCCACCGTTTGCGTTCATCCCGGCGAGCGGGAGCGGTATGACATCCCGGTTCGATGGCGGGACCGTATGGACGACGCTGCCCTCCAGGCTCGACTCGCCCGAATCGAACGCCGACAGCAGGTCGTCATCCTCCTGCTCGTGATTCCATACGTGCTCGGCGTCGCCAAACTGCTCGGATTCTGGCCCGTCGGCGTCGCGCTGTCGGCGCTGGCGATTCTCGGGTTCGGAGCCGTTGCCGTCTCCCGCAGACGACGCCGTGATTCGACGACGTAATCGGTGGCTCCCCCTGCTATCAGTCAGAAGAACTCCCGCAGCGCGACCCGCTGTGGCGGGAACAGCGCGTCGAGCGCGTCCCGCGTGGCGTCGTCGCTGACCGCGAGCGAACCGACTCGCTCGGCCCGTTCGACGTCGTGGTATCCGACGACGAGCTGGGAGAGCGTGGTGACGTCCACAGTCGCGTCCGGGGCTGTGTCCGCTGACACTGGCTCACACGAGACCGTCTCACCGTCGGTCCGGACCCCGAACTGGCCGTCGTTCCACGGTGAGAGGTCGTCGGTCACGCCGACGGTCACCTCTCCGGCACGCTCGGGCGTTGGAACGGCTTCGAGCGCACTGGGGACGTCCGGAATCCGGACCATCGGTCCCATCCCGAGCCTACACTCGAACTCGGACGGGTCGGCGACGCGGTCCAGAAGCGCCGACTCCGTTCGGTAGTGCCGGACGGTCTGGACCTGCGAATCGTGGGTGGCGACGAGCCAGAACAGCGCTCGCTCGGCGTCGGCGTCGGCAGCCGACAGGTCCCAGACGCGCATCTCGTACTCGTCGCCGTCGCTCTCCACGGTGTAGAGGACGTACCCGACGACGTCGCCGTCGCGCTCGTAGGCGTAGCAGTAGGGGGACCGACCGTCGAAGCGCCGTCGCCACCAGTCGTCGGTCAGCCGGAGCGCGAGCGTATTCCCCTCGCCGGCGGCGAGGTGAGCGTCCCGCACCGTCTCCCAGTTGGCTTCGCCCACCTGGCGATACGTACCCTCGCCGCGCTCGCCCACGGCCGCGAGCGCCCGCGGCGGGAAGTCGTACCGGACGTACTTCTGACACGTCCCCCAGCCGAGGTTGCGGTAGAACGACGTCTCGAACGGCCAGAGCGCGACCAGCGGCACGCCGCGGTCGCGGAACTCCGCGAGGGATTCGCGGGCGAACTGCCGGACGTAGCCCTGCCGTCGGTGTTCCGGCGGCGTCGAGACGCCGCGGAGACCGCCGAGCGTGATCCACGACCCGCGGAAGCGGGCGTCGAACTCCACGAGCGTGCCGACGCTCAGCAGGTCCTCGCCGTCGAAGATGCCGCGCTGGTCGCCGAGGAGGGCGTCGAGGTCGTCGGGGTCGTGGGTCTGGGGGCCGTCTTCGATGTGGAAGGCGTACTCGTCGAAGCGCTGGAGTTGCTGGCGGTAGCGCTCGGGAACCGGTCGATACTCGGGCATACGAAAACGCTCGTCGCCTCCCTTCAAAGGAGTAGCGGGAGGCCGAACATCAGGAGTGCGGCCAGTCCCGCGGTCGGAACGAACGTCACCGCGAAGACGGGCTTGCTCCACCGCAGGACCTTCTTCCCGTCGAGCGGGCCCCAGGGGATCATGTTGAAGCCCGCGAGGAAGACGTTGATGAACACGCCGAGAGATCCGATGCGGCCGAGGTAGCCACCGAACAGCAGCCACGGAACGGCGAAGACGACGGCGAGCACCACGTTCGTCACCGGTCCGGCGAGCGCGATGAGGCCGTTCTCGCGCATCGTGATGCGACCACGATGGTGGACCGCGCCCGGTGCGGCGAAGAGGAAGCCGACCAGCCCGCCCATGACGGCGAGAAAGAGCATGCTGTAGTCGGCGCGGAACTCGGCGATCTGGCCGAACCGAACGGCGACGACCTTGTGGGCGAGTTCGTGGAGGAGGAAGCCAACGCCGACCGTCAGCAAGCTCAGCGCCATCCCCTCGGCGAATGCGGCCAGCGCTTGCGGATTCGTCGCGTCGAACAGGAGGTCGCGATGCTGCAACAGCGTGAACGCCAGTCCGAGCGCGAGCCAGGCTATCGCGAGGTCCCGAAGCTCGCGGCCGGAGAAGCGGAGGTTCACAGTAACGCCCCCACGACGATGTCCCAGCCGTTTCGAGCGCCCTCGAGCAAGAGCTGGCTGATCTCGCCGACGCCGCCGATTGGGGCGGAGATCATCGGCAAGAGCGCGGGGAAGACCACGAGGCTCGCGAGCATGCTTCCGATGTTCGTGAGCGCGACGACGAGGATGAGCCGGAACAGCGGGACGGCGCGAAGTCGGGCGAAGATGTCTGCAATCGGTGCCGTCTCGTCGCCCAGAATCTCGTTCATCGTCGAGATGTCGCCCACGTCGACGTCGAGGTACCGGAGTTCGACGTAGCCGGCGAACCAGCCGGGCGCGAGCAGCGGGTTCACGCTGGTCATCCACGCGATGCCGCCGCCGACGAGCGCACTGAGCCAACGCGCTCCGCCGAGTTTGGCCAGTCCGCCCGCGAGCAGGCCGTTGACCACGAACCACCAGGCGAACAGTTCGACGAGCCACGCTTGCTGTGCCCCGCCGAGCGCCAGCAGGACGAAGAAGGCCAGGAACCCGAGCGTGATTGCGTAGCCGATGGCCTTGTAGATGGAGAAGCGACTCCCGTCCTCCTGACCGACGAGCGAGTCCATCGGCGGGAGTTCCTCGGGGTGTTCGAGGTAGCGTTCGATGCCTGCCCGATGGCCGGCACCCACGACCGCGACGACGGAGTAGCCCGCTTCACGAAGTGCCACGAGTCGGTGGGCGATGAACGCGTCGCGCTCGTCGATGAGCGCCTCCGCGCCGCCGGGCGAGAAGCGACGGAACTCCTCCATCATCGCCGTTACGACGTCGGCGTCGGTCAGTTCGGACATGTCGAGTTCGTCGGCTTGGACGCCGTCGTCGACGGTCGAGAGAGCGAGTGCGAGTATCGCGCCGAGCGGGAGACCGACGCCTAGCCCGACGATGAGTAGATCGGCGAGCCAGACGAGGGCTCCGCCGGCGGACGGCAAGAGCGGAATTCCCGAGTTCGCGAACAGCGCACCGGCGGGGACGACGTACGGCCCGCCCACCGCCTGCGCGAGGAACGCCACGAAGAACCCGATCATCGTCCCGACCGTCAGCCCGATGGTGACGCCATCGGCCACGCCGAGGGCGAGCCCGCCGGCGAGTTTCAGCTTCTCGAGGCCCGAGAGCCGTCGCCAGAACCGCTGGATGGTCTGCTGGATGTCCCTGTCGACGAGCGCGACGCCCAGCCCCAGTCCCTCCGCGGTCTCCACCGCGGCGAGCATGTCGGCGCCGGGCTGGATGTCGAAACGGTCGCCCAGTCGAGTCTGGACGTACGACAGCATCCAGTACGCGAGGAACTGGAAGACGGTGTTCCCCTGCAGGAGGTCGCTGGCGTCCAGTTCGTCCGGGGCCTCTCCCTTCAGTTGGCGGTAGCGACCCTCGTCCAGTTCGACGGCGACCATGTCCGGCCGTTCGTCCTCTATCGTCCGCTCGACCTCTTCCACGCTCTCGCTGGAGACGTGGGCGGTCCCGACGACCGCGACACTCCCCTCTCCCGACGGCTCGGGTGGGGGACCGGCGGCCGAGTCGACGCGCTCAGTCATCACCTCGGCTACTCTCTCACGCCGTTTACACCTTTCCAACGCACGTTCGGCGGACGGGGACGGCTCTCACCGGGCACGCTGCTCGCGCGTCACCGGTCGGAGGTCGGTGGTATCCTTGTTGTAGCCGAGCCAGACGCTGAGTACGGACGCGGCGAGTACCAGGTAGATGGGGAAGAGCACGACGACCAGGAATATCAACTGCGACACCTCGATGGATTCGGAGAGATAGAGGAGACCGAGGACGCCAGCCGCAGCCACGACCGCTGCCCGCATTCCGAACTTGAACGCCGCGTGTGCGTTCGGTCCCGGGTTGGTTGGCCGCGTTGCCATGCTAACACATAATATACACTGTTGTTCGTGATAAATATGGTCGTTCGTTCATCACCGAACGTCTTCGGGGTTCGACCGCCGACGAGTCCGATGCAACTTAAGGGTCCCCACGGTAAGCGAGTACATATGAGCGACGACAACACAGACGGGTCCATGCGGCACGACAAGCCGACGGACCTGCCGAGCAACGACGTGACGGAAGGCCCCGACAAGGCTCCGCACAGAGCCATGTTCCGTGCGATGGGCTACGACGACGAGGACTTCGGGTCCCCGATGATCGGGTTGGCGAACCCGGCGGCGGACATCACGCCGTGTAACGTTCACCTCGACGACGTGGCCGAATCGGCCTACGACGCCATCGACCAGTCCGGCGGGATGCCCATCGAGTTCGGGACCATCACCATCTCCGACGCGATCTCGATGGGGACGGAGGGGATGAAGGCCTCGCTCATCTCGCGGGAGATCATCGCCGACTCGGTCGAACTCGTCTCGTTCGGCGAGCGCATGGACGGGCTCGTCACCATCGGCGGCTGCGACAAGAACATGCCCGGGATGATGATGGCAGCAATCAGGACTGACCTGCCCTCCGTCTTCCTCTACGGCGGGTCCATCATGCCCGGCGAGCACGAGGGTCGCGAAGTGACCATCCAGAACGTCTTCGAGGGCGTCGGTGCCGTCGCGAAGGGCGAGATGGAAGAAGACGAACTCGTCGAACTGGAACAGAACGCCTGTCCCGGCGCAGGCTCCTGTGGTGGGATGTTCACCGCGAACACGATGGCCTCCATCAGCGAGGCGCTCGGGTTCGCACCGCTGGGCAGCGCCAGTCCGCCCGCCGAATCCGACAGCCGCTACGACGTCGCTGCGGAGGCAGGGGAACTCGCCGTCGAGGTCGTGAACGAGCGCCGCCGGCCCTCCGACTTCCTCACACGCGAGTCCTTCGAGAACGCCATCGCGCTCCAGGTCGCCGTCGGCGGGTCGACCAACGCCGTCCTGCACCTCCTGGCGCTCGCCGCCGAGGCAGGCATCGACCTCGACATCCAGACGTTCAACGAGATCAGCAAGCGCACGCCGAAGATCGCCGACCTCCAGCCCGGCGGGACGCGCGTGATGAACGACCTCCACGAGGTCGGTGGCGTCCCGGTCGTCCTCAAGGCACTCCACGAGGCGGACCTCATCCACGGCGACGCACTCACGGTCACCGGCAACACCATCGGCGAGGAACTGGAGTCGATGGATCTCCCGTCCATCGAAGACCTCGACGTCGATTACCTCTATACGGTCGACGAGCCGAAGAACGAGCAGGGAGCCATCCGCATCCTCACCGGCAACCTCGCGCCCGACGGTGCCGTCATCAAGATCACCGGGTCGGACCACCTCCGCCACGAGGGGCCAGTCCGCATCTTCGAGGAGGAGGAGAACGCCATGGCGTACGTTCAGGAGGGCAGCGTCGAGTCCGGGGACGTCATCTGTATCCGTAACGAGGGTCCACGGGGCGGCCCGGGCATGCGAGAGATGCTCGGCGTCACCTCCGCGGTCGCCGGCCAGGGTCACGCCGAAGACGTCGCGCTGTTCACCGACGGTCGATTCTCCGGCGCGACCCGCGGCTTCTCCATCGGCCACGTCGCCCCCGAGGCGTACGTGGGCGGTCCCATCGCCGCGCTCGAAGACGGCGACACCGTCACGATCGACATCGACGACCTCGAACTGTCAGTGGACCTCACGGACGAGGAGATCGAATCCCGACTGGCGGACTGGGACCCCGAGCCCGCCTACGAGAACGGCGTCCTCGCGAAGTACGTCCGGGACTTCGGCTCCGCGTCCAACGGCGCGGTGACGAATCCCGGCGCGAAGTGGGACTGAGCAACCGCCAAGCCTCTCTTTCCTACTCCGCTCGGTAGAGCCACTTGACGCCGAAGAAGACGAACCACGCCATCCAGATGCAGAAGACGGCCAACCAGGCGACGTACTGGACGGTCGGCGTGGGAACGAGGACGTACGCGACGACGAGCAACGCGACGACGCCGACGGCTGCGCTCGCATCCCAGCGGTCGAGATCCGGTACCGACGCCATCGGGAACTCTTCGGGGGCCACGCCTTTCAGCGTTGTCGCGACGAACCGCCGCCGCTATTGTCGCGCCGCGGCGACGACCACCATGGTCAGCTCTCGAACCGCGACCGCCGCGGTCGGTCTCGTCGCCAGCCTCGTCGTGAGCGTCCTGCTCTGGTGGTACTTCGACACGTTCGTCTTCCTCCTGTTCCTCCCGTTCGTCCCCATCCTGCTCGGTCGCGGCGGCGGAGATGACGCGACGCCCGACCGGGTTCGTACCTGCTCGACCTGCGGCTTTCGAACCCGGAACGACGACTACGAGTACTGTCCACGAGACGGGACGCGACTGGAGGAGTAGGAGAGCGCTGTTCGGGGACGCTGGCTTACTTCTCGATGATGGATTCTTCGACGGCTTCGCCGAAGTGGCGCGCGGTGTCCTCGTAGTAGATGCGGACCTCGTCGCCGACCTCGAGGTCGGTGACGGCCGTGCGACCGCCGTCTTTGGTGTGGAGTTTGATGGTCTCGGCGTTCTGGATGAGCGTCTCCACGCGATCGCCGTTCTCGGTCTCCGCCTGGATGCGGAACATCGGGCGCTTCTCGATCTTCGCGCGGCCGACGATGGCTTCGCGGGTGTTCCCGTCGGCGTCGACGACCTGCACTTCGTCGCCGCTCTGGACCTCCGAGAGGTACTTCGTTCCGCCCTCGGGGTCGCGGACGTAGGCGTGGACCGCGCCGGCGTTGACGCGGAACGGCCGGGAAGCTACGTAGGGCGACTCCGCGGTCTCGGCGTGGACGAAGAACAGGCCGCGGGCCATCGAGCCGACGAGCATCCCCTCGTCGTGCTCCATAAGCGAGCCAGTATCGACGCAGACGCGGTCGGCAGACCCGGTCTGCTCTATCTTCGTTATCTCGGCCCACTGGAGGTCGAGCGTCTCCCGTTGCATCTCGTCGCGGACCTCGACGGTCTCGCGGATCTCGTCGGGGTCGTCCGAGTCGAGGAGGACCGCGTCCGCGCCGAGTTCGAGCGTTTCGTAGGCGGTGCGAGCTTCCTCTGCCGTCTGGACGCCGGCGACGAGCGACGTCTCCTCGCCGATGCGGGCGATGAGGTTCTCCAGCGGGATGATCTGCCAGTCGTCGCCGATGACGATGGTGTACTCGGCCTCCTGTGCGACGGCTTCGGCGAAGGCCTCGTAGTCCTCGTCGAGGATGCGGACGTACCCGCCCTGTTCGGTCTCGCCGTCCTGGCGGAGCGCCGAGAGGTCGGCCGATCCGGAGAAGTCCGAGGGGAGGTCGACAGTCGCGTCGCCCTCGCCATCTTTGCCCACGACGATTGCGTCGGCGTCGACGTCCTGGTCGCCCTCGGCGTCCATCACGTGGACGTCGCCGTTCGAGAACGCGGCGACGTTGACTGCACCGAGGTCCCGGACCCGTTCGACGTCGCGTTCGTCGACGAGGACCCAGTCGACGCCGGCTTCGAGACCGGCGGTGATGCGTCGTTTGCGCGTCTCCCAGTCGCCGACGTCGTCGTCGGCCTTCAACCAGACGGAGCGTGTCATATGGTGTGACGCTCGCGGTGGGTCGGCTTGAACGTGGCGGATTTCGAGCCACGAGAGCGACGCTCCGGACCGCGTTCATCGGCCGCCGTTGCCGTCCCGAGAAACACTCGGTACAATGCTGAGATGATTATAGGTCCTCTCTAAAAGTGGGTGAGTTGATAGTGTAATGTTGGTAACTAACTGGAACGTTTCCGAAGCGTCGGGTAAGGTGCAACTACAGCTATGACCGGGTTCCAGGGAAGGACGTACGCGGTGACAGCGGCTACGACCGAGGCGGGAGTGAGAGCGGGTATCGAGCTAGCAGCGGGGTTCGGGGCCCTCGGGAAGGCAACTGTCCTCGTCGACCTGCCCGGCGGCCCGGAGCCGATCAGTGAGCGGCTGACCGTCCGCGGCGGTTGCTTCGAAGGACCGACCCTCGACGGGGTGCTGGCAGGGCGATCACCCATCTTCGACGCCATCTATCCGACCCCGAGCGACTTCGACGTGGTACCACGCGGATCCGGAGGGACCTCGCTGGCTGACGCCGACACGGAGCGCTGGAACGAGGCGGTATCGTATCTTCAACGTCGCTACGCCCGCGTCGTCCTCAGGGCTCCGTCGGGCACCGGTCAGAAAGCTCGGGCCGTTCTCTCGCAGGCCGATGACGTCGTCTTCGTCTCGGCTGGGGACGATACGCAGTGCGACGTCCCAACCGGAGCCGTCGATAACGGTCTCCGTACCCGACGAGGCTGTCGAGGCGGCAGCCCAGGAGCGAGGCGTTCCCGTCGCCGACGCAGCGCCGGCCAGCGATACCGCAGCGGCCTACGAAACGCTCGCCAGTCGCCTGCTGGCGACCGAGGACCGGGCCAGCGAGTCGGCGACCGACTCTCGGGCCGGCACGACGGTCGAGGCCGCCGAACTCTCCTCCGAACAGACCTGACGGTCGTCCCGTAGTGCTGGAAGAAGACCTCGCGACGGTGTTCGTTCAGGCTTCGATGCTGAAGCCAGCGAGCTCCAGCGCCTCGTCGACGCCAGCGTCGTCGTGGACGATGGCCGAGACGGCGCTCGTGATGGCCTCGGGGTCGTCGTGCTGGAAGATAGATCGACCCATCGAGACGCCCGCAGCACCGCCGTCGACGGCTCCGCGGACCATCTCCAGGGTATCTCGGTTCGAGCCCTTGCTCCCGCCGGCGATGACGACCGGCTTCGAGGTGGACTCGACGACGTGCTGGAAGGAATCGCCGTCACCGCTGTAGCCCGTCTTGACGACGTCCGCGCCGACCTCCTCGGCGAGACGGACTGCGTGACCCAGCGCCTCGGGGTCCGTGCTATCGACGCCTGGGCCGCGGGCGTAGTTCATCGCGAGTACGGGGAGGCCGTACTGGTGGGCCTGCGAGGTGACCTCCGCGAGCTTTGTGAGCTGATGGGGCTCGTAGTCGCTCCCGACGTTCATGTGGAACGAGACGGCGTCGGCACCGGCGCGGATGGCGTCCTCGACGGTCCCGGTCATGCGCTTGTCGTTCTCGTCGGGCCCGATGTCGGTCGACCCGTTGAGGTGGACGATGTAGCCCTTGTCGTTCTTGTTCGGGTGGACTCGTTCGGCGACGCCCCGTTGAGTGAGGACGCTGTCAGCGCCGCCACGGGTGATCGCGTCGACGGTTCCTTCGAGGTCCTTGAGGCCTTTGACGGCCCCGAGTGTCAGTCCGTGGTCCATCGGGACGATGAGGAAGCGCCCCTCTGTCCCGATACGGTCGAGACGTGCTCGTTTTCCGGCAGTCATTGGTATGAGATGCTGTGGCAAGTGACGGTTATGTGCGTTCCGGTTCCGGGTGACTCTGGGACGTGCCAGCATGCGCGCCTTCTTTCAGTTCGCGCGCCTTCTGGCGCAGGTATTCGGGGGCGTCGTCGCCGTGTTCGGCGATGATGTCGACGAAGACGCTCCCGGCGACGACGCCGTCCGCGCCCGCGGCGGTTATCTCCTCGGCGTGCTCGCGTTCGCTCACGCCGAATCCCACCGCTTTCGGCACGGAGTTCCCGGCGTCGAACTCGGCGATGCGCTGGAGGCTCTCGTGGGTCTGGTCCGACACGTCGGCTCGCGCTCCGGTCGTTCCGAGTCGCGCCTGGACGTAGACGAACCCAGTGGCCTGTTCGAGCATGTTCTGGAGGCGACTCCCCTCCGTCGTCGGCGCGACGACGAAGACGAGGTCGACGCCGTACTCGTCGCAGGCGGCCCGAAGTTCGGCGCTCTCCTCGACGGGCAGGTCCGGGATGATGAGCCCCGAGATGCCGGCCTCGGCTGCGGCGGCGACGAACGGTTCGACCGGAGACTCGGCGTTCGCGCGCGTCTCCTCGTCCCCGTACTGGTAGACGAGATTGTAGTAGGTCATGCAGACCAGCGGCGCGTCGACGTCGAGGTCGGCGACGAGGTCGAGGAACTTCCCGGGGGTCATGCCGTTCGCCAGCGACCGCTGGATGGCCTCCTGAATGGTCGATCCGTCGGCAATCGGCTCGGAGAAGGGCAGGCCGAGTTCCACGACGTCCGCACCGCCCGCGACGAGCGCACGGACCTGCTCTTTCGTCGCCTCGGCGTCGGGGTCGCCCGCCGTGATGTAGGGGACGAGCGCGCCGTCGGCCTCCGCAAAGGCGGCTTCGACGTCGCTCATCGCTCCACCCCTTCGAAAAGATCCATGTCTGGCGCGACGTCCAGGTCGCGCTTGTCCGTCTCCTCCAGCACCGTCTCCAGGTCCTTGTCGCCGCGCCCGGAGACGTTCACGACGACCACGTCCCCGAGTTCGTCGTGGGCCTCGTGGAGGTAGCCCAGCGCGTGGCTCGACTCCAGCGCGGGGATGATGCCCTCGGTCTGTGAGAGCCGGTGGAAGGCTTCGAGCGCCACGTCGTCGCCGACGTTGACGGGCGTGACCCGGTCTTCTTCGACGAGATGGGAGAGCTCCGGCCCGACGCCGGCGTAGTCCAGCCCCGCCGAGATCGAGTGCGATTCGACGATCTGCCCGTCCGAATCCTGGAGGATCTTCGTCCGTGCGCCGTGGAGGACCCCGTCTGTCCCCGTCGTCAGCGTCGCGGAGTTGGGCGCGACGCCCTCCTCCTCGTCGACGTCGAGCGAAGAGCCGCCGGCCTCGACGGCGTAGAGGTCGACGCCCTCGTCCTGCACGAAGTTGGCGAACGCACCCATCGTGTTCGAGCCGCCGCCGGCACAGGAGACGACGGCGTCCGGGAGTCGCCCAGCCTTCTCCCGAATCTGTTCACGCGCTTCCTCGCTGATGACGGCCTGGAAGTCCCGGACCATGTTCGGGAACGGGTGCGGACCGACGACGCTGCCGATGACGTAGTGGGTGTCCTCGACGTTGGTCGCCCAGTCGCGCATCGTCTCGCTGATGGCCTCCTTCAGCGTCCCGCGGCCCGTGGTCACGGGGTTGACCTGCGCGTCGTTCAGACGCATCCGGAAGACGTTGGGTCGCTGTCGGTTGATGTCGGTCGTGCCCATGTATATCTCGCAGGGCATATCGAGGTGGGAGGCGGCCATCGCCGTCGCGGTGCCGTGCTGACCCGCGCCGGTCTCGGCGATGATGCGCTCTTTGCCCATGTACTTCGCCAGGAGGACCTGTCCGAGCGCGTTGTTCAGCTTGTGCGCGCCCCCGTGGACGAGGTCCTCTCGTTTCAGATAGACGTCCGTATCGTAGCGCGCGGAGAGTTGCTCGGCGTACTGCAGCGGCGTCGGTCTGCCGCCGAAGTCCGCCATCCGCTCGCGGAACTCGTCCATGAAGCCGTCCTCGTTCTCGAGAACGTACCGCTCGTAGGCGTCGCCCAGTTCCTCGATGGCCGGCATCAACGCCTCCGGTACGTACTGTCCGCCGTAGTCGCCGAACTTGCTGTCAGTGCTCATGAGTTTGCGTCGTCTCGGTCAGTCGTCGTGTGTTCGCTCGTACGTCGTCGCCGTCCGGGTCGCCCGAACCGCCGTGGTCCATTATCGCGGAGCCGACGAGCAGTGCGTCGGCACCGGCGCGTCGCATCCGCGCCACGTCGTCGGTCGTCGCGATGCCGCTCTCCGCGACGAGGGTCACGTCGTCCGGAACCGACGGTGCGACCGCCTCGAACGTTTCGAGGTCCACGTCGAGTTCCGCGAGGTCGCGGTTGTTCACACCCACGATGTCCGCCCCTGCGTCGACTGCGTGTTCGACCTCGGACTCGGTGTGGGTCTCGACGAGGACCTGGAACCCGCGGTCGCGAGCCGCTTCAAGGAGGGTTTCGAGGTCGTCGGTGTCGTCCTCCTGCAGAAAGCGGACGATGAGCAGGACCACGTCCGCCTCGATGGCGTCGAGCTGCGACTCCCGTACGACGAAATCCTTCCGCAAGACGGGCACGTCGACGGCGTCGCGAACGCGTTCGAGGTTCTCCACCGATCCGCCGAAGTGGTCGGGTTCGGTCAGCACAGAGAGCGCGGCCGCGCCGCCCTCGACCATCCGTTCGGCCAGGGCGACGGGGTCGTCCGTGCGCTCACCGTCGGTCGTCGGACTCGTCGGCTTCACTTCCGCGATGAGCGGGACCCGCCCGTCCGACTCGGCGTCGGCCACCGCGGCCGGAAGCGACCGCGCGTCGACCGAGACGCGGTCGTCGCCCCCGCCTCGGTCACGCGCAGCGTCGAGTATCGACTGGACTGCTGGGTCGATTTCACCACTGTCGTCCATTAATGCACACTATCGTACAGAGTTGTACATAAGGCTTGCGCACCTGTCCGCTCGTCGAGGACGCGGTCCGCGTGCTCCTCGGTTGGACGCTCGCACGCTTCTCTCAGGTCCCGGGACCGTCGCGTATGCTTATCCCTCCAGCCGCCCTACGTAGGACCATGCCAGAAGAAGTGCTGTTCGAAGCGGAGAGCCACGAATCCCGAGCCAGCGTCGCGGCGTACCTCCGCGCAGTCGCCGACAAGCTCGAACGCGGCAAGCCGTTGACGCTGGAGGCCGACGGCCAATCGATCACCCTGGAGGTCCCCGACCGGACGGAGTTCGAGGTCAAGGCGGAACGTGAAGGGCCGGCCGGCCAGCCTGGCGAACTCAGCGTCGAGTTCGAACTGGAATGGGACGAGGGCGCAGGCAGCCAGGACCGGGGTGGGCTGGAGATCCGCTGACGGACACCTTCTTATTCCGCACACCCGTCGATACGGACATGGAAGACGCGGGTATCTACGCACGCGAGTTCCCCTATCTGGACAGACACGTCCAGCTCGGCGTGGCACAGGGCAAGGTCATCTCCGTCTCGTTCCCACAGACTCCCGACGACGATGCCGGCCCCGACCATCCACTGTTGGACCGCATCGAGGCCTACCTCGAAGGCACTGCCGACGACTTCGACGACGTCGAACTCGCACTCACGATGCCGACCGAGCAGCGGACCGTCCTGGAGGCGGTTCGGGAGATTCCGCACGGCGAGAGCGCCGACTGCGGCCAGCTCGCGCGGATGGCCCCCGGATTCGACCCCGAGAATGACGACGACATGATTACGATTCGGACCGCCCTCGACGAGAACCCACTGCCGCTGCTGATACCGGACCACCGAATCAGGGACGGCCCGAGCGCGTCACCGCCCGACGTCGAACAGAAGCTCCGCTCGCTCGAAGGGCTGTGACGGTGTTTCCGTCGATCCCTGTCCCAGTGCCTTATTCTGTACACTAATACAGATATAATATTTTACTATTATAGAGATAAATTTATAATGGATTGGGCGACATTATGTGATGCCGTATGTCAGCCAAGCTGCTTTCGAGCGATCGACGTATCGTTCGTGGACTCACCATCTCCGCCGCTCTTCTCGTACTCGTCGCCGGACTCGGCGGGAGTGGGGCGGGCCTCGCCTACACCGCGTGTGATCAGGTGACCGACAACGGTGCCCTGAAAACGGGTTGTGGAGCTGTCGGCGGCTACGCCGGTGCCGAAGCCGGTACTGTCGCCGGTGCCGCAGGCGGTGCGTACGCCGGCGCACAACTCGGCGGGACTGCAGGCTCCCTCGCCGGACCCGTCGGAACGTTCGCAGGCGGTGCTATCGGCGCGTTTGCTGGCGCCGCATAACGCCTACGCCGGACACTTGACGACCCATTTTTTCGACGCATCGTATTAGTCAGACCACTGACGAAGGGCTCTCGTAACCCCGTATGCGAGCCCAAGCCCTGCGCCGAGTGCCAGTGGCTGGTTCTCCGTCAGTCGATAGACGCTCACGCTCACTGCGAATGCGATTACACTCCCGAGGAGAATGTGCTTCGGGGACACCGTTCGGCTCAGCGCGGACATCGATTGAACCATACCGAAACCCACGTTCTAAACCCATAAATTCATTTTGAACACTATATTTTAGTTTATTAACAAAAATAGAAATTTTTAATTTATTTCAATATGATATTTTTTGCCATGCGAGATACGATTCGAGGACTGGACCCGTGGGGTTCGACGTCGCGTGGCGGCCGCGTCGCTCGGGTTCGTGACGCCTGCAGCCGGTTTCAAGGAGGTATCGTCCTTGCGATAGTCGTCCTTTTCGGCGGATTCGTCCTCGGACTGGCTGTCCACCGCCCCCGTCCTTCGGCTGGCGTCGGTTCGACGCCGTTCTCGTTCACGAGTCCGGATGTCATGACGCTGGCCACTCACAATCTCGTGGTCACGGCAGTGCTCGTCGCGGGCGCCCTGACGCTCGGTGCCGTGACACTGTCCGCGCTGTTCTACAACGGGTTCTTGCTCGGGACGGTCGCGAAGTCACTGCTCTGGAGTGGACTTTCGCCCACACAGGTCGTCCTCTTGGTGGCACCGCACGGTGTCTTCGAACTCCCGGGATTACTCATTGCAGGTGGCATCGGTCTGAAATTCGCGGCTAACGGCTGGCGATATTTGCTGGAACGACGGCAACAGCCCATCGAGGAACGCGAGCTTCGAGACGGAACGCTGGCCCTGACTGTCGCGGTGCTGTGCATCCTGACTGCCGCACCCGTCGAGTTGCACCTCACCCCGCAGTTGGTGTCGCTTTGATACGGTATCGTGTCCCAGTGTCAGAACGCCCGGCAGTGTTCACTTTCCGGTGTGTCAAAGTAGGGACGCGACACCGAGTCCGATACCGGCGAGTGTGGGGAGGCCGGCAGTTACCGCAGCACGTCTGAGGTCTATCTCGTGAGCGCTTTTCACCGCGAAGATCCAGAGGAATCCACTCCAGACGAGAAAAACCGTGTTGAGCGTTCGTGAGACGCGCCGTGCGGGGTGTGCTTCAAGGCGGTTCACGAACTCGGTCGTCGTTTCTATGCCTGCCGGAATCGACTGGAGTGCGACGAACGTCCCACCGAGCACGCAGAGACTCCCGAGGACCTTTGGAAGGAACCCGAGTCCGACCAACTTTAGCGTGAGACGGAATCCGCCGACCCCACCTTGCAGCCGTGCGAGCGCGAACATCAACACTGAGTAACCGACCAGGGAGAGCACTGGTGCGAACACGGCAGCAAGTACCGAACTCGCCCCGACGAGGATCACCGTCGATCCGGTGGCGGCGGTCGTTTCCGTGACGGTCTGCGTCTGAATGCCGGCAGTCAGAACGCCACTTCCGATAATCACGAGCAACAAGAACGCGGGTTCTCGAACGGTGACCTCAGTTCGTTTGGTCGCGTAGTACGACTCTGGGTCGAAGAGGATGTCTGTGGCAGCCATATTTCCACAGCAATACGTGTAGAATTAAAAAGACAGCGAGTCGTCTGTATCCCGCTTGTCAGACCGCCATTGGACCTCTCGCAGGCTCGCATCTCAGGTGGAATCCCGTGGAAAGGAACAATTCGAACCACAGGCCAATGACTGAGACCGGATTAGCTCGCGTTCCGGTCGTAGATGTAGAGCGCGAGCGCCGCCAGAACCGCGACGTTGCCGACGAGGACGACCTGCGTCGACGGGTCGACGAACCCAACGGACGCCGCCGCGCCATAGGCGGTCGCCATCGAACCGACCACGAACAGTCCCGCGGCCGCCCTGAGCGGCCAGCGACCGACGTCGAACAGCGTCAGGTAGCCGACGCCGGCGACGAGCAACACCGCCGCGATGACCACGTCCGCGGCGAATCCCGCCCAGACGCTCCCTGTCAGTACCGCCGCAAGATACAGGGCGAGCCACAGCACGAAGATGCCCAGGATTCCCCGTTGGACCGTCTGCCCCTCAGTCAGTTTCCGCGTCATGCTCGCTCAGACACGGCCAACCCTGAAAAAGACCACTTCTCGGCTACGACAGCTTCGGGACGCCAAGTCCCTCGTGGACCGTCAGTTCGAGCGCGTTGACGAGGTAGTGGGCCACGACCACCACGAGCAGGCTCTCGGTCAGGACGAACGCCGCCGCGAGCGCCAGTCCCAGTAACCCGGTGAGGGCGATTCCTGCTGGCCCCTGCGCGCCGTGGCCGAGCGCGAACGCCACCGAGGAGACGACGGCCAGCCCCCACGGCGACGCCCCGAAGCCGACGCTCAGAGCGCCGACGAACGCCGCCCTGAAGACGAGTTCCTCGACCCCCGCGATCAGTGGGAGGACGGCCACCAGGAGTACCAGCCACCCGCGGAGGGTATCGGGCGCCAGGAGGTCGCGGAGACTCTCGTCGTACTCGATGCCTCCCGCGTCGGCCGCGAGCGTTCCCAGTTCGTTTCCGAGCCAGAGTGCGACGCCGAGAGCGACGCCGAGAGCGAGCGGGACCGGACGACCCGCGAGGGGGTTCGCAGGAATGCCGAGCGCAGCGAGCGGAATGGTGAAGTAGAAGACGCCACCGAGGACGACCGCGCCGAACAGCCCCTGGGTGAGCGCGACGTTCACCAGCAACAGCCCGGGTGTGAGCGATTCTCGAAGCGGCTCCAGCGGGACCGTCTCCGTCGACTCGCCGACGCCGGGGTCGCGATGGTCGAGCGGTCGGACGACGGTCGTCCTGTCGGTGAGTGTCGACTGCGAGGCGCGTGCGAGCGCGAGAAAAGCGGTGAGAACGAGACCGGTGAGGCCGGCGAAGGCGGCCCACTCGGGCACGGTTACTGCGGGCTGGGACTGCCGCTACCGCGGCTGACCTGCTGTTCGAGCGCCTGGCCCGTGATGGAGCGGAGGCGGTCGACCAGCGAGTCCTTCTCCGGTTCGCCCGCGAGGGCGACTTCGAGCACTTCGCTGATGTGCCTGACCGGGATGATCTCGATCTGATCTTCGTACTCCTCTTCGATCATGACGTCCTGGAGGTTCGCCTCCGGGATGATGACCTTGTCGAGGCCGATCTTCGCGGCGGCCTCGATCTTGTGGGTCACGCCGCCGACGGGCAGCACGTCGCCGCGGACCGACAGCGAGCCGGTCATGGCGATGTTCTGCTCGACGGGGATGTTCTCCAGCGCGGAGATGACGGCGGTCGCCACCGTGATGGAGGCGGAGTCACCGTCGACGCCCTGTTGGCCGGCCTGGACGAACTGGATGTGGATGTCCTTCTCGGAGATGTCCTCGTCGCTGAACTTCTTGATGATGGCGGAGACGTTGTCGACTGCCTCCTCTGCCATCTCCTGCAGTTGGCCGGTCGCGATGACCTGGCCCGGACCCTGCGAGGGGGCGACCTCGGCCATCACGGGGAGGACGATACCGGAGTCCTCACCCATGACCGCGAGGCCGTTGACGCGGCCGACGACGTCGCCCTCGTTGACGGTGAGTTCGTAGTCCTTGCGGCGCTCGATGTAGTTGTCCGCGAGCTGCTGTTCGATGGAGCGGCTGCGGCGCTTGGCCTGCAACACGTCGTCGCGGGTCGTGAACTCGCTGTCTTCGGCGCGTGCGATGTCGCCCGCGACGCGGACGAGCCCGCCGAGGTCACGAAGCTTCAACGTGAGGTGTCCCTTCCGACCGGCGCGGCGGCGCGCTTCGAGGATGACCTCTTCGACGGCCTCCTCGTCGAACGGCGGCAGACGGCCGTCCTTCTCGACTTCCTGGGCGACGAAGCGGGCGTACTTGCGACGCATCTCGGGTTCGTCCTCGATGGTGTCGTCCATGTACACCTCGTACCCGTAGCCCTTGATTCGCGAGCGGAGCGCCGGGTGCATGTTCTCCATGGCGTCGAGGTTCCCGGCCGCGATCATGATGAAGTCACACGGGACGGGCTCGGTCTGGACCATCGCGCCCGAGGAGCGCTCGGACTGGCCCGTGATGGAGAATTCGCCCTCCTGGATGGCCGTCATCAGCTTCTGCTGGCTGCGGATGTCGAGCGTGTTGATCTCGTCGACGAACAGCACGCCCTTGTTGGCCTTGTGGATGGCACCGGGCTCGACGCGGTCGTGGCTCGGCGTCTCCATGCCGCCGGACTGGAAGGGGTCGTGGCGGACGTCGCCGAGGAGTGCGCCGGCGTGTGCGCCGGTCGCGTCCTCGAACGGCGCGGTCGTCTGGTTCGCGTGATTCACGAGCAGATTCGGAATCATCGCGTCGTTACCACGAGACCCGTAGCGGAACGCGAGGTAGATGACGCCGGCAGCCAGGATGCCCAGCAGGATCTGCTGGGCGATGAGCAGCGAGTAGCCGATGACGATGGCGATGATGATCCACATGAGGAACGAGCGCATCTGGTTGCGCTTTCGCGCCTCCTCCTTGTGGGCCTCGACTATCTGCTCGCCCTTCCCCGCCGGAACGGTCCGAATCTTCGGCTCGTTCCCGTCGTCGGGGTTGTGATAGACGAGCACGTCCTGCAGCTCCTCCTGTGGGAGAAGCTGGCTCATGGCCTTCGCCAGCATCGACTTGCCCGTGCCGGGCGAGCCGATCATCATCACGTGTCGGCGCTGCTTGGCCGCCTTCCGGACCACGTCCCGAGCGTGATCCTGGCCGATGACCTGGTCGACGAGTCGGTCGGGGACCTCGATGTCGGCAGTGGACTCGATCTGGAGTCCGCCGAGCAGGGTGTCCTCTTTCGAGTCGTCGACTTCCGGGCCTTCGACCTCTACTTCGACCTCGCTTCCGAGTTCGGTCTCGGTCTCTGTGTGTGTATCCGACTCATCCACGGGGGAGTCTCGCGAGTCGGCGTCCGCCTCCTCGGTGGCCTCCGGGTCCCTCCGCGGGGTATCGTCGGTATCCATTGGGTCGCTCATACAAACGTCTGTAACACCCGAAACCAAGTGCTATCCACTGATATACTTTCTCCCCGCGTCCGTGCTTGCCACCCCACCGTAACCGCCGGATAGCGGTTCGGTTGGGTCCGAGTAATCGTCCTCTGAGCCGACCGCCTCCACGGACGCCGAGGTCACCGTCGCCGTCGACCGCTGCCGGGGCGTTTATAAAAATGCCTCTCACAGTATGCGTATGACCCGCGGGTTCTACATCGGTCGCTTCCAACCCTACCACAACGGTCACCACGCGATGGTCGAACACATCGCTGGTGAGGTGGACGAACTGGTACTGGGTATCGGGAGCGCCGGTGATTCACACACGGAACACGACCCGTTCACGGCCGGCGAGCGCATCATGATGGTCGAGAAGGCGGTCGACGAGTTCGACCTGATGACGTACGTCGTCCCCATCGAGGACCTGAATCGGAACTCGGTGTGGGTGAGCCACGTCCAGAGCATGTGTCCGAGCTTCGACGTCGCGTACTCGAACAATCCGCTCGTCATCCAGCTGTTCGAGGAGGCGGGCATCGAGGTGAACCAGTCGACGATGTTCGACCGCGAACGGCTCGCCGGCTCGGAGATACGCGAGCGGATGGTCGAGGGCGAGCGCTGGGCCGACCGCGTTCCGGAGGCCGTCGCGGGCGTCGTCCGCGAGATAGACGGCGTCACACGCATCCAGCGCGTCGCGGGGTCCGATGGCTCATGATCACGCTGAGTTCCGACTTCGGATGGCCGTACCCGGCGGCAATGCGGGGTGTTATCTACCAGCAAACGGACGCACGCGTCGTCGACGTCACGCACGAATTCCCCCGGCAGGACGTCCGCACAGCGGCGTTCTGGCTCCGGGAGATCCTTCCGTACTTCCCGCCCGCGGTCCACGTCGTCGTCGTCGATCCTGGTGTGGGGACCGACCGCGCCGCACTGGCCGTTCGGGCGGGCGACCACGTCCTCGTCGGGCCCGACAACGGCGTTCTACTCCCTGTCGCACGCGAACTCGCGGGTGACCGAGAGATAGAGATATTCGACGTCGAGTACGGCGATCCGGACAGCGTCACGTTCCACGGACGGGACGTCTTCGCACCGACGGGAGCAGCGATTCACGAGTCCGAGCTGGACCGCTTCGAGGAGGGTGAGACGTTCACCGGCACGGACTCCTCCGTCGACCTGACGTTCCCGGAGCCGGACGTCGGCGACGACGAGATCCACGGGGAGGTCATGGTCGTCGACGACTTCGGAAACGTCATCACGAACGTCCCCGGCGAGGTGCTCGCGGACTGCTTCGGAGAGCACCTCGAAGTGAACTACGAACGAGTCCCCGTCGCCAGAACGTACGCGGCCGTGGACGCCGGCGAGCATCTGGTCACGGTCGGCAGCCACGGGAACGTCGAACTCGCCGTGAATCAGGGCCGCGGCGACCGCACCTTCGGGCTCGGCGCGGGCGACGAGGTCTCGATTCGCCGCTGAAACCGGGCACCTCATTCGCCAGCCGCGAGCGGTGCGGTGACGAATGCAGTGTAAGACCTGCTTTCTGGACGGTCGCTCGAAGCGTGTTCGAACCGCTGGCGCATTCACACCAGCATACTGAGCCTTCCCACTGGCTAACAAAGGGGGACTAACTCGAAGTACCGTCGCCTATGGCTGGCGATTCACCGACTGACCGACAGCGGAACCTGACGACCGACCGAGAAACGATACAGGACTGGGCGACCGACCGAGACGTCCGTCTCCTGGTCCGTGAAGAGGAGATGGAGGGGGAACCTCGATACCGAATCGTACGCGAAGACGAGTCTGCACCGGGGTATCGAGAGACCGATTGGGACCAGTTCTTCGACTGGTTCGAGAACGAGGAGCACGTATTCGTCTACGAGGAAGAGGGCCACGAGTACGAGATCGTCGACCGCGAGGAGGCCGCGACCCGCGCGACACTCGAATCGGAGGATATCGAGGAGCGATTGCTCGAAGGCGAGGTCGTCACGACAGAAATCACCGAGACGACGGTCGTCAGGGAGGAGATCGTGGCGACAGAGGAGATCGAGAGCAAACTGGTCGACCTCGAACAGGTACAGAGTCGTATCACGGATGCGGAACTCCTCGACTGGGAGGTCGTCGAGTCGGACTGGGAGTTCGACGTCGAGGCACAGGAGGAGATGATCGGTCGCGACGTGACGGTCGGCGGCGAGGAAAACCGCGTGGACTACGACGCGGTCGAGTTCACGACGATGGTCGACGGCCACTGTACGACGGAGATCGAGGAGTCGTGGCTCGTCCGCCGAGTCCTCGACGAACTGGCGGTCATCGAGAGCGCGGTCACGGACGTCGACGTCGAGGAGCACGACACTGTCGAGAGCGACTCCCTCGAAACCACGGTCAGTACCGAGGACGTCCAGCGAACGATATTCGAGAGCGACGCCCTGGACGTCGGCGCCGACCAGATATCGACCGACGTCGAACTCATCGAGACCGAGCAGGTCGACGACCATCGGTTCGAGAGTCACCTAACCCAGCGTGAAGTAATCGAGGACACCGTGGATGTCCGCCGCCAGCTGCGATTCGAGTTCGCGGAGAGCGAACTCCTGGGGACGGAGACGGTCGATACCGAGATTATCGATACGGACATCGTCGAAATCGACCACGAAGCGGCTGCCGTCGAGATGACGGAGCGGGAAGGCGTAGCGACGACCACCGAGACGGCAGAGACGACCGAAACGGACGTCACACACACTGGTGAGTACGCGTTCACTCAGGAAGACGAGGGTCGAAGCGTCGTCTCACAGGACGGCGACAAAGTCGGCAAGATCGACCACGTCGAGGGCCACGTTGCCTACGTCGAGCCCCACTCCGGGATCGTCGAGCGCATCGAATCCGCACTGGGCTGGGGTGAAGCGGAAGAGGAGTACCGCCTCGACTCGTCCCAGGTCGTGGAGATAGACGGCCGCGGTCGCGTCGTCGTGTCTCCGCTCGCCGAGGAGAAGATCGAAGAACACGAGGACGAATCCCGCTAAGCGAGCGCGGGAACCCCGGCTTTCACGGACGGCCCTTCGACTCAGCCCTCTTCGCCGAACGTGACGTGCCCCTCGATAGTGATCGAGGAGGCCGGGCTGATGGTGTACCCAGCGTCGTGTAGCCGGTGTTTCACTGCGAGCGCGTATTCGGACTTGACCGTCACGTGATCGCGAGGCTCGGGGTCCGCGATCCAGTAGTGGCACTCGACGACGACTTCGCTGGCTGCGAACTCCGTCACGTACGCGTTGGGCGACGGCTCCGTTGCGATGGTATCGAGCGACCGTGCCGTCGCTTCGATCACCTCGATTGCGGTCTCGACGTCAGCGTCGTAATCCAGTCCGATTCGTTCGACGATTCGATACCGCGACCGGCCGTACGGCCGGGTGACCTGCTCGGTCGTCAGGGTCGTGTTCGGGACCGTGATGAGTTCGCCGCCGGGCTTGCGGACGCGGGTCACCCGCAGCGTGATGTCCTGTATCGTCCCCTCGCCGCCAGCCCATTCGATGTAGTCTCCGACGTTGAATTCGGGGTCGTTGACGAGCGCCAGACCGCTGACGAGCGACCCGAGCACGGCCTGCCCGGCGACGCCGATGGCCAGCGTTCCCGCGGCGATGACGAGTGCGGAGTTTCCCAGAAATTCTCCGAAGCCAGCGGTCCCGGCACCGACGAAGAACGCCAAGACGAGGACGAAGGCGCGGACGTACCGCGGCAGGGTCTCCCTGATGGTCCGATTCTTCGGGTTCCGATTTCTGACGACGCGGCTAACCGCCGGCGTGACGAGGAGCCAGCCGACCACTGCGACGGCCAGAAACCCGACCAGAAACCACGCGAGACGAGTGAGGAGCGGCCCGTACGTGGCGAGTTCGCCAGGCCCCACACCCGGCGTCGGCGAAGCGGTCGGTGCCGGCGTGGTCGTCGGCGCGGTGGTCGTCTGCAGCGGAACTCCCGTCACGGCCGAGCGCATGACAGTCCGCTCCGGCCGGGACCCGCAAAAACATCTGGTCGTTACTCGTGGTACCCGAACGCTACTCGGGTCGCCGTCGCCCGAAGGGGGCGGAGTCATGAGACGACCGCGCTCGACCCAGCGCATTTCAGGATGCCGACCGTACGGGTGCACATGGTGCTCGACGTTCCGGTCCCCGACCCGCCGTCACTGTCCGGACCACAGACCAGAGGCGACTACGAGGCCTACGGTGGGCCGCTCGATACGGAGGACGATTACCGGCGTGAAGAGGTCGAGACCATCCTTCAGGACGGTGCCTGGCGAGACGCGTTCGAGGAGTGGGCAGGCGATACTGGGATGATCGCTGCGGAGTTCGAAATCGTGGCGGCGCTCGACCTCGTCGACCAGTTCGACTTCTACTGGGACCCCGCGAGCGACGAAGTGGGCTATCGCGCGCCGGAGTTGCCACCCGACGCGCGCGAAGACGTCGACGACCCGCAGAACGTGGACCTCGAACTCGACTCGCTCGGCCGCACCGTTTCGGAGATGCTGGAGAACGACTACCTGTTGCGCGACGACGAGACGTTCGGGTTCTTCGACGACGACTACACCGGCGACCTCGGTGACACCGAGCGCCTGTGAGTCACGAGCGCGTCTGGCTAGCGGTTGCCGTCTCGGCGGCGTGGGACGCAATCGCCTCCTCTGGGTACCACAGGAGCGAGAAGTCCTGTGGGCTCGGGAGTGCACAGGCGGCCCACCCGATGGACGCAGCGACCCAGACTGGATCGCCTACCTCGTAGGGGTTGGGGACAGTGCTCGCGGCGACGAGCGCGAACGGAGCCAGGAGGACGAGCGGCATCATCGCGGCGAGTCGAAGCGTCCACGGCGAGACCGACTCGGAAATCGTCACGGGCGTGACCGTCGCCAACGGTCTCGAGAGGCCTGCACGGAACGGGCCCCGCTCCTCGCGGGACGGAAAGACGGAGAACCGACACGGGATTCCGGCGACGTGCAAGACCGTCGCGTGCGATAGCTCGTGGACGGCCGTCCCGACGGCCACAGTGCAGACGAGAGCGACCCCAGCAGCGACGAGGTCGAATACGATCGCGACTGCCATTGTAAGCATGGATTACCGTGGGCTGGCTTTATCTTACCGACCTGTCGTTCGTCCACGTCGCCGGCTATCGACTCGCCGACCGTTTCGGGCGATTCGGCCATCGCTCGTGAGCGCTGATGGGCCATCCGTAGCTTACCAAGACCGGCCATCGACAAGGAATACATAACAAAGCCGCTAGGTTGACGAGAGCCACTATGGCGTTGTCAGCAGTGGCTATGGCAGGTTCGGCGTCGATTGCTCAATCAGTCCCGGTGGCTCCGCTGCAGTTCGGCGGTGGCCTCCTCTCGCTGGCGATCGTGTTCCTGATCCTGGCCCTCGTCGCGGCCGTCTTGGGCGCGCGTGGCGTCGCGGGACTCAGTATGGGCATCGCGAAGTGGCTGGTCATCATCTTCGTGGTCCTGGCCATCCTGACGTTCTTCCTGTAGCGGAGCCACGTGGCGGCTCCGCATTAGGTTGAGATCCGGCGAGGTCAGGCCGCGCAGTTGTTCGGTCCGAGCTCCAGTTCGACCGCGGCCTGCTCGTCCGGCACTGATTCCCGCCCGGTGTTGATCGCGATAACATCTTCGTAGTTCGGCGGCTTTTCCGGAGCGTCGCGGCTGAGCCGCTCGACGAACGCCTCCCTGTCGAGGTGGAGGAGGTCGAGTTCCTCGCGCAGGTCGCCGAGACGGGCCGAAATCGGGTCTCCCGGTGACCCGGTCTCGTATCGGCCGTCACTGGTCACCGACACGTGCCCCGGAAGGACGACGGTCCCGGTGGGCAATTCGAGGATGGTCTCGTGCAGCGTGTCGTACAGCAACTCGGCCCCGCGGGCCGCGTCCTCGTCTCCGAACTGGAGTTCGGTCCGGCCGACGGAATCGACGAACAGCGTGTCACCGGTCAGTACCGCCTCACCGTCGACGAGGTAGTTAATCATGTCCGAGGTGTGTCCCGGCGCGTGCACGGCCTCGACCTCGACCTCGCCGAGACGGAGTTTGTCGCCGTCCGATAGCGGCTCGAAGTCGTACTCGACCGCTCGGTCGGCGGCAGACGCACCCAGATGATAGGGGACGCCGAGTTCCGCAGCGAGGGCCGGCCCGCCGGAGATGTGATCGGCGTGGACGTGCGTATCGAGGACGTGGGTGATGGTCAGGCCGGCCTCCTGGGCGACGACTTTGAACTGATCCGTCTGCCTGGTCGCATCGACGACGACCCCCTCGCTCGCGGACTTCGAGCCGACGACGTAGCCGAGACACCCTTTCGCCCGGCGCTGGACCTGTCGTATCACCACGTCGTCGTCGTCGGTCTCGATGGGTACCGTCTCGTACAGCTTGCTCCAGGCTTCCATCCCGCCGCTGACGACCGACACGTCCTCGAGTCCGTGCTCGTCGAGTTCGAAGCCGAACGGCGTCGAAGTGAGCCCCTTTCCGCAGATCACGACCACGGGATCGCCGTCTGCAATCCGCTCGACCGTCGAGAGTTGCTCGGCGCTCGCACTCTCTCGCGGGTCGTACGGCACGTTCTCCGCGCCGCGTAGGTGCCAGGCGTCGAAGCTCTCCTTCGGCCGCGCGTCCACGATACTGAATCGGTCACCGGCGTCGATTCTGTCTGCAAGTTCGTCCGCCGTGAGTTTCTCGACCATGCTGAGACTCCTGTGATCAACTACCAGTTCCAGATTGGGCGGCCGTCGCCGTGAGTGCTTGCCCAGCGGTCCGTCACTGGGCGGACGCCAACGGGCCCCGCCACTGTCCCTGCCTGGCAGCCGCTCTGAGACGGTCGTCTCCTACCGGATGGCACAGATATTCCCCCGATATCGAAAAACGGGGATGTTTCACACCAAGATCGAAAAATTGGCATTGTGTCTGGGGAAAATTTGGAATAATCAGTCTGCTTCCTGCTCTGGTGGCAATCGGTCTGACGCTGAAGACGAGACAGGTGTTGCTGTCCCTGTTCGCCGGCATCTGGCTCGGCGGCACCATTCTCGTCGGGTACAATCCTGTCGCCGGTGCGGCCCGAGCACTGGAGTTCGTCGTCAGTAACGTGACCGCGACGTGGAACATGAAGCTCCTGTTGTTCACGTTCCTCGTCGGTGCGATGCTCGGCATGATCTTCCTCTCCGGTGGCATGTCCGCCCTCGCAACCCGAATCGCCGAGCGTATACAGACCCGCAAACAGGCGGAGCTGGGCACCTCGATGCTCGGGATGCTCATCTTCGTCGACTCCTACGCCTCGACCATGATAACGGGGTCCGTGATGCGGCCGATCACGGACCAGTTCGACATCAGCCGCGAGAAACTGGCGTACATCCTCGACTCGACGACCTCACCGACGGCGAGCGTCGCGGTGGTCTCGACGTGGCTCGGCTTCGAGGTCGGCCTCATCCGCCAGCAGTTCACCAACCTCGGCATCCAGGCCGACCCGTTCGTGATGTTCCTCAAGAGCCTGCCGTTCCGGTTCTACAGCATCCTGGCGATGGCGCTGGTGTTCGTCGTCATCCTGTCCGACTGGGACTACGGGCCGATGGACCGCGCCGAGCGCCGCGCCGACCAGACCGGCAAGGTCCTCCGTGACGGGGCTGACCCGCTCATCGAGACACAGGAAGACGACATCCAGACGCCAGAGCACCTCGACCCGCGCTGGTGGTACTTCGCGGTGCCCATCGTCACCCTCGTCGTGATGACCGGGTTCGGCCTGCTCTACAGCGGCGGCCTGACCCTCGATGCGTTCTTCGGCCCGCTCTCGACGGGCAACGTCGACGCCGCAACGAACGCGCTCGTGGACGCCATTTCGAACGCTTCGACGGCCAACGCCATCCTGTGGGCTGCCTTCGCGGGAGCGGGCAGCATCCTCGCCATCCTCTTCGGCCACGGTCGCGTCGGCCTCGAACCGATCTCCGACGCCATCTTCGAGGGCTTCAAGATGGTGATGTTCCCCGTCGCCGTGCTTTCGCTCGCGTGGTCTATCGGCGCGGTCTCACAGACAATGGGCGTCGGCCCGTTCATCGTCGGCATCGCCGAGGGCGTCATCACGTCGTCGATGCTCCCGGCCATCGTCTTCGTCACCTCGGTGCTCATCTCGTTCGCCATCGGGACGTCCTGGGGGACGATGGGCATCCTCTTCCCGGTGGCCATCCCGCTCGCCTATACGCTCGGCGCGCCGCTGCCGTCGGCCATCGGGGCCATCCTCACCGGTGCGCTGTTCGGCGACCACTGTTCGCCCATCTCCGACACGACGGTCCTCTCGTCGATGTTCGCCGCCAGCGACCACGTCGACCACGTCAACACGCAGATTCCGTACGCCGGCCTGGCCGGCGTCATCGCGACGGGACTGTTCCTCGCCAGCGGCTACGGCCTCCCGCCCGTGCCCGGACTCGGGATCGGGCTCGTCGTCCTCGTCGGCGGCGCGTACGTGCTCTCCGAACACGTCGACCTGGGTGGCGTCTCCGTCTACGAGAACGACGCCGACCTCGGCGTCGGCGACGATTGAGTACCGGTCCGCAAAGGGCCGCTGACGGCCTCGGTCGACTACGGGTTGCAACGCGATGGATGCATCTCGACGCCGTCTTCTGTTGGTCGCTCGCCCGGGCTCCGAGCGACGACCTCGTCAGTGCGTCGTCACTCGTCGAGTCAGGGAATGTACGCCCGAAACACTAACGACCGACCGCATCCCAGGCGGCGTGCCAGGTTGGCCGGGAAACCCTCGTGTCGGGCGGGCGCTCCGTCAGGAGCGCCGGGTGCGCGAGCGGTGGATGCCGCGAGCGCGGGGTGGCGCTACGCGCCACCAAGTGCCGAGACGGTGATAACCGTCGGGCGGGGGATGCTCTGCATCCCCATGTGCCGAGGCGGCATGTGCCGCCGAGGCGGGTCCGTTCACGGCCGGACCGGGCCGTCTATCGCGCGCCTGGGTTCTCCGCACTGTCATCGCAGCCCCGAAGGGAAACGCTCGGGCGGGGACTTGAGGCACGCACCAGTCCGTACTCCGTCCGCAGGATTAAGGCTGTCGTGGTCGGTCAGAGGGCGTAGTCGTCCTCGCGCAGTTGGAGGTAGCGGTCGCCGCGGAAGCCGAACTTCGTCCGTTTGTATTTGAGGTAGTGAGAGACGCCGGCGACGCCGGCCGAGAGGGCCGACCCGAAGTCGTACGAGCCGTGATTGAGCATGGTGTCCGCGACGCGGAACGTCTCGTCCCAGTCGGCGGGCTGATAGCCGCGAACGGTTTCGGCGAGCGCGACGTTCCGGCGGACCTCACCGCCGACGGCGCGGTGCCACTCGTCGTTGTAGCGCTCGAGCGAATCGGTCGCGGCGAGTTTGCCTGCGATGCGGCCGGTCCGAACGGCGACGTGGTCGCCGCCCTCGTGGAAGGCCGAGGTGGCACCCATGGCCCCGCCGACGACGGCGATACCGGCCTTCGTCGGGGACTCGATGGGGCGCGTCGAGGAGATGGGGTAGGCTTCGGTGCCGCCGCGCTTGCCGCGGTCCTCCACGAGCGGGAAGTCCTCGTCGACGTCGTACTCCGGAAACTCCCGTTCGAGGAGGCGGCGCACGTACACCCGACCGGGCGGAATCTGCTCGTCGTCGGGTCGCAACAGCGCGTAGTCGTCCCGATTCCGGACGTCGTCGATGTCCATCCCGATGGGCATCGTGAGCCCGATGCGGGCGACCGGCGCGTCGTTCGGGAAGATCCACGGATAGGCGGTGTGACCGGGCATCACGCCCCACCAGAACTTCAGGTAGTGCGGGTCGAACAGCTCCTCGGGCATCCGACGGTGCTCCTGATAGGCGATGTGGTTCGCTTGGTTCGACGCCAGATACTCCGTGACGCTGTGGCCATCGGGCATGAACTGATCCAGCGTGTCGGTGGTGATGGTCCGCTGGGGCCCGTCCGCGAGAATCAGGGCGTCGGCTTCCATCTGGTCCCCGCCGGCGAGCGTGAGCGTGTGCGACGGGCCGTGTTTCAGACTCGTGGCGACATCGGTGACGCTCGTCCCGACGCGGTACTCCGCGCCGGCGTCCTCGGCGTGGTCGCGGAGCCAGTCGTCGAACTTCGCGCGGTGGAAGGCGAAGCCGAAGTCGGGATAGTCCGATTCGATTCCCGTCGAATGGAGGGTGGTCGACTCGTTCGGGCCGATGAACTCCGTCCCGTCGAGCCGAGCGAGCTTCACCGACTCGGGGAACTCGACGGGGAGGTCCATCAGGTCGACCCAGTAATCCAGCATCCCTGCAGCGTCGGTCGAGTCCGGTCCGAGACGGTCGCGGTCGTCCCGGGGAACCCCCTTCTCGATGACGACGGCGTCCGCACCGGCCTTCGCGGCTTCCCACGCCGCGGAGGATCCGGCCGGACCGCCGCCGACGATTGCGACGTCTACGCGCTCCATACACGTACCCCTCGTTCGGGGGTTAAATTCCCTGTCGTTCCATCGTCAAGCAGTCGGCTCGCCGGCGCGCCATACGGGCTCGAGAATCAGACTCGCTGGTCTGGACTGGCCAGTTCGGTCACGGCCTCGACGAGTGCCGACGGCGTGAACGGTTTCTGAAGCGTTGCGTCTCGGTCGATTCCCGTCGGCGGCAGGCTGCTCGCGACGACGACATGCGGGTCGTAGGGACCCTCCTTGATCCGATCGAGGACCTCTTCCCCCGACAGCCCCGGCATCTCCCTGTCGAGGACGACCACAGCCACCTGCTCGTCGAGCCGGTCCAGCCCCTCCCGACCGGTGCTCGCAGTCCGGACGCGGAACTGCTCGCTGAGCGACCTCTCGTAGAGACGGCGACAGCCGCAGTCGTCGTCCACCACGAGAACCGTGGGTCTACGCGACATTCGACCGGACAGAAGAGACCGCCTACTAAATAGTACTTCATTCGTTTCGATGGTTCACACCGTTCAAATTGCACTCGAATGGGAAAAACCATCGAAATATTTGCCGACGAATCGCGACTTTCGGCTCGCGACGTCCGCGGTCCGAGCGAACGCGTCGAGACCGCGCCTTAGAGGTAGCCGTTCTCGAGCAGGAGCTCGCCGTTCAGGACGGACGCGCCGGCTGCGCCGCGCATGGTGTTGTGTGCGAGGCAGTTGAACTGGACGCCGTCGGTCGTCTCTCGGAAGCCGCCGGTCGAGATGGCCATGCCGTTGCCGCGCATGCGGTCGAGGCGGGGCTGGGGACGCTCGGGGTCGTCGAAGACGTGGATGAGCTGGTCGGGAGAGTTCGGCAGGTCGATCGACGGGTACGCCGCCATCTCCTCGGCGGCCGCCTCTGCGGTGATCTCCTCGGCCGTGTCGACCCAGACGTTCTCCAGGTGGCCGTCGATGGTCGAGATGCGGTTACACGAGGCGGCGACGTCAGCACTGTGGTACTGGACCTCGGCACCGTCGAACTCGCCGAGGAGTTTCCGGGACTCGCTCTCCATCTTCTGCTCCTCGCCGCCGATGTGCGGGAGGGCGTTGTCGATGATCTCCATCGAGGAGACGCCGGAGTAGCCCGCACCGGAGACGGCCTGCAGCGTCGAGACGGTGACGCTCTCCAGGCCGAACGCCTCGTCGAGCGCCGCCAGCGGCGGCACCATCGTGATGGTCGAGCAGTTCGGGTTCTTCAGCAGCGCGCCGTCCCAGCCGCGCTCCTCGCGCTGGACCTCCAGCAGGCCGAGGTGGTCGCTGTTGACCTCGGGGATGACGAGCGGTACGTCGGCGTCCTCGCGCGCGTTCGAGGAGTTCGAGGAGACGACGAAGCCGTCTTCGACGAACTTCGGTTCGACCTCGGCACCGACGCTGGACGGCAGCGACGAGAACAGGAGATCGACGTCGGAAGAGACCTCGTCAGGGTCCGTCGCCACGACCGTCATATCGGCGACGGAGTCGGGGATGGGCGTGTTGACGCGCCACTTCGCGGCCTCGCGGTAGGACTTGCCCGCGCTGGATTCGCTCGCGGTCAGTGCAGTCAGTTCGAAGTCAGGGTGCGGCTCGATGTACTGGATGAGCCGCTGTCCCACGGCCCCCGTTGCGCCAAGGATGCCAACGTTGACAGACATTGTGCGGACCTACGGCACCCCCCACGCAAAACCGTTTTGGGTCCGACCGACGTAGGAAGCGACCACGACGGAGAGAGCCGTCGCTCCAGGGCCGTCGAGCGTAGAGAGAGCGAGAATCCGTTACTGGGCGGCGCGACCGTGCTTGCTCGTGACGTAGCCGGCGATTCGGTTCCGAACGCCCTTCGATTCGATGTTCGTGACCTCGGACACGACGTCCTTGTTGTGCTCGAAGTCGGCGCCGAAGGCTTCGGGGTACTTCTCCATCAGGAGCTTCGCGGTCTTCTTGACGTACGCGGGTTTGATTGCCATGCGCGTCCGTTATCTCGTCGGCTTCAAAAAGGGTTCGAATCGTCGGAACGCCTCAATCGTCTCGCTCGACTCCGCTCGCAGCGGTCTCGAACCACTCGTCGACGGCGCGACGGATGCGGTCGAGGACGACGGGGTCGTCGCTGGGCCGACCCACGCTCACGGCGTCGGCACCGTACTCGAAGTACTCCCGGACAGTCTCACGGTCGCGGACGCCGTTGTTCGCGACGACGAACAGGTCGGTCGCATCGGCGACGTCCGCGACGAGGGATTCGGAGTCCATCGCGTCCACGTGGACGACGTCCGCGCCAGCCCGGTCTATGGTCGTCGCGACCGCGGGGAGGTCGACGCCGGGAACCTCGGTCCGCACTTTGACGCTGACGCGTGCGTCGGTCTCGGCAGCAGTGCGGACCTGTCGGCGGAGTCGGTCCGGCTCTCGTAGCAGCGATTGTCCAGCCCCAACGTCGCACATCTCGTCTTGCCGGCAGTGGGCGTTTATCTCGACGAGCGCGTCGTGCCGGGCGCACACCGCTGCCGCGTCTCTGAGGGGGTCGAGCGCGGCCGTCCTGACGTTGAACCCCGGTTGGAGTGGCGTCTCGGAGAGCGCACGGAGCTGTTCGTCCACGAAGGAGACGGGGTCCGCTGGAAGGAACTCCGTCCGGTCGCGGTCGACGAGTTCCCGCGCCGCTTCCCTCGTCGGCTCGTCCAGCGCGATACCGCCGAGGAAGGCGGCCCCGACGTACTCGGCGACGGTGCTGGCCCACGCCGCGTCGGACTCCCCGCTGAGACTCGCGAGCGCGAGGCGGGGCTCGAACATCAGCCTCCCTCCAGTGCCTCCGCGACGGCATTCGCGACCCGCGCGGCGTCTTCGTCGTCGTCCATCCGTGTGTCCGTCCGGACGACCGGTCGGTCGAGGTCGGTATCATCGTGGGTGTCGAGGACGAACGCGTCGGCGAAGGGGTACGCCTCGGCGACGCCCGCGGTGCTCGGGTCGTAGCCCTCGGCCTGCATCAGTTCCCCGGCGGGGCCGGAGAACACCTCGTCCTCGACGAACGGTGACACGACCACGACGGGCGTGTCCGCGAGCGCGTCGCGGACGCCGTCGAGTGCGAGCATCGGCCCGATGCTCGTGATGGGGTTCGACGGCCCGACGACGACGGGGTCGGTGAGCGCGTCGCGGACCGAATCGGCCGGCGACGCGTCGACAGCCCCTCGAAACTCGACCGACTCGATGGCGGGCTCGCCGTCGTGGCCGATCCAGAACTCCTGGAAGTGCATCGGGCCGTCTTCGGTGTGGACGATGGTGGCGACGGGGTCGTCGCTCATCGGCAGGACGGTCCACGGGACGTCGAACCCGGCGCACAGTCGCGCGGTCACATCGGACAGCGACCGGCCCTCGTCGAGCAGGCTCGACCGATACAGGTGGACGGCGCGGTCGCGGTCGCCGATGTGCATGAACTCGCCGACGGCGGAGAATCGTCGCCAGTTGGCCAGCCGGCGGCCCGCGGTCTGACGGTCGTCGGGGAGGTATCGCGGTTCGACTGGGAACCCGGATTCTACAGAGAGGAGTCGGAGTTCGTCGTGGGTCTCGCTGGTGTCGCCGTCGATGCCCCACCACGTCTCCTCGTCGAGTTCGTCGCCGCCGAGGAACAGCACGGTGTCGAGGTCGGGACAGACGAGCAGGCCGCCAAGTTCGACGTCGTCGCCCGTGTTCGCGACGACGGTCGTATCGCCCGGGTCGAAGACCGCGTCCGCGCCGGCGAGAAGCTTCGGGGTCCCGGTACCCCCGGAAAGAAACGTGACCATGCCCGCGTGTGCGGAGAGTGAGGGTATAAACGCTTGTGACTGGTCCACGGCGGCGATCTGTTGCCAGCTGAATATCAGCGATGAGTCGATTACGTATCGTTTAGATCGTCGTTATCAGCGATGAACTTCGTTCTCATTGTTTATTCTGAGAAACAGAGCCACACACCTATTACCGCCCACCGCCAGGACCGAACAATGCCCTCCCGGTTCGAACGACCGAGCGCGGATGCCCATCGATTTGCGCCCGCTGCGCCCGGAGAGTCTACCGTTTTCGGAGCCTGTGCCCCCGGCTGGCACACGGCCGCGTCGAACGAGGACGCACTCGACGACTGGCTCGGATTCGTCCAGTCACGTGGCGTCGAGCGAGTCTGCTGTCTCCTTCCCGGCGAGGCCCTGGAGCGTGGTGAGGGGAACGCCGGTCGATACGTTGCCACGTTCGGCGAGGAGAACGTCTGTCACGAACCGATCCCCGACCAGTCGCTCGTCAGTGAGGCGACGCTACAACGGATCCTCGGGTTCCTCGAGGACTCCGACGCTGCCGACCAGCGGGTCGTCGTCCACGCGCTGGCGGGGCTCGGCCGGACCGGCCAGGTGCTCGCCGCCTGGCTGGTTCACGGCCGCGGGTACGACCCGTCGACGGCACTCGAAACAGTGTCCGAGATGGGACGCGTGCCGCTCGCGGCCGCCGACGGGCCGGAAGCCGAGGCGGACCTGGAAGCGGACTTTCTCGCGCGTCTGGCACGCTTCGAGTGACTGCCGTCATCGACCAGTCTCATGGTTCTCGTCGTGAGTACCGCCGAGAACGGACAATCCATATGGCGGGCGGACCAACACCTCGGCGATGACCACCATCAAGGACAGCGTCCACGACCACATCGAGGTGACCGGCGTCGCCGCCGAGTTGCTCGACACGCCGGCGGTCCAGCGACTTCGTCACGTTCGCCAACTCGGGACCGCGACGCTCGTCTATCCCTCCGCGAATCACACCCGCTTCGAACACAGTCTCGGCGTCTACCACCTCGCCGACGCGGCGCTGGGCCACCTCGGTATCGAAGGCCAGCAGGCCGAGCGCGTCCGCGCCGCCGCCCTCCTTCACGACGTCGGTCACTCGCCGTACAGCCACAACCTCGAAGCCGTCATCCATCGGTATACCGGCAAGTACCACGACGACGTCGCGGAACTCATCGGGAGCGGTCCGGTGGCGCGCGTCCTCTCCGAGCACGGCATCAACCCCGACGCCGTCGCGGCACTCATCGCCGGCGAGGGCCAACTCGGGCAGGTCGTCTCCGGCGAACTCGACGTCGACCGGATGGACTATCTGGTCCGTGACGCCCACCACACTGGCGTGCCGTACGGCACCATCGACCACGAGCGCCTCGTGCGTGAACTTCGGTTCGTGGACGGCGAGCTCGTGCTCGACGAGGGCAACGTCCAGACTGCCGAGAGCCTGCTGCTCGCGCGGGCGCTGATGAATCCGACGGTGTACAACCACCACGTCGCCCGCATCGCCAAGTCGATGCTGAGACGCGGCGTCGAGCGCCTGCTCGGGACGGCCGACGTGACGCCGGCGGAACTGCGACGGATGGACGACCACGACGTGCTCGTCGCGTTGCGAGCAAGCGAGGCGACGACGGACATCGCCGACCGACTCAGCCACCGACGGCTGTACAAACGCGCCGTCTGGGCGGAGATGGACGCCGTGCCCGAGGATCTTCTCGATGCAGGCCACGAGGAGATACGGAGCCACGAGCGGACGATCGCCGAGGAGGCGAGCGTCGACCCGCGACGGGTCATCATCGACGTGCCGGGTCGCCCGACGATGCGAGAGTCGAGCAGCCGCGTCCTGGTCAACGGGGAGGCTCGGCGGCTGGGCGACCAGTCGACGCTCGTGAAGGCCCTGCGGACCGCTCAGCGCGACCAGTGGCGATTGGGCGTGTACGCACCCGAGGACGTCTCCGAGCGCGTCGGGAACGCAGCCATCCGAACGCTCGGGCTCGATCTCGAGGACACGCTCGTAAGAGATACCCGTCCGGGGATACACGCTACGCTCGACGAGTTCGAGACATGAGCGAGGAGACACACATCGAGGGGACACTGCTGGTCGGTCGCGACTTCGAGCCGACCGAGGGGCGGGTCGTCGTCGAAGACGGCGAGATCGCGGGCATCGAGGAGACGGAGACGGACAGCGACGCGATAGTCATCCCGGCGTTCGTGAACGCCCACACGCACATGGGTGACTCCATCGCGAAGGAGGCCGGCGCGGGGCTGAGCCTCGACGACCTCGTCGCCCCGCCGGATGGCCTCAAACATCGGTTGCTCCGAGCGGCGAGCCACGAGGAGAAGGTCGCCGCGATGCGACGCTCGCTCTCGTTCATGGAGCGCAGCGGCACCGCGGCGTGCATCGAGTTCCGTGAGGGTGGCGTCGACGGCGTGCAGGTCATCCGCGACGCCAGCGACGGCATGGCTATCGAGCCGGTCGTCCTCGGACGCGAGACCACCGATGCGATGGAGATCAGCGACGGATTCGGTGCGAGCGGGGCGCGCGACGACGACTTCGACTACGAGCGGAACGCGACGCGCCGGGAGGGGAAGCTGTTCGGCATCCACGCCGGCGAGCGCGACAGCACGGACGTCAACCCCGCGCTCGACCTCGACCCGGACTTCCTGGTCCACATGGTCCATCCCGAACCGCTGCATCTCGACCGCGTCGAGGACAGTGAGATCCCCATCGTCGTCTGTCCGCGCTCGAACCTCGTGACGGACGCGGGCGTCGCGCCCATGGCCGACCTCGCCGAGCGGACGACGGTCGCGCTCGGGACGGACAACGTCATGCTCAACAGCCCGTCGATGTTCAGAGAGATGGAGTTCGCGGCGAAGCTCTCCTCGCTGTCGGCCCGCGAGGTCCTGGGGATGGCGACCGTCGCCGGCGCGGACATCGCCGGGCTGAACTGCGGCCTCCTCGAGGAGGGGCGGAACGCCGACCTCGTCGTCCTCGACGGCGACTCCGACAACCTCGCGGGCGCGCAGGACCTCGTCCGTGCGGTGGTCCGCCGCGCCGGCGTCGACGACGTCACCGACGTGCTGCTGGCCGGCCAATAACTATACCATCGGCCTGCGAAGCGCTTGCATGGGAAACCTCTACGATAGGATTCTCGTCCCGACCGACGGATCCGCCAGCATGGACCCCGTCCTGGACCACGCGAGAGACCTCGCTCGCATCCACGACGCGACCGTCGTGGCGCTCTACGTCATCGACGCGTCGGCGTTCACTGACCTGCCGATGGAGACGTCCTACGACACGATTCGGTCGATGCTCCGCGAGGAGGGCGAAACCGCGATGGACGAGGCGCGTGCCAGCATGGGTGAGGAGGTGACCGTCGAGACGGACGTCGTCGAGGGGTCGCCTGCCAGTGAGATCACCAGCTACGCCGTCGAGAACGGGTGTGACGTCATCGTGATGGGGACCCACGGTCGCGGCGGCATCGACAGACTGCTGCTCGGGAGCGTCGCTGAACGCGTGATTCGTCGCTCGTCGGTCCCGGTCCTCACGGTTCGGGTCTCGCCGCCCGACGAGGACGCCACTTAGGCCGGACGGAGGTGTTCGCAGTCGCCCGCGGTCACGCGGACGATTCCGTCCTCGGTCTCGACGAGGAGCGTGCCCGGGAACTCCACGTCCACTGCCTCTCCTTCGACAGCGCCGCCCGGCGTCTCGACCCGTACCTGCTTGCCGAGCGTGCCCGCGTACGCCCGCCACTCGTCGAGGACGCCGTGCGGGTCGGCTCGCAGGTCGTCGAACGTCTCCAGCAGTCGCTGGGTGAACGCCCGCCGATCGACGGCACCCACTTGCTCCTGGACGCTCGTCCCCTCCGGCGGAAGCTCCTCGCTGGCGACGTTGACGTTCACGCCGATGCCGACGACGACCCAGGAGACGCGGTCGGCCTCGCCCTCCATCTCCGTCAGGATACCGCAGAGCTTTCGGTCGCCCGCCGCGGTCTCGACGAGGACGTCGTTGGGCCACTTGATGGTCGCGTCGACGCCCGCTTCTCGAGCCGCGGTGGCGACCGAAACGGCCGCAGCCAGGGTGTAGACCGGAATCTGCGTCGGCGGCAGGTCGGGTCGAAGCACGAGGCTCAGCCAGACGCCGCCGCTCGGAGAGTCCCACTCGCGGTCCAATCGTCCCCGCCCGCCAGTCTGCTCGTCGGCGAGGACGACCACGTCCGACTCGCCGGCCGTCGCAAGTTCTCTCCCTCGGGCGTTCGTGCTCGGGATGCTGTCGTGATACTCGACCTCGAAGGGTGCGTCGAGGCCGTACTCGACGGCGGGGCCGCCGAACTCCGGGACCGAGGACAGGACGTACCCGTCGTCCGTACTGTCGATGCCGAACCCGGCCTCGCGGAGGGCCTCGACGTGTTTCCAGACCGCCGAGCGGGAGACGTCGAGCCGGTCGGCGAGGTCGGGACCGGTGACCGGTCCCTCGTCCAGCGCCGCCAGGACTCGTTCGCGCGTCGCTTGCATACTCGCCACTGCCGTGGCTGGGAATAAAGACGCTCCGGCGTCGGTCGGGGGCACGGATTCGTCCGCGTCCGTTTGCGAAAACGGTCCAGTAAGAATCTGCCAGCGGCCCCGTCAGTCCAGCACGAAAAGCAGGTCGCCCATGTCGACGCTCTCGCCCTCGGAGATGGCGACCTGCTCGACGGTGCCGCCGCGTTCGGCGACGATGTCGTTCTCCATCTTCATCGCTTCGAGCACGCAGAGGACGTCGCCGGCGTCGACCTCCTCACCCTCGGCGACGTTGACCGACAGAATCGTGCCCTGCATCTCCGCGGTGACCTGCTCGCCTTCGGCCGCTACGGCACTTTCGCCGCCACCGCCGGAACCGCCGCCGCTCCGCTGGGGTCGCTGCTGTTGCTGTTGCCCCTGTGCGTTGCCGTCCGTCACGGGAATCGCGGGTGCGCCGCGCTCTTCGAGGTTGACCTGGAAGCGCTTGCCGTTGACCTCGACGGTGAACTCCCGCTCGACGACGTCTTCCTCCTCGTCGGCCTCGCTCGTCGTCGATTCCGGCCCCCAGCGTTCCTGAGCCTCGTCGATGCGCTCGGGGTCGAGCGTCTCGTCGAGGTACTTCGTCGTGTGCGTACCCGCGACGAACTCCTCGTCGGTGAGCATCAGCCGGTGGAATGGGATGACCGTGTCGATACCCTCGACGTCGAACTCGGCGAGCGCGCGCTGGCTGCGAGCGATACACTCCTCGCGGTCGCTGGCCCACACGACGAGCTTCGCGATCATCGAGTCGTAGTCGGTGACGAGGTCGTCACCCTGCCGGAGCGCGTCGTCCATCCGGACGCCGATGCCGCCCGGCGGGTCCCACACCTCGAGCGAGCCGCCGGTCGCGGGCGCGAAGTCCTCGGCGGCGTTCTCCGCGTTGATGCGGAACTCCATGGCGTGGCCGTCGATGTCGACGTCGTCCTGTGCGAACTCCAGTTCGTCGCCCATGGCCACGCGGAGCTGTTCTTTGACGATGTCGATACCCGTGATCTCCTCGGTGACGGTGTGCTCGACCTGGATGCGGGTGTTCACTTCGAGGAAGTAGAAGTTCGCGTCGGGGCCGAGCACCTCGTCACCGGTCCGTTCGGTGTCCTCTTCGACGAGGAACTCGACGGTGCCGGCGTTGACGTACTCGGCCTCGCGGACGCCGCGACGGGCGGCCTCGCCGATCTTCTCGCGGAGTTCGTCGGCGAGTGCGGGGCTCGGCCCCTCCTCGATGACCTTCTGGTGACGGCGCTGAAGCGAGCAGTCGCGCTCGCCGAGGTGACGGACGTTGCCGTGTTCGTCGGCGATGATCTGGACTTCGATGTGCCGCGGATTTTCGAGGTAGCGTTCGAGATAGACCGAGTCGTTCGAGAAGTAGGCTTCGCCCTCTCGCTTTGCGCTTTCGAGCTGGTCGGCGGCCTCGTCCGGGCCGTGGACGACCTTCATGCCACGGCCGCCACCGCCACCCTCCGCCTTGATGGCGACGGGATAGCCGTGGTCGTCCCCGAAGGCTTCGACCTCGCTGGCGTCTTCGACGGGGTCGGTGGTTCCGGGGACGATGGGAACGTCGGCGCTCTGCATGACCTTGCGCGCCTTCGTCTTCTCGCCCATCCGTTCCATGGAGTCGGCGGAGGGACCGACCCAGGTGATGTCCTCGGCGGCCTGGACCTTCGCGGCGAAGTCAGCGTTCTCGGCGAGGAAGCCGTAGCCGGGGTGGATGGCGTCTGCGTCTGCCTGGCGGGCAGCGTCGAGAATCGCCTCCTGGTCGAGATAGGAGTCGGCGGCGCGGGCGGGCCCGACGTTGTACGCTTCGTCGGCGTAGCGGACGTGTCCGCCGTGTTTGTCCGCCTCCGAATAGATGGCGACAGTCCCGATTCCCAGCTCTTCGCAGGCCCGCATGACGCGGACCGCGATTTCACCTCGGTTGGCGACGAGAACCTTTTCGAACATACGCCTTTGTACCGAGACTCGCCCCATAAAACTATGCGGCCTGACGAACCGCAAGCGGGGACCGGTGCGTCAGAAGCGGTCGGCCCGCCCCGCCGCCCGCCACCCCTCCGTCGGGGCGTAGGTGGGGACCTCGACGCGCCGGCTCGTGGTCGCCTCGACCCGACCGGCGAAGCGCCAGCGCCGGTCGGTCCACTCGGCGTCGTCGTCGCCGTCTGCCTGCGCCGCGGCGGCGACCTCCTGATCGCGGACGTGCGCGCTCACCGCGCTCGCGATGGCCGCAGCTTCCGCCGTGCTGGCGTCCGGTGCCGATTCGAGTACCGCTTCCAGAACGGCCTCAGAGTGGAATGTTGCCATGTTTCCTGTCGGGACCGTCGACGCGTTTGTTCCGCAGCAGTTCGAGGTCGTCGATGAGTCGCGGGCGGGTGTCCGCAGGTTCGATGACGTCGTCGACGAACCCCCGCGACGCGGCGACGTACGGATTCGCGAAGGCGTCGCGGTACTCGTCGATGAGTTCCTGCCGGCGTTCCTCGACGTCCTCGGCCGCTTCGAGTTCGTCGTCGTAGAGGATGTTGACCGCGCCCTGGGGGCCCATCACCGCGATCTCGGCGCTGGGCCAGGCGTAGTTCACGTCCGCACCGAGGTGCTTCGACGCCATGACGTCGTAGGCCCCGCCGTAGGCCTTGCGGGTGATGACCGTCAGCAGCGGGACCGTCGCCTCCGAGTACGCGTACAGTAGCTTCGCGCCGTGCTTGATGATGCCCCGTCGCTCCTGGTCGGTACCGGGCATGAATCCGGGGACGTCCACGAACGTGACGACGGGGATGTTGAACGCGTCGCAGAAGCGGACGAAGCGCGACCCCTTCAGCGAGGCGTCGATGTCGAGCGTCCCCGCGTTCACACGCGGCTGATTGCCGACGACGCCGACCGGGTGGCCGTCGAGTCGGGCGAAGCCGACGAGGATGTTACGGGCGTACGACGCCGAGACCTCGAAGAAGGAGTCCTCGTCGACGACGCCCTGGACGACCTCGTGCATATCGTAGGGCTTCTGCGGCGCGTCGGGGATCACGTCGATCAGCGTCTCGTCGCGGCGCTCTGGGTCGTCCCAGGGGTCCAGCCGCGGCGGGTCCTCGACGTTGTTCGACGGGAGATACGAGAGGAGATAGCGGATGTCGTCCAGCGCCTCCTTCTCGGCCTCGGGCGTGAAGTGGGCGACCCCGCTCTCGGAGCCGTGCATCGACGCGCCGCCGAGTTCGTCGAAGCTCACCTGCTCGCCGGTGACCGTCTCGACCACGTCGGGGCCCGTGATGAACATGTGGCTGGTGTCCTGCACCATGAACGTGAAGTCCGTGATGGCCGGCGAGTAGACCGCCCCGCCGGCACAGGGACCCATGATGGCCGAGATCTGCGGGACCACGCCGCTGGCGAGCTGATTGCGGTGGAAGATGTCAGCGTAGCCGGCCAGCGAATCGATGCCCTCCTGGATGCGCGCGCCAGCGGAGTCGTTCAGTCCGACGATGGGCGCGCCGTTCTCGACGGCTTTGTCCATCACCTTGCAGACCTTCTGAGCGAACGCCTCGCCGAGCGAGCCACCGAAGACGGTGAAGTCGTGGGCGAAGACGAACACCTTCCGGCCGAACACCTCCCCATAGCCCGTGACGACGCCGTCGCCGGGGACCGTCTTCTCCTCCATCCCGAAGTTCGTACAGCGGTGTTCGCGTAGCGCGTCGATCTCGACGAATGTGTCGTCGTCGAGGAAGTAGTCGATGCGCTCGCGTGCGGTCAGCTTCCCCTTGTCGTGCTGTCGCTCGATACGGTCCTCGCCGCCGCCCAGGCGCGCGTTCTCCTTGCGCTCCCTGAGTTCCTGAATGTCCTCGTCACGTGTCATACTGGCTCGTCCATCGCTGGACCTTGCGCGGACCAACGGCAGGGGGCGAAAAAAGCGTTTCCGGCATCGGATTCGAGACACCAGTGGGTCGTCGTGGTGTACGCGTCGGTCGAAAAGGACGACGGAACCGCGTCACCGCCGTCGAGTCCTCACGGCCCCGCCCCACCAGGACCGTGGGTCGAGTGCCACCTCCCCCTTCGCTGACGAGCGATAGGTGTCACTGCGACAGTTGGAACCGTCTCGGTCCCTCCTCCCCCACGAACGTATACGACGATTGTTTCGCATATAATGCACAGCTACCGACAGAATTCTCCACAACCTCGAAGAAAAACTCGGATGTGAAGAAACGGTCCGGTTCTAGAACGGCGGGATCAGCCCGCCGTTCACCAGCAGCTTCCGAATGCCCAGCAGGAGGGTCCCGAGGATGGCAACGAGCACCACCGTCCGGACGGTCCACAGCCAGAGCGGTCCGAGTAGCGCCGCGCCGCTGGTACCCCGCTGGACCTCGTCGAGCGCGTCGCCAGCGAGTACCCAGCCGACGTAGACGACCACGAGCAGCAACGAGAGCGGGAGGACGACGTTCACGGCGATGCCGTCGAACCAGCCCAGCCACGCGGTGTCGAGTGCAGAGGGGATGCCCAGGACGAAGATGACGAGCCCAAGACCGGTCGCGGCCTGCGGGCGTGATATCGCGTAGTTGTCGATGAGGTAGGACGTGACGACCTCCAGCAGGCTGATCGCGCTGGAGAGCGCGGCGATGAGGACGACGCCGAAGAAGACGAGTCCCAGGATGCTCCCCGCGGGAAGCTCGGCGAGCGCCGTCGGGACGCTGACGAAGACCGCACCGGGGCCTGCAGTCTCGGGAGAGACGTTCTGCGCGAACAGGAGCGGGAAGACGACGAGTCCGGCGAGGACGCCGATGAGCGTGTTGAAGAACGCGATGGAGAGCCCGTCGGTCCCGAGATTGTCGTCGTCGCCGATGTACGACGCGTACGTGATCATCACGCCGAAGCCGAGCGACAGCGAGAACATGGCCTGTCCCACTGCGGCGGGGATGACGTTGCCGAGGTTCCCGAGGAGCGCGCCGAGGTCCGGTGAGAGGAAGTACGCGTATCCCGCTCCCGCGCCGGGGAGCGTGCTCGCGAACACCGCTAGCCCGGCGAGCATAACCGCGATGGAGGGGACCATCACCTTCGTCGCCTTCTCGATGCCACCTTCGACGCCGAACGCGACGATGCCGATGGTCAGGACCATGAAGGCGGCGTGGAACGCCACGGCGTCCGGCCCCGCCGACGCGACGCCGAAGAACTCCACGGGATTCGCCAGCGGGTCACCCATCCACGGGACGACGCCGCCGAAGACGCTACCGAGCGTGTAGCGGATGACCCACCCGCCGATGACGCTGTAGTACGACAGCACCCAGAATCCGCCGAACAGGCCGATTGCACCCGCTATCTGCCAGTTCGGATGTCCGAGTTCTTCGAACGCGCCGATGACGTTCAGGTTCGCGCGTCGCCCGACCACGAACTCGGCGAGCAACGCGGCGATGCCGATGCCGACGACGGCGACCAGGTAGACGACGAGGAACGCCGCCCCGCCGTTGGTCGCCGTCTGGAAGGGGAACCGCCAGATGTTCCCCAGGCCGACTGCGCTCCCGACCGATGCCAGGACGAACCCCAGTCGAGACGCCCATTTCTCTCGTGCCATAACTCGGGTATCGCGAACACGAACACAAAAGCGACGCGAAGCGAGTGCGCCGTGAGTGAGAGACACAGACAACGAACTGTATATATTTCGCATCGGATCTCTAATTTCCCTGGTGTAATAAAATATATCTTCGAACCACTGGCGGCTCCGTGACTTCCGCGTCTCGACAGGTCGGTGTGGCGAATCCTGACCCAGTGCGGTTCTCGCAGGCGCGATTCGACTCGAACGTGTTTCCACCCGCGCGTCATTGCCCCCGTCGAGCCCTGCTCGAACCGCTCGTCGTCTGGGCGTCGGTCCGCTCCGTGCAGCGGTCGTGGCTCCCGATTCAGAGCTTCGGCGCTGGCTTCGTGTGCGGGGTCGTCGTCTATCAGCTCGCCGTCGTCGGCACCACGTTGGCCGACGAGTCTCAGGCTTCCCCGTAGACCGGCACCGCCGCGCCGCTCGTCACACTCGTCGCGTCCGAGCACAGCGTCATGATGACCGACGCGATGTCGGCAGGGTCGACCCACTTCTCGTAGTCGGCGTTCGGGATCATCTCGCGGTTCATCGGCGTGTCGATGACGCTGGGCATGACGGCGTTCGCCCGCACGGTCCCTCTGTTCTCCTCTGCGATGGTCTCGGTCAGCAGGCGGACGCCGGCCTTCGAGGCGCGGTAGGGGCCGTCGCCCTCGCCGCCTTCCAGCGAGGCACGGGCCGACACGGAGACGATTGCCCCCTCCGCGTCCTGCAGGTGCGGAAGCGCGTGCTTGCTGGCGAGGAACATCGTCTTCAGGTTCACGTCGAACAGCATGTCGAACGTTTCGACGTCGGTCTCCTCGATGGGGTCGCCGCCCTTCCAGGTGCCGGCGATGTTACAGAGATAGTCGAGCCCACCGTACTCGTCGACGACCGAATCGAACGTCTCCGAGACGGCACTCTCGTCAGTGAAGTCCGCCTGGAAGTAGTGGACGTCGCCGCCGAGGTCGACGGCCGCGTCTTCGGCGTCGACGACGTCTGCCGCGCAGACGGTCGCGCCCGCTGCGGCGAACGATTCCGCGACGCTGCTCCCGAGTGCACCGCCGGCCCCGGTCACCAGGACGACGTCGTCGCCGAAGTCGAATTCGACAGTCATGTTCGAGCCAAGGGGTGCCGCAGAGAAAAAGGTACGCGGCCACGAATCGCGGTCGCGTGACCGCCTCACAGCGAGGCGAGGTTCTGTTTGAGTTTGATCGTCGCGGTCATCAGCGCCGTGGCGGTGACGATGACGAACACGACGCGAACGTGCAGGACGACTGCGCGGTCGAGCCCGCCGAGCGTCGCGAGGTCGATGATGGGGATGAGCGCCCCGAACACGAGAACGGGAAGCAGGTGCCGTAAGAGCGTATCTATCATCGTCCCCTTGACGCGCGCCTGTGATGTCTGGTAGGTCCCGAATCGGAGTCCGTAGGCGGCAACCGCGATCGTGGTGACGCCTTCGAGCGCGACGAGCAAGGGGTGTTGGCCCGCGACGGTCATGCCGACCAGGAGGACCAAGACCACGAGCACGAACCCGCCCTCGACGGCCTTCCGTCCGGGGACCAACCCGGTCTCTCGCCCGTCCGTGACCTCGGTGCCGGTCATCGACACCGTGTGGTGGATCTGCCGGAACGAGAGCGTCAGCACGAGAACGAATCCGACCATCAACGCCTGTATCTGCGGGGCGACGAACGAGGAGACGATCTCCAGGAGTCCGAGCACGCCGTACAGCGTGGCGAAGCCGCCGACGAAGACCAGGTACTCCCAGATGGCCCGCTGAGCCGGGAGGTCCGAGGACTGCATATTGCGGTACGCGTAGAACCCGAAGCGGGAGCTGATGACCGTCAGCAGCGAGAGGCCCATGAAGAAGATGAACGTGAGGTTCGGGTTGCCGGCGACCAGGCGCAGGCCGAACTCGAAGCTATTCGCCATCCGACCGAATTCCCGCTTCGATGCTACATAATTCCTGCTGTAACTGGTCGACGGTCTCGTAGCGTGCGAGCTTCTGTTTCGCCGTGGCTTTCGCGACGAGCTGGTCGACGGACGGCGGCAGTTCGGGTTCGACCTGCGACGGCGGCGTCGGGTGGCGACCGAGCACGTGGTCCCTGATGGTCTCCAGTTGATCGGCGTACGGCGACCGACCGGTGAAGAGCCGATAGAGGACCATCCCGAGCTGGTAGACGTCGGTCAGGTGGTCGACGGTCCCGAAGCGGCGGTCGAAGTACTCCGGCGCTGCGTAGCGGGGGTCGAGGTACTCCGCGGGGTCGACGTACCACCGGAACGCGTGCATCAGCCCGACGTTGGTCAACAGCGGCGGCTGTTGCTCGTCTTCGTCCAGCGCGTTGCCGACGTACGCGACGTTGCTGGGGTCGAGCCCGCCGTGCGTGATTCCCTGCCGATGGAGGGACGACACTCCGTCCGCGAGCTTTCGGGCGTTCCACAGGGCCTCCTCGACGGAGAATCGCCCCCTGTCGGCGAGCCGGAGTCCGGCGAACTCTACCGCGGCCCACGGTCGCGGATGCCACCCCCAGTCGTAGACCGTGTGGACGTTCGGGTGGTCGTCGACGTCGGCCCACGCCGTCATCCACTTGCGAAAGTCGTCGACGAACGCCTGGTCGTTCGCATCCGGAAGGTGGAACACGTTCAGGCCGATGGCCTGCTCCTCGCCGTCGATGGTTCCGAGTGTCCGGTACACGTCCGCGCACCGCCGCTGCCGTCTGGCCGCGAGGACGTCCAGCGACTCGAAGGTGCTGTTCGCGATGACTCTCGACAGCCGTTCGCCGAGTTCGGCCACGCGGCGCGGTGTGAGCGTGCCGTCGCTGACGTCCTCGCGGTCGCGGTCGTCGTCGGACTCGTCTTCGGCGGAAGCCTCTGTAGAGTCCTCGTCGCCCTCGGCGGCCTCGTTCTCTCCGTCCTCGTCGGTATACGTCCGACGAGGGTCCGATGCCTCCTCGCGGCCGGGGACGCGTCCGCGAACCCTTCTATCGGGGTCCAACGGCCCCACGTAGTCGCTGCGTGCGAACCCGCCGCCCGTCCGGAACATCCGCCGTCTGGCCCGGACCTCGGCCTCCTCCTCCAGGTCCACCAGGACGTCGTCGATCTCGTGTGGATACTCGGCGGCGAAGTAATCGAGGGTGTGTACGATCTCGGTCGGCGCGTCGTCGTCCAGCCGGTCGATGAGTCGTCGGACGACGTAGTCCCGCATCGTCGGGTTCGCCTCGGCGACGAGACAGAGCGCACACGAGGCCGCGAGTCTCGTTTCCACCGATTCGCTCTCGATCTCCGAGAGAAGATACGGAAGTCTGGACTCGCCCTGTGCCGGGTCCCGAATGACGTCGAGCACCGGTGACGGGACCGGCGCGCCCCCCTCGTGTTCGGCTGGCGACATCTCTATTCTCACAAGGGTATGTGCTACGTGAGTAAATACCCTTGTGGTACCGTCGAGAATCGTCGGTCCGTCGCTCAATTCTCACTGGTGAAAACTGGGTACCAACGCTTTAGCTATCCGAATACTCGGTGACAACTATGACGCCAGATCGAACTTCTCTCCTCCCGGACGCCGTTCGGGGCTCGTACGCGACGCGGCTCGGAGCGGCGCTCGTCTTGGCAATTCTCGTCATCGTCGTCTCGGGCGTCGGCATCAGTACGCAGGCGTCCGCGACGTTGCAAGCCGACGTGCAGGACGAGTTGGGAACCTTATCCCAGTCGCGGACGGCCCAGCTCGACACGTGGCTCGAAACGGTCCAGAGAGACGCCGTCATGACCGCCCGCCTCGATGCCTTCGATTCGGGGGACACCGACCGAATCAACGAGCGGTTGACCTATCTCGTGGACAACGGGATGGTTCCGAGGGACGTCGTGGCCATCCACTACCTCGACACGGAGCGGATGGTGTTCGAGACGAGCACGAACGAGAACCTCGTCGGCGTGAGTCCAGCCGACCAGGGTGCCCCGTTCGCGAGCGACCCGCCGTCGTTCGACGGTCCGGACGACGTGTACATCTCTCGGCCCTTCTCCGTCCCCGCGGTGGACCATCCCATCGTCGCCGTGGTAACGCCCGTCCCCGGCGTCGAGAACCGCGCTCTCGTGTTCATGACGGACCTCACGGCACGGGCGAACGACCTCTCCGCACAGAACGACGACTCCGAGACCATCGTGGTGAACACGGAGGGGACGTACGTCGCGCACCCGAATTCGAGCAAGATACTCACGTCGCATCCCGCTATGGGTGAATCCCAGCCGTGGCAGACGCTCGCCCCCGGCGAATCGTCGTTCGTCGAACAGGGCGACATGCTGATGGCGCTCACCAGGATGGAGAGTCACGACTGGGTCGTCATGATCCATGCTGACAGGAGCGAGGCATACGCGCTCGGGTCGCAGATCAACTCGGACCTCATCGGCCTGTCGCTCATCGCGGTAATCACGCTCGGACTCATCGGCGTCACCATCGGCTCCAACACGATCATCTCGCTACGGCGACTCGCACGCCGCGCCGAACAGATCGGTGACGGTGACATGGACATCGAACTGCACACGACGCGCGAGGACGAGTTCGGCTCGCTGTACGACTCCTTCGACGACATGCGCTCGTCGTTGCGCCAGACCATCTCCGAAGCCGAGGAAGCCCGTTCGGACGCCGAACAGGCCCAGCAGGAGGCCGTCCGCGAACGCCAGGAGATGGCGGCGATGACCTCTCATCTGGAGGCCAAAGCTGCCGAGTTCGGGGCCACCCTGGAGGACGTTGCCGACGGCGACCTCACCGCACGGGTCGAACCGGAGAGCGAGAGCGACGCGATGGCCGTCGTCGGACGCGAGATAAACGAGACCCTCGACGCGCTGGAGGAGACCATCGCGGACATGAAGGACTTCGCAGAGAACGTCTACGCGGCGAGCCAGCGCGTCGGCGAGAACGCCGACCGCGTAAGTACGGCGAGCCAACAGGTCTCGAACTCCATCGAGGAGATATTCGAGGACACGTCAGAGCAGAACGCCCGCCTGCAGGACGCCAGCACCGAGATGGAGAACCTCAGCGCCATCGCCGAGCAGGTTGCCTCCTCCGCACAGGAGGTCGCCACGACGTCGCAGGCGGCGGCCAGGGCAGGCGAGACCGGCCAGGACGCGGCGGAGGAAGCCATCGAGGAGATGAACGCCATCGAGGTCGAGACGGACGAGACGGTCGCCGAGATAAACGCGCTCGACGACGAACTGGCCGAGATCGGAGAGATCGTCTCCGTCATCACGGAGATCGTCGAGCAGACGAACATGCTCGCGCTGAACGCCTCCATCGAGGCCGCCCGGGCGGGCGAAGCCGGCGAAGGATTCGCGGTCGTCGCCGAGGAGGTGAAGTCGCTCGCAGAGGAGACGAAGGAGGCGGCAGTCGACATCGAGGCACGGATCGAGGACGTGCAGAGCCAGGCCGGCGACACCGTCGAGACCATCGAATCCACGAGCGACCGCGTCAGCGACGGCGTCGAGACGGTGCAGGACGCGGTGGAGTCGCTGGAGACGATCATCGAGTACACGGAGGAAGCCGACCGCGGTATCCAGGAGATAGACGATGCGACCGAACAGCAGGCCCGAACCACGCAGGACGTGATGCAGATGATCGACGAACTCACCGAGATCAGCCAACAGACGGCGACGGAGGCCGACACCGTGGCCGGCGCGGCGGAAGACCAGACCGAATCCATCGGAGAAGTGTCCGACTCGGCCGTCGAACTCCGGCAGCGCGCACAGGAACTCGCGTCGCTTCTGGAGGACTTCCAGACCGACGCGGACGGGACCGATTCAGCGGCCGCGACCACCACGGGGGACGACTGAGATGGTCGACATCACCACCTGGTTCGGCCTCGGGACGGTCGGCATGCTGCTCGGGACGGTCGGACTCGGGTACGCGACGACGCTCGTCCCGGAGCGGGAGCGCCGACGATTCGCCCTGCTCGCCGTCGTCCCCGCCATCGCGTTGGTGGCCTACGGGCTGATGGCGCTCGGGTTCGGCGGGCTCGAAACCGGCCACGGGACGGTTTACGTCCCGCGATACGTCGACTGGCTGCTGACGACGCCGATCCACATCGCATTCATCGGCCTCCTGGTCGGCGCGGACCGCTCTCTCATCGTCCGGACCGCGGGCCTGCAAGCGGCCACCATCGTCCTCGGATTCGCGGGCGCGGTCCTGGCGTCACCGCTCGACCTGGTGGCCTTCGCGCTCGGCAGCGCGACGTTCGGCGTGGTCGTCTGGTACCTGTTCCGCGACTTCGAGGCCGTCGCGGTCGAGACACAGCCGGACGGCGTCGTCGACCTGTTCAGGAAGATCCGCTCGTTCGTGGTGGTCCTCTGGCTCATCTACCCGGTCATCTGGCTGCTCGCGCCTGCTGGCTTCGGGTTCATGGACATCGAGACGACCTCGCTGGTCGTCACGTACATCGACGTCGTGGCGAAGGGTGGGTTCGGACTCATCGTCCTCAACGACCTGCGTATCATGGACGCGGTCGCCGAGCTAGACGCCGCGAGCGCCGACTGACGGCTCTGTCGTCGCCTTCGACCGCGAAAAAACAAGGAACCGACCGCGTCCGTCAGTGGATGTCCATCGCTTCGATCTGTTCCTGATACCGGTTCCGGATGGTGACCTCGGTCACCTGTGCCACGTCAGCCACCTCTCGCTGGGTCTTCTTCTCGTTGCACAGAAGTGAGGCGGCGTAGATTGCGGCGGCGGCGTACCCTGTCGGGGACTTCCCGGACAGCAGTCCCTTCTCGGCTGTCACGTCGATGATCTCGTTGGCTTTCGCCTGTACCTCCTCGCTGAGTCCGAGGTCCGAACTGAACCGCGGGACGTACTGTTTGGGGTCGACCGGCTCCATCTTCAGACTGAGCTCCTGGGCGACGTACCGATACGTGCGGCCGATCTCCTTCTGTTCGACCCGAGAGACCTCCGAGACCTCTTCGAGGCTCCGCGGGATGTTCTCCTGGCGGCACGCGGCGTAGAGACAGCTCGTCGCGACGCCCTCGATGGAGCGCCCGCGGATGAGGTCCTCGTCGAGCGCCCGACGGTAGATGACCGACGCGACTTCCCGAACCGAGCGCGGAACGCCCAGCGCGGAGGCCATCCGGTCGATCTCGCTGAGTGCGAACTGGAGGTTCCGCTCGCCGGCGTCCTTCGTTCGGATTCGTTCCTGCCACTTACGAAGCCGGTGCATCTGACTCCGCTTCTCCGAGGACAGCGACCGCCCGTATGCGTCTTTGTCCTTCCAGTCGATCTGGGTCGTGAGACCCTTGTCGTGCATCGTGCGCGTGGTCGGCGCACCCACCCGTGACTTGCTCTGTCGCTCGCTGTGGTTGAACGCTCGCCACTCGGGACCGCGGTCGATGGTGTCCTCCTCTATCACCAGTCCGCAGTCCTCACAGACCAGCTCCCCGCCGTCCGCGCTGGTGACCAAGTCGCTGGATTCACACTCCGGACAGGTCTGCTCAGCGGATTCTTCTTCGGTTTCCTCCGATTCCCGCTCGCGTTGCCGCTGACGACTGGGCCGTTCCATTGTTCTTATATAGAGAAAATTTACAGACTTATAAATATTCTGCCTCTCAGCGACCGGGTATTCTGTCGGTATTCAGGCAACGAGACGCTCTCACCGCCGGTACCGTCCCTTCGCGGGGTACTGGACTCCTGCCGTCGTGCGCAAGTGCCAGCACTGACAGTCATTCACCCTTCGCCACGAGGAACTTCATGTCGCCGGCGAACACTTCCTCGCCCGTCTGGTTGGTCATCGAGGAGTCGATGACGACCAGTCCGGCGTCGTCGCGGGTGGACAGGTCGCGTGCTTCGGTGACTTCGAACTCCGCGGAGACCGTGTCCCCAACGTAGACCGGTGCGGGGATGTCCATGTAGTTCATCCCGAGGAACGCGACCACCGTCCGTTCGAGGAAGCCACAGCGGTAGACGAACCCGGTCGCGAGGATGAACGTCAGCGGTCCCTGTGCGATGCGTTCGCCGAAGGGACCGTCTTCGGCGTACTCCGCGTTGGTGTGCAGTTCCGTCCAGTCTCCGGTGAACGCCGAGTGGAAGACGAAGTCCGATTCGGTGACGGTGCGGCCGACGCTCTCGAAGGTCTGTCCGACCTCGAACTCCTCGAAGTGCTGGGGTTCGTAGCTGTACGGCATGGGTGTCTTTCTACTCCCCGGACCATAACTCTCGGTCACGAGTGTCACCGATACGGTCCGGCAGCGGGCCAGCGACGCGACTCGGGAGTGAGCGGCGAACGAATCAGAGCGGGAACGACGGCTGCTGTGTGACGTCTTACAGCGCGTCGAGGACGTTCAGGAAGCCGCTCCCGTAGTACGTCTTGTCGTAGTCGTGGGGGACCGACGCGGCCCGACGGAGCGCCGAGTCGAGCTTGTTCGGGTGGTAGCTCGGGTTCGCGCTCTTGACCAATGCGGCCGCGCCGGCGACCTGCGGAGCCGCCATGCTCGTGCCGGCGTGCCAGCCGTAGGTTCTCTCGGTCCCGAGGTAGGTGCCGTCGTCGGCGTACTTCGGCGTCGAGATGGTGTTGTAGACGAGGTCGTTCCGCCAGTCCCCGCCGCTGCCGATCTGCGACTGGTCGGCGTCACCGCCCGGAGCAGCGATGTCGATGGCGTTCGTCCCGTAGTTCGTGTAGAAGGCCGGACTCTCCGGCGGCGCTTCGAGTCCCTCCTCGCCCCACATGTAGCCGATGGGGCCGGTCGCCGCGATGGAGAACGCCTGTGCACCTTCGTTCGGCAGGCTGATGACGTCACCGTCGTGTTGCAGGTCCGCGCTATCGTTGCCGGCGGCGACGACGAGCAGCGTTCCCTCCTCGTTCGCGTGCGTCAACGCTCGGTTCAGGACCTTCCCGTAGAACTCGCCGTTGCCCTGCCGCGGGTTCGGGTACGAGCCGAGGCTCAGGTTCACCGCGTCACACCCGATCGAGACGCTGTACTCGATGGCCGCAAGGATGTCCGCGAAGGAAGCGAGACTGTCCGGCGAGAAGACCCGGCAGTCGACGAGGTCCGTGGCCGGCGCGGTCCCGATGACGCCGTCGTCTTCGGGCGCGTCGGCAGCGATGATGCCGCCGACGTGGGTGCCGTGGTCGCCGCCGTAGGGGCGGCCCGCACCGTAGCCGTCGCCGGTGAAGTTCTTCGAGAGCGACGTATTCACGGCGTGGTCGAGCGCTGGGTGCTTCGCGTCGACCCCGGTGTCGATGACCGCGACGCGCGTGCCCTCGCCCCGGGTCACGTCGTGTGCCTCGTCGATGGAGAGGACGTCCTTGTCCCACTGGAGGTCGGCGGCGCTCGCGGACGCCGACGGTGCCGTCTTGCTCACCGCTGGGCCATCGAATTCGATCTCGATGTCCGGGACGTACTCCTCCGCCGCTTCGGAGACGGCTGCCTTCGGTCCCTCGACGACCAGGAGGTCGATGGCGTCGAGGTCGTGGACGACCGTCGCGTCCGAGCGCTCTATCTTCTGCCTCGTCGACCCCGTCACGTCGACGAGGAATCGGTCGGTGCGCGTCTTCGCCGTCACGGTGGTCCCGGTGGCGATGCCGCCGAGAACTGCGCCACTGAGCTGGAGGAACCTGCGTCGGTTTGGATTCGACATTCCACCCTTCTGGTAGCAGTGGCCGGCTATTAGGATTAATCAGTGATTGTGAATTTTAAACTGAATTGATTGTAATTACGATTGTCACGACGACCGCTCACAAAGCCGTTTCACGCCCCGACCACCGGCGAGTACTTATCCTCCGGGCAGTGGTACGCCATCGCATGCGAGACGCCTACCTCCTCGGCGCGGGCCAATCGGACTTCGGCGCGTTTCCCGAGCGGAGCTATCGGACGCTGTTCCGCGACGCGTTCGAGGCGACGCTCTCCGCGGTGCCGGACGAGTTCGAGGCGGACCGAATCGACGAGGCCGTGGTCGGAACGCTCGGCGTCGGCGGCCGTCAGATCGGGCTCTCCGGGCCCGCAGTCACCGAGCACGTCGGACTCCACGGCGTCCCCTGCACTCGCGTGGAAAACGCCTGTGCGGCGGGCGGCTACGCCGTGAGACAGGCCGTCCAGGCCGTCCGAAGCGGGATGGCCGACGTCGTGCTCGCCGGCGGCTTCGAGTCGATGACGGACGTGTCGAGCGACGCCGTCCGCTACTGGCTGGGCGTCAGCGGCGACACCGAGTACGAGCGGCTCGCAGGGACGACGTTCGCCGGTGTGTACGCACAGATGACCGACGCACACATGCGGACCTACGGGACGACGCCCGAGCATCTCGCGCACGTCTCGGTGAAGAATCACGCCAACGGCGCGCACAATCCCCACGCGCACCTCGGGTTCGAGTGCTCGCTGGACGACGCGCTCGACGCTCCCACCGTCGCCGACCCGCTGACCGTCTATCACTGCTGTCCGGTCTCCGACGGCGCAGCGTGTGCGTTCGTCGTCAGCGAGACCGTCGCGCGGGAGTTTACCGACACACCGATCCGCGTCGCCGGCGTCGGCGCGAGCAGCGACCGCGTCGGGCTGGCCCAGCGGGAGACGTACACCGCCGTTCCTGCCAGCCGGCGAGCGGCCGAGACGGCCTACGACGACGCCGGTCTGCGAGCGGCCGACCTCGACTTCGCGGAGGTTCACGACTGCTTCGCCATCGCGGAACTCCTGGCCTACGCCGACCTCGGGTTCTGTGCCCCCGAGGAGGCTGGCGAACTCGTCGCGGACGGCGAGACGGCCCTCGACGGGTCGCTCCCGGTCAACACCTCCGGCGGCCTCAAGTCGAAGGGCCACCCCATCGGCGCGACCGGCGTCGGGCAGGTCGCCGAGGCGTTCGCACAGCTCACCGGGACGGGAGGCGAGCGGCAGGTCGACGATGCGACGGTCGGACTCACGCACAATGTCGGCGGAAGCGGTGGCGCGGCCGTCGTCCACGTCTTCGAACGGGAGGGAGCGGCGTGACCGACCGCGCTATCACGGGCATCGGAGTGGCCGTCCCGCGCGGGCGCATCGACGCGGATACGATCGAGAACGCGTGGGGCCGCTTCGAGGCGACGGGCATCGACACGACGGCCGTCCCGGCGGGCGACGAGGACGCGCTGACGCTGGGCGTCGAGGCCGGCGAGCGCGCGCTCTCGGCGGCCAGTGTCGACGGCGGAGCCGTCTCCTCACTCGCGTTCGCGACGACGACCCCGCCGCTCGCCGAGGAAGACCTGACGGTCAGACTCGGGTCGATGCTCGGCGTCGAGGAGGCCGCCCGTCGGCCGACGTTCACCGGGAGCACGCGCGCGGGCGCCGCGGCGTTGCTGGCCGGCTTCGACTTCGCGCCGGAAGGTCCCGTACTCGTCGTCGTTGCGGACTGTCCGCGCGGCGAGCCAGACAGCGCTATCGAACACGCCGCCGGTGCGGGAGCCGTCGCGTTCGTCGTCGGACCCGCTGGCGGCGTCCGACTCGTCGAACACGCCGCAGCCGAAGAGCCCTATCCGGGCACGCGATTCAGACAAGCGGTCGAGCACGACGTCCGGGCAATCGACGTTCGCTCCTACGACCGCGCTGCGTTCGTCGAGCCGGTTACCGCGGCCATCGACGGACTGGAAGCCGACCCGAGCGGCGTCGACGCGGCGGCGATACACGCACCCGACGGTGACCTCCCGTACCGGGCCGCGAAGGCCGCGAACGTCGAACCCGACCTCGTGGACCGCTGCGCAACGGTGGCCGATCTCGGCGACACGGGCGCTGCGAGTGCACCGTTGAGCATCGCCCGCGCCGTCGCGGACGGGCATGACCGAATCCTCGCAGTCGGCTATGGCAGCGGCGCGAGCGCCGACGCGCTCGTCCTCGCCGGGTCGTGCCCGGTCGGCTGGCCCGACATCGAGCCGAACGAACTGGACTACCCGTCGTACCTGCGCCGCCGTGGCGACCTCTCGGGGTCCCCGCCAGCGGGCGGCGGCGCGTCGGTCTCCGTTCCGTCGTGGAAGCGCTCGCTCCCGCAGCGTCACCGCCTCGTCGCCGGCCAGTGCGATTCCTGCGGCGCGCTCGCGTTCCCGCCCGAGGGTGCCTGTCCTCGATGTCACGAACTGGGCGACTTCGCGGCGGTCACGCTTCCGCGGACCGGCACCGTCGAGACGGTCACGACCGTCGGTCAGGGCGGTGCACCGCCGGAGTTCGCACCGCTCCAGCAGCGGTCCGGGGCGCTCGGCGTCACAATCGTCGCGTTCCGCGTCGACGACGAATCAGTGAGCGTCCCGCTGCAGGTCGCGGCCGACGCCGAGCCGGTCGAACCCGGCCAGACCGTCGCGACCGTCTGCCGGCACCTCTACACCCAGGAGGGGGTCCCGCGGTACGCGCGGAAGGTCCGTCCGGAACTCGTTTGACAACGATTAAAAACCGGGAGGGGGTACGGGCAGGTATGAGCGAGTCGAAACAGAACAGCCGGCAGAAGTGCATCTCGTGTGGGATCAACATCTCCGGCACGAACGCTGCCGCGTTCAACTGTCCGGAGTGCAACCACGCGATCTACCGCTGTGCAAAGTGTCGCAAGCAGAGTAACCTCTACGAGTGCCCCGACTGCGGGTTCACGGGACCGTAACCATGGGAAAAGTCGCAGCCAAAATCAAAGTCATGCCGCAGAGCCCCGAAATCGACCTCGACGAACTCCAGGAGCGTCTCGAACAGTCGCTCCCGGAGGGCGCGAAGATCAACGGCTTCGAACGCGACGACGTCGCGTTCGGGCTGGTCGCGCTCTTCCCGACCGTCATCGTCCCCGACGACGCAGGCGGCACCGAAGCCGTCGAAGAAGGCTTCGCTGACGTCGACGGCGTCGAGAGCGTCTCCGTCGAGAACGTCGGCCGCATCTAACGCGGCACTCGCTTCTCGCGTTCCCCACCCCGAGAGCCACCGCCACGGCGAGACGGGAACGCACGTTTTATTAGGCCGTCCGGATTATCGAAGTTCAAGAATGCCTAGTTCCAACGGACCCCTCAAAGGCACGCGTGACAAGCTCAAGAACGACCCGCGAGACCGTGGTACCTCCCCGCCCCAGCGCTCCGTGCAGGAGTTCGAAAACGGGCAGAAGGTCCACCTGAAGATCGACCCGTCCGTTCCGGACGGTCGCTTCCACCCTCGATTCGACGGACTGACCGGCCAAGTCGCGGGCAAGCAGGGTCAGGCCTACAAGGTCGAGATCAACGACGGCGGTAAGGACAAGACGCTCATCGTCAAGCCAGCACACCTCCGACTCCAGCAGGAGTAGCATGACCATCTTCAAAACGAAGCTCGATGAGGAGTTTCTCACGGTCGCGGAGACCAAAGAGATCCTCCAGGACATCGAACACGAGCGCGCGGCCGACGAGGAGCGCGAGATGCGCTACGAACTGGCGCGCGCCATCGACCACGTCAACCGCTTCGCGGTCCTCGACGTGGAGGAATCCGACGAATTCGTCGCCGAGCTACAGGAACTGGAGAAGGTAGACGAGGCCACCGCGTACAAGATCGTCAACCTCCTCCCCCAGGACCGGGACGAACTCCGCGCCATCTACGCCCAGGAGCGATACTCGCTCTCTGGTGACGAACTCGACGAGATCCTCGGCGTCGTCGCGAAGTACGTCTGACTGCTGGCATTTAAGTTCCTTCTCGCCCTACCGTTTCGACATGAGCGACTCGGAGCCAAGCGACGAGCAGCAGGTGGCGCCGTCGGCCGTGGTCCTGGATTATCTCCCGCACGGCCGGACCGATGACGACCGTCCACAGCACCAGAAACAGCCGCTGGTGTACGCCCTCGACACGTCGGACTTCCAGCTGTTCGAGGTCGTCTTCTCTGAGACGCCGGGCATCAACATCGGCGACGCGGTCGACGTCCATCGCGACGACGCAGAGCGCGTCTCCGCGGTCGAGTTCGAGGACCTGCCCGGCGGTGCGCAGTCGGAACTGGAGTACGCCGTCGAGGAGATCGTCGACGGCGACGAGTTGCGGTTCGTCGACTTCTACAACGACGCCCAACCGATCACGCTCCGATTGCACCAGCTGAATCTCCTGCCTGGAATCGGCAAGAAGTTGCGCAACGCGATCCTCGACGAACGAAAGCGCAAGCCGTTCGAGACCTTCGAGGACATCGAAACGCGCGTGAACGGCCTGCACGACCCGGAAGGCGTGCTGGTCGAACGGATCCTCGAAGAGATCCGACAGGACGATCTGAAGTACCGAACCTTCGCGCGGACGGAATGACGATGCGAGAGGACCACGACAGCCGACGGGACCCAGACGCGCTCATCGGGCGCGCGGGGATTCGCGGCGACCCGAACCGCGACCAACACTTCCTGGTCGACGACCGCGTACTCGACCGATTACCGACCTACGCAGACGACACGGACCTCTCACACGTTCTGGAGATCGGTGCCGGGACGGGCGCGCTCACCGACCGACTGCTCGACGTGGCCGAGCACGTCACGGCAATCGAACGGGACCCCGAACTCGCCGCGTTCCTTCGGCGGGAGTTCGCTGACGAAATCGACGCCGGCCGGCTCGACGTCGTCGAAGGCGACGCGCTCGAAGTCGACCTTCCGGAGTTCACGGTCTCGGTCTCGAACCTTCCCTACGGCGCGTCGAGCGAACTCGCGTTCCGACTGTTGCCGTACGACGTACCGCTCGTACTGATGTTCCAGAAGGAGTTCGCCGAGCGGATGGCCGCCGATCCCGGAACGGGCGAGTACGGACGGCTCTCGGTCACGGCAGGTCACTACGCCGACGTCGAGGTGGTCGAGATCATCCCGAAAGAGGCGTTCGCTCCCGCGCCGCGGGTCGAGAGCGCCGTGGTCCGGACGCGACCCCGACAACCGGACTACGACGTCCCGGACGAGGAGTTCTTCATGGACTTCCTGAAGGCCGTGTTCACCCAGCGGCGGAAGACGATGCGCAACGCCATCCGGAACACCGCGCACATCTCCGGGCTGGGCGACCCCGACGCGGTCGTCGAGGCCGCCGACGAGGACCTGCTGAGCCGGCGGGCGGGGACCGTGACGCCCGCCGAGTTCGCCGCGCTCTCGACGCTGGCGTACGAGGTGGGCGAGCCGTGACGCGCCCGGACCTCGCCGACCGCCGCGGGGTCGAGACGGTGTACGGTGCAGCCGAGGACTCGATACTGCTCGCCGACGCGGCCGTCGACGACGTCTCACCCGAGGAGCGGGTGCTCGACGTCGGCACGGGGTCGGGCTACGTCGCCGCTCGCGTCGCCGAGACAGGTGCCGAGGTCGTCGGGACGGACGTGAATCCACACGCCTGCCTGAAGGCTCGGGACGAGGGGGTCGAGGTCGTTCGCGGGAACCTCGCGGACCCGTTCCGTGACGGCGCGTTCGACGTCGTCCTGTTCAATCCGCCGTACCTGCCGACGCCGCCGGAGAAGGAGTGGGACGACTGGATGGAACACGCGCTCTCCGGCGGCGACGACGGCCGTCGCGTCATCGACCCGTTCCTCGACACCGTCGGTCGCGTGCTGGCCCCCGACGGCGAGGTTCTGCTGCTCATCAGCACGCTCACCGGCGTCGAGGAGGTTCGCGACCGAGCGGGGTCGAACGGGTTCGACGCGACCGTCGTCACCGAGGACTCCCATCCGTACGAGACGCTGCTCGTCGTTCGGCTGACCCGTCGTGATGATTGACATCGTCGCGACGACGTTCGGGTTCTTCCCGCGGCCGCCCGAGGCGGACCAAGACGCAACCGACCTCGTCCGTGACGCGCAGCGAGCGGCGGGCCTCGACCGAATCGTGAGCGGTCAGCTCGATTGGGTCGACCACCTCGCCTCACCGTTGCTTGCGGCCGACGGCGTTCGCACTGGCGCGCCCTCCCCGTGGAGCGACACCGACGTCACCTACCGAATACCGGTCGTCACGGAGCCGATCTCGATGTCGGACGCGCTCGCTCCTGACGCCACCGCGTTGACGGACGTCCCCGTCCAGCGACGACAGGTGGTTCTGCCCGGGCCGTACACGCTCTGCTCGCTGTGCGAGGACGAGTACTACGGTGACGACGCCGCACTGCTGGACGCGCTGGCGTCGGAACTCGCAACCGCGGTCGCTGGGTTGCCCCCGGTCGCAACGGTCGCCATACTGGAGCCGGCGCTCGGGACGACGCCACCCGACGACGGGCTGGACGCCCGGGCGAGCGACGCCATCGACGACGTGTCGGCTTCCACAGACGCGTCCGTCGTCGTCCACGTGCCGGACGGTGCCGTCACAGAGAAGGTGTACGCCCACCTCATGGACGCCGCGTTCGACGCACTTGGCGTCGACCTCGTCGCCGACCACGACGGATGGCTCTTTCTCGTCAACGAGTACGGGACGACCGACGACATCGCGCTGGGCGTGGTCGATGCGCACGACGAATCCGTCGAATCACCGTCACTACTCGCCGACCGAGTGGCGTGGTGGAACGAGAACACACCGGTCGCGGAGTTCGAGACCGTTTACGTCACGCCGACCGACGCCATGGCGGCGCTTTCGTGGGGGTCGGTCTCCGGAAAGCTGTCTGCGCTTGGCGGCGTCCGAGATGCGGCGCCACGGTAGGCCGTCGAAGGGTATATCCGCTCCGGATGGGTACGGTCTGTCGATACGGGAGAGTCATGACTCGGGTAGTCGTCGTCGACGATTCGCCGTTCATGCGGACGCAAATCGCCGACATCCTGGAGGGTGAGGGACTGGACGTAGTTGCACAGGCGAAGAACGGGCGGGACGCGGTCGACGCCGTCGCCGAGACCGAACCGGATGTCGTGACGATGGACATCAAGATGCCCGGAATCGGGGGGCTGGAGGCTGTCCGTCGGATCATGGCCGATACGCCGACGCCGATCTTGATGCTCAGCGGCTACGTCGAGGAGGGGTCGAACTTCCTGTTCGAGTCCCTCGACGCTGGAGCTGTCGACTTCTTCCCAAAACCCGGCGGCGAGGTGTCTCCGGAACTCGTCCGCTATCGTGACTTGCTGACGGATACCGTGCGCGCGGTCGCGGACGCCGACGTCGCGCCGACGACTCCAACGGAACCGACCACACCGTCGGACTCCGCTTCGACCCCGACGGACGTCGCTGTCCCGGAGCAGCCGACGCTCGTCATCGGTGCATCCACGGGTGGACCGAGCGTCGTCGAGGACCTCGTTGCCGACCTCCCGCTCGACCACCAGTTTCGGATACTGGTCGTCCTACACATGCCGCCGAAGTTCACGGGACGGTACGCCAACCGACTCGACGATGCCAGCGAGTACGCGTTCACCGAGGCCGAATCCGGGACCGTGGTCGGCGCTGGCGAAGGCGTGGTCGCCCGCGGTGACCGACACCTCGAGGTCACGCGTGAGTCGCCGTCCGGCCTGACGCTCTCGCTCACCGACGACCCGCCGCGACACAGCGTCCGACCGGCCATCGACGTCACGATGGAGACCGCAGCAGCCACCGTCAGCGGTCCCCTCGTCGGCGTCATCCTGACCGGGATGGGCCACGACGGTGCCGCCGGTATCGAGGCCATCAAGGCAGCCGACGGACGCACGATCGCCCAGTACCCGGAGTCCTGTGCCGTAGACGGGATGCCCGCGACGGCTATCGACACCGGATGCGTCGACGAAGTCCTTCCGGTCAACCGCATCCCCTCGGCGCTCGTCGAACTCCTCTCCTGATTCCCACGGCGAGACAATCCCGGAAACAGCTATGTCAATTCAACTGTAAGTGTAACCAATCATGCGCTCACCACCCGAACGACGCGTCGAACTCTACCTCCGCGGCGACACCTACGGGACGTACGACGCGCAGCAGACAGTGCTGTCGCGCGTTCACTCGCTCGAGGACGACGGGACGCTGGCCGACGCGACCGTCGAAGCCGACTGGCAGCGCGTCCGAACGCCGGAACAGGACTCCCGGGACGGCGCACTGGCGACGTACGAGGAGTTCCGCGAGTGGGCCCGGCGGAACAGCTACAGTCTCGAACCCGCATTTCAGCGACGGACACGGGCGTACATGGGGACCGACGTCGTCCACGACGTCGTGACGTTCCCGGTGGTCTCGCTCGCCGTCTACGACGGCGACGACCTCTCTGCGGTGTTCCCCTGCGCTGATGGTGACCTGAACTACACCGTTCAGGACGCCCTCGCCGCGTTCGAAGACGGCCGTATCGACGAGTGGCTCGCCCGATTCGAGACGGTGTCCGTCGACCGGACGGAACCGCTGCTCGAACTCACGGCCGCTCCCTAGCTGCGCAGTGCTTCCACTGGCCGTTCGTTCGCCGCCTTCCACGCAGGGTAGAAGCCGCTCACCAGGGCCGTGATGACGCCGAAGCCGAACGCCAGCACGACGTACAGCATGTTCTGGAGACGGAAGGTGGCCATCACGTCGTTGACGACGTAGTGGTTGATGGCCAGTCCCGCACCGATACTCAGGACGACACCGACGAGACCGCCGAAGATACCCAGGAGGACCGCCTCCGTGAGCATGATCTTCAGGACGTCGGTCTTCTGATAGCCGACGGCCCTGAGGACGCCGATCTCCTCGCGGCGCTCGACCGTACTCATCAGCATGACGTTGAGGATGCTGACGCCGGCGACGAGCAGGGAGATCGACCCGATACCGATGAGGAACGTGTTGACCGCCGAGAACGCGCTGTTGATCTGGTCGACGATGCTCCCCAGCTCCTGGACGTTCACGCGCTTGCGGCGCTCGTTCAGGTCCCCGCGAATCGCCCTCGCCGACTGATTCGCCGCGGTCCCGCTGTCGGCCGTGATGATGACCTGGTCGTACCCGGAGTCCGCGAACGACGACGCCGGGAGGATGATCTTGTTGTTGGGGCTCGCGAATCCGAATCCGTCCCGGGATTCGAGCACCGCCTTGACCCGGACCGTCGAGTTGTTGACGGTGATCGTGCTTCCTGGCCGAAGATCGTGCTCTTCCGCGACGTCCGACCCGATGACCGCACCGCTCCGCAGTGGGTCGGGTATCCGCCCTTCACTCGCGGTGTAGGTCTTTGCCGGGTGACTCATCCCCGACACGAGTTCGTGGGTGGGTGAACCACGTCCGTCGAAGGATATCGGATCGACGCGCTGTTTCACGGGGACGACGGTGCTGCTGGTCGAAGCTCGTTCGATGCGTTGGACGTCGCGACGCGTAATCTCCTGTACCCCTTCATCGCCCGCAGGAGTGACGATGACCTGATTCCCGATGTCACCGAGGTTCTGCGAGAGCTGGTACTTTAGCGAGACGCCGAACATGCCGAGCGAGGCGATCGCGATGACCCCGATGACGATGCCCAGCCCCGCCAGCACCGAGCGCACCTTCGTCCGCGTGATGTTCCGGCGCGCCATCAGCAACGCGGGGAACCGCTTGTAGAGGCGCTCCATCATCGTATTCCACCGTCGATGAGGTTGACCGTTCGGTCGGTGTACTCCGTGACGAGCTCGTCGTGCGTGACGGCGATGACAGCCACGTCGCGCTCGGTGACGTTCTGGAACTCGTCGAGAATCTGCTTGCCGGTATCGAGATCGAGGTTCCCGGTCGGTTCGTCCGCGAGCACGATTCGGGGTTGGTTGATGAGCGACCGCGCGATAGCGACCCGCTGCTTCTGCCCGCCGCTGAGTTCGTTCGGCCGGTGGTCCAGCCGGTCGCCGAGGCCGACGCGCTCCAACAGGTCGATCGCTCGCTCGCTGATTCCCTCGTCGTCGTCGAACAATCGCGGTACTTCGACGTTCTCCTGGGCGGTCAACGTCGGGAGAAGGTAGAACTGCTGGAAGACGAAGCCGATGGTCTGCTTGCGGATGAGTGTCCGCTGTTTGTCGGTGTGGTCGGTGACGTCCTCGCCGTCCAACCGAACGGTTCCCTCCGTCGGGACGTCGAGGAGGCCGAGGATGTTCAACAGCGTCGACTTGCCGCTCCCGCTGGGGCCCATGATGGCGACGAAGTCGCCGGGCTCGACCGAGAAGTCGATGCCTTTCAGTGCCGTGAGGATCTGGCCACCGGTCTCGTACTGTTTGACCACGTCCTCGCCTTCAATCACCGCCACGGCTGTTCCTCCACGCGTACAGGATGATGCCCCCGACAGCGAGGATGACGACGCCGCCGATGGCCGCCGGAACGAGGATGTTCGACCTCGAATTCGTCGTGGTGGATTGCTGCTTAACCGACTTGGAATCTTCTGCCAGCGGCACGTCGATGACTCGCTGCCGGCGCTCGTCGTCGACGAGGTACGTGACCTTGAGCGGAACCGAGGAGACGTCCCCGCTTGCGGTCGCGTAGACGTCGAACGAAACGAACTCGCTCGCCGGAACCGTCCCGACGAAGAACTGGCGGTTGGGGTAGGCGGGCGTAACCGCGTCGGTCTTGACGACGCTCACGATGACGCTGTCGGCGTCGGTCGTCCCGAGGTTGCTGGCGCTCCCGGAGATGTGGAGCTTACCGTCCTCGCGAACGACGTCGAGCCCCGTCAGCCCGATGGTTCCTGGCGTCTGGACCAGTTCCACCGAGGTCGTCTTTCGACCGTCGATGTCTCCGGCTTCGTAGGTGGCGACGACGTCCGCGGTTGCTGTGTCCTCCGACATGGTCGCGTTCAGGACGACGCGCTTCGACTCACCCGGCTGGATAGATTGGGCGAAGCCCTGTCGGAAGGTAGCGTTTGCAGAGTCGGCTCGAACGGTGACGTTCTCGACCGGGACGTTCCCCTGGTTCCTGACGAGGACCGACGCGCTGACGGTGTCGCCGTCGGTGTTCGACGTCGCTTCGAGCACGACGCGGTCGGCCATCGACTCGGGTTCGAGACGGCGCGTCTGGTTGACCGTGCGGGTCGTTCCCGAATCTGTGGTGTACCGAAGCGTCGCTTCGAGCGTGTGCGGTTCGGTTCCCTGGGGACGGAACGTGAACGAGGTGGTTTCCTCGCTGCCGCTTTCCAGCACTGCGTACACATCGCGGTCGTTCCTGACCTCGACGTTCTTCCCGTCGACCGAGAGTTCGACGTTCTGAATCTTCGAGTCCAGACCGTTCGCGATGGTGACGCGTCCCTTCGATTCAGCGTCTGTGACGGACTCGTTCACGTCGATGTCGAGTCGCGGATGGTTGTCGGCGACGTTGATCGTCACGGGGTACCGGAGGTTCTGCGAATCTGACTTCCCGTCTGTGTGTCCCCAGACGGTGACGCGTAACCGCTTCGTCCCAGGTTCTTCGAACGTCACCGTCAGTGGGACCGTCAACGACGAGTCGGCCGACAGGGTGCCGACGTCTTCGACGCGGGCGTACTCGGTCGTTCCTCTCCGAAGCGAGATCCCGTCGATGTGGAACACCGACGAACTCCCCTTGAGGTTCTGAACCGTGGCTTCGACGGTGACTGCTTCTCCGGGCGTCGGCTGACCCGGTGAGACGGTCACGTTCGATATCGATATCAACGGTGCGGCCACTGTCGTCGCTGGAACTGCCCCCAACAGCACTATCGCGACGACCAGGAGTGCGTAGTTTCGTTTCATAATTGAATCCGGTTAGATCGCAAGGCCCGTTCCCCACCGCGCTGGGAAACTCATCGATGGCTCGCTCGCGAGTCGGTCGTTCCGTGCCCACGACGTTGCGACGTTGCGAGCGATGGCGGGTCCCGGAATTCCGGGACTGCACGCGCGGAACGTCTACGTGACGAAATGGGCATGTTCGTGCGAACGTAGTTCGACAGACCAGCGACTTAAATCATTATGTAGCGGAGTTTATTAACTGTAATTAAAACCAAAATGAACTCCCTGCTGTTTTTGGTCCTGCCACTGGAATTCAAAGGCATGGGCGACTCTACCATTACGGCCGACGTCGAGGCCGTGGCAGGCGACATCGAGGCCATGGAGATTCGCGGTGCGGCCACGATAGCCGACGCTGCGGCCCAGGCGCTCCGGACGCAGGCCGAGGAGAGCGAGGCGGCGTCTGCGGGCGCGTTTCGGACGGAGATGCGCGCCGCTGCACGGCACCTCCACGATACGCGTCCGACTGCGGTCAGCTTGCCCAACGCCCTTCGCTACGTCCTGCAGCGAATGGAGGGAGCGACGGTGTCCGAGCTGCAGGCGAACATCCGGGCGGCAGCGGACGAGTTCTGTCACCGGCTCGACCGAGCACAGGAGGACCTCGGCGAGGTCGGGGCCAACCGGCTTCGCGACGGTGACGTGGTGATGACCCACTGTCACTCGACGGACGCGCTCGCGTGCGTCGAGGCCGCGGTCGAGCAGGGAAAGGACCTCTCGGCTATCGTCAAGGAGACGCGGCCGCGGAATCAGGGCCACATCACCGCAGAACAGCTGCGGGAGCTGGGCGTCGACGTGACGCTCATCGTGGACAGTGCTGCACGCCGATACCTCGACGACGCCGATCACGTCCTCGTGGGTGCGGACAGCATCGCCGCGGACGGCAGCGTCATCAACAAGATCGGAACGAGCGGGCTGGCGGTGAACGCCCGTGAACGCGGCGTCCCCATCATGGTCGCGGCTCAGACCATCAAGCTGCATCCGGCGACGATGACCGGCCACACCGTGGAGATCGAGATGCGAGACGAACAGGAGGTCGTCTCGGACGAGGACCGCGCGGAGATCGGCGACATCGCCGTCGAGAACCCCGCATTCGACGTGACGCCTCCGAGACACGTCGATGCCATCGTGACCGAGCGCGGCCAGTTCCCGCCCGAGAGTATCGTCACCCTGATGCGGGAACTGTTCGGGCAGGGGCCGACAGAACCCTGGAACGAGGAGTGAAGTGCCAGCCGCGAGTGGGTTCGGACGACGAATGTCTCGGGTCATCTGCGCCGGCCACGTCAACTGGGACGTCACCCTCCACGTCGACCGACTTCCGTCTGCCGACGGCGAGGCGAAGATCACCGACCAGCGACAGGGAGGCGGCGGCAGCGCCTCGAACGTCGCTGCGGTCCTCGCACAGTTCGACCTCGATACGACACTGTTCGGGAGCGTCGGTGACGACGAACACGGTATGCTGGTCGAGTACGAACTCGACGAACTCGGCGTCGATACAGACCTCGTCGTCGTGCCCGACGAGCAGACCACCGTGAAGTACCTCATCGTCGACGCCGACGGCGAGGTGATGGTCCTGGGGAACGAGGGTGCGAACGAGGGGCTGCGCCCCGACGACCTGAACGAACCGAAAGTCCGCCGTGCGGACCACCTCCACCTGACGAGCCAGCACCCGGCCACGGCCGAGCGACTCGCCGAGGTCGCCGTGGAGTCGGGCGTCTCCGTCAGCTTTGCCCCCGGTCGCCGCCTCGCCGACCGCGATTACGGTCGCATCGCCGACCAGTCGGACTTGCTCTTTCTCAACGAGAAGGAAGCGACCGCGTACTGCGAGGACCCGGCGACGATCGCCCGCGAGACCGGTCGCACGCTGGTCGTTACGCACGGGTCAGGTGGCGCGCAGGCGTACACGCCGGAAGGGACGTTCCACCACGCGGGCTTCGACGTCGACCCTGTCGATACGACGGGTGCCGGCGACGCCTTCGCCGCGGGCTATCTGGCGGCGCGGTTGGACGGGGACGTCGAGGCAGCACTCGCCGCCGCGAACGCCTGTGGGGCCATCGCGGCCCAGACGATGGGTGCCCGGACCGAGGTGGACTGGGCCGCTCTCGACGCCTACCTCGGATAGCAGCCCCACTCAGCGCGGCGTCTCCGTGCCCCACTTCTCCAGCGCGACCTCCAGTTCCGGCGAGTGCTCGGCGGCGTACTCGTCGATGGGGACGCCTTCGGTCGCGGCCTCCACTGCAGCGCGGAGCGCCTTCGCTCCCGCGTGGGTACCGTCAGGGTGGCCGTGGATGCCCCCGCCGGCCTGGATGCCGATGTTGGTTCCCGTCCGCTCGACGAGTTCCGGGACGAGACCGGGATGCAGGCCGCCCGACGCCATCGGCAGGACGTCATGCAGGCCGTAGAGGTCGGAGTAGAGCCAGTCGTTGATGCCGACGGTGTCCTCGTTGGCGAGCTTTCCGAGGTCGGCGGTGCCCGTGTGGATGTGGTCGACGCCGCAGAGGCGGGCGACCTGCGCGATGACGCGCATCGAGACGCCCTGGGTCGGAACGCGGTCGAAGGCGGCGTGCATGGCTCTGTGAGCGTGGATTGCGAGGCCGTGGTCCTCACACCGCTCGCGGACCTGCTGGACGGCCGCCCACCCGCAGGTCACGACGTCGACCATGACGTACTCACAGCCGTGCTCGGCGGCCATGTCCACTCGGTCGAGCATCTCGGTACCGGGAGCGGTGACGTTCAGCAAGTAGCTCTTCTTCTCGCCCGTCTCGTCCTCGGCGCGGTCGCGCTGGGCGAGACTTTCCGTGAGCCGGTCCTCGAAGGGGTTGAACGACTGATCGGTGAGGTTCTCGTCGTCTTTCAGCAGGTCGATGCCGCCGGTCCAGGCGTCGTAGCCGACCTGCGCGTGCTGATCGGTCGAGAGCCCCACTTTCGGCTTCGGGACGGTCGCCGTGATGGGCCGGTCACCGGCGTCGAAGATCTCGTTTCGGACGCTGGTCCCGAACTGCGGGCCGGGGAACGACGTGGCGAGTTTCTCGGGCCACTCACAATCGAGCAGTCGGATGCCGTCGACGGCTTTCATCCCCATGATGTTGCCGGCGATACACGAGAGGATCTGCGGCATCGACCCGCCCTCGAACAGTTCGTCGGGGTAGGCGACCGTGACGTGGCCGCTGTCCTCGTCGATTCCGCACGCGGTCGCGCTGAGGTCGGTGATCGACCCGTCGACCTGCAGTTCCGCCCACGTCCCGTTCGAACTCTCGGAAGCGACGCGACTCGCTGCCGCCTCCCACGTCATGTCCGACGCCGGGTCGACGTAGAAGGTGCACACCAGATCGCTCGCTGCCGGTTCGTACTCGAGGTCGAGGAAGTCCTCGTACGTTATTCCAGCCATACCCTTGCCCTTCGGAGGGCTCCTACATAAATCTCGACGACGGCGCGGTCGTGGAGTCCCACGGGCTGGGAACGTCCGACAACGATACGCACGGCACTCACGTAGTACTGACATGACCCGCACCCTCACGAAGGTCGGAGTTGCGACTGCCGGACTCGCTGGCCTCGCCTGGGTCGCCTGGGGAGCATACCTGTCGCGACGGACCGAACGTATCCCCTACACGACGATTCGGACCCTCGACGACGTCGAGATTCGCGAGTACCCCGACCTCGTCGTTGCGCGCACGACCGCGCCTGACGAGGGGACGGCGTTCGAGCGCCTGTTCCGCTATCTCTCCGGTGCCAACCAGCCCGAGGAGGAGATCTCGATGACGGCACCGGTCACCACGCGCGGCGAGAAACTCGACATGACGTCGCCCGTGTCGACGAGCGAGGTCGAGGAGGGCGTCGAGATGTCGTTCTACCTGCCCGCGGACTACACCGTGGAGACCGCTCCCGAGCCGACGAACGAGGCGGTCTCCATCGAACACGAAACGGCCGGGACGATGGCCGTGCTGCCCTTCTCGTGGTTCGCCACCACCGGCCGCGTGGCACGACGGCGACGCCACCTGCTCGAAACGCTCGCCCACCACCGGGTCGAGACCACCGGGAAGACGTTCCTCTGGCAGTACGACCCACCGTGGACGCCGCCGTTCATGCGGGTGAACGAACTCGCGGTCCCGGTCGACCCGGAGACCGTCGACGTCGAGTCCGTCACCATCGAGATCACCGAGTAAGCAGCCCACACTGGCGACGCCGGTCCGCAGGGCTGGCGTCGTCACTGTCGAACGACCGGAAACGCGAAAGAAGAACTGCGGTTATTCGTAGAGCCAGGTCTCGTCGATGCGCTCCCACTCGACCAGTTCGTCCTCGTCGAAGAACAGATCGATTTCGCGCTCGTTCGAGCCCTCGTCCTCGTGGTCGGAGCCGTGGATGACGTTCCGACCGAGGTCGAGTCCGTAGTCACCGCGGATGGTTCCGGGTGCGGACTCGGCGGGGTCGGTCTCGCCCATCATGCCGCGGACCTGTCGGACCGCGTCCTGGCCCTCCCAGACCATCGCCATGACGGGACCGGACGTGATGAAGTCCACGAGCCCGTCGAAGAACGGCTTGCCCTCGTGCTCGCCGTAGTGCTCCTCGGCGAGGTCCTGGTCGATCTGCATGAACTTCGCGCCGACCAGCGTGAGCCCGCGGTCCTCGAAGCGCGAGATGATGTCGCCCACGAGTCCGCGCTGGACGCCGTCGGGCTTGACCATGACGAAGGTGCGTTCGAGGTCGCTCACGCTTCGGCCTCCTCGGCTTCTTCCTCGTCTTCCGACTCGTCCTCGTCGGCCGAGTCTTCCGCCGCTTCGAGGTCGGGGGCCGCTTCGGACTCCTCAGCGTCGGCTTCGTCAGCCTCGGCCTCTTCGTCCTCAGCTTCGGCCTCTTCCTCGTCCTCGGTCGGTGCCGTCTCGGCAGCCTGGCCTGCCTTGGGGTGGCCCTCGTCGGTCCACTCCAGGTCGCGGGCCTCGCGGCCGAGGTCTGCGTTCTTCTCGCACTTGCTGGAGCAGAAGTGCGTGGTCGTACCGTCGACGGCGACGAACATCGTTCCCGTTCCGGGTTCGATGTCGTCCCCGCAGTAGTCACACTCTCGGGTTCGTGGCATCGTTACTGCCCTCCGATTGCGTCTGCCTCACGGGCCGTCTCGCGTAGCTGGAGCACGTCGCCCTCGCGGACGGGGCCGAGAACGTTCCGGGTGATGATTCGACCCTTGTTCTCGCCTTCTCGGATGCGGCACTTGACCTGCATGGCCTCGCCGTGCATCCCCGTCCGGCCCACGACTTCGATTACTTCGGCAGGCGTGGAGCCGCTGCCTTCGGATTCCTCAGCACTCATTGGTGGTCACTTATCGAAGTTCCTCGACCTTCGAGGCGATGTCCTCGACGTCGTCGGACGCCTCGCCGGCGTCGACGATGGCCGCGGCGGCGCTACCGACTTCGAGGCCGGCGGCGTGGCCGATGTCGTCCTGCGCTTCGACGAAGATGAAGGGAACGTCCTTCTCGTCGGCCAGCTCGGGGAGATGCATGACGATCTCCTCGGGCGTCACGTCTTCGGCGACGAAGATGAGCTCGGCGCTGCCGCGTTCGATGGCCTTGGTCGTCTCGTTGGTACCTTTCTTAATCGATCCGGTGTCTCGTGCGACCTCGAGCGCCTCCAGGGCGTCTTCTTCGAGGTCGGCAGGGACGTCGTAGTCTACGTATACTGGCATGATTGGATCACCTCCTGCGCGTGGGCTCGCGCTCCCCCGCCGTTTCGGGGTCGTAGCGACCCCGGCACCGTCGAACGGTGCGAGAGTCCTATGTGGCTAGGAGCATCATCAACCCCGCGCAGGCTGTAACATGGACTGAGCCAGCGTACCTAAAAGCCCTTTCGAAGCCGTTCCTGCATGAGACGTGAGCGCACGCCGCGCCTACCGTCGGAGCCGGCCCACTGCGTCGATGGCGAACGTCGTCTCCTCGACGAGCGACTCGACGACTGCACCAGCCGGCCGGACCTCGTTCGCGAGGCCCGTACTCTGTCCGGCGTACTCGGCCATGGCGTCGACGTCGCCGTCCATCTCCGGAAGCGGCGGATCGTCCGTGTATCGCTCGACGTCGCCGGCGGGACCCGTCGCGACCGTCTCCGCTTCGCCGGGGCGCTCGCCCGACTGTGGTCGCCCAGCGGCGTCCCACGCGCGGACAGTTTCGTTGCGGAGCGTCCGGTGGGGGGTTCCCGGCCATCCCTTGTCGAACAGTTCGGAGTGCAGCGTGTCGGTCTCGACCGCCTCGACCAGCGCCCGCTTGTACCGTTCGTGTGCGTGCGCTTCCTCGGTCGCGACGAACCGCGTCCCGAGCCACGCGCCGTCCGCGCCGAGCGCGAGTGCGGCGGCGACGCCGCGACCGTCCGCGATGCCGCCGGCAGCGACGACTGGGACGTCCCCGACGGCGTCTGCGACGCGCGGAACGAGCGGCATGGTCGCGACCTCGCTCTGGACGTGGCCGCCGGCTTCCCAGCCCTGGGCGACGACGACGTCCGCACCGGCATCGACGGCGTCCGCTGCCGCCGCCGCACTGCCGACCGTGACGGCTGCGAGCGCGCCCGCGTCGTGGACGGTCCCGACGTACGGCGAGGCGTCGCCGAAGGAGAACGAGACGACCGGTGCGCCTGCGTCCAGACACGTCTCGACGTGCGCTTCGGTGTCGTACACGGTGGCGTCGTCGTCGAGGACGAGGTTGACGCCGAACGGCGCGTCGGTCAACTCGCGCGTCGCCTCGATGACGCGGCGCGTCTCCGCGAAGTCCCGCCAGGTCACCGCCAGCGTGCCGAGTCCACCGGCGTTCGAGACGGCGGCGGCGAGTTCGGGACAGGAGACGCTCCCGACCGGTGCCTGTATCACGGGATACTCGACGTCGAGGACCCCACACAGGGGCGTCCGAAGCGATGGCATGCGGGCGGCTATACGCGCCACCGCAAAAACCCACGGGGTAGAGGCGATATCGAGGCGAAAATTGTCCGCTGGCCACCGTTCATCACCGGTCCGACCGTAGCCCGCGCCATGAGCGACGACTACGAGATCGTGACTCCTGACGACGGCGAGGCCGACCGGTTCCCCGAGTCCGGCGTCGAACACTGGCAACTGACGGAGGCACTGGGTGCGACGGAGATGCGCGTCAACGTCGTCCAGTTGGAACCCGGCCAGTCGGTCGCCGGACACACCCACGAGCGACAGGAGGAGATCTACGTGACGACCACCGGCGCGCAGGTCGAAATCGAGGGGACGGTCCACGACGTTCCGGCAGGTGGCGTCGTTCGCCTCGGCCCTGACCCCGTCCGCCGCGTCCTGAACGAGACCGACGAGGTACATCGCTGGGTCATGTTCGGTGCCCCGCCCGTCGGGACCGTCGAGGACTTCGGCGAGTACCGGATGCCCGACGAGGAGTAGCGGAAACCCCTTTCCGCTCGGCGGCGAACCGTGGCGCATGGACGACGAGGTCGGCAGGATCGCGCGGGCGCTTCGCGACGAGGCCCGTGCAGTCAACGAGCGACGAGTGCTCGTACTGGCGGGAGAGCAGGCGCACACGCACGCTGCGGTGCGGACAGCGCTCGACGCACTCGACTGTCCTGCAGCCGAGACGGCGCTCGTCGGCCCGGATCCGTTCCTCGATTGTGAACACCACGGCCAGAAGCACGCTGGTGAGCTGCTGGGCCGGACGCTGACTACGGTCGTACTCGACGCGAGCGAGACGCTCCGGCCGAACGCGCTCGGTCGAGCGGTCGGTGCGGTCGACGGCGGCGGCCTCCTGGTGTTGCTGACGCCGCCGCTTTCGTCGTGGCCCGACCTGCAGGGTGGTTTCGAGGAGTCGCTGGCGGTCCCCCCGTTCGACGTGACGGACGTGACCGGGAACTTCAGGTCGCGACTGGTGACACTTCTCCGAGCGCACCCGGGCATCGGAATCGTCGACTGCGACGCCGAGGCGGTCGAGCGGAACGGGCTGACGCATCCGGCTCCGCGGCTCGCTCGCCCGTCGCCGTCGCCGCCCGGCGAGCACGCGTTTCCGGACGCGGCGTACGCGCGCTGTCTGACCGGCGACCAGGTCGACGCCGTCGCCGACCTCGAACGGCTCCGGGACGACGGCCAGGCGCTCGTTCTGGAGGCCGACCGCGGACGGGGGAAATCGAGCGCCGCAGGCATCGCCGCGGGCGCGCTCGCCGCCGAGGGCCGGGACGTCCTCGTGACGGCTCCGAGCTACGGGAACGCGGCGGAGGTGTTCGCTCGGGCGGATGCGGTGCTGGCCGAACTGGACGCGCTCGATAGCCGGGACCGACCCGACGCCCCGAAGCGACTGGACGCCTGCGACGGATGCGTTCGGTACGAACCGCCGGTCGCCGCCGAAGCGCTCCCTGACGACCCCGACGTGGTCGTCGTCGACGAAGCCGCCGCGTTGTCGGTCCGCCAACTGGAAGCCCTTCTCCACGCGCCCGCGGTCGCGTACGCGACGACCGTCCACGGCTACGAGGGGGCGGGGCGGGGCTTCTCGGTCCGGTTCCGGGATCGACTCGCCGAGAGCGACCACGAGGTGACCGAGGTCCCGCTGACCGAGCCGATTCGCTACGCTGCGGGCGATCCGCTGGAGGTGTGGGCGTTCCGTGCACTGTTGCTGGATGCGAGTCCGGCTGTGGACCCGCTCGTCGCGGACGCGACGCCCGAGACCGTCGCGTACGAGTCGCTCACGTCCGCCGATCTGCTCGCCGACGAACACCGTCTCTCGGAGACGTTCGGCTTGCTCGTGAGCGCGCACTACCGGACCGAACCGAACGATCTCGCCCGATTGCTGGATGCACCGAACGTCGCCGTTCGCGCGCTCGTCCACGACGGCCACGTCACCTCGGTCGCGCTGCTGGCTCGCGAGGGCGACCTGCCGGCGGACCTCCGGGCGGAGATGTACGCTGGCGGCCGCGTCCGCGGGAACATGCTCCCGGACGTGTTGACGACGCAGTTGCGGGACGAGTCGGCGGGCGAGACTGTCGGCTGGCGCGTCCTCCGTATCGCGACCCACCACGCGGTCAGGTCGCGGGGCCTCGGCTCGGCCCTGCTCGATGCGGTCCGCACGGAAGCACGCGACCGGGGCCTCGACTGGCTCGGCGTGGGCTACGGTGCGACGCCCGAACTCATTCGGTTCTGGCGGACGAACGGATTCCGTACGGTGCATCTCTCGACCACGCGGAACGCGACCAGTGGCGAACACTCCGCCATCATGCTGGACCCGCTGTCGGCGGACGGTGCGACGCTCTCCCGACGACACAGCGAGTGGTTCGCCCGCCGAATCGAGTCGATGCTGAGCGACCCGCTTTCGGACCTCGACCCCGACGTCGTGCGAGAGGCGTGTCGGGCGACCGACGCCGAGATTCCGCTGGCGCTGACCGATACCGAGTGGCGATTGGTCGTCGGCGCGACGACGGGCGCTGGCATGTTCGACACCGCTCCGCGGCCGTTCCGCCGGCTCGCACTGCGACATCTCGTCGACCCTGCTGACGAGAGCGCGCTGACGGACCAGCAGGAACGACTGCTCGTCCGGAAGGTCCTGCAGGCAGCGCCGTGGCCGCAGGTCGCGGATGACCTCGAGTACCTCAACCCCGCGGCCGCCATGCGGTCGCTGGGGGAGGCGTACGCGCCCATCGTCGAACTGTACGGGACCGACGACGCGCGCCGGGAACGGGAGCGATTGTCGTGATTCCGGACCTCGCAATCGTGGTGCTCGCGTTCGCGCTGTTGCTCGGCGGCGTCGTGGGGAGCGTCACGCCGTTCGTCCCGAGCGGGCTGTTGTCCGTCGCTGGCGTCCTGCTGTACTGGTGGCACACTGGCTACACCGAGCCGAACGTCCTCGTGCTCGTCGGCCTCGTCCTCGTCGGGGTGACGGCGACGGTCGTCGACTGGCTGGCCGGGGTCGTCTCGGCGAAGGCTGGCGGTGCGTCGACCACGACGGCCATTCTGGCCGGGGTCGCCGGTCTCGTCGGCCTGTTCACCCTCGGGCCGCTCGGACTGCTCGTCGGGACCGTCGGGACCGTCTTCCTCATCGAGTACGCCGAGCACAGCGACGCGCGGGCGGGTCTGCGAACGGCTGCCATCACGACCGTCGGGCTACTCGGGTCGAACGTCGTGCAGGTGGTCCTCACCGGCGGGATACTGGTCGCGATGCTCGTCGTCGTGCTGGTGTAGCCAAAGACTGGTAGCCGCCGAGCGCGTAGGCCGCGTATGGCCGAGTGTTCGGAAGCCGGATGCGAGAACGAGGCGGCGGTTCGGTTGCACGTCCCCTGGGACGCCGACAGGAACGTCTGCACGGCCCACGCGAGAGCGCTGGTCCAACAGGACGGTATCGTCGCCGAGCCAATCGAGGGGAGCGAGTGGTCCTAGAGGTCCAGTTCCATCATCACTTCGTCGATGTACTCGCCGTCGAGCTTGTAGTGGCCCTCGCGGGTCGCTTCGATGCGCCAGCCGTGGTCTTCCAGGAAGTCGATGGCTTCCTGGTTGCTGGCGGGGATGGAGTTGTAGATCTTCTCGTAGCCGTGTGACGCGGCCCACTCCAGACCGCGTTCGAGGAGGTGACTGCCGATGCCGTGGCCCTGGTAGCGTTCGAGGACGCCCAGAGTGAGTTCGGCGGTGTGTGACAGCTTCTCCGATTCGGGCGCGTTGAGGTGGACCCAGCCGACCACGTCCTCGCCGACGCAGGCGACGAAGAAGATGCGCGATTCGAGGTCGTTGTGCCTGAGGAGGACCCCCTCGTTGTCGACCACGTCGGCGACGGTCTCGGCCTTGACGTACGTCTTCGCCTCCAGCACCGTCCGAATCGAGCCGACGAGGCCGCTCAGGTCCTCCTGTCGAGCCTGTCGGATGACGAACTCGACGCCGTCGTCTCGGAACTCCTCCTCGGCACCGCCCTCGTAGGCGATCCGGAGTTCGCCGTCGACCTCCTCCAGAATGCCGTCGCGTTTGAGGATGGCGACGCCGTGGCCGAACGCCCGCGGGTCCATGTCGAGGGCGTTCCTGGCGGCGTCCGGATCCACCGAGCCGAACCGCTCGACGTACTCGTAGATGTCCTTGCGATCCTTGTTCTCGAACTCCAGCGTCTCGGTGACTTCCATGCCAACTGCTAACGCACCACTAAACTTAACTGTTTATCAGGATAGACGAGGTCGCGAGGCCCGACTCAGTGTCGAGCGGGGACGTCCGTCAGCAACTGCGCGACGTCCTTGACGTTGTGCGTCTCCATCAGGAGTTCAGCGGCCTTTCGGACGGTGAACTCGGCGTCGAGGTCGACGCCGTAGCACGCCGCGTACAGGTCGAGCCAGGTGTTCGTCGTCCGCTCGAGCCGTCTGAACTCCTCAGTTCCGAACTCAACCGGGCTACCGCCGCCCGTGCGAGCGTCGAGGTAGACCACGATGGTTGGCCCGAGTCCCTCCCGAAGGAACTCCATCGCCCGCTCCTCGTCGGGTGGGTCAGCGGGCGGTTCGAACTCCGCAGCGGCCTCGCTGGCCGCGGTCGCGAGTTCGTCGATGCGGGCTGCGAACTGCGAGGGCATCTCAGCCCTGTTTGTAGTCGACGCCCTTGCCGCCGCGCGGGTGTTCCCACGTCGTGTCCGCGACGACCGCGCAGGTGCCACACTCGACGCACGGCTGGGTGTCGAGACTGACGACCTTCTCGGTGCTGCCGTTGGTCTCGACGGTCTCTGCGCGGTAGCAGCCGCCGCCGAAGTCCGTGGCGCTGACCGGACACGCCGTCACGGCGGTCCCGCTGGCCGCGAACGACTTGTCCCGGAGTTCAATGTGTGGATTCCCGACGTCGACGTCGTAGGTCAGATCACCGATGCGGTCGGCGAGGTCCGGGGGCTGGACGTCGTTGCGCTCGCGAACCGGCGTCCCGAGTTCCTCGGCGATGACGGTCGGGAGGGTGACGTACGGCGTTCGCGTGTCGGGGATCATCCCGACGAGGAACGGCGAGCTGTAGAGCCGCTCCAGCGTCCCGCCAAGGGCGCTGACGGCCATTCGGCCGACCCCGGAGGTGACCACGCTGTCGACGACGTTCGAGACGGTCTCGTTCTCGCCGACCTTGCTGGCGAGTTCGTAGCGGGCCGGCCGGAGCTTGTCCATGACGCCCTCGGTCTCGAGCTTCTCCTTGTAGAAGTGGCCCATCATGTTCTCCTCGTCCCGAGACCGCGCTTCGATGTAGGCCTCGGCGGCGAGCGCGCCGGCGGTGACGGCGTGGTTCATCCCCTTGATGATGGGCCCCTGGGCCTGCATCTGTCCCGCCGCGTCGCCGACGGCGAGTAGCCGACCGCGGTATGGCCGCTTGAGCGCCATCTTCTTCGAGTCGGGGACGAGCTTCGCCCCGTACTCGACCTCCTCGTAGTCGTCGCCCAGCCACTCCGCGAGGAGCGGGTGGGTGAGGAGATTGTCCAGCAGTTGATGCGGTTCGGCTCGTTCCTCGGCGATGCTGTCGAGGTGGAACACCGAGCCGATGGACAGCGAGTCGTCGTTGGTGTAGAGGAACCCACCGCCGCGGACGCCCTCGAAGAGGTCGCCCGAGAACAGGTGGGCGACTCCCTCGTCGCCGCTGACGCCGAAGCGCTCCTCGATGACGTCGCTGGGCATGTCCGCGACCGCCTTCACGCCCTGGAAGTACTCGTCTGGGTCCTCCCAGTCGGTCAGGCCGGCGTCGCGCGCGAGTTCGCTGTTGACCCCGTCGGCGGCGATGACGACGTCGGCCGTGATTGGGTCGATCTCGTCGCAGGTGACGCCGACGATGCGGCCCTTCTCCCGGAGCAGCCCGTTGACGCGTACCTCGGTCAACAGCCCGCCGCCGGTCTCGCGGGTCATCTCGTGGACCCGGTCGGCCAGCCAGGAGTCCATCTTCCGCCGGAGGACGGCGTCCGACCACTCCGTGTCGTGTTCGTGGAGATCGGTGATGTCGAACGTCTTCACCTGTTCGCCCGCGACGTTGTGGATGTAGTAGTCCGTTATCTCGCGGTCGGTCGCCTCCTCGCGGAAGTCGGGAAACAGCCTGTCGATGGTGTACGGCGCGGACTTCTCGGCGTAGATGAGCCCGCCGGAGACGTTCTTCGAACCGGCGTCGACGCCCCGTTCGAGGACGAGCGTCTCCACGTCGTTTCGGGCGAGCGTCGCGGCGGCGGCCGCGCCACCTGGACCGGCGCCCACGACGAGCGCCTCGTAGTGCTCGGCGTCGTCGACCGTCTGCCCGCCGTCGGTCTCAGTCATCGGCGTTCCCTCCGTCAGCGATTGCCTGTACGTCCAGTTCGCCGGCTTCGAGTGCGTCTGTGAGCATCGGTAGTACTTCGAAGAGGTCGCCCTCGATATAGTAGTCCGAGAAGTCCTTGATGTCCGCGTCGGGGTCGTTGTTGATGGCTATGATGACGTCCGATTCGTCCATGCCGACCTTGTGCTGGATCGCGCCGCTGATTCCCGCCGCGATGTACACGTCGGGCTCGACGACCTGCCCGCTCTCGCCGATCTGGCGCTCCTCCGCGACGTACTGCTCGACGTGGCCGTCGAAGTTGTACGAGGACGTGATGACGCCCCGCGAGAGACCGAGGTCGGCCTCGTCGAACGCGTCGACGAGGTCGAGACCGAGTTCGATCCCCTTCGTCGGGTCGGCGTTGATGCCGCGGCCCAGCGCGACGACGACCTCGTTGCCCGTGAGGTCGATGCCGTCTTCGAGCTGGTCGTACTCGGTGACCTCGACGTGGAACCACGAGTCGTCGACGTCCATCTCGTGCTCGACGACTTCGCCCTCGCGGGCGCTGTCGGCCTCGGGAATCTCGAAGCTCCCCGGAATCACGGAGGCCCCCTGCGGGTGGAAGTCCCGATGGGGTTTGTCCAGACAGAGGATGGTCGAGTACTCGAAGCCCGAGAAGTCGGGCCGCTTCATGTGGAGCACCCGCTCGAACTCCTTCTTGTCGCCGGCCGACCCCGTCTTCGCGGGGTTGGAGATCATCACGTTCTCGATGTACAGTCCCGAGCAGTCGCTGGCCAACCCGGAGTCGAGTTCGCCCTGCACGAGCGCGGAGAGGTCGCGACCGTTGTTCGTCGCCGGGAAGAGGACGTACCGCGGTTCGTCGTAGTCCTTCCAGTCGACGTCCTCCTGGCCCTCGGCGGCGACCTCGCCGCCGGCTCTGGCCATGTTGGCGAGGATCTCGGTGTACGGTTTGTGTCGGAACCGTTCGAGCCGGTCGTCTTCGAAGTAGACCACCCTGTCGGCCCCACGAGCGATGACGTCGTCCGTCAGCTCGGAGACCCCGTCGCCGACGAGGACCGCGACGACGTCCTCTTCCTCGCCGTACTGCTCGTTGTAGTCGTCCATCAGCTGCCGGGCCTTGCCCAGCATCTCCAGTGAGACGTCGATGAGGTCGCCTTGCTGGGTCTCACAGTAGACCCACATGTCGCGGTAGTCGGCGTCGACGAGGTCCTCGACCCACTGTTTGTCAGTCGTGGGGTGGTCGAGGTCGGGATGTTTCTCCTCCGGCGGAACGTACTCGACCTCCGCGGCCTCGCCGTCCTCGTCAGTTCCTTCGACGGATTCGATGCGGCTCTCTATCTGTCCCTTCGCGGTCTTGCGGTCCTTTCCGGCCTTCTCGCGATCAAGCAGGTCTTCGAGCACGTCGACGTCGTCGATGTCTCGAACGAGGTTCGCGACGTCGGCGACTGTCAGGTCCGAGAGGTCGACCGCCTCGGGGTCGATCTCCTCGTCTTCCGCCGTCAGTTTCTCGATGCGGTCCTCGATGAGCGTCTTGACGGGGACGCGGTCCTCGCTGTCCTCTTCGAGGGCCAGCATCTCGCGCAGTTCGTCGGGGTCGTCGACGTCCTTGATCTTCGGGCCGAGTTCGGCGATTTCGAGTTCAGTTGGGTCGATGTCCACCATCGTCAGTCACCTGCCACGTGAGGTTGCAGCGTTTCGAGCACGTCGGACATCCCCTCGCCGTCGCTCGGGTCGATGGTCGTGGCTTCGCGCTCGGACGGGGCCTTCGGAATCGGGTCGACGCCCTCGACGATTGTCGGCGAGCCGTCGAGGCCGATGAAGTCCGGGTCGAGGTTCAGCGCCGAGTGATCCCAGACCGTCACGTGGTCCTCGTAGTTCTCCGCGCGCTCCTGTGTCTCCTCGCGGAGGTCCTTGTGACGTAGTCGATGGGAGGCGCGGTAGTAGCTCGGTTCGAACTCCGGGTCGGTGACGATGAATGCAGGGAGGTCCGCCTCCACCGTCTCGATCTCCTCGACGTCGCCCTCGACGAGCCGTTTCGCACGCACCACTCCCTCGTCTTCGTCGACGTCGAGGGAGATGACGTGCGTGATGAGCGGGCGGTCCAGACACCAGCACGCCTGCGGGCCGGTGTGGCCTGTCTCACCGTCTGCGGTCTTGAAGCCCGCGAACACGAGATCTGGTTCCTGGTCGAGTTTGCCGATGCCCGAGGCGACTGTCATCGCCGTCGCCCAGGTGTCGGCAGCCCCCATCTCGCGGTCGCTCAGCAGATAGAGATCGTCCGCGTAGACGTCGGCCATCCCCTCCTGGAGGACCTCTTTGTAGCCGGGTGGGCCCATGCTCATCAACGACACGTCGCCACCGTGGCGGACCTTCGTCTGGAGGGCGGCCCGGAGAGCGTACTTGTCGTTCGGATTCATCACCGTCGGCGTCTTCCCGCGTTCGAGGTGGCCGTCCTCGTCGAAGGATACCTGCCCCTCTCGAAAGTCGGGGACGCCTTTGGTCAGAACTACTGAATACATTGTGATTACGTACCGTGTGTACGAACGTCTCCCACAGCACTCCTAAGCTTTTCGTCGGTTATCTGCGGTCGGGAAACGCCTACCAACTACTCGTCAGTTACTCAGGCGCCAATCTCGGGGTCGACGCGAGAATCAGATACGACCCGCGCGTCCGGGGTCGACGTCGATGGCGTCGACCGGGCAGACGTCGACGCAGAGCATGCAGTCGATGCACTGGTCTTCGTGGGCGGGGTCGGCCTTGATCTCGCTTTCGGGATGGTCCGGCGTGTCGACCCACTCGAACACGTCGACCGGGCAGTCCTCCAGACACGCGCCGTCGGCCAAACAGATGTCGAAGTCGACCGCGACGTGCGTCCCGTGGATGCCCAGCGTCTCCGGTTCCTCGACGGGTCCCCAGACGCTGTGCCCGTCGTGTTCATCGACGATCTCTCGGTTCGATTCGAAATCCGGGTCGATTGCCATGCTAGCTAGGACCAACACTGGAGGGTACTTAAATGTTCGACCGACGGGCACCGGAATCGCGCCGACGTCCGGTGGTCAGGGATGTGCGAAGTAGGCGACGGACTCCTCGCCGTGGTGGTCGATGCGGGCGAAGCCGACGCGCACGAACTGGAGCATCGACCCGACGTCGTAGTCCGCGACGCCGGGTTCGGCGTGGCCCTCGACGTCGCCCGTCATCGTCCGGAGACGGAGTGGGACGTTCTGCTCGCCCGGTACCCAGTGAACGACGTCCACGCCTTCCTCTCGGACGACGTCGATGTCGTCGCCGGTGTACTCGAATGCGTCACGCGTGTGGCGGATGCACCCGTATCCCTTCAACCACACGCGTTTCCCGTTCGGCGGCACGTCGTCGGGCTCGACGAGGACCGTTCCCGTCACCGGGATGTCTCGGGTGCCGCGGTCTTCGTGGTTGGGATGCACGGGCGGGGCCGCCGATTCGGGACCGCCGACGACCTGCTTCTCGACGCCGTCGCGGACGAAGAACGCGCGGTCGGTATCGTCGTCGATCAGTTCGCGGTTGTTGGCGTAGATGGTCGACATCGCGAGGTCGACGTTGCTCGTCGACGTTCCCAGCCCGACCATCGCCTCGACGATGGCCTCGCTGCGGATTCCACGCCGTTCGAGGCTCGCGACGGTCGGCGCGCGCGGGTCGTCCCACCCCGTGAGTTCGCCCTCGTCGATGAGTTCCTTGATGCTGGAGGTCGACAGCGGCACGTCGTACTCGTCGACCTGGACGTGGCCCCAGTGGATGACCTCGGGGTACTCCCAGCCGAAGTAGTCGTAGACGAAGCCCTGCCGCTTCGCGGAGTCCTGCAGGTCGATGCCGCGGATGATGTGCGTAACGCCCGTGAGGTGGTCGTCGATACCACTCTGGAAGTCGAGCATCGGCCAGCAGCGGTAGTCTGCCGCTTCCTCGCGCGGGTGGGGCGTGTCGATCATGCGGAACGCTACCCAGTCGCGCAGGGCGGGGTTCTTGTGCTCGATGTCCGTCTTGACTCGCAGCACCTTCTCTCCGGACTCGTACTCGCCGTCGACCATCGCCTCGAACTCCGACAGGGTAGTCTCGACGTCCGTGTCGCGGTGCGGGCAGGCTTCGCCGCTGTTCTTCATGTCGGAGAACTCCGCCTGGGGACACGAACACGTGTACGCGCCGCCCTTCTCGATGAGGTCCCGTGCGTGGTCGTAGTACGTCGCCAGTCTGTCGCTCGCTTTCAGCACCTCGTCGGGCTGGAAGCCCAGGTACTCGATCGCGTCCAGGATGGCGTCGTAGGCGTCGAGGTCCGGCCGCTTCGTCTCCGGGTCGGTGTCGTCGAACCGGCAGATGAACTCGCCGTCGTAGAGGTCCTTGTACGTCCCAACGACGGCGGCCATGCGCGCGTGGCCGACGTGCCACGGTCCGTTCGGGTTCGGCGCGACGCGCATCCGGACCGTCTCGGTGTCGTCTCCGTTCGGGAGGTCGGGCAGGACCTGCTCGTCCTCCTCGTCCTCGCTCTCGATCTCCGCCAGTTCCTCGGGTGCGAGTTCGGCCAGTCGCTCGCGTCGCTCGTCGGCGTCCATGCCGTTGACTCGCTGGACCACGGGCGCGATGACGCCGGCTATCTCGTCGCCGTGTTCGCGGAACTCCGGGTTCTGGCCCATCAGCGGACCCATGATCGCACCGACCTGTGCCTCCGACTCGTGTTTGACCGCGTTGATGAGGGCGTTCGTCTCCGCCGCCTCCTCGACGCGGGCGCGTAGGTCGTCGTCCATTGTCGGTCCCTTCCAGCGAGGGAAGGAAAACGGCTCGGGTTCGACGCGACGCCAAGAGTCAGGGACTGGGGACTCGAAGGACCGATATGAGCGACGACGCAGTCCCCTTCCTCGCGGGGTCGCGTGACCGGCTCCACCTGCTGGAACGCCTCCGGTCGGAGCCCGCTGCTCCCCGAGACGTCGCCGACGACCTCGACCTCTCGAAGCGGAGCGCTCAGCGGCACCTTTCGGCGTTCGTCGAGCGCGGCTGGACACGACGGGAGAACGGCTCGTACCGCCTGACGACGACCGGGGAACTGGTCGCCCGGACCCATCGCGACTACGTCTCGACGATGGCGCGAATCGAGGATCTACAGCCCGTCTATCGCTATCTTCCGGACTCCAAGCGTGCGCCGGGGCCTGGACTGTTGGCCGACGCCGACGTCGTGGTCGCAACCGACGACCATCCACAGGCACCGATCGACCACTACGTCCGTGCCGTTCGGTCGCTCGAAACGGACGCCATTCGGATGCTCGCACCCGTCTTGAGTCGGCTCTTTCACGACCCGCACGCCGAGCAGTTTCGCAAGGGGGCCGAGACCGAACTCGTGCTCCCGGCCGGGAAGGTCGCTGCGGCGCGCGACCTGAATCCCATGGAGTTCGCCGCCGTCGTCGCCGCCCCCGGATTCCAGCTCGCGAGCTACCCCGACGAACTCGGCTTCGGTCTCACCGTTACCGACGACCGCGGCTTCCTCCTCGCGTACGACGACGGCCAGGTGCGCGCCTGCGTCGAGGCGGAGGACGCGGCGTTCCTCGACTGGGCGGCCGACGTCTTCGAGACCTACGCCCAGGACGCGAAGCCCGTCGTTCCGCCGGGGCCATCGCTGCTCTGACGCCGCCGCTCGGACTACCCCTGCCATACGAGCACTCCGGAATCGGTGCCCGCGCCGACCGAGACGCGCCCGTCACCGAGCGCGACGCCCGCGACGTTCGTCCGTAGCGCGCCATCGAGTGCCAGCCCCCAGTCGACGCGCGCGCCATCTGCCGTTCGTTCCACTGCTCGGAGCGTCCGACGGTCGGTCGTCGGGACGAGCAACTCTACGGACCCGTCGTCGTCCAGGTCCGCAGCCAGCCCGCCGTCCAAGTTGTGCGAGCCGAAGGCGTGCGACGAGAACCCGTCGAGCGTCGCCGTCACCGCAAGCTCGTTCCCGTCGAAGCGGTAGAACTCCAGTACGTGGCCGACGTGGGGCTGTCTGACGACGGCGAGTTCCGGACGGCCATCCTTCGCGAACGGAGCCACGCAGAGCTGGTGTCGCCACCCACTCCCGTGAATCGGTCCCGTCGCACGCCGTTCGCCTGTCTCGTCGAAGACCACGATTCGAGCACCCAATTCCGAATCAGATACCGTCGTGAGCAGTTCGACGTCGCCGTTCCCGTCGAGGTCGGCGGCGAGGGGCGACTGCCCCTCGTATACGGCCGGCGGGTCCAGACTGGTTCGGGTCACTACCTCGGACGTAGCGCCGTCGAACACCACCAGACTCCCGCCTTCGACGGTATCTCCCAGCGCCCCGTGCTTGTACCGTTCCGTTCGGTCGCCGTAGAGTGCGTACCGGTCCTCTCCCAGCGCTGCGAGGCGTGCGTCGGGCAAGGCATCGACCGCGAATTCCCGTCGCTCACCACCGTCGACCGTCCGAACTATCCGACCGTCGTCGTCGACGTACACCCAGCCGTCCGGTCTGCGGATTGGGACGGACTGGGGGGCCGCGTCGCCGGGTGGCCGCACGACCGTTGCCGTCGACCCACTGTGCCGGACGACCGGCGGCCGTGCGTCGGCGAACGGCATCTGCGAACCGACGACCTCCACGTCACTGTCGACGACGCGGACCGTCTTCGCCGTCCCCGACGACGAGACGATGGTCCAGAAGCTTCCCCGCTCGGCCGCCGTCGCGACGAGCCACCGCGGCCGACCAGCTACCGGGATCTCGACCGGGCCGGCCGTCCGTACGCTCCCACTGCCGTCGAGGACCCGATTACCGCTCGGGTGGAGGTGTGGGTACGTAACTGCTCCAGCAGCGGTCGGCGTCGACGGCTCGGTGTTCGCACGCTCTCGACAGCCCGCCAGCCCGACCGTCGCGAGGCTCGCGAGTCCGCACAACAGGTCTCGTCGCCGGTGCATTCGCTCGGCGATTGGCGGCCAACTGCAAAAAACGTCGCGCGCAACCGCACGCCGACCGCACGGACTCAGTATTCCCGCTCGATGAGATAGTCCGCAATTCCCGCCAGCGTCTCGCGGGCCTCGTTGTCGGGGAGTTCCTGTAGGTGGTCCTTGCCGCTCGCGATGAACTCGTGTGCCGTCTCACGAGCGTACTCGATAGAGCCTGCGGCTTCGAGTTCCGCCACCGCCTCGTCGATCTCGGCCTCCGTGACCTCCGCCTCCGAGTCGGCGTCGACCAGCGACTCGATGTCCACACCCTGCTGTCGGGCGTGGAGCGTGATGATGGTCTGCTTGTTCTCGACCAGGTCGCTGCCGCGCTGTTTGCCCAGCTTCTCGCTCGGCGTCGTCAGGTCCAGGAGGTCGTCCTGAATCTGGAAGGCACGGCCGACGTCGCGACCGTACTCGTAGAGGGCGTCGACCTCGTCGTCGGCGCCGACGAGAATGGCCGGGATGGCCGCGGACGAGGCGTACAGGACCGCGGTCTTCAGTTCGACCATCTCCAGGTACTCTTCGGGGGTGACCTCCTCGCGGGTCTCGAAGTCGATGTCCAGCGACTGGCCCTCGCAGATCTTCGTACAGGTCGTCGCGAGTTCCGAGAGCGCCCGGACGGAGTGGTCGGGCTTCGCACCGGATTCGAGCATCTGTTCGAACGCCTTCGAGTAGAGGGTGTCTCCGGCGAGGATTCCCGTGGCGAGACCGTACTCCTTGTGGACCGACGGCACGCCGCGGCGGAGCGGGTCGTCGTCCATGATGTCGTCGTGGATGAGCGTGAACGTCTGGATGGTCTCGATTCCGACTGCCGCCGTCATCAGGTCGACCCTGCTCCCGTCGAGGGCGGGGAACGACCGGTAGTCCTCGCTCATCGGCTCGACGTCGGCGAGTGCCTCCGCGGCGAGCAGGAGCATCGTCGGGCGGAGTCGTTTCCCACCGGCGTCCAGCAGGTACCGTGACGCGTCGTAGAGCCGCTCCGGATGCACGATGGGCAACTCCTCCGGGATGGCCTCGTTGACTCGCTCACGTCGCTGTTCGATGGCGCGTTCGACCGCTGCCGCTGTGCTCGCGTCCGTGGTCATGGTCTCACTCCACGAGGGTGATCATGTTCCCGTTGCGCGTGACGTGGATGTCCCGTCCCATCTGGTAGCCCATGCCCTCCGCGAGCGAGACGTACGGGGCGAAGCCCTTCATGTCCTGGTGCGCCGGGATGATGTTCTTCGGCTGGAGCGCGTCGAGCATCTCGTAGTGACCCTCGCGGTTGAGGTGGCCGGACACGTGGATGTCGTCGTAGATGCGCGCACCCTGCATGCCCAGCAGCTTCTCGGACTGGTAGCGCTGCCCTTCGTTGGTCGGCTCCGGGATGACTCGGGCGGAGAAGATGACCTTGTCCCCGTCGTCCAGTTCGTACGGCGTCTCGCCGCGGCCCATGCGGGTGAGCATGGCGCGCGGTTCGCCCTGGTGGCCCGTGACGATGGGCAGGAAGTTCTCCTTGCCCTCGTTCATGATCCGCTTGAACGTGCGGTCGACGGACTTGCGGTGGCCGTACATCCCGAGGTCGTCCGGGAAGTCGACGAAGTCGAGGCGCTCGGCAGTGCCCGAGTACTTCTCCATCGAGCGTCCGAGCAGGACCGGCTTGCGGCCGATGTCGTCGGCGAACTCGACGAGCGACTTCACTCGAGCGATGTGGCTCGAGAACGTCGTCGCGACGATGCCGCCGTCGTAGTCTTCCAGGCTGTACATGACGTCCTTGAGGTGGCTGCGAGCGACCGACTCGGAGGGCGTGCGCCCCTTCTTGCTCGCGTTCGTACAGTCCTCGATGTAACACAGGACGCCCTCACCCTCGCGACCGATTTCGCGGAAGCGATCCATGTCGATGGGGTCGCCCAGGACCGGCGTATGGTCCATGCGCTTGTCGAGCCCGTAGACGACGGCCCCTTCCGGCGTGTGGAGGACGGGGTTGATAGCGTCGATGATGGAGTGAGTGACGTTGACGAACTCCAGTTCGTTGCGGTCGCCGATGGACATCGTCTCGCCCGCTTCCATCTTCACGAGGTCGTTCTGGACGCCGAACTTCTCCTCGCCCTTGATCTGCTGTTTGACGAGTTCGATGGTGAACGGCGTGGCGACGATGGGTGCGTCGTAGCGGTGGGCGAGCTTCGAGATGGCTCCGATGTGGTCCAGGTGGCCGTGGGTCGGCACGATGGCCTTCACGTCGCCTTCGAGGTCGCTCATGACCCGGTCGTCAGGGATGGCACCCATGTCGATCAGGTCGAGGCTATGCATCCGCTCGGTCTCGACGTTGTCGTGGATCAGGACCTTCGAGAGGTTCAGACCCATGTCGAAGACGACGACGTCGTCGCCCGCTCGGACCGCCGTCATCTGCCGACCGACTTCTTCGTAGCCGCCGATTGTCGCAATTTCGATTTCCATAGTATTCCCTCCGAGGAGAGACCGCCCCGCTGGCGCGTGTCGCGAGCGACCGGCACGCAGAGATAGTCGGCGGACTGATTCGGCCAGGAACTCGACGCCCCGGAAGGCCGGGAAGCGACCGCCGGCCACGTCGTAGCCAGCGACCGCCCGACGCCGAGAGACTGTGCCGATGCACCGACTGCTGTGTCGCCGGCCGCCCAACCGCACCCGTGGGCGGCCGCGTCTCGGTTATTCGCCTCTATGCGGGCCGGTGTTAAAAACGGTGTGGGTTACGATTCCGATTCGTGCTCGATCCGCGTTCCCGGCTCACCGCCATCGAGGAACTCGCCCACCGAACTCGCGTCGAACACGTGCGCCGGCGTGTCCAGCGCCAGCAGCTTTCGGACCTTCGCAGCCATTCCCCCGGTCACGTCCGTCGCGTCGCTGCCACCTACCGCCCGTGCCACGTCGTCGAACCGGTCGATTCTGGTCACGACCTCCCCGTCGACGTCGAGCACGCCCGGGACCGCCGAGCAGAGCCCCACGCGGGTCGCGTCGAGCGACCGCGCGAGCGCGATCACGAGGTCGTCCCCACTCACGACGGTAACCCCCTCTCCCTCGTGGGCGACGACGTCTCCGTGCAGCACCGGCGTGAACCCCTCGCCCAGCATCGTCCCTACCTGGGCAGTCGGAAGCGCGAGCGCTCCGTCTGCGGCTCGGGACGCCGCCGAGAGCGGATGCACCGGCACTGCCCCGACGCCGCGCTCGTGCAGTCGCGTCACGACCTCGTCGTTCAATCGCTTCATCGCGCCGTGGACCGCCACGGCACCCGCCGCGTCGTGGATTCCCGAGGTCGAACTCACTCCGTGTTCCGCTGCGTGATGGTGCCCGAAGCTCCCGCCACCGTGGACGACGACGAGATCGCCCTCGAAGGCCCCGACGGCGTCGAGGACGGTCTCCATGCCCTCGTCGTCGACCGTCTCCAGGTCATCCTTCGCAGTAATCACGCTGCCGCCGAGCTTCAGGACCGTCGTCATGCCTCCTCCCGACGAACGCCTTCCGTGTCGAGGTCTGCCCGGAACGCGGACTCACAGCCCGGGGTGTACTTCAGCGCGTCGATGGTCCGCTCCGTCGCATCGAGGGCGACGATACACCCGCCTCCCCCGGCACCGGTGAGCTTCGCCCCGTCGGCACCCGCATCCCTGGCCGCCCAGACCATCGCGTCCAGCGACCGCGAGGACACTCCGAGGGCTTCCAGCAGCCCGTGGTTGAAGTTCATGAGCTTGCCGAGTTCCTCGAAATCGTCCGCTTCGAGCGCGTCTTCGCCACTGCGAACCACGTCGCCGATGGCCTCCACCGTGTCGGCCGCGAAGTCGTACGTCTCGCGAAGTTGCCGCACGCCAGCGACCAGTTTCCCGGTGTCACCCTCGCCACCGTCGTAGCCGATCACGAACGGGAGTTCCGGGACGTCCGCGATGGCCCGACAATCGTCCCCCTCCACGCGGACCGCCCCACCGACCGCCGAGCAGAACGTGTCCGCACGCGACGCCTGCCCGTCCTGGACGTCGTGTTCGACCCGATAGGCTCGGTCGGCGATCTCTCGCGCCGTCAGCTCGACGCCTAGTTCCCGCGTCGCCGCGTCGATGGCCGCGACGACGACCGCCGCGGACGAGCCCAGCCCCGCCCCGAGAGGGATGTCGCTCTCGACGTGCACCTCGAACCCCGCGTTCGGTGCGTCCGCAACCTCGCGTGCCTGTCCGATCGCCCCCTGAATGTAGGCCATTCCCGCTTCGACGAGCGGCGTCGCGACGTCGACGTCGGGGTGGCCGTCCGGATCGCCGTTGTACTCGACCGTGAACCCGTCGAGCGTTAGATCGGCTGCGTGGACGCGTAGCTCGCCCGGCTCGCTCGTTTCGACGGTCACCGTCGCTCGACGCTCGATAGCACACGGGACCGCCGGTTCCCCATATACGACCGCGTGCTCCCCGAAGAGATACACCTTCCCGGGAGCGCTCGACGTTACCATGCTCGCCGTTCTAACGTCGAAGGCTAAGTGTATTTCCGAACGCGTCAGACATCGACGTCCGTCTCGTATTTCACGTAATTACCCAGCCAGCCACCCAGCGCACCGAATCCGACCGTGTACAGCCCCGTGACCGCCAGTGCGACCAACAGGAGCGCGAACCCGACGCCCACGCCACCCAATGCTCTCGGACCGACGCCGGTCATCGCGAACATGCCGAACAGACCGAACAACGCCATGAATACCAACAGCGGAACGAGCGATATCGCGCCCGCGATGGCTCCCACGCGCACGCCGTCGCTCCGCGAGCCACCCTGGAGATAGCCCGCGACGGCTCCACCAAGTACCGGCGAGAACGGCACGAACGAGATGACGACCGCCACGATGCCGCCGATGACCGCGTTGACCAGCGTGTCTCCTTCCGACATAGCCTGGAGTTCCCACTGGCGGGGCAAAGGTCTTTGTCCTCTCAGTGCAGTCCGTCCTGCGGCTCTGCAGTCGGTCACTCGGAGGGAAAAATCGCGCGTCGAAACGCCGGCGTTAGATCTCGCTCTCGAAGTCGTCGAGCGCGTACGCCGGTTCGGCACCGCGGCGGTCGAGCGTCTCGTTGGCCAGCAGCCAGTAGACGACCGAGAGCGCCTTTCGACCTTTGTTGTTCGTAGGAACCACGAGGTCGACGTTGCTCGTCGTGTTGTTCGAGTCGCACATCGCGATGACCGGGATACCCACGGTGATAGCCTCTTTGACGGCCTGGCTGTCACCGATCGGGTCGGTCACCACGACGACGTCCGGCTCGATGTAGCCATCGTAGTCCGGGTTCGTAAGCGTGCCCGGGATGAAACGCCCGGTTCGAGCGCGAGCACCCACTGCATCGGCGAACTTCTCGGCCGGGAACCGACCGTACTGGCGGGACGACGCCACGAGGATCTGCTCGGGGTTGTAGTTCGCCAGGAAGTCCGCCGCCGTCCGGATGCGACTGTCCGTCATGCTCACGTCGAGCACGTACAGGCCGTCGGTCCGGACACGGTGGATGAACCGCTCCATGTCGCTCGTCTTTTGCTGGGTACCGATGTGGACACCAGCCGCGAGGTAATCCTCGACCGGAATGAGGAGGTCTGCCTCGTCGTCGGGCATGACGTCCTCATCGAGGGTGGGCCCCTCGTCCTCGGCGGTGGCCTCGTCGGCATCCGCTGTCGATGCTGCTTCCGTCTCGGTCTCTGCGTCCGTCTCCACGTCGGCCGTCTCTTCCGGGGCCGCCTCGTCGGCGTCCGTCGGTTCCTCGGCGACGTCGGATTCGGCTGCGTCGAGACCTTCCTTTTCGTTTCCGCTCATACTGCGTTTGCCTCGATTCGAATCAGTTCGTTGAGTTTCGCGGTTCGCTCGCCGCCGACCGTTCCCGTCTTGATGAACGGGGCGTCGGTGGCCACGGCGAGGTGTGCGATGGTCGCGTCCTCCGTCTCACCACTGCGGTGGGAGATGACCGCCTGATAGCCGTTTTCGACGGCTAGCTCGACCGCGTCGACCGCGTCCGAGAGCGTGCCGATCTGGTTCGGCTTGATCAGGATGCTGTTGGCTGCGCCCCGCTCGATGCCCGTCGAGAGTCGCTCGACGTTCGTCACGAACAGGTCGTCACCACAGATCAGCGTCCGGTCACCGACACGGTCGGTGAGTTCGGCGAATCCGTCGTAGTCGGTTTCGTCCAGCGGGTCCTCGACGTAACAGAGGTCGTACTCGTCGACCAGTTCGGCGACGTAGTCGATCTGCTCGTCCGGTGTGCGGGTGTCGTCGCCGTAGTGGTAGACGCCGTCCTCGTACATCTCGGAGGCGGCGACGTCCAGTCCGAACTGGACCTCGAACCCGAATTCCTCCTCGACGGCGTCGGTCGCTTCGTCCATGACCTCGAACGCTTCCGCGTCGTCGATGGACGGTGCCCACGCGCCTTCGTCGCCCTTCCCGGCCGGGACGCCACGTTCGGACAGGATGTCGTGTGCTTCCTGATGCACCGCGGCGTTCGCGAACACGGCTTCGGAGACGCTCGGCGCGCCGACAGGCGCTGCCAGGAACTCCTGGATGTGCGTCGCGTCGGTTGCGTGTTCGCCGCCGCCGATGACGTTCCCGAGCGGCGTCGGGAAGGTGTCACCACGGAACGTCCCACCGAGATGCTGATAGAGCGGGACGCCGAGCACGCCAGCCCCGGCTTTTGCCGCGGCCATGCTGATGGCGACTGCACTGTTCGCACCGACGTGCGAGAAGTCGTCCGTTCCGTCCGCACCGTGAAGCACGTCGTCGACGGCACGTTGATTGTCTACGTGGACGTCGCCGACGAGTCGCGGGACCACTTCTTCGCGAGCGGCTGCGACTGCCTCACCCGCCGAGAGCTCGATCGCCTCGTACTCGCCGGTGCTCGCACCACTCGGCGCAGCACCACGCCCGAAGCTTCCACTCTCGGTGATGACGTCCGCCTCGACCGTGGGGTTGCCACGGGAGTCGAGGATTCGTCGCAGCCGAACGTCGGTGATCAGCGTCACGTCAGTCACCCCGTCGGACCGTGAACGGCAGTACTCCCGCGTCGTACTCCTCGGCCGCGATCAGAATCGGCTGGGTCTGATCGGTGTCGATCAAGACCGGCGCACCGTAGGCCACTTGCAGCGCTCGCGAGCCGAGGATACGTGCCTTCTCGTACCGATTGTCGCTTTTCTTTGCCATCATTGATAGGGTGAGACGACGTCGACGAGGTCCTCGTGACTGACGAGCATCCGGCGACAACAGTGTCGCTCGACGCCGAGTTCGTTCAGCACCGCGTCTGGGTCCTCGTCGCCCTCACGGGCGCGCGCTTTGAACTCTTCCCAGTGCTTGCCGACGACGCTGCCGCAGGTGAAACATCGGACCGGGACCATCATCGTGTATCACCTCACCGGTACGATTTCTGGTATCGCGCGCGGGCGCCAGGTCCGCCCCACTTCTTCGGCTCGGACTGTCGAACGTCGTTGACCAGCAGCGAGCGGTCGAACTCCATGAACGCGTCACGGAGCTCCGCGTCGTTGCTGTGTTCGACGAGTCCACGAGCGATCGCGGTGCGGACGGCGTCTGCCTGTCCGCTGACGCCGCCACCTTCGACGCTGACCTCGACGTCGATCTCCTCGCGGAGGTCGGCGTCTGCGATGCGGAACGGTTCGAGCATCTTCAGTCGCGCCAGTTCCGGTTCGACGAGTTCGACCGGTTGCGAGTTGACGCGCACGCGACCGGCTCCGTCGTGGATGGTCGCGCGAGCGATGGCCGTCTTCTTCTTGCCAGACGTGTTCGTTACCATGTTACGTTCGCTCCAAGGGATGCGGAGATGTCGCCCAGCTGGACGAACTTGATGTTCGAGAGGCGATCCAGCGACGTGTCGTCGAGAACTTCAGCGTCGTCGTACGGATTACCGACGTAGACGCGGATGTTCTCGAGCGCCTCGCGGCCTCGGGGCTTCTTGTGCGGAAGCATGCCACGGATGGCACGCTTGAAGATGCCGTCGGGTCGCTTCGGGTACGCCGGCCCGCGGTCCGAGCCGATGTCCCGCCGCTTCTTGAACTTCGAGATGACGTCATCTTCACTGCCCGTGATGACGGCTTGCTCGGCGTTCACGACGGCGATGGATTCGCCGTCGAGAGCTCGCTCCGCGACCTGCGTCGCGACGCGGCCCATGATGCAGTCGCGTGCGTCGATGACGACGTCCGCTTCGAATTCTGCGACGCTCATCGAATCACCCGCACGTTACTGCCTTCGGGATTCTGTTCGAGTGCCTGTTCGAGTTCGATCGAATCTCCGACCTGTTCGATCTTCTTCTTCGCGGTGGAAGAGAAGTCCACTGCGGCGACGGTAACGTCCTTCTGCAGAACGCCGCTACCCAGCACCTTGCCCGGCACGACGACGGTCTCGTCTTCCTGGGCGTACCGCTCGATGCGGCCCAGATTGACTTCCGCGTGCGTGCGCCGTGGCTTTTCCAGGCGCTCGGCAATGTCGCCCCAGACGTCTCCGCCCGAGTTGCGGGCGGCCGACTTCAGGTCGGCGATGAGACTACTAAGTCTCGGGTTGCTCTTGCTCATAGCGTTCCTCCTATGGATCGTGAGGAAAAGTGCAGGGAGCAGGATTTGAACCTGCGGACCCCTACGGGACAGCGCCCTGAACGCTGCGCCGTTGGCCAGACTTGGCTATCCCTGCGCGCAAATGTGGTTACTTTGTGCCCCCTAAAACCCCTTTCGGTCTTCGCGCTCGCACCGCTCTCGGGTGCAGCGGTCATCGACGTGTGTGTGGGTTGGGGGATCATCTGTTCGTGTTACAGCTGGACGGCTTCTTTGAGCTCGGTCGCGCGACCGTGCAGACTATCGATGGCTGCCGTGACGAGTTCGTCCACCGAGAACGAACCGTCGGTCTCGACGTGGAAGACGAAGGCGTTCGGGATGTCGTGAACTTCGACCTCCTTGCCCGGATAGCGGTTGGTTAGGTCGTTATCGAACGTTTCCGTCGCAACGAGTTCGCCATCGTCTTCGATGACGCCGCGGAGGATCTCCGGTTCCTCCTTGGCGAACTCCTCCTTGTCACCGACGACCTCCACGCGCTGGAGGTGTCGATATCCGACGGCGACGCCGCCCTGATGCTTGGCGTGTTCGCGGCCGCGGTCGAGGACTGCGTCGGCTTCGGCTTCGAGTCGCTGGTCGTCCTTGAGCTCGATGATCGGAACGTTGTCGTCCGCCGGCTGGACGAGATCGTCACTGGTGACGATGTCGCCCGAGTATGCCGTGTTCGGTCCCGACACGTCGATGGACAACGTGACTTCGTCGCCGATCTCGAACTCGTCGACCGGTGTCGTAAGCGGGACGAGTCCGAGACGAAGGCTGATCTGTTCGTCGAACATCACGCTGGAGTTCTCGACGACGCGTACCGTATCGACGCTGAACGTCGGGACGTCAGCGATCATCGCACGGCGAATCCCGTTCGCGAACGCCGGGGTGATACCTCTGACGACGAAGCGAGCCTCTCGCTCTTCGCGTTCGACGAACTCAACCTCGTAGTCCTCGGTCATGTGTTAGAACCCGCTGTTTTTGGGACCGCGAGTGCCGTCGTGTGGAATCGGAGTGACGTCCTCGATGCGACCGATTTCGAGACCGGCGCGAGCCAGCGCTCGAATCGTCGCCTGCGCACCCGGACCGGGGTTGGTCTGCTGGTTTCCACCTGGACCGCGGACGCGCACGTGGACACCTTCGATACCCTGTGCGAGGATGTCTTCAGCGACCACTTCGGCCATCTGCATGGCCGCGTACGGGGACGCCTCGTCTCGGTTCTGTTTGACGACGGTCCCACCACTGGACTTCGCCAGGGTCTCGGCCCCGGTCTGGTCCGTGATGGTGATGACCGTGTTGTTGAACGATGCGTGGACGTGGGCGATGCCCCACTTGCTGTCTTCCGAGCTCATGTTATTGTTCCTCCGCTCGTTCCGGGTGGAGTTCGTCGCTGATCGGGCTGTTCTCGTCGAAGCCGACCAGTTCTTCCTCTTCGACCGGCACCTTGTAGGACGGCGTCGAAACGCGACTGTCCCCAACGACGATGTGGCCGTGGGAGATGAACTGTCGCGCCTGCTGGGGCGTGTTCGCGTAGCCCTTGCGGTAGACGACGGTCTGCAGGCGGCGTTCGAGGACGTCCGTGACTTCGAGGCTCAGGATGTCGTCAAGACTGTCCTGCTCGTCGAGGACGCCGATGCGCTTGAGGCGAGCGAGGAACTCCTCGGATTCGCGGTCGACAGCCTCGGATTCGTCGCCGGCACGCCCCAGCAGGGAGCGAGCCTCACGACGATACGAGCGAAGTTCGGACTGCGAGCGCCAGAGTTCTTCTTTGTTCTTCAGCCCGTAGCGGCCGAGCAGATTCGCCTCGTCGGCGATACGTTCGCCCTGGAATGGGTGGTTCGGCGTCTCGTAGAACTTCGTGTTGGAACCGAGTGCCATTATTCTTCACCTGCCGCTTCTTCAGCGGCCTCTTCCTTGATCGCCTCGACGTTGACGCCGATGGTCCCCTCGGTACGGCCCGTGGACTTCGTCCGCTGGCCGCGTACCTTCTGACCACGCTTGTGGCGGACCCCCTTGTAGGAGTTGATCATCTTCATCCGATTGATGTCCTGTCGGCGGGTGAGATCGAGGTCGTTGCCGGTTTCGTGGGTGGTGTTCCCGCTGAAGAAGTCCTCCTGGTGGTTCGTGAGCCACTCGGGGACTTCCTCGGCGAAGCCTTCGACAAGCTCCACGACGTCGTCGATCTTGTTCTCTTCGAGTGCGCCGAACGTCTCGCGACGGTCGACCCCGGCCTTCTCCGCGATGATCCGGGCAGCTCGATGTCCGATACCGTTCATTTCTGTTAGCGACCGCTCGACGGACTTCGTGCCGTCGAGGTCGGTCTGGCCGATGCGGATGAAATAGCGGATATCCTCCTCTTCCGCTTGTTCCTCCGCGTCTGGTTCTTCTGCACTCATATGTTGATGGGAGTGTGAGCGTCGTGGCGGGGATTCGAACCCCGGAGGCTGTACGCCACAGAGTTAGCAACCCTGCGCCTTGGGCCAGGCTTGGCTACCACGACACGGCTTTCGTTTACTGTCGCCCGTCACGGACTCGGGGCGTTCGCCCCTACACGAGCGTATTGCAACATTCACCCGCCCCACTATAAAAACGCAACGAATGAACCGCAGGGTTGCGAAGGGGTCGCGCACGACACCCAGAAGCAGTTCGGGGGTACTTCATCCACTCAATCGCTGGTGGGGACCGTCCCGTACTCTTCGGACCCGCCGAAGTACTTCTCGTTCATCGTCCACTCATCGTCTTCACCCTTGACCATGTATTCCCCGTAGTACGGGACGCGGTTCGCGACTGTCTCCTCGAACGCGTCTCGGATCTCGGGTTTCGTCATTTCGCCCATACTCCGGAGGTCGTCGTTCCGATTGAGACAGCCCTTTAGATATCCTTCGTGCGTGACGCGGACGCGATGACAGTTCGCGCAGAAGTTGGCGTTCTCGACGGGGTCGACGATCTCGACCATGCCTCCATCGACCCAGTACCGTCGCCGGTCGTGCATCTCACGGTGTTCGATTTCGTCGGCCTGCTCTTCCAGCCAACCGTGGACGCGTTCGATGTCGATGGCCCACTCGGGGTTGCCAGCGAGTTCGGGCATGTACTCGATGAGCTGGAGCTGGAGGCCGTCGTTCTCGGCGACGTGGTCGACCATCTCGGGGACGTAGCCAGCAGTGGCCTCGAAGACGACCATGTTGAGCTTCACGGGGTCCAGCCCTGCATCCACGGCTGCCATCACCCCTTCTATGACGTCGTCGTACGCACCGCTCTGTGTGACCTTGCGAAACGACTCGGGGTCGAGTGCGTCCTGCGAAACGTTGACACGATCGAGGCCAGCATCGACGAGGTCCGATGCGCGACCCGGGAGGAACGTCCCGTTGGTCGTCAGCGAGACCTCCATCTCGTCAGGAGTCCGTCGGACGATCTCTTCGAGGTCGTCCCGGAGCATCGGTTCGCCCCCCGTGAACTTTACAGCGTCCACGTCGTACTCGGCTGCGACCTCCAGAAATCGGACCACCTCGTCAGCCGTCATCTCATCGTCCTGTGCGTCCATTGGACCGCGTGTGTCGCCGAGCCCCTCGTTGTGACAATAGACGCAATCGAAGTTACACCGGTCGGTCAGCGAGACGCGGACCCCAGTGACCTCCCGACCGAAGTCGTCTTCGAGCATGTTCGTGCATTCCCGTTCCAGCCCTTAATACCGTCGCCGAAACACGCCGTTGATGTAACTCATAAAGGTTACAACATAGACGATTTGTTACCGACGTTCGTTGCCTTTTCGGGACATAACGACGACGACTGTTTCTGGTTCACAAGCCTTATCGCTGGCCCGAATCCTACCCGAACCCATGAACGAAGCCGACGTGCGTGACCGATTACGCCAGGTCGAAGACCCCGATCTCGGCGACGACATCGTCTCCTTGAATCTCGTCAACTCGATCGATATCGAAGACGAGACGCTCCACATCTCACTGGCGCTCGGTGCACCGTATTCACCGACCGAGACCGGAATCGCGGACCGTGTTCGCGAAGTACTCGCCGACACCGACTACGATGTCGACCTCTCGGCGGACGTCGACCGCGGTCTCGACCCCGAGGAGCAGGTGCTTCCCGGCGTCAAGAACCTCATCGCAGTCGCCTCTGGCAAAGGGGGCGTCGGTAAGAGCACGGTCGCGGTGAATCTCGCCGCAGGTCTCGCGCAACTCGGCGCGCGCGTCGGGCTATTCGACGCCGACGTCTACGGACCCAACGTTCCGCGCATGCTCTCCGCGGACGAGCAGCCGAAAGCAACCCAGGACGAGACGCTCGTCCCGCCGGAGAAGTACGGCATGAAGCTCATGAGCATGGATTTCCTCGTCGGCGAGGACGACCCGGTCATCTGGCGTGGCCCCATGGTCCACAAGGTCCTCACCCAGCTCTGGGAGGACGTCGAGTGGGGCGCACTCGATTACATGGTCGTCGACCTGCCGCCGGGAACCGGCGACACCCAGCTCTCGCTTCTCCAGACCGTCCCCGTCACGGGATCGGTCATCGTCACCACGCCGCAGGACGTCGCGCTCGACGACGCCCGAAAGGGGCTGCGGATGTTCGGCAAGCACGAGACCCCGGTCCTCGGGATCGTCGAGAACATGTCGACGTTCAAGTGTCCCGACTGCGGCGGCGAGCACGCCATCTTCGGCGAGGGCGGCGGCCAGTCCCTCGCCGACGAGACGGAAATGCCGTTCCTCGGCGAGATCCCGCTCGACCCCGCGGTCCGTGAGGGTGGCGACGCTGGCGAGCCGATCGTCCGGGACCCCGAAAGCGAGACGGGCGAAGCCTTCCGCGAATTCGCGGCCACCGCGGCGAACAATCAGGGTATCGTCCACCGCCGCCGCACCTCCCAGCGATAACGACCAAATTTTCAGCAGGAGAGAAATAGAATTTTAACGGACGGCGAGAGATGAATATCGTGAATGACGCTCATCTCGGATTCCTGGCGCCGAGTCAGCTATCCGCTCGCCGTCGTCGTCGCGGTACTCTGTCTCCCGGTGTCCGCGCCACTCGCCATCGCTCGGAACTACCGTGGCGTCGCTGACCGGTGTGCTCACCTTCCCGGTATCCGTGCCGGAGGAGGTCCAACCTCGGCGCTAGCGACGATGTTCTATCTGGTCGTCGTTCTCCTGCTCGTCGGCGGTGGCGCTGTCGCGTATGCGCAGGTCGACGTCGGTGAGGGTGCCGGTGGGAGTTCGACGACGAACGTGACGACAGTCTCGACGGAGACGACTCCAAAGACGACGAGCACCCCGACGGTTACGCACACACCAACGTCGACCCCAACACCGACGCCGACTGCAACTGCCACAACGACCGCAACCGCAACTCCTGAATCGAAAGATACGATGCAGGATTTCGCGAACCGAACCGTCGCTGGTGCCAAAAAATATAATTTAACCATTAAAAACTATCGTATCATTGATGGTGAATTAATAGTTTATTGGATGCCAAACGTCCAAAATAGAACTCGCCTATTTACACGTTCTACTTATCTGATGGGAGCATTCCGATATTCACATGAGGTCCAGCAAGGGACTTCGCCGTGGCAACTTCGAATTTACATGATTGACGAGAGCGGAAATAGGAAAGCACAGATGAAAGTAAAATCGAAGTGGGTCATTCAGAACATCCAAGGGAGAAAATCCGACAAATATGTGATTAAATCGTCTCTTAAGACATATCGGGAAATTTGAAGCTGGAGGGTTAGAAGCCATATCCTCCACCATTCCAATCTGCTTCTGAGGAGGTATCTTGTTTCCCATCTGTTGTGTCGCTTGTATCTGTGCTTGATTCGATTACATCTTCTCTGCGCTCATTTGATTCTGATGAGAAATCACTGTTATAGTTTGATTTTCCTTGGTCTGCGGATTTTTGTAGACCATCCTCACCGTTCACTTCCATAAACTCCTTTGTCCCATCTTCCTTCGTCACGGAGCGGTCGGCACCATTGAAGATCTCGTCACAGTCCTGCCTTGTATCGACTCCGTACCCACGCGCCAGTCCACACACGCCGGTGCCGCTGGTAGTGGAGTGTACGCTGACGGATTTCGTGTCGGTTGCGCGCTGTCTGCCGGCGTCCCACACGGTCGCGGAGACCTCCATCCGGCCGGCGTCATCGGGAGAGAACGTTATCGAGGGTGATGCAGAGTACCCTTCGACCGATGATTCGTTCATCACCTCGTCGTCGACGCGCCAGACGACGCGGGAGAGGGGTGTGTCAGTCGAATCGACTGCCGCTTCGTAGGTGAACGTCTCGTCTTCAGAGCCCTGGGATGGGCCGTCGATGGAGACCGTGGGTGGGTTCGACGTGGAGACATCGACGTACATCGTGTCCGATGCAGTGGCTCCATCGTCGTCCGTGACGGTCACGGTGACCTCGTAGCGGCCGTGTTCTGTGGGGAACAGTTTGGCTCGTTCGCAGTTGAAGCAGTAGGGCCGCTCCGTGGTTCCCGAGGGCGTGACGACCTGCCAGTGGTAGTCGACGATACGTCCGTCGGGGTCAGACGAGCCGTTGGAGCTGAGGTAGACTTCGCTACCGGACTTCACCGACTGATCGAGTCCCGCATCGGCCAGCGGTGAGTGGTTGGCGTCGTCCGCATTCGCCACACCCGCAGCAGAAACGAGTAGCGTCAATAGCAGGCCGATAGTCATGGCGCGACGCATCGAGATGTGCGGTACTCAGTCGATATCCGGTAAATATTTTCGCATCTAAATGGCGGAATGAACGTCGCTGATGACCCGTCGAGCCGGACGAAAGAAACGTTTTAACCGCCGGCCCGGGGACACGGAGGTATGGACACGGCCGAGCGGCTCGAACTGGCGACCCGCCACACCGAAGAGGTCGTCACCGACGAAGAACTGGAGGAACTGTTCGCAGACGGGTCTCCGTCGGCCTATATCGGATACGCACCGACCGGCGAGATGCACATCGGACACTTCACGACGATGCGGAAGCTGGCGGACTTCCTGCGAGCAGGGATGGAGGTCACGGTCCTCATCGCGGATCTTCACGCGCACCTCGACGACGAGAAGAGCCCGTTCGACCTGCTCGACGCGCGCTCGACGTACTACGAGGAAGCGATTCGCGGTATGATCGACGCGGCGGGTGCGGACGCCGATCAGATCGAGTTCGTCCGCGGGACGGACTTCGAACTGGACCCGGACTACACGCTGGAGATCTACCGGATGGCCGCCGAGACGACGATTTCACGCGTGCAGCGGGCGGGCAGCGAGGTCGTTCGCGAGAGCGACAACCCCAATCTCGGCGGGCTGATCTACCCGCTGATGCAGAGTCTCGACGTGAAGGCGCTGGACGCCGACATCGCGTACGGCGGCATCGACCAGCGTGGCATCTACATGCTCTCGCGGGAGATTCTGGAGGATTACGGCGGTAGCGCACCGGTGTGTATCTTCGCGCCCCTGCTTTCGGGCTTGACCGGCGACAAGATGAGTTCGTCCGAGGAAGACTCCAAAGTGAATCTCTCGGATTCGCCCGAGGAAGTCGAGGAGAAGCTCCAGCAGGCCTACTGCCCGATGGGCGAGGTCGAGGACAACGGCGTGCTGGAGTACCTGCGATATCTCGTCTTCCCGATTCTCGGTGACGACGAGTGGGAGTTCGTCGTCGACCGGCCCGAGGAGTACGGCGGAGATCTCGTGTACGAGTCCTACGAGGAACTGGAGGCGGACTTCGTGAGCGAAGAGCTCCACCCTGCGGACCTCAAGGGAGCGGCGGCGACGTACATCTCCGAGGTCATCGACCCGATTCGGCAGCGACTGAACGACGACCCCGACCTCCTCCGGAACGCGTACCCGGAGACGTACGACTGATGGGCGACGACCGGCGGTCGGTCAAGGAGACCTACGACCGGATCGCCGATCACTTCTCGAAGACGCGGGAGTACCCCTGGCCGGAGATCGAGGGGTTCGTCTCGGACGTCGACGACGTCGGAGTTGGTCTCGACCTCGGGTGTGGGAACGGTCGGCACCTCTCGGTCCTGGCCGGGGTCGCGGACCGCGTCGTCGGCGTCGATGCGAGTCGTCCGTTGCTCGACGAGGCCCGCGAGCGGACTGCGAGCGACCCTGACGTCGCACTCGTGCAGGGTGATGCGGCGTCGATTCCCCTGGCTGCGTCGACGGTCGACGTCGCGGTCTACATCGCCACGCTGCACCATCTCCCCGAGCGGAAGATGCGGCGGCGAAGCCTCGACGAACTGGCACGGGTCCTGTCACCGGGTGGACGGGCGCTCGTAAGCGCGTGGTCGACGGAACACGACCGCTTCGACGCGACGGAGGGGTTCGATACGACCGTCGACTGGACGCTCCCCGGCGGCGAGGTGGTCCCGCGGTTCTATCACATCTACTCGCCCGCCGAGTTCGAGGCGGACCTCGACGCGAGCGGACTCGCCGTCGAGTCGGTCAGGGTCTCAAGCGGCAACTGTTACGCCGAGGTCACAGTCGACTGACGACGAAAGGAAACACCCATAAAGTGGGCGGCGCAACGGTGAAATGAGCGCCGGTGGTCTAGTGGCAGGACCTGAGCCTTCCAAGCTCATGGCCCGGGTTCAAATCCCGGCCGGCGCATTATTGTCTCGAACGAACGTGAGAGACATAACCGTCCTACCGGGATTTCTGAACCCTATCAGTCGCGCACAGCGAACGGGGTGAGCGAGCACGTCTGATTCTGGTTCAAATCCCGGCCGGCGCATTATCGCGAACACAGCGAACGAGGCGCGTTAGTGACGCCCATCCCGCGAGAGATCAGTCCGGCGTCACGCCGACCGGAGTGAATCGAGGGTCACGTACTCGTAGCGGAGCAAGAGACCGGCGATGACGAGGAGGAGGCCCAGCACGCTGAGCGCGAGCGACTGGCTCCCCAAGACGTCGAGAGTGCGGGTAGCGAACGCGACGACGAGGTCGAAGACGGGCTGGACGGATGGGTCGGGGGCGGGCGGGAGCAGCGTTGGAAGCCGACGCGCCGCGGCCTCAGCGAGGGCGTACGTCGGGAGGCCGACGCCGAGCAGGCTGAACCCTGTTCCGAGCGCGACGGTTTCGAGCGAGCGCGTCAGCCACCAGAGAAGGGCGACGAGGGCGAGGCCGAGCAGGGGGAACGCGATGCTGAGGCCATCGACGACCTGGACGGCCGTACTCGCTCGCTGAAGCTGCTGTCTGTCCGCCTGCGTGAGGTTCTCAGTCAGAGAGATTCGGGCAGGGACGTCGCTACGGAGTTGAGACTCTGCGCGCGACCCGAGCGCGGTCGCGAGGTCAGCTTTCGCGGCCGTGTACTCGGCGTCGAACGTCTCGTACGACATCTCGGTGGTCAGGCCGGTGACGAGGACGTTCTGGAGCCGAGTCGTCGCGACAGTGACGTTGTCCTCCGCGGTGGGGGTGGGGGTGGTCTCGTTTCGAAGGACGTCGAGTTGGGCGTCGAGTCGTCGGTCGAGTTCGTCCTCGCGGGTGGTCCTGATTCGCTCGGCGAACGCAGCGCGAATCTCGCTCTCTCGCTCGTCGACCATCCGGTCCTTCTCCGCGTCGGTGTATGCGTCGGGGTCGTAGTCGTCGATGACGAGCGCGAGCCGCTCGTCGTCGCTGGCGGTCCCGAACGCCTGGCGTGCGAGCCGGTCGACGATTCGGCCCCGCAGGTCGTCTCTGAACTCGGCCTTCGCGGTGCGGTACTGTTCGGGCCCCGCGGTCAGGTTTGCGAGACGTTCGGGGTTCAGCGGTGTGTCGGAGTCGGTGGCCGAGGACGACGCGATCTGGTCGGCGAGTGACCGGTTTCTGACGGACGCTTCCACGGCCTCCGAGACGTTCGCGACCACGGGTTCGGTGTCGACGGCGAGGGTGAGGTTCTCTCGCTCGCCGTGTAGAAAGGTGTAGCCTCGATAGACGTTGGCTTCCGTCTGCTGTTGGACGTAGGCGGGGGTCACGGCGCGGTCCGCGACGGCGCTCATCAGTGCCGGTCCAGCGGCAGAGTCGGTCGACGCGCCGTCGGACTCGACGGCCGACTCGAAGACCGTTTCGAGGGTTTCGTCGATGGTCTGGTAGCCGTCTTCTCGTTCCATCGTCCCCGTCACGAAGTCGGGGTCGAGGACCGTCCGCTCGCTCGCGACGACGACGTTCGCCGACGCCAACGAGAGCGTCATGAGGAGGAGAATAGCTCCGACCGCGAGTGTTCGTCCGATGCTCATCTGTGCGGCGCTTCGTCCTCCGGCGGTGATCGGTGAGTCATGCTCTCTCGGTCGCGTCCTGCCCAGTGAATCCCCTTGGAGGGGGAAGACGCCCACTGGATGGGGCCGTGTCTGCGGGCGAATCAGTGGTGAGGCGGTATATCTGCTTGGGCAGGTGTCACTGAAACAAACTGACCGGTCGGATCAAATACCCGAGGCTATGGTCGGTGAGTCGTCGTCCGAAACCGTCAGCTCGAACCCGAACTGCGCCAGCAGTTCGAGGCTGGTCTCGACGTGGTCGGTCAGCGAGGGGACGCGGAGTTCCCCACCGGCCAGCGCGAGGAAGACGAGTAACTGGTCGGCCATGTGCGTATCGACTGCTGCGTCGCCACCGGCGAAGGCGACGAACGCATCGACGGCCTCGTCGGCCACGTCCTCCGACGGCATACCTTTCTCCCCCAGCGCGTCGAAACCGGTCGTCGTCGAGTCGTAGTCGGCACGGAGGCAGAGAACCGACCCCGGGCAGTCCGCCGCCGCGTAGGTGACCGACCGTTCGAGCACCTCGTGACCCATCGCGTCGAGCCGCTCCACGGCGCGGGTCGCCTGCCGGTCGGCGACGTCGGCGTTCGCCAACGAATCGGCGGCGGTCGAATAGACCCGAATGCCCTGCTCGTCGCCGCGTTCTGCGAGTCGGATTGGGTCGAGCGTCGACGGCGCGAGGCGGAGGGTCGCTTTACCCCCACCCACTGGATAGAAGCCGGGACGCTCGGCGTCCACGGCGGCCTGAAGGCCGAACCGGCGGAGCAGCGGCAGCTTCACGCGTCGATAGTACGGCATCGTCGGGGCCCACTTGACGTCCGTCCCGCCACGAGCAGTCAGCGAGAGCGGGGCGTCGAGGGCCGTCGCGACGGGGAGCAGCGTGTCGAAGAGCAGCGTCGTACTGCCGGCCGTTCCGACGTCGACCTCGTAGTGCCCGCCCGAGAGGCCCCGTGGATCGAATTCGACGGTCTCGGACCCCAGTTCTTCGCCGTCGACGTCGGCGTCGGAGACGGCCGCAGCGACCCGGACAGCAGCACGGTGTTGGGGCTTCAGTCCCGGGTCGGGGCGGTTGCCGCGGACGTTCTCGACCCGGACGGACGTTTCGGTCAGCATCGCGTACGTGAGCGCGGTCCGGAGCAGCTGTCCGCCGCCGGCTTCGCCGTCCACGTCGATCATGGCTCGCGCTTGCCGTGGACGAGTGAAAACGGTTCGGCTCAGACGTCGAAGACGACGTACGCTCGCCAGCCGTCGTCGGACCGTTCGAGCGACATCTCAGAGTAGGTGACCGCTTTGACTTCACGGGCGCTGAGGTCGGCCAGGGGGACGCCACGCGCAGTCGCGTCGACGGTCCACTCGCCGTCCGCTTCGGTGACGCTGGCGTCGTTGTCGACGGGGAGGACCCCGCGAACGTCGCGTTCGTAGATGAGTTGGTCGAGGTAGTCGAACAGCAGTGCCTCACGGCTCTCGGCCGTCACCTCGAGGTCGAATCGCTCACCACTGTCGGGAATCTCGTCGCACATCGCGGCGGCGAGTCCGTCGGCGACGGCGGCGAACACCGCGGCCATCGTCTCGCCGGTCGCCTCGACTGCGACGTCGGCAGTGTGTTCGCGCAACGCGAAGGGCATACGTCGACGTTCGACACCCACGGAGGAAAGCCGTTCCATCTCGCACCACGCTCGCGTCGGGCGGTGGAATTATATTGACCAACACGCTAACGCTGTGGTAGTGAGCGTCAACGTCGAACGACAGATCGTCGAGCCAGGCGATGAGACATACGTGGACGACGCCTGGCAGCTCAAAGAGCGCATCCGAGAGGGCGAAGGTGTGCTCAGACAGCGTCGTGGGTTCTTCGAGGACGCCTATCGTCGTTCGACCGTGTACGTCTACATCGACAGCGCCCGTCAGCGTCTCATCGGCTTCGCTGCGGTTCGCCGGGACGGCTACGTTCTGTTCCTGGCGGTCGACCCGGACTACCGCGGCGAGGGCTTCGGGAAGGCGCTCGTCGCCCGCGTCGCTGAAAACTACGGGACCGTCACGTGTCACGCCCGGACGACGAACCGAAAGGCGCTGAGCTTCTATCGGTACATTGGCTTCGAGGTCCAGCGACGCATCGACAACTACTACGAGGATGGTGGCGACGCCTACTACCTGAAACTGGGCGAGGACGAGGGAATCGCAGACCGGTTGTCGAAGTTGCTCGGCCGATAGCGTGGGGCTGTGCCGGGCCTGCTGAACGTCGGCACCACTGGCACGGGAAGGAAGGCTTTTCACGCCCGTTCGCAAATCCCTCTGGCAGATGGAGGAACGGACGCGAGCCTATCTTCGCGGGCGCTTCGGCGACTACTATCGACGGGCGGAGCTTTCGCCGCCGCCGGAGGCGAACGAGCGAGAGTGGGGCTACATCCCCTGGACGTCGGGACCGGGCGAGACGATGGTCCGGCACAAGTCGATGCTGGACATCGGCGCGATCGAAGAGTTCCTCGCGCGCGAGCGGCCGCGACACGTCTACTTCTCGGCGGGCCGCTACGACGACCCGTCGGCCAACTCGATGTCGAAGAAGACGTGGCGGTCCTCGGACCTCGTGTTCGACCTCGACGCCGATCACTTGCCGTCGGTCACGCTCGGCGAGGACAGCTACGCCGAGATGCTGCGGAAGTGCAAAGGGGCGTTGAAGCGCCTCCTCGACTTCCTGGAGGACGACTTCGCGTTCGAGGACCTGACGGTCGTCTTCTCCGGCGGGCGCGGGTACCACGTTCACGTCCGCGACGAGGGAATCCAGACGCTGGACCGAGACGCGCGCCGCGAAATCGTCGACTACGTGCGCGGAATCGGCCTCGACCCCGACGGAATCGTCCGCACGGAGATGCGGGGTAACGTCACGGCACGGGTCCTGTCGACGGAAGGTGGCTGGGGCCGACGCGTTCACCGCCGCCTCCTCGAGTTCGTCTCGGACGTCGAGTCGATGGCCGAAGACGACGCTCTGGAGCGGTTGCAGGAACTGGACGGCATCGGCGAGGGCCGGGCGACCACCATCTACGGGGCCATCCAGAAGAACCGTGACGCGTTCGAGGCGGGCAACGTCGAAGCAGGGGGCGTCGGCGTGCGAACGCTGGTGGACTCGCTGGTCACGGAGGTCGTCACCGACGAGAACGCCCCCATCGACGAGCCCGTGACGACGGACACGAACCGTCTCATCCGGCTTCCGGGGAGCCTCCACGGGGGGAGCGGTCTGGCTGTCCGCCGCATCCCGCGGGACGAACTGGACGACTTCGACCCGCTCGTCGACGCCGTCCCCGAGACGTTCACGAGCCACGACATCACGGTGGAACTCGACGAGGAAACGACGGTCGAACTGCTGGGCGATAGCTTTACACTGGAGGCGGGTGTTGTCTCCGTGCCAGAGTACGTCGGCGTGTTCCTGATGGCACGCGGGCAGGCGGAGAAGGGGCAGGAATGATGGATCTGAACGAACTGCAATCGGCACAGAGCCGCGAACGACAGACCGATAGCCTCCAGCAGCTCCGGGAGTCGTTCTACGCAGACGCGGGCGAGTTCATCCAGTCGCTTCGAGGAGAGCGCGACCGCGTCGCCGAGCAAGCGGACGATCCGTTCGACGCCCCGGAAGTGAACCGGCTGACCGACGACATCAACACCGCCGAGCAGACGGTCGAAGCCCTCTACGAACGCCGCGTCGGGAAGATCGTCAAGATGGCCTCGCTCGCAGCGGCGGACATGCCGACCGAGGACGAGGGACTGACCGCCGAGGAGCAAGCCCTCTTCGAGACGCTGGTCACAGCTATCGAGGACAACCGCGGGCACGTCCTGGACGTGCTCGCGGGTGAGGCCTCGTCGCCCGTCTCGTCTCCCGGACCCGAGTCGTCGTCGGCGTCGCCATCGCCGTCGCCAGCGGACTCCGAAACGGTCGAGACCGAGAAGACCGACGCCGGGGACTCGTCGACCGCCGTCGACGCGGCCGACCTCATGGGGTCGGGTGCCGAAGAGGACTCCCAAACCGAACCGGGCGGCGACGAGACGCCACCTGCGCCACCGATGGACGACGAACCGCCGACCGAGGCGTCCTCGGACCCGAAGCCTCCGGAACCGGGAACTGCTGAGAAGGAGGTCTCTTCAGACGGCGGCCCGGCAAGTAGCGCGGGGTCCGACGCGGAATCCACCGTCGACCGCACGCGCGTTCGAATCACGGACGAGGTCGGACCCATCTACGGCGTCGACGACAGGGAGTACGACCTCTCGACCGACGACATCGTGACGCTGCCGGCGGACAACGCGACGCCGCTCGTAGAGCGCGGTGCTGCGGAGAAACTGGAGTAGTTTTTTCAGGGTTCTGGGCGGCTTCCCAGAGTGAGTTCGACCGTCTGCCGAGAGCCGTCTCGCTGGAGTTCGACGGACACCGTCGACCCCGGACTCGTTTCGAGCGCGAGGAAACTCGAAAGCGCCTGCCGTGTCGGGACGGGGGTGTCGTCGAGTCGCGTGATGACGTCACCGCCGGTAGGGACCTGCTGGCCGTCGATGGTCGTCTGGCCGTCGCTGCCCTGGAGGACGCCGTCGGACGGCGACCCGGAGAGGACGTCGTCGATGTAGACGCCGAGTGCCCGGTCGAGGTCGTTCGCGTCGGCGACGAGCGGCGTGACGCTCATGAGTCGGACGCCCATGTACGAGTGGTCGTACGAACCGCGCGCGACGAGCGACGGGGCCACCCGGTTGATGAGCGGCGCGGAGATGGCGAATCCGATGTTGTCCCCGCTGCCGGCGTTGATGACGCCCACGCCGTCGCCGTCGAGCGTCACGAGCGGGCCGCCGCTGTTGCCGGGGTTGACAGCCGCGTCCGTCTGGATGGCGTCGGGAATCGAGAAGCCGTTCGCCGCGGGGAGGGTCCGGTCGACGCCGCTGACGATGCCGGCGGAGACGGAGCCGGTGTAGCCGAATGGGTTCCCGATGGCGATGACCTCGGTCCCGATGGCCGGGTCGGACTCGACGAGGGAGACGGGTGACGCCGAGTCCGGCCGGTCGCGAATCTCCAGCACCGCCAGGTCGCTGTAGACGTCCGCTCCGGCGAGGTCGGCGCGCTGCCAGCCGCCGTCGTGGAATCGAACGTGGACGTCGCTCGCGCCATCGACGACGTGTTGGTTGGTCACGAGGTGGCGGTCGTCGTAGACGAAGCCAGACCCCTGTCCGAACGACCCGGACGCGGTTTTGACCCGGATTTCGACGACTGACTCGACGGTGTTCCGATACGCCTGGGTGTAGCTCGCGTCCGAGTCCGGCAGCGCCTCCTCGGCGGGCGTCTGCGTCGGTTGCTCGTTCGCGGTCGCATCGCTCGCCGTGCTCTGCGGTGCGTACGCACAGCCCGCGGTACTCGCTCCGAGTGCAGCTCCGCAGGCGGCGAGAAAGCGGCGGCGAGAGTTCCCTGCTCGGTCCATGCCGATGAGTGACAGGCCCACGGATAAACCTCCTGGCATATCGGCCAGGATGCATTCGGCACGGAACGGGAGCACTGGTCGTGGTCGTCGGGGGACGTCGTCCCCCCTCCCGTCGCTTGACGGCCGTCCTGGCGGTCACTATAAGTATCTGCCAGGTGAAGGTTCCGCTCGAACCATGGAACTCACCTGGCACGGCCACTCCACGTGGCACGTCGTGGTCGAGGAGACGGAGCTGCTGATCGACCCGTTCTTCGAGAACCCTCATACGTCGACTGACCCGGAGGAGATCGATCCCGACTACGTCCTGCTGACCCACGGTCACGCCGATCACATCGCCGACGTGGACCGCTACGAGGGGTCGACGCTGGTCGCGGCGCCGGAACTCGTCGAGTACTGTCGCGACGAGTACGGCGACTACGACGCCATCGGCGGGATGGGGATGAACCTCGGCGGGACCGTCGAGTGCGGTGACGCGTTCGTGACGATGCATCGTGCTGACCACACGAACGGGATCGAGACGAGCTACGGGACCTCGGCGGGGATGCCAGCAGGGTTCGTCATCTCGGACACGAAGCCGACGCAGGTCAGCGACCGCGAGAGTACGACCTTCTACCACGCGGGCGACACGGGACTGATGACCGAGATGCGTGACGTCATCGGGCCGTACCTCGAACCCGACGCGGCGGCAGTACCCATCGGTGACCACTTCACCATGGGCCCGATGCAGGCTGCCATCGCGGTCGACTGGCTCGACGTCGACCACGCGTTCCCGATGCATTACGACACGTTCCCGCCCATCGAGGTCGACACCGAGGACTTCGTTCGCGAGGTCGACGGGACCGGAAGCCAGGCCGAGGTGCACGTCCTCGACGGCGACGAGACGTTCGAACTGTCCCCACCCTACGAGGAGAGCTGATCGTCAGGCCGCGACGTCGTCGGTCTCTTCGCCCTCTTCCTCGTCGCTGTGGAGGCGCTCGACCACGTCGTTGACGATGACGATGTCGCCGACGGCGAGGACCCAGCGGTACGGGACGATGACGCCGCGAGACCGGCGCGCTTCGGCGTCGAACAGCTCGCCGTTGAGTTCGTGGAGGGCGAGTCCCGTGACCGACTGAACGTCGAGGTCGAGGCGGATGTCTTCGACTTCACCGACGAAGACGCCGTTGTTCGAGTACACTTCACGGCCGACGAGCGAGGTGATCTCCTGCGGAACCGATTCGTTGCGCATATATCTCGGGTGGGTCGGCGCAGTCTTAAATTCTTGCCGGCCTCGACCGATGCGCTCGCGGGGGAAGTGGACGTCGACGTGGTCCAACCGTTCGCCCGTGCATTCAACGCTCAGGGCGTCCACATGCTGATTCTGTCCGCTTCCCGCGACCCCGTCGAGTACTCCGTCGGCGTGCAGGACTACGAGTCGCTCGCTGCCCCCGTCGAGCAGAATCGAGCGCTCGGCGTCGAAGGTGCGTCGCGTCGTTCGGCGGTCGCGCTGTCGTCTCCGATGACCCCGTTGGCCGTGAGACCGGGAGTCCGCTCCGGTGTGGGCAACGACCACAAACCTCAATCTCGTGCCCTCCGAGGTACTCCTATGCCATCGACGGTCGTTCACATGGCGTTCGCCGGCATGCTCGCGGCCGCCCTCCTCGGAGACGACTTCGACCGCCGAGCGGTCTTGGTTATCTTCGCCGCCACGGCGCTGCCGGACCTCGACGCCTTCGTCGGTCTCGTCTCGACCGCCGGTCACCGGACCGTCGGCCACACGCTCTTGCTACCGCTCGCGCTCGGACTTCTCCTCGCCGCCGACGTGTACGTTCGCGAGGAGTCGTTCGTCACCGGTCGCTGGGGCGACCACGGCGTGCGCGTCGCGTGGATGAGCGTCGTCGCGATGGCCGTCGCCGGCATCGGGCTGGACCTGTTCGTCGGCGGTGCGAACCCGTTCTGGCCGCTGCACGACCAGTTCTACCGCATCGCTGGGAAGGTCGAACTCTCGAACCAGCGGGGTATCATCCAGACGTTCGTCGACCTCGACCCGGATACGGAGCGGACCGGCGTGCGGAGCTTCGGCACGTCGAAGGAGGTCCACGTCAGTACCGGCGTCGACCCCACTCCCGGCCCGGAATCTGGCGGCGGGTCGGGCGCGGAGTCGGAATCCGAACCCGTCGAGCGCATCTTCCCGGTCGTGCGCTCGGGGTGGCAACTTCTCCTGCTGGTGGTCGGGTCCGCGGTGACGGCCGTTCGACTCCGGCAGGTGGAGCGATAGCCGCCGTGAGTCAGAACTCCGGAACCGACGCGGGGTCCGCCGGGACGCTCTCCACGTCGTCGATGCGTCGGCGGGCGCTGGCCACGTCCTTGAAGCCGGTCCCGGTGGCGACGACGGCGACCGCGTCGCTCGGGTCGACGATCCCGCGCTCGAGTGCTTCGCGGACGCCGGCGACCGTGGCCGCGCTCGCTGGCTCGGCGTAGATTCCCTCCGTCCCACCGAGCGTCTTCGCCGCGTCGAGGATAGCGTCGTCCGTCACGGTCACGGACGTCCCCTCGCTTTCGACAAGCGCGTCGCAGGCCTTGCCCGCGTTGTGTGGCGTCCCGACGTCGATGCTGTCGGCCGTCGTCTCGCCGGGCGACGGCTCTCGGTCGTGGAAGCGGTCGTGGACGGCGCTCGACCCGGCGGCCTGGACGCCGAGCATGGCGGGCGCGTCGTCGAGTAAGCCGAGTCGCTCGAACTCCCGGAGTCCCTTCCAGGTACCCGCGAGCGTGCAGCCGTTACCGACCGGCAGGACGACCCAGTCGAGGTCGTCGCCGCCCTGGAGGGCGAGTTCGTGCCCGAGCGTTCGTTTCCCCTCCATCGCGTAGGGGTTCATCGCCGCGCTCCGGTTGTACCAATCGCGGCGGCGCGCGACCGTTCGACAGAGGTCGTAGGCGTCGTCGTAGTCGCCGTCGACGGCGAGCACGTCCGCGCCGTAGACGAGCGGCTGGACGGCCTTTCCCTCGGGGACGTTCGCGGGGACGAAGATACGGCAATCGAGGTCGCCACGGGCGGCGTAGCCGGCCAGCGACGCCGCGGCGTTGCCGGTGGACGCGCAGGTCACGACGTCGCGGCCCTCCTGCCGGGCCCGGGTGACGACGACGCTCGACCCGCGATCCTTCGTCGAGCCGGTCGGGTTCCCGGTCTCGTCTTTCACGAGGGTCGCGACGCCGAGGGCCTCGCTCAGCGTCGGTGCGTCGAGCAGCGGCGTGCCGCCCTCGCCCATCGAGACGACGGGGCCGTCGCCGACGGGCAACAGCGGCGCGAAGTCCCACATGTCGGCCACGCCGTCGGGCAGGGAGTCTGGAAGTCGGTCGGCGAGGCCCTCGTAGTCGTAGACGACGTCGAGAATGCCGGTGACGCCGTCGTGCTCGGGACAGGTGTACGTGACCGAATCGGGGTCGTGGCGGCGGCCACAGCGGGTACACGCGAGAGCGACGACGGAGTCCATCGAGTACCCGACACCACCCTGTCGAGGGACAAAGGTTTTCTGGAGCGCGCTCGGTTTCGGACCCTTCATGTGCCCCCTGCGCCACCTTGCTGTCATGAGCCTGCGGGTCCGGGAGCGACTGGGGGTCGCCGACGCCGTGACGCTCGCCAACGCGGGAATCGGGTTCGTGGCCGCCGTGGCGGCGATCGCCGACCCGACGCTGGCGGCCAGACTCGTCCTCCTCGCCGCCATCACCGACGCCCTCGACGGCATCGTCGCGCGACGGTTCGGAAGCACAGAGGTCGGCCCGCTGCTGGACTCTATCACTGACGTGGTCTCGTTCGGCGCGACGCCGGCGCTCTTTCTGTACGCTGCCGTCTCCGTCTCGTGGGCGGGACCGCTCGATGCGCCGCCGCTCGCGCTGGCAGGCGGACTGGTGGTCCCGTCCCTGTTCGTGGCGTTCTCCATCCTCCGGACGGGCTTCTACACTGTCTACGTCGGGGAGGACGAACACCGGCCGGGAATCCAGAACACGCTCGCCTCGACCATCCTGGTGACCGCGTACCTGTCCGGGCTGACGACGCCGGCGGCACTGCTCGCACTCAGCGTCGTCGTCTCCGTGGCCATGGTCGCGCCGTTCCCACTGCCGAAGCTCCGTGCGAGGGACGCGAGCGTCATGGGCGTCGTGCAGGCCGGTGCCATCCTCGCACCGACCGTGCTGTCGCGCGTCTTCCCGCGCGTTTTGCTCGTCGCAGCGGTGGCGTACGCTGCGCTCGGGCCACGGTATTACTGGGGCGAGTGAGGAGCCCCACCGAGTGACTGACCATCTGTCGGTCAGAATGTTTATCGACGGGCGAGTACACGATTCAGGAGATGAAGTTCCGGACCGCGTTGCACGACTTCGGACGCGAACGCGACGCCGGCGAGCCGTTTCCCGGCGAGCGGCGCACAACGACGGGCACGTTTTCGGGAAGCGGCACGCGGCTCGTCCACGTCGCCGAGGACGGGTCCCTCCGCGATTTCTCGTCCCCGCTGGGTGAGCTGACCGGTCTCGACGGGTCCCGCTTCGGCGTCGAACTGCCGGCGGAAACGCTGTGGGTGGCCGATGCGTCGGCACGGCAGCGGTACGTCGGCGACTCGGCGGTCGTCGAGACGGTCCACGACTTCGGCGACTGGCGACTCCTCCAGCGCGACGAGACGACCGGGAGCGCCCACGTCACGCGCTTCGAACTCCGTGGCGACCCGCCCGCAGCGGCCACGCTCCGCGGACTCGTCCGGTTTTCGCCGGACGGCCGGGAGGGCCAGCAGGCGAACCTCGTCCACGACGGCGTGGTCCACGCTGATTCGGGCGACGAGACGACGGCGGACGCCGTCGAGGTGTACCACCGTCGCGAGCACGACTTTCTCTGTTCGTCGACGGGGCTGGTATCCGTCGAGCCGTCTCCGCTACCGGAATTCGACGAGGTCTGCGAGGGACGGACGCTCGACGCCACCTCGGGGAGGCCATCGGGTCGCTACGAGGAGTCGAAGCTGACCGGCACGTTCGGGTTCACCGCACCGTTCGAGGACGGGAGCCTGTCCATCGTCACGCTCCTCACCGACCACCGCGAGGTGGCGAGGGTGGAGGCGTTCGAACGATTGCGGGACGTCGTGGACGACGTGGGCGACCAGGCCGACGCCGACTCCGGTGTCACCGATGACTGGGCGTGGACCGTTCCCGCTGACGCGCCGTTCCGGGATGCACTCGTCGACGACCTCCGCGTGATATCGCTGCTGAGCGCGGAGTCGGGCGCACGGATGGCCGGCCCGGAGTTCGACGACTTCACGCAGTACACCGGCGGGTACGGATACACGTGGTTCCGCGACGACGCCGAGATCGCCCGCGCGCTGCTGACGGGTGCCACCCCGCTCGGCGTCGCCATCGACGACTGGGCCGACCGGAGCGTCGACTTCTACTACCGGACCCAGCTGGGTGACGGCTCGTGGCCGCATCGGGTCTGGCCGGCCGATGGGTCGCTCGCACCTGGATGGGCCAACGCGCGGCTCGAAGGCGGGTCGAACGTCGAGTACCAGGCGGACCAGACGGCCAGCGTCGCGGCGTTCCTGGCCACCTACCTCCGCCGCGGGGAGCCGGCGGTCCCGACGGCGGTGACGGAGATGCTCGACCTCGCGGTGGACAGTCTCGACGAGTCGCTCGCGGACGACGGCCTCCCGCAGCCGTGCCAGAACGCCTGGGAGAACATGACCGGGCGGTTCACGCACACCGCCGCGACGTTCCTGCACGCGTACGCAGCCGTCGCCCGCGCACCGGTCGGCCCGGACCTGCGAGCGCACGCGAGCGAGCAAGCGGCGGCGGTAGCCGACGGTCTCGATTCGCTCTGGACCGGCGATAGGTACGCACTCCGCGAGCACGACGGAACCCTCGACGAGCGATTCGACGCGAGCACCTTCGCCCTCGCGGGCGCGCTGGAGGAATACACTGCCCTGACAGACGACCCGGAGCCGTTGCGCGACCGGGTCGTCGAGCACACGACGACGACGCTGGACGGACTCTCCGCCGACCGCGCCGCCGTACGCGGCCTGATCCGCTTCGTGGGTGACGACTGGCGAACCCACGACCAGACTGGAGAGAAGGTATGGACGGTTTCAACGGTCTGGGGCGCGGCAGCCGCGGCGGACCTCGGCGTCGTGCTTCGGGACGCGGGCGACGACCGCGCTGGGTCGTTCTTCGACCGCTCGCGCGACCTCCTCGGCGAAGTCCTGCCCGGTGGCTCGCTGGTCCGTGCGAACGGCTACCTTCCGGAGCAGTTCTTCGACGACGGCACGCCGGACTCCGCGACGCCGCTGGCCTGGCCCCACGCGCTCCGATTCGCGACGATCGGCCGACTCGCGGCCGCCGACGAACTGCCGACGTCGGAGTGACGGTCGACTCGCTGGTCGCCGTCACCCCGAGATTTATCATTTCGTCAACCGAGGGCAGAGGTGTGGTTTACGAGACCGGAAATCGGACCGTCGACGCGGCGGTCGAACGCGTCCTCGCTGGCGAACAGCTCGACCGGACGGACGGCATCGCCCTGATGGCACAGCCGGTCGAACCGCTCGCCGAAGGGGCCGACGCCGTGCGTTCGGCCTTCGGTGACGGGACTGTCGACGCCTGCTCAATCGTCAACGCGAAGGCGGGCAACTGTGCGGAGGACTGCGGCTTCTGCGCCCAGTCGGTCCACTTCGACACGGGCATCGACACGTACGGCTTCCTCGACCCGGAGGAGATACTCGACGCGGCGAAGCGAGCGGAACGCGACGGTGCCCAGCGGTTCGGTATCGTCGTCGCCGAGAAAGGGGTGAGCAAGGAGCACCGGCCGGATGAGTGGGCCGACGTCCTCCGCGCCATCCGACTGGTCCGCGACGAGACCGACGTGGAGGTCGACGCCAGCCTCGGCATCCTCACGCGGGAGGAGGCCGCCATCCTCGCCGAGGAAGGGATCAACCACTACAATCACAACATCGAAACCTCGCCGCGATATTTCCCCGAGATCGTCGAGTCACACAGCTTCGATGACCGCGTGGCCACGCTGAAGGTCGCCAAAGAGGCCGGAATGGACCTCTGTGCCGGCGTCATCCTCGGGATGGGTGAGACGCCGACCGACCGCGTCGAGGCGGCCATCGCGCTGCAGGACATCGGAGTCTCGTCGCTGCCGGTGAACGTCCTCAACCCCATCGAGGGGACGCCGATGGGCCACCGCGACACGGCGGCCATCACGACGAGCGAACTCGTGAAGACCATCGCAATCTATCGGTTCCTCCACCCCGAGGCACGCGTCAGACTCACCGGTGGTCGCGAGGTCAACCTCGCACCCGAAGAACAACATCTCCCCTTCGAGGCCGGCGCGGACGGCCTGCTCACGGGTGATTACCTCACGACCGGCGGTCAGTCGGCCGGCGACGACATCGAGATCGTCGAACGCGCGGGGCTGGAGCCGAATACTGAGGTCAACGACTTCGACCCCGACGCCGTAAAGAGACGGCGTCCCGGGGACACGGGAAGCCGGGACGCGTCGGTGGATACCACTGCGAGCGGTGCCGGAAGTGTCGACTAGCCCGTTCGGGACCGAACCACTGGTCCGAATGCCTGGAGCCGAATGGCTCCGTCCGAATCTGGGGACTCCTGTATCGTAAACGGACGGCGGAGTGGTACGACCCGTGCAAATCCGTTAGTCGTCGGCCGAACCACGATTCACTCCGGCGAATTACCGGACGGAAACCTGTTACTGCATCAGGATGTGTTATCTTCTACCGCATCCCAAACGACTATATGTGGTACGAACTAACATGGAAGTGGACCCCCGGTGTGCGGGGCTCCCGGCGGGAACCACCGCCGTGCATACCCGGTGATTGGCACCGCATACAACCATCCGCTGCCGTGGGTGCAAACTGGCCACTTGCACCCAGGTGGCATTCTGTCGACACAATTCTCTGGAGACGCGTCGCCGCCGAGTGACTTACCTGCCAGCGCCGCAAACGCCTGCGTATGTCCGACGGGGCAGGGCTTGTCGAGCGCGATGCGGGCGAGGAGAGGGTCATCGCCCACGTGGACATGGACTGCTTCTACGCGTCCTGCGAACGACTGCGAGAGCCGGCGCTCCGTGGGGAACCGCTCGTCGTCGGCATGGGCTACGAACCCGACCAGGGCCGCGGCGCTGTCGCGACGGCGAGCTACGAGGCCCGCGAGTTCGGCGTCGAGAGCGCGATGGCGATCACGACGGCGCTGGAGAAACTCCCCCGGAAGGTCGAGGCGGCGAAGGACGACGACCTGGACGTCGAGGAAGCCGGCTTCTACCGTCCGGTCGACCTGGAGTACTACCAGGATATCTCCGAGCAGGTGAAGGACATCCTCCACGACGCGGCGGACACGGTCCGAGAGGTCAGCATCGACGAGGCGTACCTGGACCTGACTGGCCGCGTCCCGTGGGACGAGGCCGAATCGTTCGCTGGCCGCCTCAAAGCAGACATCGAGGACGAGGTCGGCGTCGCGGCGAGCGTCGGCGTCGCACCGAACATGAGCGCCGCGAAGATTGCCAGCGACCACGACAAACCCGACGGACTTGTCGTGGTCGAACCAGGGGAGGTACGGTCGTTCCTCGCGCCGCTCCCCGTCGAGGAGGTCCACCACGTCGGGCCGGTGACCGCCCGCGAACTCGCCGAACTGGACATCGAGACGGCCGGCGACCTCGCGGCCGCCGACCCCGAGGAACTGGAGGACCGCTTCGGCGAGCGCGGGTTGACGATTCACGGCTTCGCCCGCGGAGAGGACGGGAGAGAGGTTACCCCGAAGGGGCTCCCCAAGAGCCTCTCGAAGGAATCGTCGTTCGCAGAGACGACCGCCGACGTCGAGGCAAAGCGCGAGCGGGTCCGACTCCTGGCCGAGCAGGTGGCCGAGCGCGCGGACCGCAAGGACGCACTCTATCAGACCATCGGCATCAAGGTCGTCACGCCACCGTACGACGTCAACACACGCGCGCGCTCGCTACCCGGTCCCGTCGAGGACCCCGACCTGCTCGAATCGGTCGCGCTGGACCTCCTCGAAGAGTTCCACGACGACCGCGTCCGGAAGGTCGGCGTCCGCGTCTCGAAGCTCAGCTTCACCGAGGGAGACCAGGCGAGTCTCGACGGCTGGGGCGATGCGGACGCCCCGACTGAGACGGCGGACAACGACGCTCCCGAAACAGCGGCGGAGACGATGCGTCTGGACGAGTTCGAGGCCGACGGCGAGACGAGCGCGTCAGACGAGACCGATGCCGGTCGCACACAGTTACGAGGCCAGACCGTCCTCACCGATTTCCGGTGATCAGGAGATGCCGTTCTCCAGGTTCTCCAGCAGTTTGCCCACGAACAGCCCCGTCCGCGGCGAGAGGTCACCACCGTCCGGAATGGTCTTCGGCTGCGCGCTCAGCATCGACACGAAGCGCTCGCTGTGCTCCATCGAGGCGATCATGTCGACCACGTCGACGGTCAATCCCTCGTCGGACGTGTCCATCGTCGGGTAGCGCTGCTTCTCGGCGCCCGTGTACTGAATCGTCCAGGCCGGGCCGCCGACGGCCGACAGAATCGTCTCGACGGCTCCGATCTCCAGCCGTCCGTCCGCTGTCTCGACGGACACGTTTCCGTCCTCTACGTGGGTCTGGTACCGGGTCATGCCAATCCCGGCCGGCGAAGCGCTCCGCCGTCCATGGTGTATGTTGACGCGTTTTCTCTAAATACTGTCGGCAGTCGCGCGGCTCTGCACCCCGGACTACCAGGCGGACGACAGGTGTCTGACGGAGAGTTATGGGCGTCGAGGAACCCAGTTTCGACAACCGAGTATGGGAGGACGAGAGACTATCTCCGTCGCCGAGGTCAGCGAAGGCAAGGGTGGTACCGGAACGCCGGGCGACCCTGTCGATCTGCCCGTCGTGGAAGTGTTGACGGGTCGAGCGTTCATCACCGGCAAGAGCGGGTCCGGGAAGTCGAACACCGCCAGCGTCGTCATCGAGAAACTGCTCGACGCGAGCTTTCCCGTCCTCATCGTCGACATCGACGGCGAGTACTACGGACTGAAGGAGAAATACGAGATCCTCCACGTCGGCGACGACGAGGAGTGCGACATCCAGGTCAATCCCGAACACGCCGAGAAGATCGCGTCGCTCGCACTGGAGGAGAACGTCCCCATCATCCTCGACGTCTCGTCGTTCCTCGACGAAGACGAATCGAAGGAACTGCTCACGGCCGTCGCCCGCCAGCTATTCGCGAAGGAGAAGAAGCTCAAGAAGCCGTTCCTGATGATCGTCGAGGAGATCCACGAATACCTCCCCGAAGGGGCCGGACTGGACGAGTGCGGCAAGATGCTCATCAAGATCGGCAAGCGCGGCCGCAAACACGGCCTCGGCATCGCGGGCATCAGCCAGCGCCCCGCCGACGTGAAGAAGGACTTCATCACCCAGTGTGACTGGCTCGTCTGGCACCGACTCACCTGGAACAACGACACGAAGGTCGTCCGCCGGGTGCTCGACGGCGAGTACGCCTCCGCCGTCGAGGACCTCGACGACGGCGAGGGGTTCATGATGACCGACTGGTCCGAGACGGTCCGCCGGGTGCAGTTCCACCGCAAGCAGACCTTCGACGCCGGCGCGACGCCCGGCCTCGACGACTTCGAACGGCCGGAACTGAAGTCCGTCAGCGAGGACCTCGTCTCCGAACTCCAGACGATCTCCGAAGAGGAGCAGGCCCACGAGGATCGCATCAAGGAACTCCGGGAGGAGCTGGACAAGAAGAACTCCCGCATCGCCGAACTGGAGACGGAACTGCAGGACGCGCGGGACCTCCAGCGCATGGCCGAGCAGTTCACGCAGGCGCTCCTGAGTCACGTCGAGGGCAACAACCCCGGCTGGACCGAGCAAGAGCGGATGCGCAACGGCCACGTCCAGCGTCGACTCGACGCGCCCGAGATGACGACAGACGGTGCGGGCGTCGCGGCCGGTCCGCAGCCAGCCGACTCCGGCACTGAGGACGCGGCCTCGCCGTCAGAGGAGACAGAGACGGCCGAGGCGACCATCAGGAACGACGACGGCGCGATGGAGATGGCGACCGCAGTGGCCGATGCGGCCGAATCCGAGTCCGAAGATGGAGACGTCACCGAGACCGACGACGCCGCAGACACCGACGAGGAGGGCGCAGCCGAGTCGGCGGGCGACGACGCATCCGAATCCGGGGCCGACGACGAAGCCGAGTCTGCGGACGACGATGCTGTAGACTTCGCCGTGGAAGATGCAGCCGAGTTCGACGGCGAGCAGTCGACGGAACCGGACCACGGTGGATCCGATTCTGACACTGCCGAGGACGACGCGACGATTCTTGACGACTCCGCGACCGACCCGGAGGCCGACGACGAGACGCTGGCCCCCTTCGCCGAGGGCGACGCCGAGATCATCGACGCGGAGGCCGCCGCGGACGACGCTTCGGAGACGGCCAGCACCGACTACGACGAGTTCGGGTTCTCGTCCGGTGACGCTCCCGGGACGTCGGGGTCGGGCTTCGACGACATCCCGTTCGAGGAGGACCTCGACGAGGAGTCTCCCGAACCGAAGCCGGACCCGAAGCCCATCGAAGAGGTCTCCTTTGGCGACATCTCTCGCGGCCTCGCTGGCGAGCGGGACTCACCCGAGTACGACACCGTCCGTGACGTCCGTGCCGAGATCACTTCGCTCGACGGCAAGACCAGGCAGATGCTCCGGTTCTACCGCGACCAGGGACCGGGAACCCCGATGGAGGCCCACTTCTCCTCCGGTGGGTCGAACGACCGCACCGACGCGTACGCGAGGAATCGACAGCTCCGTATCCGCGGCTTCGTCGAACACGTCGGTCGGGGCCGATACGAGTACACGCTCCCCGACCTCGTCGGCTCGGTCGCGGACGACGACGCGACGAACGCACTCGACAGGCTCGAACGGACGGTTCTCTCGACGGACGACGCCTGAAGAAAGTCGTCGCGGGATTTTCTCTGCCGACTCAGGCGAGCGGCTCGACGAGGTCTTCGAGCGCGGCCTTCGGGTCGTCGGCCTTTGCGACGCCGCTCGCGAGCAACACGCCCGTCGAGCCGAGGTCTTCGGCAGCGACGAGATCGTCGCCGGTCGAGATGCCCGCCCCGCAGAACACGTCGACGCTGTCGTCGACCGCCGCGGCGGCGTCCACGGCGTCGCGAACGACGTCCGGGTCCGCCTTGCTGACCGGCGTGCCCGTGCCGATGAGTTCCGGTGGCTCGACGGCGACTGCGTCGGGACCCAGCGCCGCCACGGCGGCGATCTGCTCGGGGTTGTTCGCGCAGACCACCGTCTCCAGGTCCGTTCGCTCCGCGGCGTCGAGGCTGGCGTCGATGGTCGCCAGCTTCAGGCGGTTCTCCGAGTGGTTCAGCAGCGTGCCCGTCGCGCCCGCTTCTGCGGCGGCCTCGGCGAGCGTGCTGCCGGTGTGGCTGCCGTGACCGACGGGGCTGACGTGCTGGGCCCACGTCTCGACGCCGGTGTCGGCGACCCGTTCGAGGTGTGCGGCCTGCGGTGCGACGGCGATTCGGACGCCCGACGACTCGCTCACGTCGCGGGCGGCCGTCGCGATTTCGACTGGGTCGCATGGGTAGGCTTTGAGGTTGACCAGAACGAACATACCCGATTCGGCGGTCCCCGGCGAAAAATAGGTTGCGAGACGAAGCCGTGGGAGAGAGGTTAAGAGGGACTACTCAGTACCTACGAGACAAGTGTGGACGTGACAGGAAACGCGACAGTGCTCGTCGTCGACGACGAGGTCCATTTGGCCGACCTCTATGCCGACTATCTCGACGGCGAACACGAGGTTCGGACTGCCTACGGCGGCGACGAGGCGCTCGACGCGCTCGACGAGGACGTCGACGTCGTGCTCCTCGACCGCCGGATGCCAGTGACGTCGGGGAACGAGGTCCTGGCGGCCATCGAAGAGCGCGGCCTCGAATGTCAGGTGGCCATGGTCACCGCGGTCGACCCCGACTTCGACGTCCTCGACATGGGCTGTGACGATTACCTCGTGAAACCGGTCGAACGCGACGACCTCCTCCGAACCATCGACCGACTGTTGAAGATCTCGACGTACACCGACCGGTATCGAGAACTCACGGCGAAGAAGCTGAAACGCAACATCCTCGAGGTCGAGAAATCCCGCGTCGAACTGCGCGAGAACGAGCAGTTCCAGACCCTGCGGTCGGACATCGAGCGCCTGAAGGCGGACATCGAGGATATCGCCGACGACCTCGGCAGTGAGACGATAAAACGGAACCTCTAGTCGGAGCCAGAAATCGAACGGTTCTCCGCCCGTTCAGGAGTCTTTTCGCTCGACGACGTCGCCCAGCGTGTACTCTCCGCTGGAGGAGCCACCCTCCCACTCGGTGTCCTCGTCGCCCGAACCCGCGGTCAGGTCGACCCCGAGTTCGCTCTCCAGCTTCCGCTGGACGTCGTCGGAGGGCAGCACGTCGCCGTGTTCGATCTTCCGGATGAGGCTCGCCTTCTCGTTGAGCTGGCGGGCGAGATCCTCCTGACTGAGCCCCGCGGATTCGCGCGCCGACCGGATGCGGTCGTCGTAGTCCTGGACGAGTTCGTCCATCTCGTCGAACATGTCGCGACGTCGACTGGAGCCGCCGGTCGACCCCCCGGTGGACCCACTCGAACTGCTCGACGTGCTCGAACTCGACGACGACGAACTCGTCGAGTACTTCGTCGAGGTCGAACTCGACGATTCCTGGGTCCGAACTTCAGTGCCGAACTCGGTGCAGTCGTCGCAGACGTCCAACTCTGCCCCCTCGATCTTCACGCGGTTCGGGGAGCCCGTCTCTTTCCCGCACATCTCACACTGAACCATACCTCCCCGTTGGCCATCACGGGTGATAAATCGTGCGCCACCACCTTTTTTCGCCTCGGGTTCGCCTCCGGCGAACCGCTCGGCGAAAAAAAGCTGTCCTGCTGAACGGAGTGAAGCAGGGCCCGGAAGTCGCGACGCGTCTTCCGGCGGACCAAAAGAGCCGCTCGTTCACTGCGTTCACTCGCGGGTGCTACGCGGGACGCCGCCACCGCACAGCTACCGCACCGCCTCAGCTACCACACAGCTACAGCTCCCGCCACAACCAGCGAAAACGCGCCCCACCGCCCCCTCTCTTCAGGTCAGGTCGCGATAGGCGTAGTAGAACCGCTGGAGTGCGGTGAGGTGGCCCACGAGCGCGAAGACGACGAGCAGCCAGCCGACGAGCGAGAGGGTGGCCACAGAGGCTGTGACGAACGCAGCGACGGCGGTCGTGACGCCCATCAGCGCGAGTCTGTCGGCGCGACCGAGGAGTCCGCCGTACACGCGGTCGAGTCCGACGGCCTGGGCTTGCGTGCCGAGGTAGGAGGTCATCAGGACGCCGGTGACTGCGGCGAGTCCCAGCGCGTAGCGGCCGACGCCGGCGGCGAGGCCGGCGATCATGACGAGGTCAGCGTAGCGGTCGATGACGTGGTCCAGCAGGTCGCCCGCCTCGGAGGCGAGGGATAGTTCGCGAGCGAGCGCGCCGTCGATGAGGTCGAGCCAGCCGTTCAGGAAGACGAGGAGTGCACCGGCGAGGTACCACATCGGGTCGCGACCGGCGACGTAGAACGCGCCGCTGGCTCCACCCGCGAGGAGCAGGGAGACGACGCTCACGCTGTTCGGCGTCAGCCCCAGCCGTTCGGCGGCGGCGACGAAGGGGACGAGCGCCCGGTCGGCGAGCGGTCGGAGCCGGTCGAGAGTCATAGATAGTCGGTGAACTCGACGGTGCCGGCGCTCGGGTCGCGCTCGCCGGCGACGATGGCTTCGATCTCCGTGGCGACCTGCTCGGGCGACAGGTCGGTCGTGTCTATCTCGTAGACGTTCTCGATGCCGTACTGGGAGACGGTTTCGGAGAGGATGAGGTCGAGAGCCTCGCTCTCGGCGTTCTCTCTGGCCGAATCGGGGGATTCGCCCCTGTCACGGAGCCGCTGCTCGACCGTCTCCGGATGACATCGCAACACTATCGCGCGGTCGGCGTCGAACCGATGCGCGAGGTGGGACTCGAACAGCACGTCCTCGCGGCCGTCGAGCCATTCTTTCACCGCGGCAACGTCGGTGATGAGGCTGTCGCGGTCCTCGTCGGTCCCGGTGTGCAGCCCTTCCGCTTTGATGACGTCGTTGAGGTGGAGAACGTCGAGGTCGATGTCGGCCAGGTCCGTCGCAGTGGTCTTGCCGGTCCCGGGCGTACCGGTGACGGAGACTCTCACGACTCCAGCACCTCGTTGAGCGTCGCGACGGCGGTCTTCGTCTGCTCGCGCGTCCCGCAGGTGATGCGGATGCACTCGGAGAGCCCGAAGCTGCTGCAGTCGCGGACGATGACGCCCTCGTTCTTCATCGCCTCGAATACCCCTTCACCGTCGCCGACCTCCACGAGGACGAAGTTCCCGCCGCTGTCCCAGACGGGGGCGTTCGCGTGCTCGGCGACGTACTCGCGAGCCCAGCGCGCGGTCTCGACGGTCTGCTCGACGTGGTCGTCGTCGTCCAGCGCGGCGATGCCGGCGCGGCAGGCGAGTTCGCTCACGCTGAACGGCGTGTTGATGCGCGCGTAGGCGTCGCCCCACTCCTCGGGGACGAGCGCGTACCCGAGTCGCACGCCGGCCAGTCCGTAGGCTTTCGAGAACGTCCGCAGGACGGCCACGTCGTCGCGGGATTCGACCAGTTCGACGGCGCTCGGCGCGTCGGTGAACTCCCCGTAGGCCTCGTCGACGACGACGAGCGTGTCCTCGCCAGTCTCCTCGGCGACGGTCTCGATGTCCTCGAGTGCCATCTCGGACCCGGTGGGGTTGTGCGGCGTCGTCAGGTAGACGATGCGCTCGCCGTCGTAGGAATCGAGAACTGTCTCGGGCGTCTGGGCGAAGCCGCCGTCCTTCTCGATGCGGTACTCGGCGACCTCGCCGTGGTGGTACCGCGCGCTCATCGGGTAGTAGGCGAACCCCGGCGTCGGCACCAACACTCGGTCGCCGGGTTCGATGAACGCCCGCGCGAGGTAGTCGAGCGCGACGTCGCCGCTCGGGGCCAGCCAGACCTGCTCGTCGGCGACGTTCCAGCGGGCGGCCAGTTTGGCGACGAGGTCGGTGTGGGAGGCCTTCGGATACGAGTGCATCCACTCGGCGGCTGCCTGGACGGCTTCGACCGCCTTCGGACTCGGGCCGAAGGGGTTCTCGTTGGAGGCGAGTTTGATGAGGTCGTCGGGGTCCATATCGAGTTCCCGGGCGACCTCCTCGATGCCACGGCCTGCGCGATAGACGGTGTGCGAAGAGAGGTCCCGTGGTGTTACCATGCGGGAAGGAAACGACTGCCGCCTCTTAAGCGTGCTTACACGGCGCGACCGGCCGCGGACTCGTCGACCCGTGACCGCGGGAGGCGAAAACGATAACCGGACACAGGCGAGTGGTTCATGGAAGAATGCCGATCCTCATCGACATCCGGAAGCTCACCCTCATCAATCGCCTGATCCACGACGGTGCGGGGAACGTGGCTGAAGCGTTGAGCACCATGGCGGGCGTCGACGCGAACGTCGAGATCAAGAGCATCTCGTTCGTCGACCCGCAGGACATTCCCTCGGAGATGGGGACCGGCGACCTGTTCGCGGCGAGCATCAAGCTGACCGAACCGCCGTACGGCGTCTTCCTGATGACGTTCTCGCAGTCGACGGGCGCGGAGATAGCCGAACTGATGACCGGCCAGCCGGTCGAGACCGAGTTCAATCAGATGCACGAGAGCGCGCTCCAGGAGATCTGCAACATCACGACCTCGGGGTTCATCGACGGCATCGCGAACACGCTGAAGACGACCATCGAGATGCGGACGCCGAAGCTCGAACTCGCGACGGGCGAGGAGATCTCCGAGGAGACGCTGACCCACATCCGGATGGACGCGCTCTCCATCGTCCTCGACTCCGTCGTCGACATCAAGGACTCCGACTCGGAGTTCCAGATCCGCATCTTCCTCGTGCCCGACCCCGGCTCGTTCGTCAACCTCGTCGACAAGATCGACCTCTCCGCCGTCGAAGCGCAGCAGGGAGACGACCGTTCGACGGCCGACAAGTTCGCGGACTCCTCGTAGGACGAGACCACCAATATTCAAGGGGGGACGCTCCTCCTCTCCGGTATGTCACTGGCAACGAGTGCGTCCTACACACTGCACCTCCTGTTCGCCGGCCTCTGGACTGGGAGCGTTCTGTTCGTCACCTACGGAATCCTCCCGAGCGCGCGGGCGGGGGACCTGAACGCCGCGCCGCTGGAAGCCATCACCGGCAAACTGAAGACCGTCTCCCGGACGAGCGCCGTCCTCCTGTTCCTCACCGGCGGCCACATGGCGGGGACGGCCTACACCGTCGAGACGCTGACCGGAACGTCGCCTGGCCACCTCGTCCTGACCATGCTCGCGCTGTGGGCCGTCCTGATGGGCCTCGTCGAGGTCGGAGCAGCCAAACTCACGTCCGGTGCGGGCCAGAAGAAGGTCCGCTCGCCCGCGACCGAGGCCGCGCCGTTCTTCAAGGGCGCAGCGGTCGTGGCGATCTTGCTCCTGATCGACGCCGGCCTGCTCGCTGGCGGCGGCATCTGAGTCGCAGCGTCTCACAGGTCGTCGGCGACGTGGTCGGCGGCTTTCAGCGCCAACGCTGCGATGGTGAGCGTCGGATTCATCGCGCCGCTGGTCACGAAGACGCTGCTCGACGCGACGGAGAGGTTGGCGACGTCGTGGGTTCGGAGCCGCGGATTCACGACGCTCGTCCCGGGGTCGGTCCCCATGCGCGTCGTGCCCATGTGGTGGAACGCCGGCCCCGTGTTCTCTGGTCCGACGCTCCAGCCGATATCGACGCCGAGTTCGTCGAGTATCGACCGCTGGATATCGTTCGCCGTCCGCAGGGTTCGCTTCGTCCGCGCGTCGAGCGACCACTGCACGTCGGGCACCGGATTCCCGTGGTCGTCGGTCCGCTCGGTGTCCAGCGTGACGCGGTTCTCCTTCCTTGGCAACTGGCCGACGAGTCCCCCCATGGCAATGTTGTTGCCGTACGCGCCCCGGAGCGTCGCCAGCATCTCGTCGCCCCAGGCGTCGCCGCCGAGCGCCATCTCGACGGGCGACGGACCGGCGTAGTTCAGGAACTCCAGCTTGATGGGGCCGACGTCTTCGAAGTCGTTGTCGTAGAACTGGTGGGACTCGCTGGTCAGGAATCCGACGTGGTTCTGACGCGTCTCCCGGTCCAGCGTCCCGCCCATCCCGGCGAAGCAGTGGTCCATGAAGTACCGGCCGACGAGGCCGCTCGAGTTGGCGAGTCCGTCGGGATGGTCCGGGGAGCGCGAGAGGAGCAGGAGGCGCGGGATCTCGACGCCGCCCGCGGCGAGGACGAACTGCCGCGCCGCCTGTCGGTGTTCGGTACCGTCGGGCGTCGCGTACACGGCGGCCGTGACGCGGTCACCGGAGTCGTCCGTTTCGAGTCGCTGGACGGGAACGCGGTCGACGACGCGAGCGCCCTGTTCCTCGGCCTTCCGGACGTGGTGGTCGGCGCTGTACTTCGCGCCGGAGGCACAGACTGGCTTGCAGGTGCCGTACCCGACGCAGGCGCTTCGGCCGTCGTAGGCCTCCGAGTTCCGCGCGTTCGGCACCGAGTGCATCGCGACGCCGACCTCCTCGCAGGCCTCGGCGAACAGCGAATCGCTGTAGGACGGTTCGAACGCGGGGAGCGGATGGGGCTGTTCGCGCGGCGGGCCGAAGGGATTGTCCGACGCGCCCGCGACGCCGAGTTCAGCCTCGGCGTCGGCGTAGAACGGTCGCAGGTCGGCGTAGTCGATGGGCCAGTCGGCACCGACGCCGTCGCGCGTCCGGCGCTCGAAGTCCGATTCGTGCAGGCGCATGACCATGCCCTGCCAGTGCAGCGTGGTCCCGCCGACTCCCTTGACGCGAGCGCGATTCAGCGGGTAGAACCGCTCGCCGCTGGCGCTGTAGGCGTCGCGGTCGCCGCCCATCTCCCAGACGGAGCGGTCGTCGTGAGCGGGGCGGATGGCGCGCTCCATCCGTCGTTGGCGGCTCTCGAACTCGAACCGCGGTCCGGCTTCGAGCACGACGACGTCGTAGCCGTCAGCGGCGAGTCGGTGAGCGACGAGCGCCCCCGCGGGACCGGCACCGACGATACAGACGTCCACGCGCTCGGAGGGTCGTCTGTCCACGTCCCCGACGGGGGCGGACGAATCGGCCGTCACGATTGCGGCCCCCGCTGGTAGCTCTCTGTGCCGCCGGGGTGGCCCTGCGGGTTCTCGATCCCGACGAGCGTCCCACCGGTCGGCGACGCGTACAGCGCGTAGAGCGGTTCGTTCACGAGGTAGTACCTGACCCGCTCGGCCGTGGTCCCGTCGGGGTTGGGTTCGGCGGTCTTCACGCCCACCTCGTCCAGCAGCGTCGCTCGAAGGTCGCGGTCGAGGTCGACGTATCGGCCGTCGTAGGAGAGCGTGGCGTGGGCGTTCAGGTCTGTCAGCGCCGCCAGCGCCCCCTCGCGGTATTCAGGCCGGTTCTCGATGCGACCGGTGGCGTACGTCTCGACGAACTCGTCGACGTTGGAAACTTCGCTGGGGTAGACGACGTGGGCGGTCGCGACGAGCGCGTCGACGAGTTCCGCCGGTGACGCAGCTCGGGCCTCGTCGTCGTGGCCCCCGTCTGTCCCATCGGGGAGTGATTCACGCGAGAGCGCCGTCGCCCCGGCGGCCCCGAGGATGCCCCCTCCAGCGAGGACGGCGAGTGCGTCCCGCCGACTCAGTTCCATCTTGTCGCATTTTAGGGCAGCCTAATCTTATGCGTTGTCCTTCGCTGCCGTGAGCCGACGCTGCGGAGGACGAGTGGCCAGCAAAACGAGTTGAATCGGGGGGCTCAGGGAACGTGGACGGTGTGTCGCAGCGTGCCGATTCCTTCGATCTCGATCTCCACCTCGTCGCCGTCTTCGAGCGGGCCGACGCCGGCGGGCGTCCCCGTCGAGATGACGTCACCGGGTTCGAGGGTCATGTACGCCGTGATCTCCTCGATGAGTTCCGGAATCGAGAAGATGAGGTTGTCGATAGAGGAGGACTGTCGCGTGTCGCCGTTGACGCGCGACTCGATCGTCGCGTCGTCTTTGAGGTGTTCCGGCGTCGCGAGTAGCGGGCCGATGGGGGCGGCGTCGTCGAAGGCCTTCCCACGGACCCAGTTCTGCTCGACGCGCTGGTCGTCGCGATTGGAGAGGTCGTTCATGCAAGTGTACCCGGCGATGACGTCCTCGGCACCGCTGGCGGACACGTTTCGGCACTGCTCGCCGATGACGACGGCGAGTTCGGCCTCGAAGTCGATTCGCTCCTTGTCGGCGGGGACCGTGACACGCTGGCCGTGCGTCGCGACCGTGTTGGGAGGCTTGAGGAACAGCATCGGCCGGTCGGGAACGTCCTTCCCCGTCTCGGCTGCGTGGTCCTCGTAGTTCAGGCCGATACAGACGATCTTCGTCGGCTCACAGGGGGCGAGGATGTCCACCTCGTCGGGGGAGTACGTCTCGTCGCCGAACGCGATGCGACCGTAGGGACCGGCGGCGGCAGTGACCACGTCTTCACCGTCGACGGTGGTCCAGCGTCCCCCGCGGACGTTGCCAGCAGAATCGCGGAAACGGACGCGCTTCATGCCGTGGCAATCGCCCCCGTGTGTGATATAAGCACCGGAGCACGGGAGGTTCGCCGCAACCGCGTCGGTGGGCCGACCGAACGCCTTTTGAAACGCGGCGGGATAACTGGGTGCAATGAAACTGCTCGTCGTCGGCGCGGGCGAGATGGGGCGCTGGTTCGCCCGGAGCGTCGACTCGTCGGTGTCCGACCTCGACGTGGCGTTCACGGACCTCGACGAGGAGGCAGCCCGCGCCGCTGCCGAGGGCGTCGACGGGCGCACGGTCGAGAGCGAGACCGGTGAGTCCTTCGACGTGATCTGCATCGCGGTGCCGCTCCCCGCCGCTGCCGACGCCATCGCAGAGTACGCAGCCCGGGCGACGGAGGCGGTCGTCGACGTCTCCGGCGCGATGGCCGACCCGATTTCGGCGATGGCCGAACATGCCCCCGAAGTCGAGCGCGTGAGCTTCCACCCGCTGTTCTCGGCGACCAACGCGCCGGGGAACGTCGCCGTCGTCGCGGACCACGTCGGCCCCGTCACCGACCGGCTTCGAGACGCGCTCGAAGCGGCTGGCAACGACGTCTTCGAGACCACGGCCGACGAGCACGACGAGGCCATGGAGACGGTGCAAGCGCGCGCCCACGCTGCGGTTCTCGCGTTCGGTCTCGCCGCGGACGACGTCGACGACGCGTTCGCGACCCCCATCTCCGAGGGCCTGTTCGACCTGCTCGAGCAGGTCACCGACGGCGACCCTCGCGTCTACGCCGACATCCAGGACGCCTTCGACGGTGCCGACGACGTGGCCGCCGCCGCCGCACAGCTCGCGGACGCCGACCGCGAAACGTTCCAGCGACTCTACGAAGACGCCAGATGAACCAAGAACAACGAGAGCAAGTCGTCTCGAACGCGAAGTACCTCCAGTCGGTCCGCCCCATCGACCCCGAGGAGATTTTCGAATACGTCGAGGGAGCGCCCCATCCCGCCGCTGTCAGGCAGGTCCTCCGTGAGGAGGCCGTCTCGCTCGGACTCGTCGAGCGGGACGACGGTTCGTTCGTCCCGGTCGCCGACGAACCGCTATCCGTCACCTTCCACGGCGTCGAGCGCGTCCCGCAGGACCTTTCGATGGCTCTGGAGGACGTGCTGGTCGAGGAGTTCGGGGCTGGCTGGCCGGACGACACCGGCGGCGACCGTCTCCGGGCGCGACTCCGACAGGTCAAGGAGGACTACCTCCAGGGCGACTCCGTCGAGTACGACCGGCTGACCGCGCTGGCGTACGCCATCTACCACCTCCCCGACTACTACGCCGCCAGCCAGTACGTCTTCGCGGACCTCGCTCGCGACGGCCTCCTGCCGAAGGGACTTCGCGTCCTCGACGTGGGGGCGGGCGTCGGCGGGCCGGCCCTCGGCCTGCTCGACCTCGCCCCGGACGACGCGCTCGTGGACTACCACGCCGTCGAGCCCAGCGCCGCTGCTGACGTCCTCGAACCGATGCTCGATACCGTCGAGGGCCACGTCGATACCACAGTCCACCGGGAGACTGCGGAGGCGTTCGAGCCGGAGGGACCCTACGACCTGATCCTGTTCGGCAACGTCCTGAGCGAACTCGACGACCCGGTCAGCGTCGTCGAGACGTACGCCGACGCGCTCGACGACGACGGCACGATCGTGGCGCTCGCCCCCGCCGACAAGAACACGGCCATCGGCCTTCGGCGGATCGAGCGGGCTGTCGCTGACGCGGGGCCGCTGAACGTCTACGGCCCGACGGTGCGGCTCTGGGAGGGGGCGACCCCCGAGAGCGAGTGCTGGTCGTTCGACGTGAAACCCGACCTCGACGTCCCGGGGTTCCAGATGCGCCTCGACGAGGCCGGTGCCGGGAAGGGCGAGTTCGTCAACGTCGACGTGCAGTACGCGTATTCCGTCCTCAGGAAGGACGGTCGCAAGAAGTACGACGTCGACCTCGACGTCAGCCACGTCGCGCGGATGGACGCCATGGAGAAGCACGTCACCAATCGCATCGACCTCGCGGCCATCAAGCTGAGCCACGACCTCTCTCGCGGTCGCGACGACGCGCGACGCGACCCCGACGAGGAAGGCGGGAACCCGCTCTACCTCCTCGGCGACGGCAGCGAGCGCATCGACCACTACGCGGTCCTCACCGAGCCGTCCGTCCTGAACGCCGATCTCGGGGACGCCGACTACGGCGATCTCCTGTTCTTCGAGAACGTCCTCGTTCTCTGGAACGACGACGAGGAGGCGTACAATCTCGTCGTCGACGGCGAGGTCGTCGTCGACGCGGCCGTGTAGGGCAGGCCCGAGCGGTGGGCTTTTGGGAGTGTCACTCACAGAGGCGATATGGACGAGTCGCCGGACATCCTCCTGACGAACGACGACGGCATCGAGAGCACCGGCTTTCGCGCGCTCTACGACGCGCTCTCGTCGGTCGGGAACGTAACGGCCGTCGCCCCCGCCGACGACCAGAGCGCGGTCGGTCGGGCGATGAGCCACGACGTCGACGTGACCGATCACGAACTCGGGTACTCCATCGAAGGCACGCCCTCGGACTGCGTGGTCGCCGGGCTGGAGGCGCTGGTCCCCGACGCGGATCTCGTCGTGTCGGGCATCAACCGGGGCGCGAACCTCGGCGAGTACGTCCTCGGTCGCTCCGGAACGATCAGCGCGGCCGTCGAAGCGGCCTTCTTCGACGTGCCCGCGATCGCGGTCTCGCTGTACGTCCCGGTCCCCGAGGACACCACGTGGCGCGATCTCGACGTGACGAACGGCGATTACAGGGAGGCCGCGAACGCGGCGACCTACCTCACCGAACACGCCGTGGATGCCGGCGTGTTCGACCACGCCGACTACCTCAACGTCAACGCGCCGATGCCGGGCGACGACCCCGCACCGATGGAGATCACGCGCCCCTCTCACGCCTACATGATGGACGCGGAGCGTGACGGCGAGACCGTGGTCCTCCACGACCGCATCTGGGAGCTGATGGCCGAGGGTGACGTCCCGGACCCCGAGGGGACCGACCGTCGCGCCGTCGTCGAGGGCCGCGTCAGCGTCTCGCCGCTGACCGCACCACACACCACGGAACACCACGAAGCGCTCGACGCCCTCGCGGAGACGTACCGCTGAGCGCGTCGTCTCGACGGTCGAGCGTGCCAAGCATTGACGTGTTTTCCACTCGTCACGGTACGTGATGCACGACGAAATCCTCGTTCCGACCGACGGTAGTCCCAGCGCAGACGCAGCCATGGCCCACGCGGTCGAAATCGCGGCCCGAGACGACGCGCGAATCCACGTCTTGCACGTCATCGACACCGTGTCGTTCGACGTTTCGATCCAGAGCGCGCGCGACCCACTCGAACGCGAGGGCAACGAGTACCTGGAGTCACACGCCGAAACGGCCCGCGAAGCCGGCGTCGACGTCGTCACGGCGATAGAGGACGGGCGACCAGCGAGACGGATTCTCGGGTACGTCGAGGACCACGACATCGACGTCGTCGTCATGGGTGCCCGCGGTCACGGCGACCTCGAGCACCGGTTCCTCGGAAGCGTTACGGACTACGTGGTCCGGCACAGTTCGGTCCCCGTGTACACGGTTCCGAATCCGTAGCGCGTCGACGCTGTCGGCCACATTGGCGCTGGACGGTCTCGCGGAGCCGTACGGACCCCGACAGTCGAAGCTCCTTTGCCCCGGACCGTCCAATAGCGTGCCATGGGAAGCGACGACATCGACGACGTCGACGAGGCGATTCTTCACTCGTTGCAAGCCGACGCTCGGAACACGTCGTCGGGAGACATCGCGGACCGGACCGGCACGTCCGGGAGTACGGTCCGCAAGCGGATTCAACGACTCGAATCCGAGGACGTCATCAAGGGATACTCTGCCGAGGTCGACTACCAGAAGTCGGGGTATCCCCTCCGGATGTTGTTGTTCTGTACGGCCTCGATCCCGGAGCGGGGTGAACTCATCGCGGACGTCCTCGACGTCCCCGGCGTCGTCTCCGTGCAGGAGCTGGTCACCGGCGAGCAGAACCTCCTCGTGACCGTCGTCGGCGAGAACGACGACGACATCACGCCGGTCGCACAGGAGCTACTGGACATGGGGCTGACCGTCGCCGACGAGGTGCTGGTCAGGAGCCACGAGACGACGCCGTTCGGGAAGTTCTCGCCGGAGTAGCCCGACGGGCTGAGAGCCGTCGTCCGTCGCGTCTCGCCGTCGATTCCCCGACTGTTTGTTCTCGACTGTTCGCTACCTGCGAGCACCAGGTCCGCGGTTTCCGAAGCGCAGTCTCAGGATTTCGACCATCCAGTTCTGACCGATTCTGAGTTGCGAGAATCCGATTCCTTCCGACCCGCATCCGTATGGCCTTCGTTGACATCCAACAACGATATGGTCATCTATAATGGTTTATCAGAACGAATCGTGAGCATAGAAGGATTTAACACACATTCTGTTCGATTAGTTGGTAAGGACGACCGGATTCCGGTACGAGCGACCGAACGCTCGCGCCGGGCTCCCGGTCCGAACGCAAACGATGGCCAACGAACACGAACCGAAGACTATCGGACGGATTCCGGATGTATCGACCGAGTCGACGCCGCTCGTCGCCGCGCTGTCGACGCGGGTCGTCTGGGCTGCGTGGCTCGTGAGTGTCGCAGTGCTCGTCTGGACCGTTCGAAGCGACTGGACGGGCGTCGTCGTCGGGCCGTTCGCCATCGATGGCCTGACGGTCCTGCTGTGGACCGTCGTGACGTTCTTCAGCGGCGTCGTTCACAGCTACGGACGCCGGTACATGGCGGGAACGAAGGGGATGACCCGGTTCTACACCCGGATATTCGCGTTCACGCTGTTCGTGGCCGTCCTGGCAGCCGCCGACCACCTCGCGCTGTTCGTGCTGGCGTGGCTGTCGATGGGACTCGTGATGGCCGATCTCGTCGGGCACGTCCGCGGGTGGCCACAGGCTCGGTCGGCGGCTTCCCACGCCCGAAAGTACTTCGTCGCCAGCACGCTTTCGCTGGCCGTCGGCGTGGGCGTCCTCTGGAACGCGACCGGCGCGGCGACCGTCTCGGGAATCCTACCACAGGTCGACCAGCTCTCGACGGTGACCGCACTGGTCGCCGGCGGTGCGCTCCTCCTGGCGGCGGCGATACAGTCGGCGCTGGTCCCCTTCCACGGCTGGCTCATGTCGTCGATGACCGCGCCGACGCCGGCCTCGGCGCTGATGCACGCGGGCTTCGTCAACGCCGGCGGGGTCCTCCTGACGCGGTTCGCACCGGTGATGACGGCCGAACTGGAACTCATGCTCGTCGTGACGGTCGTCGGCGGCCTGAGCGCGCTCGTCGGGAAGCTCATGAAGTCGGTCCAGCCGGCCGTGAAGAACAAGCTCGGCTGTTCGACCACCGGACAGATGGGCTTCATGATCATGCAGGCGGGCCTGGGCTTCTTCGGGGCCGCCCTCACGCACCTGATACTCCACGGATTCTACAAGGCGTACCTGTTCCTCTCGTCGGGCGAGGCCGTGGAGCACCGCAGTCCCGAGGAGAAGCCGACGACGGGCGTCGGTCTGCGCGGTGGAGCAGTCACCGCGGTGGTCGGCATCGCTGGTGGCGCACTCTTCGGCGTCCTCACCGGAGAGGGTACCCACCTCGGAAGCGGCCTGCTGTTGCCGCTGTTCGTGGTGTTGACCACGTTGCACGCGACCCGGACGGTCCTCACGAGCGAGTCGCTTCCGGCCACGCTCCGCTACGTGGGCTTCCCCGCCGTCTTCCTCGCGGCCATCGGCCTGTACGCCGGCGTGTACTCGGCCGTCTCGGCGGCGCTCGTCGGCGTCCCCACCGCTGCCCCCGCGGAGCTGACGGCCGTTCACGGACTGATCGCCGTGGCGTTCGTCGCGGCCTACGTCGCGGTCGACCGGGGCTGGCACCGCTCCAGCAAGCGCCTCTACGTCATGCTACTGAACCATTCGCAGCCGACGCCGGACACCGTTCTCACGAACACGGAGGACTACTATGAGTATTGAACACGCAATTCGTGACAGCATCGAACGCGCAGCCGACGTGGTCGGAGCGGTCTGGCCCGTGCACTCGTTCGTGACCGCCAACCCCCTCTCCGGCTTCGAGGATCGCCCGTTCCACGAGGCGGTTCGTGACGGAGCCGACCGATTCGCCGGGCAGGGCTATCCCGACGCGGACACGATCCGCCGCGCGTGGGAGTCCGGTCGCATCGACCCCGACGTCCTCGCAGAGACCGCCACATCGCACGGCGTCGAGGCGGACCCCGAAACGCTTCTGGAGCGGCTGAACGACGGCGACGACCCGAGCGAGGCCGACTCGGCCAGCCCCGTCGACGACGTACTGACGAAGTGGTTGTCGACGTTCCTCGACCAGGGCGTGGCGACCTGGTCGATGCCGGACCGTGACGACGGCTTCTGGGCCGCCTGGCGCGCGGTCGCACCGCACGACGACGAGATTCCGGCTATCGGGTCGGCGGACGATCTCCCGTCGGACCCCATCGAGGCGATCGAGGCGGCACTCTCCGGGCAACCCGAGGGCCGCTGGGAGGACGTCTTCGAGCAGCACCTGGCCGCGCTTCCGGGCTGGACCGGCTTCATCAAGCGGCGGTCCGACGAGGAGAACGACTGGCAGGACGCCCATCCGATCACGCTGGTCGAGTACCTCGCGGTCCGCCTGACGCTCGTCGATACGATGGACGAACCGATCTACCGGGAGCAGTCGACGGCCGAACAGTCGGAGACGCCACCGGCAGCAGTCGTCCTCGAAGCGTGGGAGGCCAGCTACCGCGAGGAACTGGTCGACGCCGTCACCGCCGAAGCCGAGACGCTCTCGGGCGACGACTCCCGGCCGGCAGCACAGCTGGTCTTCTGCATCGACACTCGCTCGGAAGTCTTCCGCCGCCACCTCGAAGCCGCGGGTCCGTACGAGACCCACGGCTACGCCGGCTTCTTCGGCGTCCCGATGCGCTACGAGGGATACGACGACGACGTGGCCGTCGACGCGTGCCCGCCGATAGTCGAACCGGAACACCGGATCACGGACCGTCCCGAGGGGGCCGCGGACGGCGAGCAAGCGACCTACGACCGCCGGTCAGGACTCCGCGACGCGAGCGCGTCGCTGCTGAAGTCGCTCCGGTCCAACGCGGCGACCGTGTTCAGCTTCGTCGAGAGTACCGGCGTCGCCTACGGACTCGGACTCACGGCGCGGACGCTCTTGCCCGGTCGCGTCTCCCGAGTCCGCGATACCGCCGACGAGAGCGTCCCGGACCACCACGAGTTCTGCGAGCCGACGGTCGACTACAACCCCGACGCCGTCACGCCGCTCCGCGAGGGACTCACGCTGGAGGAGAAGGTGGCGTACGCCGAGACCGCCTTCTCGCTGATGGGCTGGGAGCAGTTCGGCCGGCTGGTCGTGTTCACCGGCCACGCCAGCGAGACCGCGAACAATCCGTTCGACTCCAGTCTGGACTGCGGGGCCTGTGCCGGCAACCCCGGCGGCCCGAACGCGCGCGTCCTCGCGAGCATCTGCAACGACGACGCGGTCAGGGACGCACTCGCGGACCGGGGCCACGAGATTCCCGACGACACCGTGTTCCTCGCGGCCGAACACAACACGACCACGGACGAGGTCACGCTGTTCGATTCCGACGTTCCGGCGAGCCACGAGGAAGACGTGTCGCAGCTCCGCGAGGACCTGGCCGTCGCTCGGGCCGGCGCGGCGGCCGAGCGCACCGACGCGATGGCCGACGAGGCAGACGACCCCGTCGACGCCGTCGAGCGGCGTGCCGCCGACTGGGCCGAGACGCGTCCGGAGTGGGGGCTGGCCGGAAACGCGAGCTTCGTCGTCGGCCCGCGAGACCTGACCGCCGACCTGGACCTCGACGGCCGCGCCTTCCTCCACTCCTACGACTGGTCGACCGACGCCGACGGCGAGGCGTTGGAGGACATCCTGACCGGGCCGATGGTCGTGACCCAGTGGATCAACGCTCAGTATTACTTCGCGACCGTCGACACCGCGGCGTTCGGAAGCGGGTCGAAGATCACGCAGAATCCGGTCGGAAACGTCGGGGTCTACCAGGGCAACGGCGGCGACCTGATGACCGGCCTGCCGCTGCAATCGCTGTACGCCGCGGACGACGTTCCCTACCACCAGCCGATTCGCCTGTCGACGGTCGTCCACGCACCGGTCGATACCGTCACCGAGATACTGGCCAGCAACGACGAGATACGGGAACTGCTCGACAACGGCTGGCTGTCGGTGACCGTCGTCGACCCCGAGCAAGACAACCGGGCGTTCCACTACGACGGCGACCTGGAGTGGGACCCGCACGCGGCCGAGCGTCCCGAGTCGACCCCCGCGGCGGTCGAGATGCCCGCTGCCGACGATTGAACGGTCGGCCGGTCCAGTGACCGGCGATCAGGAACGCCCTCGGGCGGGGAAAGCGAGTGGATAGTCGGTGACGGCGTCGTCGCGAGCAGCGGGATTTATTCGGCACCGCTGACGACGTTCCCACATGAACGCCACGGTGCACGAGTTGCTGGCGGGCAACCTCCGGCACGCCGAGCGGATGGCTGGCCGCTTCGACGACGTGCAGGACGCGCAGTATCCCGCCGCGGTCACTGTCTGCTGCTCTGATTCGCGCGTCTTGCAGGATAACGCCTTCGGGAACGAGGGGCCGGGACGACTCTTCACTTGTGGCAACATCGGCAACCGCGTCGTCCAGCAGACCCGGGCAGGGGAGGTCGTCTCCGGTGACGTCCTCTATCCGCTCTTGCATACAGGCACGGACACCGCGATCGTGATGGGCCACACCGGCTGTGGCGCCGTGACGGCGACCTACGACGACCTGATCGACGGCCTCTCCGACGCACCCGGAATCGAACACTGCATCGGACTGCTGAAATCCCACCTCGAACCCGGCGTCGACGCGCTCCCCGGCGACGTCGACCGGGAGGGAGCCATCAACCGCCTCGTCGAGTACAACGTCGACAGACAGGTCGAGCATCTGCTGCAGAGCGACGACGTCCCGTCGAGCGTCGACGTCGTCGGCGTCGTCTACGACTTTCAGGACGTCTATAGCGACCGTCGCGGCGAAGTTCACGTCGTGAACGTCGACGGCGAGACGAGCGTCGACGCCCTCCGGCAGGACCATCCCGACGTCGCGGACCGTATCGACCGACTCTGGGAGTACTGACCTCTCCGGTCCAGCGAACCGTACGTATTTCGTGCCGCTGTGTGTCACAAGCGTGTATGCTCTGGGTTCGCTCGGAGACGCGCGGCGAGCGGTTCGAGTCGGACCTCCTGCCCGTTCGAGCACTGCTCCGTGGTGACGTCCCCTCGACTCGACCTCGGCATCGCTTGTTGGACGGTGGACGGAGACCGGCCCGCGAAGCACTGAACACGTCAGTCGTGGTCGGAGACGACGTGCAGCCGGATGCCGACCCGCGACCCACCTTCCATCGATTGGGACACGATCTCTCCGTCGGACCGCTTCACGATCCAGTGGACCATCCACAGTCCGATTCCTGACCCGTGTTGGAGATTGGTCTCTTGCTCTGCGTCCAGCACCTGCAGTTCGGACTGGGGTATTCCCGGCCCCCCGTCTTCGACGAAGAGCGTCACCATCTCCCCGTCGTCTTCCGTATATATCTCGACGGTAGGGTCAGCCCCGTCTTCGGCGTGAACGATCGCGTTCTCCACGAGCTCACGGACCGCCAGTTCGAGTTTCGGGTGGGCCGAGATGTGGTAATCGGGAATCGTCGTTCGAATCGTCGCAGCGGACTGGCTGGAATCGAAGTCGTCGACCACGTTCTCGACCAGGTCCCGGAGCGAGAGTTCCTGGGTCGTCTCGTGAGTGAATATCGCCTCTATCTCCTTCGCTTTCGTCGTCTTCTCGAGTAACCCGCGTATCGCGGACTGGATTCGCGTCGCGTGGTCGTGGGGCGTTCCGTTGGTGTTCGATGCTATGAGATCCGCGTACGCACTGATCACGTTCAGGTCGTTCCGGATGTTGTGGCGGAATATTCTCGTAAGTACCTGCTTGAACAGGTCCAGATCCTGTTCTCTGTTCTTGACCGCGGTGATATCGGACAGCACCACGACTTGACCGTCGGTCCCACGAACGGGCGTCACGGGGGACCGCCTGATGGAATAGTAGTTGCGTTCGCCCTCGTCGGAGATGGACACAGTTTCACGAGAGTCTATCGAAGACGACAGCTCCTCACCGAGCACCGATTCGAACCGCTCGTTCACGAGGCTGTTCCCGAACAGTTCCTTCGCTCTGTTGTTCGCGTCAACGACGACACCGTCCGAATCGGTGATTATGATGGCGTCCTCGACCTGTTCGAACGCCTGTTCCCGTGCGATAGTCACGATCTTCAGGAACCCTCTTCGTTTCGTCGACACGGCGAAGGCGAGCCCCGAGAGCGAGAACACCACTGTCGTTGGGTCGAAGTAGATGGGGACGAGGTTCGCCACCTTCACCAGCGTCGAGAGCGCCAGCGTCGAGAACACGAGGAGGATGTACGCCGTTTCGATGCGTCGCTTTCCCGTCGTTCGAACGACCTCGCCGAGCAGGATTCCCGCGGAGAGCGTGAAGAGCAGGTATCCGTACACCTTGACGACGAGAACCTTCACGGGCCCGCCGAATGACGGGAACTGCAAGATACCCGCCGAATCCACGTGGTAGGCTGGCGTGAAGACCAGCCCGTGTGGATTGCTCCAGGAGAGACCGAACAGCACCAGAATCGGCAGCGTCAACAGTCCGACGAGCACCGTTGGCGGGGATTTGCTCGATACGTATTCGTACGCAAGGAGGAACATGGACACCGAGGCTGCAGGCGGGACGATCCAGAAGAAGTTCGCGATGGCCATCGTCAATCCGGGATCGCTGACGAAGGTGAACGTCGCGAAGAGCAGCGCCCAGACGCCGCCCAGTATCATGGAGACGAGGAACCAGAGTACTCCGGGCTTTCGTCGGTGGTCGTAGAGCAGGTAGACGTTGAGGACCGTCGGAACGACTCCCGTGAGCATGAGGGCGGACGCGACCGTCGGCGTCAGCCACTCACCTATCATATCTTCTGGTTTCGCTGTGTGTATCGTTTGCGCTCCGTCAGCGACCGTGATCCACGGACCAGCAGCATATAGAACACGGCGAGCAGCGCTACTCGGCTTCCACCGAGTCCCCAGAATATGGCGACGCCAGCGAGCTTCAGCGCTAATTCGAGAGCGAGCGTCCCCGTGGGTCCAAGCCACCCGGCGAGCGTCTCATTGCCCATCCGTCCATCGCCCTGAACGTCCTCCACGTTACGGGCTTCGACGCCGGCGAAGACGATGAGCAGCCAGGCCAGAAAGACCGTCACGACCTCGATAGAGATCGGTATCCCGGTAGGTACTACAACGAAAAAGACGACGAGATACGCCCAGGCGACGGCCACGGCCAGCGAGTCGAGGCCGGGGTTGCCCTTCAGATTCGCATAGAAGTATAGCACGACCAGTGGGAGGTGCGCCAGCACCATCAACCCGACGCCACCCGCCGTCCGAATCGGTAGGGTGACGACGAGCAGCAGTTCGTATGCGACCAGCGCAAGGATCTCCGTGACGTGGAGGGGAAACCGGTACTTCCGCACCAGCCAGGTACGGTACGGGTGATTGATGACGTCTTCGTCCGGGACGCTGCGGCGCTCCGTGACGTACACGAAGTAGACGAGCAGCGACGGGGCCACCAGTCCGACGCCCACCTCGCGCGGTGGCACGTGCAGGGCCATCGCCGTAATCGACACCATCACAATCGTGACCAGCGACAGCCACACGTTCAACTGGAAGAAGAGACCGGCGAGGTCCCGCAGTTCTGAAAACGCTGATCTGGTCACGGTAGCTATCTGACGATCGGGCTACTGGTCTTTCGCCGGGGAGAACGGCGTCAGGTAGAATCCGTCGCAATCGACGGTCCCCTTGCCCGAGAAGGCGTATCGCTGCGTCGTGTCGATGGCGTTGTCTCTGGTGTATATCGTCCGGCCCGCGCTCTCGTCTTCACCCTCGTAGTGGAACGTCCACTCCGCAAGGATGATTCCGTTCCCGCCCGTCGAGCACGTCTTCTTGACGCGCTTGCCGGTGAATTCGTCGAAATAGAAGGCCCCGTTCTCGGGGATGTAGTCGGCCTCCGGAACCGCCGACTGGCCGCCCTTTCCGTTGGCCGACGCCGTCCCCATCGCACCGACACCGATGCCGACGGCGCTGACCGTCAGCGCAGACCGCTTGAGAATCTGACGCCGAGACCGCCCGTTCGAATCGCCAGTACTCTCCGAGCTCTCACCAGATTGACAACGACCGCTGTCAGTTGGAGTCTCCATTGTCCCCCTATTTTCCTTCGCCCGTAATAGCTTGCATGGCCATTTGTAAGCGATTCAACTTGTAGGACTTTGGCTCACTCCGTCTCTTTACCGCGATTGGGCCCGTCTTCGGATTCTCTCACTGTTCGACCTTGTTCAGCTAGCTGCAATCCATGGTGGACTCTCGCGGAAACTGGCCCTCAGTCCCGTCTCAAGACTTCGAATCCTGACGTGAGAGACGATCCATCGCCGCCAATTATTACTATACAGGTTCCTCGTTCTACAGACACCTGTTGGAATCGGCTAGAGCGTGTCGAACGAGTCGATCACGTCGCTCGCCGTGTCGGCACCGACGATATCCAGTTGTTCGGAATCGGAGTCGTCGCTCCAAATATCGGCGTCGCTGCCGAGAGCACACGCGACGTACAACACGTCGTCCGGTCCGTGTCGCAGAGCACCGCCTCAGCCGGCCCGATATACGGAAAGCACTCGCTGGCAGGAACGACTTCGACGTATTCGAAATGGAGGTGGATGAACTGTGCGACTCGATCCGGAGTCATACCCGACTGCTCGACGAACCGCTCCTCGTAGTTCTCGATTTCGTCGTGAACGAATTCGGGCGTCAAGAGATCGGGCTCGAGTGTACCGATGAACTTGCTAGATTTCGAGTCTGCGATGCGTGCGGAGATGCCGACGTTCCCAGCAATTCCACGACAGCCGACGTAATTCTCCACTGGTCAGAGTGACAACCGACGTGATCGAACACTGGTGTCCGGTTCGAATGCGATTGCCCAAATTACTTGAGCGAGGGGCGTCTAGACAACATATGTATTCGTTATCTATTGATTCGAGGTTGCTTATTCCCAGAGAGATAGCCTTTGGACTGGGTGGGTCGTGAACCCCAACCGCGTCGACTCTCTCACGGACCTGACTTACGGCCTGTTGATCGCAGTCTCGGTCGGATTGATCGTCGTCGCTGGGAACGCTATCGGGTTGGCGTTCGGATTTGGGGTCCTGGTCTCCTACGTCCTCCACGTCGTTTGGAAGATGGCGCGGTTCGATCCGAATTGGATGAGTACGGCGGTCAAAGAGACCGTCGAGGAGACTGTCGGTGAAACCGTCGACGAGACGGTCGAAGAGACGGTCAAAGAGACTGTCGGTGAAACTGTCGACGAGACGGTCAAAGAGACGGTGGGAGAGACGGTCGAGGAGAAGGTTGGAGAGACGGTCGAGGAGAAGGTTGGAGAGACGGTCGAGGAGAAGGTTGGAGAGACGGTCGAGGAGAAAGTGGGTGAGACGGTCGAGGAGAAGGTTGGAGAGACGGTCGAAGAGAAAGTGGGTGAGACGGTCGAAGAGAAAGTGGGTGAGACGGTCGAAGAGACGGTTGGCGAAACGGTCGAAGAGACGGTTGGCGAAACGGTCGAGGAGAAAGTGGGTGAGACGGTCGAAGAGACGGTCAAAGAGACTGTCGGTGAAACTGTCGAAGAGACGGTCGAGGAGAAAGTGGGTGAGACGGTCGAAGAGACGGTCAAAGAGACAGTCGGAGAAACTGTCGAAGAGACGGTCGGAGAAACTGTCGAAGAGACAGTCGAAGAGAAGGTGGGTGAGACGGTCGAGGAGAAGGTCGGCGAGACGGTGGAGAAGACCCTCGAAGAACAGCGTGCCGCGGCGAGCGCGGACGAAGAGGAAAACGAGGACGCAGAGGACGACGAGACGGAGGATCGATGAGCAGCCTTCTGCTCGTCGCTGGCGTCGTCGTCGCGATGTTCGTCGCCTACAACATCGGGGGGTCGACCACGGGGCCAGCGTTCGGGCCGGCCGTCGGTGCGGGCGCCATCTCCAAACCCGTCGCCGCGGCGCTCATGGGCGTGTTCTTTTTCATCGGTGCCTGGACGCTGGGTCGGAACGTCGTGACGAAACTCGGCACCGAACTGGTCGTCAACCCCGGTGTCTTCACGCTCGAATCCTCCATCGCGGTCCTGTTCTTTATCGGGATTGCACTGCTGGTCGGGAACCTCTTCGGCGTGCCGGCCTCGACCTCGATGACCGCTGTGGGGGCAATCGCCGGCCTCGCGCTGGCAGGTGGCGTGCTGGATTTCGCCGTGATGGGACAGATCGTCGTGTGGTGGGTCGTCTCGCCCATCATCGGCTTCTGGGTCTCTCTGATCATCGGCCGTTACTTTTACGCGCGGCTGAACGGACTGATCGCGATTGAGCGCAGTACGGGGCCGCTATTCGACCTCGACCGGTCCGGTGTCGTCCCTCTGCCACGCGTTCACCGAACGACCAACCGTCGGGAGCTGGTCGGGACGGTGACCGTCGTCGCGATCGGCTGTCTCATGGCCTTTTCCTCGGGCACCTCGAACATTGCCAACGCCGTCGCACCGCTGGTCGGCAGCGGCGAACTGGCCATGAACCCGGCAATCGTCTTCGGTGGTATTGCCGTCGCCATCGGCTCGTTCACCATCGCTCGACGAACTCTGGAAACGATGGGCAGTGACCTTACGGAACTCCCCCTCACCGCGGCCATCGTCGTCGCGACGGTTTCCTCGACGCTGGTCGTCTTCCTCTCGGCGCTCGGTATTCCCGCGAGCTTCGTCATCATCGCGACCATGTCCATCGTCGGGCTCGGTTGGGGTCGAGCGACCCGTCCGATGACCGCCCCCGACATAGTCTCTGGCGACGGAGGGGCTCCAGTCACAGTCGACGCGTTGGCGGCCGAAACGGAAGGTGAAACGCTCCCTCCAATCGGCGCGGAGGAGGCCGAAGACCTCCCCGATCCGGGGGCGTTATTCAACCCCGTGATGACCGCCCGAGTCGTCCTGATGCAGAACGTCGTGCCGGCCATCGCGACGCTCGGTGCCTATCTCACGTTCCGGTTCGTCCCGATATTCGGGATCTGACCCGGAGCCTCCGTGGACCGCGGTCCCGTCGCTGTCCCGTGCTGTGTCATCCATCGTCGCAAGGCCCCTCTCTTCGGTTCAGTACCCGTGGCGGCTATAGTCTCGGTGACCGACGAGATATGATGGATCAACTATCGGAAAATTCTTCTTCCAGAATAGGAGTAGGCGTGCTGAAAAAAGACGTAAAATACCCTGGACTTCAACGAGTCGAATCCGCTTCGAACCGTATCTCGTTGTCAGCTACTGCTGTCGGCACTGAGTTCGTCGAACAACGTGGCAACTCGTCGTTCGATCTCATCACTGGTTTCACGAACTCGCTCCATCACCTGTCCGTCAGGATCTTCGAGTGCCCAGTCGAGTACATCCACATCGTTCCCGACCTCCTCAACATCGAGCGTCGGACATCCCATCGTCGCCGCGTAATCTCACGAGCGGAGTTCGTCGATCGTGATTTAAATTGAGTCGGATTGGCCTGGCAATCCTGCCCACCTCGGGCTACTACCGATCGGGCTGGTCATCTGCCAGCAACGCTTGCTCGACGAGCGCATCCACCCCGCGTCGGATACGCTGGGAGAGCGCGCTGTCACTGATCTCTTCAGTCTCCGCGAGATCTCGGAGGGTCGTTCCTCGGGGCACTTTAAAATAGCCATGACGATACGCTGTCAGCAGCGTCTCCCGCTGGTCGGACGAGAGTGCGGACTGCTCTTCGGGCAATGTTGGGTTGTAGATATGGCGTAGCGTGACTGGGATGTCGTCCTCGGTGAGGGCCATATTGAAGGCAGACAGATCTTCATGTGCGGTAAAGCGTAATCGGAAGTCCCAGGTGTCGGCAGTTCCGGTCGCTTCGAGGATTTTCGCGCGGGTATCGATGAGCGCTTGGATGAGGCCATTGATGTCGGGACTCCAGTGAACTTCGTAGAGCGTCGCGTCGTCGGCGGTCGTGAGTTCTGTGACGGTTTCGGTCTGTGGATGCTCGTGGAGTCTAGCTTCGATCGTCTCCGGGTCACCGCCAGAGATCCAGAACAGTGGAATGATGGCTTCTTGGAGCGGGACGATACGTTCTAGTTCAATTTCGATGTCCGACATCTCCATCAGGACGCGGCCTAACGGGAACGAGTTTGCGGGGACAGTGACATCTGCGATGACGCTCATAGAGTTGGTTTCGGTAGATATCGCACCGGGATTGATCGTTGACTCGTGTTACTCAACTTCGAGGTCGAAGAGGAAAACCCTGTGGTGTCAGTTAGCGTGGTTCGAGATCGAAGGCCGAGTATTGTTAAGTGAGTGAGAGATATTCGTATATGCACCGATTTAGTCGGAAGTACTGCTGCATCACTGAAGGCAACGCTTGTTCGCTAATCTGATAAACACTCATACGAATGTCACTAGAAATACCCGAAACTACTGAAGAAGCAGTCTCCGAATTTTCGGCAACACTCCGTGGTACCCTCATTGGGCCGGATGACGAGGGATATGATGAGGCACGGGCAGTCTGGAACGGGATGATTGACAAACACCCCGTGCTCATCGCCCAGTGCGCTGGCACCGCGGACGTCATCAGCGCAGTGAGGTTCGCGAAAGAGCACGATATCCCCATCTCGGTAAAAGGTGGCGGCCACAACATCGCTGGGAGGGCCGTCGAAGACGATGCCCTGATGATCGACTTGTCGCCAATGAAGTCAGTTCGCGTTGATCCGAACGCGAAAACTGCCCGCGTCGAACCTGGCGTTGTACTCAACGAACTTGACCACGAGACTCAGGCGTTCGGCCTTGCCACGCCTGCCGGCTACAATTCGACGACCGGTGTCGCCGGACTCACACTTGGCGGTGGATGGGGGTGGCTTTCCCGGAAGCACGGATTGACGGTCGATAACCTTCTGTCGGCTGACGTCGTCACCGCTCAAGGCGAACTCGTCCATGCGAGCGAGGACGAAAACGAGGATCTCTTCTGGGGCCTCAGAGGCGGCGGTGGCAACTTCGGCATTGTCACATCCTTCGAGTTCCAACTGCACGAGGTCGGCCCGACGGTGCTGTCCGGGCCGATCGTCCATCCGTTCGACGACGCCGAAGCGGTTCTTTCGGGATTTCGTGACTTCGCCGCAGACGCGCCCAACGATGCGACAGTCTGGTGTGTGATCCGACACGCGCCACCGCTTCCGTTCATCCCCGAGGAGTGGCATGGCCGGAAGGTCGTCATCCTGGCGACGTTCTACGCCGGCGACATGGAGGAAGGCGAGAAAGTGCTCCAGTCAGTGCGTGACATCGGCGAGCCTATCGCTGACGCGGTCGGCCCGCACCCATACGCCGGCTGGCAGCAGGCGTTCGACGGGCTGGCTCCGGCCGGAAACCGGCACTACTGGAAGTCTCACAATTTCGTCGAGTTGACCGACGAGATGATCGAGACCTTCGTGGAGTACGGAGAGACTATCCCTACCGAAGAGACGGAGATTGCCATTCCCCATCTCGGCGGAGCGATCAACGAGAAACCGGTTGGCGAGACGGCCTACCCCCACCGTAACGCCGAATTCATCATGAATCTGCACACGCAGTGGACAGATTCCGACCAGGACGAGGAGTGTATCGCGTGGGCACGCGACATGCACGAGGCGATGGCTCCCCACGCGACCGGCGGCGTCTATGCCAACTTCGTCCCGGAGCAGGTCGGTGACCAACAAGCCGCCTACCGCGAGAACTACGACCGGTTGGTCGAGGTTAAAAACGAGTGGGATCCGGGGAATCTGTTCCGGCTCAACCACAACGTCGAACCGTCGAAATAACCGAGTCCTCGAGTAACACGTTTTCTTCCGATGGGCATGCGACGTGATGAGAGGTTCGAGTCGGAGGGTGTAGAGATGAGCGGCTGGTTCAATTCGTCCGATTCGTCGCCGCTTCGCCCATTGAACGTGACGGCCCACGGCCTCGACGACGAACTGAAACATCATTCATCGACCGTGAACCGGAAGAGCAACTACCGGAAGAAGATTTTGCAATCCGAGCAGCAGTAGAATCCCTGAAGCGCCCGAATTCGGCTACCTGCTCTCGCGCTGTTCGACCTTGTTCAGTTCGATGAGTAGTCGGAAAATGGCCTTCACGAGGTTGGCGTCGACGTCGAACTGCTCGGCGTTGTGGCCCGCGCGGTCCATCACGGCCTGTTCCTGCTCCTCGTCGGTCGTCGGCAGGTTCTGCTCGCGTTTGACCTCTGCGATGGTGTCCGCGACGTAGGTCCGCTGTGCAATCTTCTCGACGATCTCCTGGTCGATGGTCTCGATCTCTTCCCGGAGTTCGTCGAGGCTCATCTCGTCCGTGCGCCGTCGTTTTGCGTTGTCGTCAACCATGTTTGGCCGTCTCGTTGGTTCCAGATATCCGCGACTGCTTGTAAGGCTTCCCGGTCGCCGACGGCCGTGAAGCTCGGTCCCGTTCCGGAGAGGGAGACGCCGTCGACGTGTGCGAACGCTTCGACGAGCGGTTCGCTGGTGAACTCCAGCGCGGCGCAGAACGCGAGCCCGTTGACGCTCATGGCGCGGCGGTACTCGCCGTCGAGGGCGAGTTCCTCGACGAGGTCCGCCATCGGAGCGATCTGTCGGCACCGCTCGACGTCGGCGTCGGCACTGAACGCCTGTTCCGGCGGCGTCCAGACGAGGACGTCCCAGTCGACTTCCTCACGGGAGAGCAACGCGTCCTCGTCGTTGTTCGTGACGGTGACGCCGCCGAGCATGCTTGCGCTGGCGTCGTCGAACGCCCCGGTGATGGTGACGCCGACGTCGCGCGCCGCTTGCACGCCGATTCGGGCAGCGTCTTCGCGAGCCACGTCGTCGGCTGCGCCCAGTGCGTCCAGCGTCGCGAGGACGGTCGCGTTGGCGGCGGCACTGGAGCTCTTCAGCCCCGACGCCATCGGAATCTCGCTCTCCGTCTCGACGTGGCCGCCCTCGCCGTCGCCGTACGCCTCGGTCACCAACTCCACGCAGCGTTCGACGAGCCGAGTGTCCGCGTTGGGTGCGCCAGCGACCGTCCCCGAGACAGCGGACTCCGCCTCGAGAGTCACCGTCGCAGCGACGTACTCGTCGATGGCGAACGCCGATCCACGACCGGTCGCCAGTGCGTTCAGTACCGTCCCCGCGGCGGGTGCGTCGGCCGTCCCTTTCATCGTGTCCTCATCCCGCACGGCCGTATATATGCATTCCTCATCCAACGCGGCGAGATATATGATTCGACGGTGCGACTCGACTCAACGCTTTTGGGGGATGAAAACAAACGCCACACCCGATGGGCTCGCTCCTCCAGGTCTATCTGCTCGGTCTTTCTATCGGCGCGGCGGGCTGTCTGAGTCTGAGTTACGTCGCCTGGCGCTACCGACCGAAACCGGGGACACGCCCGCTCGCGGGGAGCATGCTCGCCGCCGCGTTCTGGCTCACGACCACGCTCCTCTCGTGGGCGAGCACCGACCCGACCACTGCGATGTTCTGGCGTCGGCTCACGTACGCGGGTATCACGCTGGACGTCGCGTTCCTGTTCCTGTTCGCGCTGGAGTACGGGGGGTACGAGCGGTACGTGACGCGGTCCGTCGTCGCACTTCTCATGGTCGAACCGGCCGTGACCAACGTCCTCGTCTGGACGAACACGAGCCACGGCCTCGTCTGGGACCCCGCGACGACGCCCGGAACGCCCGGCACCTTCGTTTACGGGCCTGCGTTCTGGGGGGTGGTCGTCTACTCGTATCTGCTCGTCCTCGCGTCCGTGTCGTTGCTCCTGTACGCTACCTATCGGTCCCGGTCGTCCTACCGGGATCAGGTGCTTCCGATCGTCGTCGGAACGCTGGCACCACTCGCCTCCAACGTGGCCTTTCACCTGACGGAGCCGAACTTCGACCTCGCCCCGCTCGCGTTCTCCATCACGGGTGCCGCGTTCGGCTGGGCGGTGCTCCGCCACGGCTTCCTCGAACTACGGCCGGTCGCGCGGGACCGGCTCATCGAGGAGATGGACGACCCGGTCCTCGTCGTCGACGAAGTGGGCCACGTCGTCGACTACAACCCCGCCGTGACGAGGCTGCGTGGCGTCGACGACCCGCTCGGCGGCGACGTCGAGCACGTCCTCGGGATGTCGATACTCGATCGAACAGAGACCGACGGCGGGTGGGACGAGGCCGTCGTCGTCGACACCGTCGAGGGCGAGCGCTACGTCGACCCGGAGGTAACTCCGCTCGGGACCGCCACTACCCCGTCCGGGTCACTCATCGTCCTCCGTGACGTCACCGATCTGAAACGCAGAGAGCGAGACCTCGCCCGCCTGCAGGACGTCACGAGCCGGTTTCTCCGGCACAACCTTCGCAACGACCTCAGCGTCGTGAGCGGCTACGCGAACACCATCGCGGAACGAACGGACGGCGAGACCCAAACGTACGCCCGTGACATCGCGGCCACGGCCGACGACGTCATCGAGAAGAGCACGAAGACGCAGGTCGTGGAACGCGTCATCGACCAGGGCCACCAGCGGCGACCTGTGGAAGTGACGACCATCGTCACGGGGTGTCTCCGGGACGTTCGCTCGACGTTCCCGGACGTACGCATCGAGACGGACATGCCCGAGGTGGCCTGGGCGAGTGCGAGCCCGTTCCTGACGACGGCCATCCGGAACGTCGTCGAGAACGCGGCCGAACACTGCGACGCCGACAGGCCGGCAGTGACGCTTCGCGTCCAATCCGACGCCGCTCACGTCCGCCTCTCCGTGTCGGACAACGGGGCCGGGGTCCCGTCGAACGAGGTCGAGGTCGTGAAACGCGGTCACGAATCCGACCTGAACCACGGGAGCGGAATCGGCCTCTATCTCGTCGACTGGATCGTCGAGAAATCCGGTGGGACGCTCTCCTTCGAGGACGACAACGCGACGGTCGTCGTGACGCTCCCCGCTACGACGCCGCCCTGACTCCAAAGCGCGCCGCTTTTCCGCCCACTCGCAGTAGACGGGTCCATGAGCAACCGGAACGACGTTCCGCCCGATTCCCTCGGCATCGAACTCACCGAGGACGGCGTCGCCGTCGAGTATCTCGACGGTCGGACCACGTTCTACCGCGGCGTGCCGAAAGCGGTCGAGGAGCGCGTCGTCACCGGACCGGGCAAGGACGTCCACGTGCTGGTGACGGACCCGACGGAGACCCAGGGCGTCATGGTCTACGTCAACGACCTGAACACCCACGACGACATCCTGGAAACGACCGGCGTCGGTCGCGTGCTCGTCGACAACGGCGATGAGGAGACGCTGTTCCCCGGCGTCGTCGTCCGCGCGACGGAGTATCGGGTCACGGTGGAAGCGGATCCCGAAACCGCCAGAGGCCGCGTGTTCGTATTCGCCGAGGACGAACTCGGCGAGCAGTCCTACGAGATCGTCGCGTAGCTCACTGGATGTAGGAGGGGTCCTCGTCGTCGCAGTTGGCCTCGTGTTGCCGTGCGTCCTCCCGATCGTCGAAGAGCATCCCGCAGCCTTCACACTCGTACCAGGTCCCGTCTTCGCGCTCGGTTTTCGCGACCATGGGGGCAATCCGTCAGCCGAAAGTAAAGTCGTTTCTCCCGGACGAAGGCTCAAGACGGTCCGGAGAAAAGGACGAGTATGCGCAACGGCCGGGCGGTGGATTCGCTGACGGTACGGGGAGCACGAAAGCAGGACGCCGGCCGGGGCCTGGCCCGAGTTCCGGAGTCCGTCCGCTCCGAACTTGGTGCGCTGAGCGGCGATCCGGTACTCGTCGAGGGCCCCGAGACGGCAGTCGCGACGCTACGACTGGCTCGCGACGACGACCGTACAGTCAGGATCGACGCGGAGACTCGAGCGAACGCCGGCGTGAACGTCGGGGACGAGGTCACGCTGCGGACCACGACCGTCGACACCGCGGACAGCCTCACCGTGCGTCTCGCAGACGTCGACGAGGCCGTGGACACGGATCGGCGAGCCGCCGCGATACGACGCGCGCTCCGGGACCGGCTCCTGATTCGGGGCGAACGCGTCGACGTCCCCGGCGTCGGGTCGTTCGTCGTCGCAGGCTCCGACCCGACGGGCGTCATCAGGGTCACAGATCGCACGACCATCGCCGTCGAGGCACCGGCGGGCGACGACGAGCCGTCGACGCCAGCCTCCGCTGACACCGCGACGGGTACCGACGGAACGCAGCGGCCGAGTACCGGGGCGACCTACGAGGACATCGGCGGACTCGACGACGAACTGGATCAGATTCGCGAGATGATCGAGCTTCCGCTGTCCGAGCCGGAACTGTTCCAGCAACTGGGTATCGACCCGCCGAAGGGCGTGTTGCTCCACGGGCCGCCCGGGACCGGAAAGACCCTCATCGCGCGCGCCGTCGCCAACGAGGTCGACGCCCACTTCGAGGTCATCTCCGGCCCCGAGATCGTCTCGAAGTACAAGGGCGAGAGCGAGGAGCGACTCCGGGAGGCGTTCGAGCGAGCGGCCGCGAACGCCCCGGCAATCGTCTTCGTCGACGAACTCGACTCCATCGCCGGCACGCGGGACGAGGACGCCGACATGGAGAACCGGGTCGTCGCGCAGTTGCTCACCCTCCTCGACGGCCTGGAGGACCGTGGACGGGTCATCGTCGTCGGTGCGACCAACCGCATCGACGCCGTGGATACCGCACTGCGTCGCGGCGGACGCTTCGACCGCGAGATCGAGATCGGCGTGCCCGACGAGGGCGGCCGGCGGGAGATTCTGGAGGTCCACACTCGCGGGGTTCCGCTCGGCGCGGACGTCGACCTCGACTGGCTGGCCGCGCACACGCACGGCTTCGTCGGCGCGGACCTCGGATCGCTCGTCACCGAGGCCGCGATGGCCGCGCTTCGACGGTCGCGGGACTCTCCCACGGTCACGAGAGCGGACTTCGAGGCTGCACTCGCGGGCGTCGAACCCTCTGCCATGCGGGAGTACGTCTCCGAGTCGCCGACGGTCACGTTCGACGACGTCGGCGGGCTCGACGCTGCGAAGCAAACGCTGACCCAGACGGTCCAGTGGCCGCTCTCCTACGGCGCGCTGTTCGAAGCGACGAAGACCGAGCCTCCCACCGGCGTCTTGCTGTACGGCCCTCCGGGCACGGGAAAGACGCTGCTCGCCCGCGCCATCGCCGGCGAGAGCGGCGTCAACTTCATCAGCGCGGCCGGAGCCGAACTGCTCGACCGGTACGTCGGCGAGTCCGAGAAAGCGGTGCGGGAACTGTTCGAGCGTGCCCGCCAGACCGCGCCGACGGTCCTCTTTCTCGACGAACTCGACGCGGTGGCGAGCGTCCGCGGCGAGGGCCACGAGGTGACCCAGCGAGTCGTCTCGCAACTGCTAACCGAACTGGACGCGGCGGCCGACAATCCGAACCTCGTCGTCCTCGCGGCGACGAACCGGATGGAGGCGCTCGATCCGGCGCTGTTACGCCCCGGTCGGTTCGAGGCGCACGTCGAGGTTCCACTTCCCGACCACGAGGCCCGACGGGCCATCCTCGACGTCCACACACGTGAGAAGCCGCTCGACGAGGACGTCGACCTCGACGAACTCGCCGACGATACCGAGGGCTTCTCGGGCGCGGAACTGGAGTCGCTGGTGCGCGAGGCCTCGCTGCTCGCCATCACGGACCTCACCGACGACATCGGTCCGGAGGCGGCGACCGAGCAGGCCGACGAGATTCGGATCGGTCGCGACCACTTCGAACGCGCGCGAGACGGGATGGCGGACTGACTGCGCGGCGGTGACGCAGGCAACGAAACGGCGACGAAAGAGATGGGTCGCGCGTCGTTAGTTGTCCATGAAGTCCTGGCGCCACTCCTCGGTGTCGGCAGCCTGGTTCATGGTGTAGAGGTGGACGCCCGAGACCTTGTAGTGGTCGTCCTGGTAGTGTGGTGCGATTCCCTCGATAAAGTCGTCCGGGGTGTACTTCCCGCCACCGCCGAGCAGCGACTTCGCGAACTGGCCGATGCCGGTCGTCTTCTGGAGGTACTTGATGGAGTCACCGACGCCGACCTCGCGCGCGATGCTCAGCATGCGCTTTGCGTCCATCGCACCGGGGACGCCGACCTCGATGGGAAGCTCGACGTCGTGTGCGCGGACCTCGTCGATCCACTCGACGACGGTGTCGGGCTTGAAGCAGATCTGCGTGATGATGTAGTCGCCGTACTCCTCTTTCTTCTCCAGGTGCTCCCACAGCGTGTCGTCTTCGATGAAGGCGTGCCCTTCGGGGTAGCCCGTGATGCCGACCTTCGGGAACTCGTAGCCGAGCTCCTCGAGCGCGACGAGGAGTTCGTAGGACGACTCGAACTCTCCGGCCTCGTCGTTGTCGCCACCGGGGACGAAGATGTCGTCCACGCCGACGTCCTCCAGGCGTTGTGCGATCTCTTCGAGCTGGGCCTCGTCCTCGACGTTCCGGGCAGCGAGGTGCGGGATGACCTCGTAGCCGTCATTGGCGGCCTGTTCTGTCAGCTCGATGGTCTTCATGATGCTCTTCTCGGGCGACGACGTGATGGCGATCTTCGAACCGTCGGGAATCGCCTCCAGCTGGTCGTCGAAACTCGAGAACGGAAGCACCTCGAACCGCGGGTCTGTAAGCAGGTCGTTTTCTTGCTCGGTTGCCATATGTTGTCTCTCTATGTGTGTCTCGAATGCGTCTATTATAATATTTTGACTCTGGGGTCACTCCGCTTCAAGACCGGGCGTACGACGGGCCTTGCAAACCGTCTTCCGTCGACAGAGCAGGGAGACGCGGTCCCGACTCCCCCATCCCCTATGATATCGAATAGGTTGTGGTTGTGCTCGTCGATTGCGGAGTCAATCCCGGCTGTCAGTTATTCGCCGCCCTTGCGGAAGATGTTGTAGATCGGGTGGTTCTTCGAGGGACGGCGGCCTTCGCCCATCTGGGCACCGTAGGCGACGTACGCGTCGGCGGTCGAGACGACCTCGTACATCTCGGGTGCGCCGTGGACCGGACCGTAGAGGTTGAAGTCAGCACCGAGGTGGGTGATGACGGAGTTAGCGACGGCCTGGCGGATCTGCTTGGAGTTCTCCGCCAGCATCGTGTCTTCGTCCATCTCCCACTGGATGACCTCGTTGTGGGGCGAACAGCCGGCCGGGATGCCGTACTTCTTCTTGATCTCGTGGATGACCTTCGCCGCGTACCCGGAGTCCGGGATGTCGATGACGGCGGGGTCGACGATGACCTGGTCCAGTTCCGCTTCCTCTGCGACGTCGAGGTTCTCTTCGAGCGCGTCGAAGCGGCCCTGGATAGTGAGGTTGTTCGTGTCGATGCTCAGGAGGACGGCCGTCTCGATATCGTTGTTCCGGATGGCCTCGATCTCCTTGCCGACTTCCTTGGTGCTGGACTCGATGGAGTTGTAGATGATCTGGTCCTGAACACCGATGTCGCCGACGTGCTTCGCCGCCTCGGAGCGGATGGTCGGCGTCGGACCGTCCATGAAGATCGGGAGGTCCGTGACTTCCGTACAGAAGTCGACGTGTTTGATGAGTGCTTCGGGGCTGTCACCGATACAGTCGATGGCTGCCGGGTTGCCGGTCTTGTCGGACAGCTCCTCTACCTTCCGGATTGCTTCTTCGGCCGCGTCCTCGTCGAATTCCCCGGTCTTCGGATCTTCAAGGACTGAGTCGCCCTTATAGAAAAGGCTCCCGACCATGACCGTCGGATGCTCCCCAGGTTGACCACCGAACTTGACACCGTTAACGTCGTAGACTTCTTGTTCCTCTTCGAACGTGAACATTATGCTACCGAACGGACCTTAGGAGAGGACGTGGAAATATATTTGCCCTGAATACTGAAGGTGCCTATTTACCACGGGGGGTAATTCGGCCGTTTTTTAACAGTAATTTGACGCGAAACTCCCCCGAGTAATATCGGATATCGGTCAATTGGTACGTATTTTAACATGATTTGGTACGACGAACGTGTCCGATATTGGCAGGTGTGACGAGACGAATCGCGTCCGCCTCGTTGGGGTTCGTCGAGCGAGACCGACGCCTCGACGTGGCCGGCGGTCACGCGTCGTCGAGCAGACCCAGTTCGTCGGCGACGAGATTGGCTAGCTCGTCGGCGACTTCTGGATCGACCTCGGCCACCTGCTCGCCGTCGTGAAGCTGTTCGTTGTGTCGGGCTATCGAATCGGCCAGTTCCGAGAGCTCGATGCGGGACGTCGTCTCACACTCCGGACACACCACGGGGACGCGGGGTTCACTGTCGTCGTTCGTCATTTCCTGTGTATCAGTCCGGGTGTGGTTAACCGTCGTCGATTGCGGAGCGATTGGATAGCTCTGGCGTATCGTCTCCACAACGGTGCCCGGCGAGCCACTCGTCGAGCAGTTCTCGTGCGGCCGCGCTTCTGGTCGCGTGGTCGCGCTCGAGCGCGACCTGGTCCAGGTCATCCACCGTCTCGACGTCCAGTTCCAGGGTGACGGACTCCATTGCGACGTGGCCATCGTCCATGCGGTGGCCCACACGGCCGACGGCGAAAAACGTTGCTGGTAGCGTACTCCGCACGTCTGACGTGCGTCATCCGTTGGACCTCATCCGCTGAGCCAGTTCGCGAGTTCCTGTCCGAACGAGACGCCGACGATGACGAGAATTCCGATGGCCGCTGCGACGACGATGGCGTCGAGCAGTACCGCGGCCGCTCCTGAAACGAGCGGCCGAACGACCCACTCGAGGACGCCGATAACGACGACGAGTACTGCGCTCGCCGTCGTCGCCGCGCGCGTGGACAGTATATTATTCATCCCTATCGGACCACGTCGACCGCGAGTTCGTCCCTCGAAGCCTGTCGACCGCAGTTTTGCCTGCTGATTCGGGCGACGTCCACACGTCATCGTCGCATCCGTCGCCCCGGACGCCGACGAGCGAGGGCGTCCGACGTATCGGTTCTCCCTGTCCCACAGTATCCGACCCGGACGAATCGTCCGAGTGTTCTGCCCAAATTATCAGTATTGTAGGTATTATCCTGGATTGGTAGATGTGGTCGTCCGTGCCTTCCAAAGCGGCCTCGGTGGACGCCGATCGGCCCGGCGGAGCGGACCGACGATGGGACCGCTCACCTGACCAGGAGGACACGAACGGGTGAGCGGAAGACGACCGTCTCGGTAACGCTACCCAGCATGGATGACGTATCTTCGTCCCGGCCGTGGCTACCGATGACGATCTGATCGACGTCGTGGTGGTCGACGTAGTCGACGATCGCGCGACCCGGTTCGCCGACCGCCGTCTCGGTAGTCACGTCGGCCTCGTACTCTGCCGCGACGTCGTGAACGTCCTCGAACAACTGTTCGGCGAGTTCTCGGGAGCGTTCGTACCACTCTTCGGAGCCGTGCAGCGGCTCGTTGTACGGGTCGGTCTCCACCGGATAGCTGTAGCCGGGCTTCGTCGGATCGATGACGTGAAGAACCGTAACCGTCGCCTGCTGGTACTCCGACAGGGCGATGCGTAGCGCTCGCTCCGAGAGCGGCGATCCGTCCATGGGGACCAGAAGCTGTTCGATGTCGGCCATAGTACCCGTACGTCGTGCGGGGGTAAATATTGCAGGCCGGTTCAGCGTGCCGCCCGTCGGCGAGGGAGGCTGACTGCGAGCAACGTTCGGGACGAGGTCGGGGCATGTTCGCACGCGAAGTCACCGACGGCGAGAACTCGAGGATGACTGTCCTGCTGTATCCTCTCTCACGGCGAGTAAGCTGTGCCTTCTGCTCCGATGCTCGTATTACACAGCTATCGCTGTCACGGCTAGGATGTCCGTCGTCGCCTGCTCGCCTCCTTCGCAGTCGGTAACCGCGTCCTAGCGGAGAGTTATCCTCCGTGACACAACCCCTTCACCGACGAGCAAATGCACTCCGAGAGACGACGGAGTGGCGAACCCGGGTTATTTGTCTGCTGCTGTCGTTGCCGTTCGTATGTCCTCGCACGACCACCCGGCGGAGGCATCTCCCGAATGGGACACGCCGGACTTCTGTCCGTTCTGTGGCACCGAACTAACCGATCTCGGCGCTGGATTCGTCGATCACCTCGAGGACGCGCCGACCTGCCGGACACGGTTCGAGTCCTGGCGTGAGAACGTCGCGGAGGACGTCGGTGGCGAGTGGGGTGGCTAACTCTGGCTACCTATCCTTCGCCCTCTGATTGGTACGGTTCGCCCACTGCCTCTCGCGGCAGCAGCGAAAGCACCTCGTTCAGGAGCTCGTCGGCCGAGTCGAAGACGTCCGCGTTCGAGCGTTCGAGGACTTCACCGAGGTCGACGCTCCCGTCGGCGAGCATCAGTTCGACGCCCGCCGTCTCGTCGACCACTTCCGCGCGGCTGATCGGGTATCTGAACGTCGCGAAGTACCGCTGGAGTCTGTTCAATTTCATTGCACGAGGTCCACTTACGAAGGTTCGGTGGCGACCACCATAATCTTCGACCCTGCGAAAGCCGCCACCTCGTCACCCGTCCGTCCCACGCTGTGGGAATCAGCGATTGTGTTATATGTTCTCACACCATACAGGACAGTGTAGACCCGAGCTGCGAGGACACACCGAACGACCGAGGACGACAGAATCGCTGTCGTTCCGGCTATCGAGGGAACAACCGATTGTGCGGTAACACGCACCCGAGGATCACCCCTCGACGAAGAACCGAAACGGTCCACAGATCGCCCGTAACAGGGGGATTGTGAAGGCCAAGTACCGGGCGTCACGTACGTGACGGTCGCGAACTCGACGGAAGTCGAAATGGCCGTACGGATCGTGGAAAACGTCTTCCGTTCGGGTCCAAATTGCGGCTCGACTGCTGTTTTTCTGGCCCGTCACTACCGACGAGGCGTCGCTTACGCGAATGGCACGCTGTCGACGCCCGGTCCGCGTTCCATAGCGACGCCGCTCTCGATCTGGTCGAGTCGCTTGACGATTGTGTGGACGACGTCGCCGCTCGTGCAGGGAGCGACGTGACGGAGTTCGTCGCCGACGTACTCCGCCATCCCCATCACCGGGAGTCGAATGGCTCGATAGGTACCGTCGGAGGCCTCCGAGGCGACCGTGCGGCGCTGATAGAACGACTCCAGAGAGACGGTGTTCGAGAGGGCCCACTGCTTGAACTCGGCGATGCGGTTGAGGATGTACCGCCCCTCTTCGGTAGCTGCGGCGGCGGATTCGGGCGCGATCTGCTTTCCCCAGGCGATGACACTGAAGCCCTCGATTCGATCCGTCTGCGAGAACTCCTGCAGTCGCTCGATGACCGTCTCCTGACGTTCGTGCGCACCGTCCGGGAGGAGCGATCGCACGTACAACTCGATTCGGGGGATGGGCTGCTGTTCCATCGTTCCTACAGACTCGGTGTCACGTTCATATGCCTTCCGGCGATTATCGCCGTCCGATAACGATTGTCGAGAGCCATTTCGACCCGTGGAGACGGGTTTCTCGTCGACGGTTCCGACATTGGACCACAGATTCCATTCCTCGGCGTACACACAGGATATCCGCCACGAAGTCTTTAATCTGTATTCTGGTATATTCGAACACGGTTCAGTATCCATACCATTAGGTCAACGGGTGGTCGGCCCGACGAGTTCCGCATGATGGTCCACCGCTGTCCCTTCGGCCCAGTTTTCCGGTCCCGAGAGTCGAACAGGGGCTGATAGCGCGGCAGCGAGGCCGACGCGGAATCGTTCGACAACCACGGCCCACGAATGCGACGAGAATGCAGGCCCGAAGCCCGTTCGTATCCCGCCTGGCCAGACGACCGGAGGACGCTCGTACCACCCCCAGAATCTTTGCGATTGGCGGCCGTGAGTAGGGACAGATGCCTGAGGACGACCCTGCCCACGAGTCCATCGACGCGAAGCCGCAGTTCGATCTCGACGTGCAGCCACCGGAGTTCTGGGGGACGCCACGGGAACGGCCGCTCTGCATGGTCGCCCTCGGCGGGAACGCCATCGTCCCGCCGGGAACCGACGGCACGTACGAGGAACAGATGGCCGCCGTCGCTGAGACCGCCGAGCAGATCGTCGCGGTGATGAAGGCCGGATACAAGGTCGTCCTGACCCACGGCAACGGCCCGCAGGTCGGAGCACTGTTGCTCCAGCAGGCACAGGGAGAGCCGCCATCCCAGCCGCTCGACGTCTGTGGCGCGATGTCGCAGGGCCAGATCGGGTACATGCTGGCCCAGCAGGTGACGGCCGCGCTGGAACGGCAGTGGAAACACGTTCCCGTCGCCTGTCTCCTCACCCAGACCGTCGTCGACCCGGACGACCCCGCCCTCGACGATCCGACGAAGCCCGTCGGGCCGTTCGTCGACGAGTCCCGGGCCGAACGGATGCTCGCGGACGGCCAGTCCGTGACGAAGGTTCGGGACACGGGCGACCAGGATTACCGGCGAGTCGTCCCGTCTCCGGAGCCGATAGGCGTCGTCGAGGAGGCCCCCATCAAGCGGCTCGTCGACCAGCGCGACCTCGTCATCTGCGGCGGCGGCGGTGGCGTCCCCGTCTCCCGTGCCCACGGCGAGATCCGGGGCCACGAGGCCGTCGTCGACAAGGACCTCCTGACGCAGGTCCTCGGCCATAGGCTGGACGCGAACACCCTCGTCGTCCTCACCGACGTCGACGGTATCTATCTGGACTACGGGACGGACGACCAGCGCATGCTGGAAGACGTGACGGCCGAGGAACTTCGCGCTCACGTGGACGACGGTCAGTTCCCCGAGGGAAGCATGGAGCCGAAGGTAGAGGCGATCTGTCGGTTCGTTGAAGGGGAGTCTCGCCGCGAGCGCTCCGCCGTCGTCACCTCGCTGGACCACGCCGTCGACGCGCTCGAAGGCGATGCCGGAACGCGGGTCGTGGACGCCCGAGACTGACCGTCTCCCGCCCGAGTGAGAGCCGACCGACCTGCGCCACGGCACACAGCAGTTCCTCCGAGGGCAAGGCCTTTGGTGGGGTAGCCTGTGACTACGTGCGTATGCTACTCACCGGAAGCGTCGTCGCGGATTCGTCCACGGTCGTCGAGGACGGAGCCGTCGTCGTCGACGGGTCGCGCATCGAGGCGGTGGGGGAACGGGCGACCATCCGAGAGCAGTATCCAGAGCACGAGGTGGACTCCTACGACGTCCTCATCCCCGGGCTCGTCGGGGGCCACGTCCACTCCGTCCAGAGCCTCGGCCGCGGCATCGCCGACGACACGGAACTGCTGGACTGGCTGTTCGACTACGTCCTTCCGATGGAGGCGTCGCTCGATGCCGAGCAGATGGAGATTGCCGCGACGCTGGGCTATCTGGAACTCGTCGAGAGCGGGACCACCACGTGCATCGACCACCTCTCTGTGGCACACGCGGATGCCGCGTTCGAGGCCGCCGGTGAGATGGGGATTCGCGGCCTGCTCGGCAAGGTCCTGATGGACCAGCGCTCACCCGAGGGGCTGCTGGAAGACACCGACGCCGCGCTGGCGGAGACCGAGCGGCTCATCCAGACGTACCACGGCGCATTCGACGACCGAATCCGCTACGCCGTGACGCCGCGATTCGCCGTATCCTGCTCGGAGGAATGCCTCCGCGGTGCTCGCGAGCTCGCCGACGCCTACGACGGCGTCCGCATCCACACCCACGCGAGTGAGAACCGCAGCGAGATAGCGACCGTCGAGGAAGACACCGGTATGCGAAACGTCGAGTGGCTCGACGAGGTCGGGCTGACCGGCGAGGACGTGGTCCTCGCACACTGCGTCTGGACCGACGAACGGGAGCGGGAGATTCTCGCCGAGACGGGAACCCACGTCACCTACTGTCCGTCCTCGAACATGAAGCTCGCGAGCGGCATCGCGCCGATCGCGGAGTACGTCGACCGCGGCATCAACGTCGCGTTGGGGAACGACGGCCCGCCGTGTAACAACACGCTCGACCCGTTCACGGAGATGCGGCAGGCCAGCCTGCTTCAAAAGGTCGACAGTCTCGACCCCACCGCGACGCCAGCGCAGCACGTATTCGACATGGCTACCGTGAACGGCGCGCGCGCGGCCGGGTTCGAGAAGCTCGGTGCGCTCCGGGAGGGCTGGCGCGCGGATATCGTCGGCATCCGGACCGACGTCACGCGAGCGACGCCGCTTCACGACGTGCTCTCCCACCTCGTGTTCGCCGCTCACGGCGACGACGTCCAGTTCACGATGGTCGACGGTGAGGTGCTCCAGCGCGACGGCGAGGTCGTCGTCGCCGACGCTGACGAGATTCGACGGCGGGCCAACGCGGTCGGACTGGACCTCGACGAGTACCGCGAGGACGCCCGGCAGATCGGACCCTGAACGGGTCACCCCGATTCGGTGACCGGTACGGTTCGGGAATCTGTACGACCGGCAGCGCTGCAGCAACTTATTTGAGCCTCGTCTCCGGAGTCGCGGGTATGACCCACCGCGTTCGACGTACGCCCGACGACGAGCAGTCCCCGACCACCGCACGGAGGTGGTCCCGATGAGCGACCCCGTCGACCTCCTCGTTCGCGGGACGCTCGTCAACGTGAACACCGGACGGCTGGAAGACCGACCAGTGGCCGTCGACGACGGCGAGATCGTCGCGCTGGCGGAGCGGCCCGCCGAGCGGGAGATAGAGACGGGCTACGTCGCCCCGGGGCTCGTCGACGCTCACATGCACGTCGAGTCGTCGATGGTCTCGCTGCCGCGCTACGGAGCGGCCGTGGTCCCGAAGGGGGTCACCAGCGTGATTCACGACCCGCACGAGATCGCGAACGTCCTCGGCGCGCAGGGCGTCCGAGACGTGGTCGCCGACGCCGAGCACACGCCGCTGAAGGCGCGGTTCACGGTCCCTTCGTCGGTTCCGGCCTCACACCTCCAGGACGGCGGCGCGACGGTCGACGCCGAGGACGTGGCGGAACTGCTCGACGAGGACCGCGTCGTCGCACTCGGCGAGGTCATGAACGTCCCCGGCGTCCTGGCCGGCGACGAGGAGGTCCACGCGAAGATCGCGGCGGCCCGCGAGCGCGGACTCACCGTCGACGGTCACGCACCGCGAGTCACGGGCGACGATCTGCAGGAGATCGCGCGCTACCTCGACACCGACCACGAGAGCATCGCGCTCCCTGAGGCCCGCGAGAAGGTCGCTTCCGGCCTCCGCGTCTACCTCCGGGAGGGCTCGGCGAGCAAGAATCTGGTCGACCTCCTGCCGCTGGTCGAGGAGGTGGACAGTCGCCGACTCTCGCTATGTACCGACGACCGCGACGTGGTGGACCTGGTGGAGCAGGGCGGCGTGGACTACGTGGTCCGGAAGTGCATCGAGGAGGGCGTCGACCCGGTCGAAGCGGTCCAGATGGCGACGCTGAACACCGCAGAGAGCTACGGGCTACCGTTCGGGCGCGTCAAACCCGGTGCCCCCGCGGACCTGGTCCTGCTCTCGGACCTCGACTCGTGGTCGGTCGAACACGTTATCGTAGACGGCGAGGTCGACCCCACGGCTGACGCGGGCGAGCCCCCAGCGACGAACGTCGCCACCGATACGGTACGGTTCGATTCGGTGACCGCGGCGGACCTCGCCATCGAGTGCGACGCGGCCGGACCGGTCGAGGTTCGCGTGGTCGACGCCGTGGGCGGCCTCCAGACCGCTCGGATGGTGGCGTCGGTTCCCGTCGATAGCGAGACAGGCCGGCTCGCTGCCGACCTCGACGACGACGTGCTACCGATGGCCGTCGTCGAACGTCACGGCGGCGACGGGGGAATCGGACGCGGCTTCGTCCATCGGCTCGGACTGGAGCGCGGGGCAATCGGTTCGACCGTCGCCCACGACGCGCACAACTGTATCGTCGCCGGAGCAAGTCACGAGGCGATGGCTCGCGTGGCGAACCACCTCCGCGACGTCGAGGGCGGCGTCGCGGCCTACGACCCGGCGACGGACGCCGTCACGGCGCTCCCACTCCCCGTCGCCGGCCTCATGTCCGACGAACCGCTCTCGGACGTGAAAGCGCAGTTCGAGGCCGTCGAGGGCGTGGCGCGTGACCTCGGACTCGCAGACGAGACCGGATTGATGGAACTCTCCTTCCTCGCGCTCGAGGTCATCCCCGAGTACCGGCTGACGAACAACGGGCTCGTCGACGTCGAGGCCTTCGACTACGTCGACGTGGTCGTAGAGTAAGAGGGCAGCTCCCTCAGACGACCGTCTGCATGACGCCGCTCGTCCTGACGACGAAGTAGACGACGAACGCCAGCGCGAGCACCCACTGGCCGGCGCGCACGTCGCTCAGCTCGCCCTGTGCGGCCTTCACGATGGGGTAGGTGACGATACCCGCAGCGATGCCGTACGCGATGGAGAACGTCAGCGGCATGATGAGGATGGTCATCCCCGCCGGAACGGCGTGGGCGTAGTCGTCCCACTGGATCGCGGTCACGTTCTGCAGCATCACCAGCGCGACGACCACCAGCGCGATGTGCGACGCGTACAGCGGGATGGCCGACGCGAGCGGGACGATGACCAGGGAGGCGACGAACAGGACCCCGATGACGAGTGCGGTCATGCCGGTCCGCCCGCCCTCCTCGACGCCCGTCGCGGACTCGATGTAGGTCGTGACCGTCGAGGTGCCGATGATGCCGCCGACGGTCGTGCCGACGGCGTCTGCCAGCAGCGGCTTCTCGATGCCGGGGAGGTTCCCGTTCTCGTCGAGAAAGCCAGCGACCTGCGAGACGCCGACGAGCGTCCCCGCGGTGTCGAAGAAGTCCACGAAGAAGAACGTGAACACGACCAGCGCGAACACGAGCGCGTCGACGTTACGGAACCCTTCGACGAACGCTCCCACGAGCGGCGTGATGTCGTACTGGGCGCTCGTCATCTTGCTCAGGTCGAGGCCGCCGGTCTCGACGAACGGCGCGGCGACGACGCCGGGGTCGACGAGACCCGCCAGCGTGACCAGCATGCCCGCGGCCGTCGTCGCGAGGATGCCGACGATGATGGCACCCTTCGTCCCGCGAACGTAGAGGACGAGCGTGAGGAACAGCCCGAGTACCGAGAGGATGGCGATGGGGTCCGAGGCGATGCCGCCGAGCGTCACCAGCGTCGCCGGGTCGTCGACCACCACGCGCATCTCCTCCAACCCGATTATCGCCAGGAACAACCCGATACCCGTCCCCACGGCGAACTTGACGGGTTCGGGAAACAGGTGGATGATGTACTTCCGTGCGCCGACGAGCGTGAGTGCGATGAAGATGACGCCCTCCGTCACGACGGCGGCGAGCGCGGTCTCCCATGGGATGCCCAGCGCCCCGACGACGGTGAACGCGAAGAAGGCGTTCAGGCCGAGCCCAGGTGCCTGCCCGAACGGTCGATTCGCGTAGAATGCCATGATGAAGATGGCCACCGCTGCCGAGAGGATGGTCGTCACGGCGAGCATCTGCTGTACCTCCCCCGGCGTGTAGCCGTCGATGATGATGCCCGGCTTCTCGCCGGGAATCCCGGTCAGTAGCGCCGGGTTCACCAAGACGATGTACGACATCGTCAGGAACGTCGTAATGCCGGCGACGACCTCCGTCCGCAAGTCGGTTCCGTGTTCGGCGAAGCCGAAATACTGTGCGAACCAGGACCTGCCGGTCGACCGCGGGTCGCCATCGCCCTTCGCGCCGTCCGATGGTGTTTCGGTCATTGACTGTTACGGGAACGCCGAGCAGACGGTAGTTATATTTTACTTTTGGAGTCGGCGCACGGAGGTGGCCCACAAGAGACGTGTTGGCGTCCTACACCGCCGTCGAGGGCTGGTAACTCGGCGCCGTGCTGGGACGGCGGTACGATGACGATAACGGGGTGCTTCCGGCAGCGTATTCCGGCCGGCAGTGGCCACACAATCCGTCTCGTCGCAGTGCGCGCATCTCTCCGTCTCGTCGTCGTCGAATCAGGTCGTCACCGGCAGTATGCACGTCCTTCTCGACGCGGACTTGCTGTTCGGATAGCTCGCTGCCTTCCAGATGCTCGGGGCACACGTCGTTCACTCAGGCGACGTCGACTTCGATTTCCGTTACAGCGATACCGTTGTAACGAGAGTGGTCGACGGAGTGCGTTCCTCGCCAGTGCCCACCCATCTCTGTCGCCTGTCCCACCGTACTCGACGGACTCTTCGAGCGATCGATCACCGGATCTCGCGACGCCGAAGATGTGCAACGGTATCATGTGGTTTGGGTGTGAGACACACAATATACTCTATAGATATAATACTACAGAATTTTACTATAATGGACAATCATTATTACGGATGGAGGGAACAATATTCGGGAATTGTGGCACATTATCGGTTGTATACGTCATATTGCCCATTATCGGAATCCAAATCTTTCCCCGGAGGAAGTACAGACTCAAACTCCTTACTTGCCAAATATGCACCACTCAGATGGTCTTTCCATTACTTTAGTTACGCCCTATTAACATGTGAAACATTACTATTTCCGCAATTCATAACTGTTTCAGAATATAATTGTTTATCGTGTTTGGTAGTGGGTGACGAGACAGGTCGCTTCCGGATAGTGACACGATCGCGTCGCTACCAGCCGCAGGAAGACGGAACCGTTTCGACCGAACGGCGCGCTCGTGTCAGTCCTCTCGGGGACCGTTCGGTCCGCGCTCCGAACCGCGCCGTCGAATCCGCGCTCGCAGGGAGGATTGGCCACCTTCGTCGTGCAGGACCGCTCTCGTGAGGCCCACGAGCGCGACCAGCGAGATGACGGCGAACGGGCCGCCGGTCAGGACGGCGACGGCTTGCAGCGACTCGCCGCCGCCTATGAGGAGGACCGCGACGGCGACGACGCCCTGGAAGACGCCCCAGAAGACGATGCTGCCGGTCGTCGGTGCCAGATTCCGCCTCGTCGAGAGGATGGTCACGACGAGCGTCGACGTATCTGCGGAGGTCGTGATGAAGACGATGATGAGCGCCAGAAAGAGGAAGATGAGCAGCTGGCTCAATGGGAGGGCACTGAAGAGTGGGTAGCCCGCGACCGCCTCCGACCCACCGTGGGTTGCGATGGACCCGAGGATGTTCGCCGTTCCCGAGTGCTGCAACGACAGCGACGTCCCACCGAGGAGGAGGAACCAGACGACGGTCGCCGCGGACGTCGCAACGGCCCCGGTGAAGACCACCGTCCTGATTCGGCGACCGCGCGAGAGCGCCGCCAGGAACAGGCCCGCGAACGGGGCCCAGGAGAACCACCACGACCAGTTCCAAACCGTCCAGCCGGCCACCCACTCGCCGCCAGTGTAGAGGCTCATCGGCACGAACGAGGTGGCGTAGGTTCCGAGTGCCGTCGTCCCCCAGGAGAGGACGGCGTCTCGCGGGCTCACCGCGAACAGCAACAGTCCGAATAGCACGAACAGCACGAGATTGACCCCGGCGATACGCCTGATTCCACGATGGACACCGCTCTCCGCGGAGATGACGTAGATGACCGTCAGACCGGCGACGAACAGTACCGGCCCGAGCGCACCGTAGGTAACGCCCCACTGGTACTGGATCCCCGTGAGGAACTGCTTGCTGACGAACGCGACCGACGTCGCGACGCCACCGATAGTCGCGAAGATCGCGAGCACGTCCACGAGCTTCCCCCAGTACGAGCCGAGGTTCTCCACGCCGAGGAACGGGGTCAGTATCGACGACACCCGCAGCGGCGCGCCACGCTGGTAGACGAAGTACGCGATGGGAACGCCGATGACGATGTACGCGCTCCACGCCGACAGACCCCAGTGGAAGAGCGCGTACGTCAGGGCGGCTACTACCGCGGCATCCGACTGCGGCTCGACGTCGAAGAACGGCGGCGGCGTCTGGTAGTGAAAGAGCGCTTCGGCCGGCCCCCAGAAGACGATTCCCGCGGCGATGCCGGCGGTGAAGAACATCGCGAAGTACGTCGGATAGGTGTACGTGGGTTCGGCGTCCGGACCGCCGAGTCTGATGGCCCCCCACGGGCCGACGAGCAGGAACAGACAGTAGACGACGGCCAACACCATCGCCCCGAGGAACACCCACCCGAGGTCGTTCAACAGGACGTCACGAACTGCGCCGACGGCAGCGACGGTGCCGTTCGGGACGAGTACCCTGAGCGCCAGGAACGAGGCGATACCGCCGACGCCGACGCCGAAGAGTATCGGATCCTGTCGCGTCGCGAAGTCGCGGACGGTTTCGACCCAGGGGAGATGGCGAACGCGCAGCAGGTACGGCGCATCTCTGCGAGCGTCCGTCTCCTCGACGTCGTACTCGACCGGCAGGAGCGCAAGGTAGCTCAGCCCGGACCCGAAGAACAGCAACGACACGACGAGCCACCCTTGGCCCGTCACGACCGACCCGACGAACGACGGGAAGAAAAAGCCCGAGACGACGAAGACCCCCGCGATAATACACACAGGGAGCAACGACTTCCGGACGAACCGCTCCACGGCACTGTCTCCCTGAGTTGCCATGTCCTGTCCAACTGTGGGGGGCGTAATATTACTGTCGCCGAGGCGCGTGTGCGTTCTCTCGGCGCATCTCCACCCAGCTCAGACGGGGTCGTCGTCCTCGTCGAGGATCGACTGGCCGAGCATCTGGCCACCGATGAGCGTGGGGCTGATGACGGTGTCCGCACCGACGCCCTCCAGTTTGTCGACGTGCTTCTGGTCGTTCGCGGCCGCGACGATCCGCACGTCGGGGTTCGCCTGCCGGGCTGCCAGTATCATGAGCACGTCCTGGGCGTCGTCGTCCCCGGCCACGACGACCCCCTTCGCTGTATCCACGCGTGCGTCGAGCAAGGTCTCCTCGTCCGTCGGGTCGTCGGTGAGGACGTTCACGTCGAACTCGGTCAGTTCCGACGCGGACTCGGCGTCCGGCGTCACGACGACGACGTCGGTGGCCGGTGCGAGGACATCGATGAGCGGTTCCGTCAGTTCGCTGTAGCCGAGGACGAGGACGTGGTCCTCGAGCAGTGTGAGTTCTGAAGCAGTCATGTTTCCGAAGGCCGCGGAGATGCGCGATTCGAGTGCCGGGATGAGCAGCGACCCGGAGGCGAGGGTGAACGATCCCGTCCCGAGGACGATTACCGAGACGGTGAACAGCTTCGTCAGCGGGTCGGTCGGCGTCGCGTCCCCGTAACCGACCGTCGTGCCCGTGACGATGATGTAGTAGAAGGCGTCGGTCACGGACGCGATGCCCGTATACCTGTCCCGCATCGCGTACGTTCCGAGGGTGCCGTAGATCTGCACTGCGACGAACGCCGTCAATGCGGCGGTCTGGAACGGCGACAGGTCGATCGGCTTGTCGAATTTCCCGCGGTTGTAGACGACCAGCGGGAACGCGACCATCGTCGCCAGGAGCAACGGGATGTCCGTCGAATCGGCGGTCAGCAACGGCAGGAGCGCGATCATCGGCAATGCGACGACGGTTCCGTACCAGGCCAGTCGAACGCGGCGTTGGAGCCCCACGGTGAGCCCGCCCACGATGAACGCGAAGAACACGCCGTACAGGCGGACGGCGTCACTCGGTCCCGGCAAGAACGTCGCCAGTGGCCCGTTCAGTTCCACCGTCGCTTGGCTGAGGTCAGACAGCCCGGTGACGAACGCGAGCACGGCGATAGCGGTCGTCAGCATCACCGTCGTCTTCGCACCGGAGAACTGTCGCCAGTAGACGAACTGGACCCTCTCCGTTCGGTAGAACATCTCGTCGAGCGCCGAGTCCGAATCCGGCCCTGGAACGTCCCCCGCCACTGTAGCGTACCTGACGTGGGCCGACAATAAACCTTCCCGCGAGAGCGACTGTCCGGCGACGGATTGTCGATAACGGAACGATTATGCGTCGGCGGACCCCCGGTATTGGCACGAAACTCGTCATGGTGGGATTCGATCTTCGGACGCTTACTGCGGTCTTCGCTGTGGTACTGATGGGAATCGCGCTGCTCGCGCTTTCGGCGGGGAACATTCAGGTCGCCGGCCTCTCCTTTTTGAGCGTCAGCCTCCTGATCTACGGTCGCGAGCAGTATCTCTGACCGTCGGCACCGCCTCACGACTGGCTGTCAGTTGCAATACAATATTTCCCAAAAATTATTTCATATGGATGCGTGAATAGCTGCGTGGGTGAGCGTCCCAATGTACGATACGATACTTATTCCAGTCGACGGAAGCGACGAGTCGAAGAAAGCGGTGGACCACGGCATCGAACTGGCGAAGGCGTTCGATTCTACGATTCACGCCCTCTACGTCATCAATGTTCCCGGCACACCTCGCACTCCGTACATCAGAGACGACGAGGAGGAGATTCGCAAGGCCGGTCGCGACTTCGGCGAGCAGGTGACCGGTGAGGTGGTTCGGCTCGCCGGGGAAGCCGGCGTCGACGCCGTCTCGGCCATCAGGACTGGAACGGTCCACGAGGACATCGTCGAGTACGCCGACGAGGAGGGCATGGACACCATCGTGATGGGGACTGGCTACCGCGGCAAGATGGGTGCTCTCCTCGGGAGCATCACGGAAAAGGTCGTCCGGACCGCTGAGGTACCCGTGACGACCATCCGAATGGGCATCGACGACTGAACGGCTGCAGCTCCTTCGTGTTGCGGTCCGAGAGTGAACGCGAGTCCCGAGTCGAGACACCGGGCGTGGGGCGATCAGTCGAAATCGTGTGCGAACTCCCAGTGGTACTGGCAGTTGACGCAACTCGCCCACTCCGGGACGTCGAAGACACTCGGGTGGCGTCGGCCGTGCTTCATCCGGGATTCACAGACTGGGCACGTGAGATACAGAAGGTCGAGGTCGCCGAACTCGTCGTATGCGAACCGTGCGGTACACCGGGGACAGTCGAGGTCGTCGCGCCAGTCGAACTGCTGGATGTCGGTGTCGCAGTCCGGGCACGCGAGGGTCGCGGGTGGCCGTCTGGGCCAGCCGACGTCGCCGTGAACGGTCGTCGTCTGGGCCTCAGGGATGGCCAGCGTGAAGTGCTGCAGGTCGTCCTCGGCTCTGAGAGGGTCGACGAGCAGATTCACGACAGATCGAAGCGTCTCCACGACCGATCGGTCTTCGGGAGACTGCTCACGATCCCCGGACATACGTACGTGTTGGGCCAGGTAGGGGATAAGTCGTCTGCCCCTGCACGTCGTCCACGGGGCCATCGGCTCTCCTTGCGGTCGAGTGTCGCATCCGACAGGTTTTCCTACTGGCCGAGTAACCCCTGGGTATGAGAGGACAGGCGTTTCGACAGGGTGGGTTGCTGGTGACCGCGCTCGGTGCTCTTTCCGGGGTGGCAAGCGCACAGACGGTGGGCCCCTCACTCGTCGCCGAGCAGTCGATTCCCGTGCGGGTCGTGGGGGGATTCGTTCTGGCGCTGGTGTTCGGGGCCGGGATGTACTACCTCTTCGAAGAGTACGTCGAGTACGCGTACACAGAATCGACCGACCAACCGCTCAACTCCGTTCTGTACGGTCTCTTTGCACAGGGTGGCGTCGTGTTCCTGGGTGCGTACGCGCTCAGTCAGGTGGTCCGATTCGGCAGCGAGCAACTCGTCAGCGGGATCTACCTGGTCACCGGTATCATGCTCCTCGTACTTTCGGGAATCGGCCTCACCGTCGTCGGCATCCGCATCACGGAACTCCTCGGAGATCGCACCCCGTGGCGGGGGGTCGTAATCGGCGCTATCGCAGGCGCGACCGCTTGGGTCGTCCCCTCGTTCGCAGGTGCCCTCTTCGTGTGGATGGCCATCGTGGCATTCGGCGTCGGCGGGACGGTGCGAACCTGGCTCCACAGCACGCGGGACGTCCAATCAGAAACCAGCTAGTCAGTCTGTCTCAGGTTTCTCGAGACATCGATTCGTGAACACGTAGTGCCGACTTCCGTCTCGGAACGTCGTCACAACGACGCCCCATGTGGACAAGACTCATCCCACTCAGGCCCGAACTGTCAGTATGGAATTCGTGGTACTGCAAGGGGCGCTGGAATCGGTCGCCGGGGTGGTTGTCTCGGCGGGAGCCGTCGTCCTCATGCTGATGCTCGTCGCCCTCGTCACGTACGTGTACAAACAGACGCGGGGCGGTGGCGTCACCTGGCCCAGCGAGCGAGACGACGTGGATGCGTCGAACGAAGACGGTGTCACTCGTGGGAGCAACGACGACGAGTGGAAGTACTATTGAGACGCCAGCGCAGCACCTCACGACGCATTTCTGTGTAAACCAGTAGCCCACAATCAGCGGTCTCGATCGCCGTCGTGGCTGCCGAGCGTTCGTCCCACGGTTTCACCGTCCCTGAACAAGTGGCTCGGAGAGCGTCGTCACTTGGGGACGTGAGTGCGCGAAAAATGACGTCGTCGAAACCGAGACGACGAGTGGTCCGACGATCAGTCGTCGGAGGTCGACGCGTCGCTGGAGTCCTGCACGTCGGTGACGACGTCGGATCCACTTCGCTCGACCGCGACACCCTCTTCTCCGGCCAGGTCAGAGACGCGGTCTCTGAACTCTTCGGAGGCGAGGATATCGTACTCGTGATCCAGTCCCAGGTAGACCGTGTAACACATCAGACACAGGATGACTGCGAACGGCAGACCCGTCGTGATCGCAGCCGTCTGGAGTGCACCGAGGCCACCACCGTACAGCAGGATGGCGGCGACGATGCCCTCGGTCACGGCCCAGAAGATGCGCTGGACCCTCGGCACGTCGTGCTTCCCGCCCGAGGTCAGGTGGTCGATGACCAGCGAGCCGGAGTCAGAGGACGTGACGAAGAACGTCACGACCAGCAGCGTTGCGACGACCGACGTGACGGCCGTCAGCGGGTACGACTGCAGCATCGCGAACATGGCGGACGCCTGGCCCTGGTCGAACAGGGTGGTGACGAGGCCACCGCCCTTGTTCAGGGAGATGTTCAGCGCGGACGCGCCGAACGTGGCCAGCCAGAGGAACGAGAACAGCGACGGCAGGACGAGCACGCCGATGACGAACTCGCGGACCGTCCGTCCCTTGGAGATACGCGCGATGAACATGCCGACGAACGGCGACCACGCGATCCACCAGCCCCAGTAGAAGATGGTCCAGGCGTGCTGCCAGCCGGCGTACGGCCAGCCGTCGACCATGTTCGCCGTCGGGGCGAACGCTTCAGTGTAGAAGCTCATTCCCAGGAAGTTCTGGAAGTAGGTGCCGATGCTGCCCACGAACGTGTCGAGGATGAACAGCGTCGGGCCGACGATCAACAAGAACGCCAGGAAGACGAACATCAGGTAGAGGTTGATCGTACTCAGCCGCTTGACGCCGCTGTCGAGGCCGGCCGCGACGGACATCGTCGCGATGCCGGTGATGATGGCGATGAGTCCGATCTGAACCGTGGTCGACCCAGTGGACACCATGGCGCTCCCGGTGAGTATCTCGGTGACTTCGGCGACACCGGCGTTGATTTGGGCGACACCGAAGCCCAGCGAACTCGCAAGACCGAACAACGTTGCGAACACCGTGACGAGGTCGATCAGGTGACCCGGCCAGCCGTAGATGCGTTCTCCCAGCAGCGGCCAGAAGATCGACCGGAAGGTCAGTGGCAGGCCGCGGTTGAACGAGAAGAACGCCAGTCCGAGGCCCACCAGGCCGTAAATGGCCCACGGGTGGAAGCCCCAGTGGAAGAACGTGACCCCCATCGCAGCGTCGGCCGCCGCGAGGGACTCACCCTCTGCCATGAAGTACGTCCCGCCACCGGAGGCGAAGTGCCACATCGGCTCGGCGACGCTGAAGAACATCAGGCCGATACCCATGCCGGCGCTGAACAGCATCGCCATCCACGAGAAGTCGCTGAACTCCTTCTCAGCCTGGACACCACCGATCTTGATCGAGCCGTACTTACTGACGGCGAAGTAGACGATGGTGACGATGAAAACGTTCACTGCGATGATGTAGAACCAGCCGAACGTGGCGTTGATGTAGTCGAAGATTCCGGTGAAGAACTTCGACGCATCCTCGCCGAGCATGATCGTCGCCGCGACGAACGTGGCGATAATCACGAGCGAAATCGGGAAGACGATCGGGTGAACGTCGAACCCGAGTGCCTCTATGTTCGTGTCTCCTGGCTCTCGGTCCGAGTCGGGGTGGAACAGGTCGACCTGCAGCCCGTCCGACATTCCCTCCGAGGAGCCATCTCCATCAGCCATGCATTACCTCCCTGGTACAATCCGTTTCGATTGAATATGTCATGTATTGTATCCGTCCATTTTGTGTTGTGCTGTAATTGAGTACTCCTGAACCACTAGTCTGGTATGACCGTGTTACCGAGTCATCGATTGGTCGTTCCAATCCGGGTTCCAGCCTTCCCCTGGTACGTGGGAAACTCACCCACGACAGGAGTATTCACGGATTAATATAAATGTTGTTGTTGACTCAATATGCGCAGCTAATGTGTCTGGGAAAGCACAGTATCAAACTATCTCGATGCCGGTCCAATCTCCCAGTTCGGTCCGGAAAGGCGGATATACGGCCCGATTCGACATCTTACAAGCTCGTTTCGCCTGCGTACGTGCAATGAATTGTTCCCTGTTGGGGTACAGATTTGATTTGAGAAGTCGGCCGGAATTAATGATTGGTCCCGTCGACTGTGGCTCTTCGTGGATTGCCGAGAGTGTCCCCGGTTGCAATTGACGGGCTTGATGTCGGAACGTCCTCTATAGAGATCGCCACAACCCCACGTTCCGACTCGGACTGGAAGCCACTTTGGTCCCGTTGCTGGAAACTATTCTGGTTGCTACTATTACTAGTACAGACGTATGACTGTCAAGGTAAACTCTATGTGTAGAATAAATTAATATATAGGACAAACGATGCGAATCGATATAAGGTATGAAATATTATAGTATGGTTGATTAATAACGAAGATTGAAGTTGGGCATTAAGTGACTATTGAAAACAATATCAATTTATCTCCTACAAAACGAAAAACAGACGAAATATCGATAATAATTTATATAAGTTTAGTATATTAGAGCTCAGCACCAATACACAAAGTATAATTCTCTATTAGTTTTCTTCTATGTATATATGTGTATTTTATATAATCTCATTCTGTGTTCTGAGTCGACAATCGTAAGCGCGTGATGAGGCCGGTGCGAAACCTGCAGAACCCAGATCAGTTCAACCTCGAATAGTATTTTATTTGGTACTTCGCTCGGTCGAGGTTCCGGGGCGGCGATAATTGGCTGCGTGATTGAAGTGTCACGGCCATCTATCTCACACATCATGTACGACTCCGTACTCATCGCGACGGACGGGAGCGAACACGCGCGGCGGGCCGCGATACACGCCAATCGGCTGGCAGAGCGATTCGGAGCTACGGTCCACGTTCTCTCGGTCGTCGACGTCCAGTCACACGCCGGATTGTTCGACGCCGGTGGCATCTCCCAGGAGTTCGCCGACCAGCTCGAAGCGAACGCGAAAGACGCCGTCGAGAGACTTCGTGAGGCGGCGGCTTCCGAACTGGACCTACAGACTGCGGTCGTCGAGGGAGACCCAGCGGACCAAATTCTCGAATACGCAACTGACCACGACGTCGACGTCATCGTCATGGGGACCCACGGTCGGCGCGGTGTCCGACGATTTATCGCCGGAAGCGTGACTGAGTACGTCGTCCGACTCGCAGACGTGCCGGTTCTCACGGTCCCCGCAGACCAGTCCCAGCGGGCTGTCGAGAGTTACGACCGCATCTTGATTCCGACCGACGGAAGCGAGTGCGCAAATGCCGCCGTCGAGCACGCCCTGGCTATCGCGTCACGGTTCGATGCGACTGTCGACGTCCTGAACGTGATCGACGTCAACGCCATCTCCGGTGGCGCGTACGCTGCGTATCCGCCTGACGTACTCGACGAGTTGCGTTCAGCAGGTGAATCGGCGACGGCCAGCGTTGCCGACCGCGCCCGCGACGCCGGCGTCTCGGTGAACACGACTGTGCGCGAGGGGTTCCCGGTCCGGACGATCCTGGAGTACGCGTCGGAAGAGAAGTCCGACGTGATAGTGATGGGGACCCACGGCCGGTCGGGTCTCGAACGGTTCGTCCTCGGCAGCACGACGGAACGAATCCTCCGGCGGGCACCGGTTCCGCTCCTGTCCGTCCACGCCCCGGACGCAACGTGATAGGCCAAGAACCGGCGTCGGACTCCCGCTGTCGCATTCTCAACCTTCTGGAAAGGTGATGACAGCATTTATCCGGTGGTGGCGTAGCCACCAGGTATGAGCGGAACCGAAACGTATCAGTTCAGCTGTCCCGAGTGTGGGCAATCGCTGACCGTCGACGATTCTATGCGATTCGCACTGGTCGACAACGGGTGTGTCGTGTGCGGTGCGCCCTTGCGCGGAACGGAGTTCGCTGCTTGTTCGTAAACGCGTGATCCGAGCAGCCACTCGTTCTTCGACAAGAACTCCGGTTGGATTAATTTATCTACCCCCCACGAGAACCGTGAAACCATGAGTGGCGGGGAGGAGTACGAGTTCGTCTGCCCGGACTGTGGGGAGTCTCTGGCAGTCAACGAATCGATGCGTGATGCACTCATCGAGAACGGCTGTGTCATCTGCGGCACTCCGGTTTCGGTGGATGAGTTCTCGGTTCCCGAACCGTAACCCAACGTCCATTCTCGCCACCTGATTTCTCAGCGTCTCGAACCCACGGCCGTCAGTAGTAACGATGTTCAGTCAAACACAGTTCGTCGCGCCCAAGAGACACCAGCAAAGATAACAGTAAATATCAATGCCCCAGTAGTCTGGCTGTATACGAGGATGGCTCTGGATCAACAGACGGAAATGACGCAGTCGGAGATCGATGACGTTCTCAGTCGCCACGAGACCGGTGTGTTGTCGCTCGCACGGTCCGACGACCCTTACGCGATACCGATTTCGTACGGGTACGACAGCGAACACCGTCGTTTCTATATGCGTCTCGTGTCGACGCCCGAAAGCGAGAAGCGGGAGTTTCTCTCCTCGTCGCCCGATTGCCGTCTCGTCGTCTACGAGGAGACCGAGCCGGTGTACCAGAGCGTGGTCGCGATCGGCACGCTCGAACAGATCTCGACCGACGAACTGACCGCCGATCACATCGAACAGTACGGGAAGGCCAAGCGCCCCCTGTTCGAGATCTGGGCAGAGGGCAAGGAAGAACTAGACGTCCAACTGTTCAAACTCGATCCCGAATCGATGAGCGGTCGCCGAATCGAGATCGAGTCCTAGTCGCGTTTGAGACGGCTTTACGACGAGTCCGGTCCAGGGTCCGGAAGGCTACGTTCAAGTACGTGGTACACTCAGTATCTCCTGGTTCGATGCCACCCGGGATCCGTGCCACCGTTCAGTTCCCTCGTTCGAATATCTGTCCGATCACGCGGCTGTCTGCGGACCTCGACACGGTGATCGATACGGTAACGCATAGCGTCTGTTCGTCACCCGACTGTCGGAGCGTCTCCGAGTTTCTCGTCGAGTCCGACCGGCAGCCGTCGGACGAGATCTTCGAAGAGGTGATCGATTACGGTGACAAGACGCTGTACCGTTTCTCCCACGAGGGTGGCGACGAGTGCCCCTGTGAGTGTCTCGGCCAGTTCGGCTGCCCGGTCGACCGTTACTTCGCCGACCGTGGAGAGCTGACGCTCGTCTTCCACGCGACGGACTTCGAGTCGCTCCAGACCATCGCGGGCGAACTCCGGGAGCGCTATCCAGAGATGAACATCAAACGATTCGTCCGTGACCCCGCGGACTCCTCGTCCGTGGACAACGTGTTCGTCGACAGAGGAAAGCTGACGGAGAAGCAACGACAGTCGCTCAGGACCGCGTATGCGATGGGATACTTCGAGCGCCCGCGTGAGTCCAACGCGACCGAAATCGCGGCAGCGCTGGATATCAGTCAGTCTACCTTCGCCGAACACCTCGCCGCCGCCCAGCTGAAACTCTTCGAAGACGTGCTCGAAGATGGATCCTGATCGCATTTGCTGTCCATCAGTACCGGTCGGACCGTCGACGTGGGCGGCGACCGGCCGAGAAATGTTTTAGCAGTCACGACGTGCTCTCTCGGACGTCACATCGTGTCGTCGGAGGCTGGCGACGGAGTCGTCGCCGGTGAACCGTCCACCGACGGTGTCGACTCCTGGTAGTTGTCCGCTAGCTGGTTACACTCCACGTGGTACATAAAGGAACCCGAATAGCGGGGTTGCACGTATGTGCGTACTCCCGACAACAGCAGTAGACGTGAGTCAGTCACCGATGGCATCCGTCATCCCTCAGCCCCAAGATCGCCCGTCTCGCGAACCGACCACGTTGGAAGACGACTCGGACGTCCAGCGCGTCCTCGACGCGCTCAACGATTCGGATTGTCGAGCGATTCTCGAAGCGATCGACGAGGAATCGCTATCCGCGAAGGAGATATCCGAACGGTGTGAACTCCCGCTCTCGACCAGCTACCGAAAGATCGACGTCCTCGAAACAGCGGGGCTCATCTCCGAGAAGACGCGGCTGAGCCCGTCGGGCAATCACGCGAGCGAGTACGAACGCCTCGTCGAGGACGTCGTGATGTCCGTCGAAGATGGGGATGGGCTGAAGCTCACAGTGTCACTGCGAGATGGCCAGGACCGGTCGCCATTCCAGACGCCGCCGCGAACGCGGTAGTGCACGATGCTAGCGGTGACGTGGCGATAACGTAGTCTCGGTCTCGGTCTCGGTTTCGTTCGCAGCTGATACTGGGGGACCGATCGCGCTCGCCAAACGATTTTACCCCTGCGCTGTGCAATTATCGCCGGAGCAAGCCATGAGTCACACATCACAGGACGTGTACCAGCACTACATCGGCGGCGAGTGGACGACGGGCGACGGCGACACGACGTTCGAGAGCGAGAACCCAGCGACCGGCGACACCATCGCGGAGTTCCACCGCGGGACCGAATCGGACATCGACCGCGCGCTCGCGGAAGCCGACGCCGCGTTCGAGGAGTGGCGCGACCTCTCGTACATCGACCGTGCGGAGTATCTCTGGGACATCTACCACGAGCTACGCGAGCGCACGGACGAACTCGGAGAGATCGTCACGAAGGAGTGCGGCAAGGAGATCTCCGAGGGTCGGGCCGACGTCGTCGAAGCTGCGCATATGGTCGAGTGGGCGGCGGGTAACGCTCGGCATCCACACGGTGACGTCGTACCGAGCGAGATCTCGAGCAAGGACGCGTACATGCGGCGCAAGCCACGCGGCGTCGTCGGCTGTATCACGCCGTGGAACTTCCCGGTCGCCATCCCGTTCTGGCACATGGCCGTCACGCTCGTCGAGGGCAACACCGTCGTCTGGAAGCCCGCCGAGCAGACCCCTTGGTGCGGGCAGATACTGGCAGAGATGTTCGAGGACGCCGGCATCCCCGACGGCGTGTTCAACATGGTCCAGGGCTTCGGCGACGCCGGCAACGCCATCGTCGAGGACGACCGCGTCGACACCGTGCTGTTCACCGGCTCCGCCGAAGTCGGCCACCAGATTTCGGGGAAGGTCGGGGGCGAAGCCGGCAAGCTCGCCGCCTGCGAGATGGGCGGCAAGAACGCCATCGTCGTCACGGAGAACGCGGACCTCGACATCGCGGTCCACTCGGCGGTGATGTCGTCGTTCAAGACGACCGGACAGCGCTGCGTCTCCTCCGAGCGACTCATCGTCCACGAGGACGTCTACGACGAGTTCAAGGAGCGGTTCGTCGACCTCGCGGAGTCCGTCGCAGTCGGCGACCCACTCGACGAGGACACCTTCATGGGCCCCGCCATCGAGAGCGAGCACGTCGAGAAGATCAGCCGTCACAATCAGTTGGCCCGCGACGAAGGGGCGAACGTCCTCGTCGACCGCTTCGAACTCGACGCCGACGAGATACCCGAGGGCCACGAAGGGGGTCACTGGGTCGGCCCGTTCGTCTACGAGGTCGACTACGACCCGGACCTGCGATGCATCCGCGAGGAGTGTTTCGGCCCGCACGTCGCGCTCATCGAGTACGCCGGCGATATCGAACGCGCCGTCGAGTTGCACAACGCCGTCGACTACGGACTGGCTGGAGCCATCATCTCCGAGGACTATCGCCAGATCAACTACTACCGCGACAACGCCGAGGTCGGTCTCGCCTACGGCAACCTCCCCTGTATCGGCGCGGAGGTCCAGCTACCGTTCGGTGGCGTCAAGAAATCCGGCAACGGCTATCCGAGCGCCCGCGAGATCATCGAGGCCGTCACCGAACGCACCGCCTGGACGCTCAACAACTCGAAGGACATCGAAATGGCCCAGGGACTCTCGGCAGATATCACGACGACGGAGGACTGAGTCACCTGGTGGAATACTAAGGGCGACCGAGCGAGCAGTTGCGAGCGAGAGAGGGCTTAGTCGCCAGGTGGCCCAGGGACTCTCGGCAGATATCACGACGACGGAGGACTGAGTCACCTGGTGGAATACTAAGGGCGACCGAGCGAGCAGTTGCGAGCGAGAGAGGGCTTAGTCGCCAGGTGGCCCAGGGACTCTCGGCAGATATCACGACGACGGAGGACTGAGTCGCCTGGTGGAATACTAAGGGCGACCGAGCGAGCAGTTGCGAGCCAGCCCGTAGTCGGCAGGGTGTCGCTGGCTCTGGGGCGCTGGCACCACCACCACAGCACACCGCGACGTTGTTTTCCGAACTGAGTGGACGGCTAGTCAGTTTGTACCGGAAAGTAGCAGGTTTGTAAATAAGCCGTCCGGGGTTGACTGACCCCGCATGTCCACGACGGACACGGAGTACGTGATTGCACCGTGGGGAGCGGGTGACTGTGAGACGTCCATCGTCACTGTTGAACTTCCTGCGCGAGAGGTAGTCGCACAGGTGGAGGTACCGAACAGGGTGCTGGAGCGGACGCAAGAGATCGCCGACGAACACGACATATCGATCGAGCGAGCACTCGCCGAACGGCTCGAACGGAATCGCGCACGCGTCTCACTGTTGGCGGCGCAGACTGTCAGCGACGTCACCGAGATTCGAGACCACCTGACCGACGCCGCAGACTATCTCGCCGTCGTCGACTCGCTGGACACGACCGAACTGGAGACCGAGGTCGATCGCATCTGGCGTGGGCAACTCGACCCCGATTGACCCGGCGGTCCCGGGGAATGCTCCGTCCCGTAGAAAGTGGCAGGGCGAAAGACGAGGAGGCAGCCGAGAGTCCGTCCGGACGGACTGAGTGGACGAGGTCCGCGAGTGGCCGAGTGGCGCGACTGGAGTTGTACCGGGTCGACGTGAAAAGCGTCTCGCCGGCAGTGTCTACTGGTGGCGTCGGACAGATAAATCCACCTGTTAGCGACGGTCTTCGAGCGCGGGGAACTCCGCCCGCACGTCACGGACCCGTTCGGCATCGACGTCGGCGAACACGAGGCCGGGTTCGTCGCCGATTCGCGACAGAATGGTACCCCACGGGTCGTATACGGACGATCGGCCGAGCAGTTCGGCGTCCTCGAAGTCACCGGTCCCGTTGACCGCTGCGACGTACAGCAAGTTCTCTACTGCGCGTGCCTGGGGCAGGAGCGTCCAGTGCTCGACGCGGGGATATGGCCAGGCGCTCGGCACGAGGACGAGCGTCGCGCCGGCCTCCATCAACCGCCGGTAGAGTTCCGGAAACCGGAGGTCGTAGCAGGTCGAGACCCCGACGGTGTGGTCGTCGAAGTCGGTGACCGGGACCTCCTCGCCGGGCGTCAGGAGGTCCTGTTCGGCGGAGTCGTAGCCGAACAGATGGTGTTTGCGGTAGACGAGTTGGCGAGTCCCGTCGCGGTCGAACAGGACGGACGTGTTCGCGTACCCGCTCTCAGATGGGGTCGCCACCGTGCCCGCTGAAGCGTCGAGGTCCTCGACGATGCTGCCGGCGAGGACCCCCACGTCGTGGTCGGCCGCCGCGTTGGCGATGGTCGTCAGCGTCGGCCCGTCGACGGCCTCCGCCTCTCGGGCGTAGCTTTCGAAGGCGAAGTAGCCGACGTTGAAGATCTCCGGGAGGACGACGAGGTCCGCACCGCGCGCCGCCGCCTCCTCGATGCGGTCCGTGGCGCGCCCGACGTTCCCGCTGACGTCGCTGGCCCGAATCGAGAGCTGGGCGAGTGCGAGTCTCACGCTTCGACACCCAGGTCGTCGAACAGCGCTCGTTCGAGGTTGTCGAGTTCCGTGTCCATGTTCCGATTGAAAAAGCGCTCGACGCCGGGAATCTTTCCCTCGACGACGAACGTGTTGGTCACTCGTGTAGTGCCGTCGAGCGACGTGAGTTCGTGTTCGCCGGAGACGTTCATCACCCGGGAGCGGCCGACGAACCTGACGTACTCCGGTTCTCGACGGTCGGTGTCACGCGTCTCCACCGCAACGGTGCGGTCGAGCAACGGAATCGGGAGTTTGAGGTTCCAGGTGGCGTTGCCGTCCTCGACCGAGTAGTCTCTGACGACGCTGATCGCTGCTGCTCGTTTCTCGGGGTCTGCGATGAACTCCCACACGTCCTGAATCGGGGCGGGGATCTCGAAGACGCGCTCGACCCTGACTGTCATAGACGGTCGGTCAACTCTTCGTGACGCGCCAGGTAGTCGACCGTGCCCGGCCCCACTTTTCGATTTCGACGTCGTCCGATTCCTCTGCGAGCTTCGGTAGGCGTGCGCCCACCTGCTTCGACGTAAGTTCCAGGTGCTCGGCGATGTTCTTCGAGCGGAAGTAGCTCTGCCCACGAGCCACGCTATCGCGGAGGTACTCCAGGATGCGCCGGTCCTCCTCGCTGATTTCCGCCATATGTCACTGTAGGTGAGTCAGGCTCTTAACTTAACGGTTCCGTCACGGCTCGTAGACGTGCAACGCCATGATTCCGAGCCCACCGGCGATCATCGCCACGGCGAACGCCCAGCCAGCGAGCGTTTGGTCGGCACTGCCGAGGTACATCGCAGCCGCCGCCAGGACGCTGACCACGCCGAACGCTACCCCGAGTCCGACACCCATGTCCGTCGAAACGGTCTGTGCTGCCATATCGGGGCCTTCGGAAAGCGCCGCCTTAAGCGGTTCGTCGTCCATGGCCAACAGACACTTATAGAGGAGGGCGACGCCACGACTGACATGAGCAGGCTAGGCAGGTTACTCTCGGTTCGGACGGTCGCTATCGTCCTCGCCGGACTGGGAGTCACGGTCGGCGGGGCGTTCGCAGCGGGGGTGCTGGGCGTTCCGAGCGTCGTCGCGGTCGAGAACAGTTTCGCGGGCGTGTCCAACGAGACGACGACTATCGAGACGGACCTGACCGTCTCCAACCCGAATCCGGTCGGGGGGAGTCTCGGCGACGCCGAGGTGAACTACACGGTCCGGATGAACGACGTGCGGATGGCGACCGGCGGGCGGACCGGACTCGCCGTCGACCGCGGGAACTCGACGATGAACTTCACGACGCAGATGCAGAACGAGCGCATTCCGGCGTGGTGGTACTCCCACGTCGATAACGGCGAGCGGACCGAGGTGACGGTGGACGCGTCCGTGAGCGTTCCCGTCCTCGGGGGGCAGTCCGTCTCGCTGTCCCAGCAGAAGGAGATCGAGACCGACATCGTCGGGCAGTTCGACTCCACGGAGACGCGTCCGGTGAACGCCGGCGCACCGCTGGTCTCCGACCCGGTCCTCTACGTCAACGAAACGCGAGGCTCGTGGGGCGAGGACGTCACGCGCCAGCAGACGCCAATCGACGTTGCCTTCGACGTGTACAACCCGAAGGTCTACCCGTACGCAGTCAGCGAAATCGGGTACACGATCCGGATGAACGGGATTCCCGTCGGGAACGGCACGACCGAGGACCCGGCGACGCTCACTCCGAAAGAGACGACGACCATCGAGACGACCACGACCATCGACAACGACAGACTCGACGAGTGGTGGGTGAGCCACCTCCAGCAGAATCAGGTCACGCATCTGGAGATAGACTTCTACGCGGTCGTCGACCCGAAGGACGCCGCCGTGCTTGGCGATTCCGTCGAGCCGTTCCGCATCGACCTCGAATCGGTCGACTACGAGACGACCATCGAGACGGACATCTTCGGGACGAAGACGAACAATACGTCGCCCGCAGAGGCATCAGACGAGACGTCGACACCGGAGTCGACCACGACGACGGACTCGCCGACCACGACGGACGGTGGACTCCTGTCCGCCGACGAGACGACGACCGAGAACGGGACCGACCCGATTCTCGACGGAACGACGACCGACGAGGGGATACTCGACGACTCCCAGACGCAGACAGAAACGAGTGACACCGAGTCGACGGCGACCGAGACGGCGACGGCAACCGAAACGTTCTCACCGACGACGGAGTCGACAACGACGTCCGACGGGGGCCTCCTCGGCTGATTACTGGATCGTCGTGTGTTCGGACTCTTCGTTCAGTGCGAGGTTCGTGGCGATCTCGGCGTTCCGCGCGGCGTACTGCGCCGTCTGCTGGAGACTGACCAGTACCTCGCGGACCTCCAATAGATCGGCGTTCGGCATCTCGTCGAGGTCGCCGAGGATCTCCTGCTCACGGTTGCTGATCTCGCCGAACTGTTTGCGGACCTCGATGGCGGCGTCGTAGTCGCGGTGGACGGCCGCCTCCACGGCGAGTTCGGTGATCTCGTTCACCTGGTCGGTGAACTCCCTGATGCGGCGCATCGTCGCCGGGTCGACGCTCAGCGCGTGGTCCTCGGCTTCCAGTGCGATCTCTGCGATGTCCTCGGCGTTGTCCGCGGTGAGTTCGAGGTTCTTCGCGATGGAGCGATAGCCGATGAGCGGGAACCCGCCGTCGAGGCCGACGGCGCGAGCGAGGTTCGGGTTCTGGTAGGCTGTGAAGATGAGCCGAAGGAGCAGGACGAAAATCTTGTTGGCCTGTCGCTCCCGGTTCAGCGCCCGCCGCGCGAGGTCGGAGTTCCCGTGTGCGAGCGCCTTGATGGCCTCGTTTCGCATCGTGCTTCCAGTGCTCTCCAGCCGTTCGAGGAGGTTGTCGAGCGTGAAGTCCTCGGGGTCGACCGAACACCGGATGGCGATGCGTTCCGGCCGTTCTTCGATGACGCCGAGGCCCATGAGCTGGGTCTCCGCGTTGTAGACGGCGTTGATGTGGGCGCTGTCGAGGGTTCCGTCCTCGCCCGCGTCGACGTGGATGATGCGCCGACCGAGGACGTACTGGGCCACGATCGCTCGTTCGACGGCGTCCGCATCGAGGTTCTCCGTGTGGATGATGGCCTCGGATTCCTCGGTCTGGACTGACTCCGGCATCACCGTCAGCGTTCCCTTGCCGCCGAGGCGGAGCGACACCTCGTCGCCCTTCTCGACGCCGTGGGCCTGTGCCCATTCGGCAGGCAGCGTCATGGCCAGCGTCGACGGACCGAGCCGCTGGACCTTGCGTGTCTCCATATGACTCCCGATAAGCTAGATCTCACCTTAAGCTTGTGCATGGGTACCTTAAGGACTGTCAGAAAATATTATGCCATTCCTCCGCGGTCGTCAGACGACCTTCACCATCCGCGTCTCGTATCGCCCGATGCGGACCCGCATCCAGCCGCGGAGTTCCTCGTCGAGTGCGTGGTCACCGGTGTCCACTCGAAGGGTGCTGAGACCGTCCAGCTTCCTGCGGGAGGCTACGACGACCACCTCGCACTCCCGAATGACGGCCGGCGAGAACTGCTGATTGCCGCGGCCGAAGACGAACCCCTGCCCACCGATGGGCGAGACGACGATGACGTTCTCCTCGCCCAGGGAGCCGAGAAGGTCGGACTCCGCGCCGTCTCGGACCAGCACCTCGCCGTCGCGCCACACGTCGACGCCGAGCGGCGAGCCGTCGAAGCCGAGCGCCGATTTGATGGCACCGACCGTGCTCCCCGGGCCGAGGAGGTAGGTCACGCCGGGGCGAGCGTCCTCGGCGAATCCCTGGGCGAGCGTCTCGACGGTTCCCCCGCCCAGTTGCTTGCTCGCCTGCCGTTCCGTCGCGACCGGCACCGTCGCGAGCGCCCGGAGTTCCGTGTGGACCTCGCCCTCGCGATACTCGTCTTCGTCGATGTCGTTCACCTCGGCCGTCTCCACCTCGTCGAACGTCGCCGCGATGCGGCCCGCGGCCGACGGCGAGACGCCGAACACGGACGAGTAGACCTTCACTCCAGCCGGCACGCCCAGCATCGCCGTCTCGTTATCGAGTTCGGTCAGCGTCTCCGCCACGTCGACGGCCGTCCCGTCACCGCCGACGAACAGGATCAGGTCCACCCCGCGGTCGACGAACGCTTCGACCGCTGCGCGGGTGTCCTCGGCGCTCGTCTCCTCGCCGGTAGGCTCGCCGACGATGGTCGGGTCGAAGCCGGCGGTCCGTGCCTCTGCGGCCCCCATGTCTCCACCGTAGACGAGCAGGTCCACGTCCTCGCCCTGCGCAGCGAGTGCGTCCAGTGCCTCTGTGGCTCGGCCCGGAGCTCGTGGCTCGGCACCGCGCTCGCGTGCCTCCGCGACCTTCCCGTCCGTACCCTTCAGACCGACTCGACCGCCCATCCCGGCGATGGGGTTGACGACGAATCCAATACGACGCATTGCGTTGCCCTACCGAGCGAGCCGAGAAAAGCACGGCGGGACCCTTAAGGTGTGGCCGCTCCCACCCCCGAGTATGATTCCGCTACAGGCTGGCGTGCAACCGGACGTCATCAATCTCGCAGGATTCCTCGTCGGGTTCGTCGGACTCATCCTGACCTTCGCCTGGTGGCGCGGCCTCCACCGCTAGGGTGGGTCGACCCGCTGGCGTAGCCAGTCGGCCGCCTCGGTCACGGTCGATTCGTCGCGCCCCTCGATCTTCACCCGGACGGTCTCGCCGGGGTAGCTGCCGACGGTCACGTCGAACCGCTCTTTCAGGTCGCTGATGCGATCGATGAGATGGCTCTCCGGTTCGTCGGCCACGACCGTTTCGACGAAGCGTGCTTCGCCCACGAAGTCGTCGGCGATGGTCTCGAACATGGCCTTCATCTCGGTGGGGACTCCCGGCAGGACGTACACGTCGCCGATGATACACCCTGGAGCGACGCCCTCCGGATTCTTCAGGAGGTGAGCACCGTCGGGCATGTACGCGGTCCGCTCTGCGAGGTTCTCGCGCTTGTAGCCGCGTGTCTCCTCGAGCCAGTCGTAGACCTCCTCGTGCTCGACGAGATCACGCCCGAACGCGTGCGCGACCGCGTCCATCGTGATGTCGTCGTGGGTCGGTCCGAGGCCACCGGTAACGATGACGGCATCGTACTCCGCGTGGTACTCGTTGACGACGCGTGCGATGTCGGACTCGCGGTCGGGGACGACGGTAATGCGTTCGACGTCGACTCCCCGTTCGGCGAGTCGTTGTCCGAGCCAGGCGGCGTTCGTGTTGACGGTGTCACCGGCGAGAAGTTCGTCTCCGACAGTGACCAGCGCGACGCGCATACCCCGGCGTTAGAGGGCAACAGGTAAAAAGACCGCCGTCAGCCCATTCCCGGCGGCGGGTCGCGCCCGTCGAGGTCGTCGTCACCCGTCTCGACGTCCAGCCCGATCTCCTCGCGCTGACGCTCGAGTTCACGGATCTGTCGGACGTAGTAGAGCGCGCCGACGCTCCCGGCGACGAAGAGCAGCGCGAACAGCCCGCCGAACAGGTAGAGGTCCCGCTGGAGGTAGTACCGGACGATGACGGGGCCGCGCTCGACGTCGTCCCAGTAGACCGTCATCCGGTCACCCTCGACGCTGGTGGAGTACCCGGACGGAGCCGCCTGTGACAGCAGTGGGACGCCGATACGTGCTTTCGGCGGCATCGTGATCTCGTGTGATCCCTTCACGAAGACGGGCGTCGAGAAGCGCTTGCCGTGCCGCGGTGCCGTGTAGGCCAGCTGGCCGCTCTCGTTGGGGAGCGTTATCGTCGTCTTCTCGCGGCTGTTCTCGACGGTCATCGCCGAGGCGTTGACGACGGTCCCGTTGGGATAGCGGAACCGAAGCGCCGAGACCTTCACGGGTTCCTCGGTCCCGATGTCGGATCGCTGGTAGAGCTCCAGTTCAGTCCGGTTCTCGACGGTTACGATCGACGTGTAGGACGACTGCGAGATGGAGATGCTCGTCGTCGCGTTGGTGTCCCACTCGTATTCCGCGGACGCGTTGAGGTCCTCCGGGTTCGGTTGGGACGGTCCGAGGAACGACGAACAGCCTGCCAGCGCGATCAGCACGGCGACCAGGCCGACGGCCAACAGGTGTCGGTTCCTCATGGGACGACGGCGAGCAGTTCCGCGGCCAGGTACTGACCGATGCTGGCGATCAGTCCCGGCGGGTCCGTCTCTTCCTTGCAGACGATGCTCTGTTCGAGCAGGCCCAGGCGTTCGACGGTGACGATGTCCTGGGCGTGGCCGGCACGGTTGACCGTCGCCCGGACCTGCGCTCGGGTCGCGCTGTTGACGTTGACGCGACCGTCGCCGCGGGTCAGCTCGTAGAGGCGGTCGCGCTCCGCGTCGGCGAGTCGCGGCGAATCGTCGTAGACGAACCGCAGCGGGAGATGCTGGACCAGTCCGAACCGCTTGCGAATCTGCGACGGCGTCCCCGTTCCGAGACCGAGTCCGTCCGCGGGAATGCGAACGGTGTTGCCGTGGCCGACGTCGAGGACGAAGCCGTCGTCGTCCCAGGATTCGAGCGTGCCGATCGCCTCTTCGCCCGGTTCGAGCGTGGCGGTGATCTCGCCCCACTCCTCGCGGAGGACGTTCCGGGCGACGGTCTCGTCTGGCCCCTCGACGGTGACCGACGGAAAGTCGTCACCCCGGATGCCCACGTCGTAGGTCACGTCGAGGTCGCCGAGGTCGTTTCCGACCATCGAGGTGAGCGAATCGAGCGCCCGGTCACGGGCGTCTCCCTGCACGTAGATCTTCGTTGCGAGTACGACCATCAGATCTCCGCGTCCACGTTCAGTTCGTCTCGGAGGTCGGCGATTCGCTCCTCCATCGCCTCGACGAGACGGGAGTTGCCCATCGATTCGAGTTGGGAGCCACAGTCGGGGCACTCGAAGCCGAAGTCCATCGCTTCGCCGAACTCGAAGCGGATCCCACAGACCTCACAGAGGTAGAACTCGTGGTCCTGCTCGTAGTCCTCGCGCTCTTCGAGCGCTTCGAGCAACCGGTACATCTCCTCTTCGAGCTTCTCCGGGATGTTCTCGTACTCGAAGGTCCACAGATAGGTCAGCCAGCCGGAGTCCTCGTCGCGCAGTCGTCGATAGGTCGCCAGATCGTTCTCGTACAGGATGAACAGCGCCCGGCGAACGTCGTTCAGTTCGAGTCCGAGCTCCTCCGCGAGTTCCTCGTCGGTCACCTCGCCATCCGGCGGGGCGGCAGCCACCGGCATCCCCTTAGGACCGACCAGCTCGTGGAGGTACTTCTGTATCACCGGGTCCTCGAGAAGTTCCTCAAAAGCCATTGTGGTGTGTTCCGAGCGTCCGGCGGTTAAGTCTTTAGCTTTGCCCCGCGAACGGGACCGCTACTCCGGTGACTCGACCTTCTTGCCGGTCGCCTGCGGAACGACGACGCTCTCAGCGTCCTCCCACTCTCGGTCCAGTTCGCGGCCGTCGAACAGTCGGTCGAGGAACACGGCCAGGCCCGCCACTTCCGAATGGGGCTGGTTCGTGACGCCGACGTTCCAGTCGGCGCGCTCGTAGACGTCGAACGACACCTTCTCGGCACCGACGACGACGAGCAGCGGCTCCTCGCGGTGTGATTCCCGGATCTCCGCTTGGACGTCCTGGACGGGCAGGCCGTACATCGTGAGATGAGCCACGGCACCCTCCCAGTCGCGGAGGACGCGCTTGAGTTCGCTGGTGACCTCGACGTCGAAGGGACCACCGAACCGGTCGGTGATGTCGCGAATCGTCTCCGCCGACCCGGTCGCGTTGTCGCCGAGGATGACGCGGTCCGCGCCGAGCGCGCGAGCGGTCAGCCCGACGTGGCTGGTCATCCTACCGTCGCGGCCGGGCCGGTGTCCGAGTCGCAGGACGGCGACTTCGGGTTCGTCGTGCATAGACAGTGCGACGTGAGCGACCGATTAGCCGCTTTCGGACTGTGTCTGCTCTATCGCGGCCGCAATCGCGTTCGAGTCGTGGGTCACGTTCCCGTTCGCGTCGGTCACGAAGCTCCCGTTGACGACGATGGTGGGCGTCGCCTTCACGCCGATGTCCGCACCCCTCTGTCTGTCGGCCTTGATGGTCGGGTTGTACGTCTGGTTCTTCGCGGGGTCGCGGAGCTTCGCGCCGTCGACGCCGACCTCGTTCCCGAGCTGCTCGTAGGTGTCCAGCGACAGCGACCGCTGGTTCTCGAACAGGAGCTTCGCGAACTGCCAGTACTGCGAGATCGAGCCTGCCTCCTGCACCGCGCGGGCAGCGTTGGCCGCACGCCAGGAGGTCTCGTTCACCACGGGGAAGTCGCGGTGTTCGTAGCGGATGGTTCCCGGCTCGACGTACTCGGAGACGATCGCGGGCAGTTCGTTCAGGTTGTAGTTCCGGCAGTGCGGACATCGGAAGTCCTCGTACGCGGCGACGGTCACGGACGCCTCCGGATCCCCCATGACCGGGACTGGTAGTTGGCGCTCTCCTCCCCCACCGCCGAGACAGCCGGCGACGCCCGTCGCGGCGATGGCCCCACCGCTGGCGAGCAGTCGACGACGTGAAAGCGCCGGGCCGTCGGACGCAGTCGCCCGAGACATCCTGGCGTTACGGTCTCTCATACGAGACACGTCCCCCCGCGGACGATTTAAGGGCCACGGTGATTGCCCACGAGCTGGGTCGGCCGCGTGACACCGGAAGACCCATACTCGCGACCGGACCAACGTGGCCCATGGAACTCGCCGGAAAGCGCCTGCTCGTCACGGGCGGGGCCGGATTCGTCGGCTCCCACCTGGCCGACAGCCTCGTCGCCGACAACGACGTCCTCGTCGTAGACGACTGCTCGAACGGGAACGCGGAGTGGATCCCCGACGAGGCAACGTTCGTCGAGGGCGACCTGACGAACGCCGACGTGGTTGCCGACGTCGTGACCGAAGACGTCGACGCGGTCTTCCACTTCGCGGCCTCGAAGGCGGTCAACACGGACACGCCACGCAAGCAGTTCACGGAGAACAGCGAGATGACCTACAACCTCCTCGAACGGATGGCCGAGGTCGGCGTCGAGAAGTTCGCGTACACGTCCTCCTCGACTGTATACGGCGAAGCGCCCCGACCGACGCCGGAGGACTACGCGCCGCTGGAACCCATCAGCGTTTACGGCGCGGCCAAACTTGCGGAGGAATCGCTCGTCTCGACGTACGCCCACAGCCACGACCTCCAGTCGTGGGTGTTCCGGTTCGCCAACATCGTCGGGTCGCGACTCCAGCCCGGCGCGGTGATTCCGGACTTCATCCTCAAACTCCGAGAGGACCCAGAAACGCTCACCATCCTCGGCGACGGTCGCCAGGAGAAGTCCTACATGCACATCAGCGAGTGCATCGACGCCATGGAGCACGTCGTCGAACACGCAGACGCCGACCACAACGTGTACAACCTCGGGACGCGCACGACGACGTCGGTCAACACCATCGCGGACATCGTGGCCGACGAGATGGGCGTCGACCCGGACTACGAGTACACCGGCGGCGACCGCGGCTGGACCGGCGACGTGCCGCGGATGCGACTCTCTATCGAGAAGCTGTCGGCGCTGGGCTATCGACCGTCCCAGTCCAGCGACGACGCCGTCCGCGCGGCGACGCGGGAACTCATCGCGGAACTCTGAGCGTCAGGGTGCGTAGGTACCTTCGAACCGTGCTTTACCGACGACGTGGCCCTCGGCCGCGTCGTAGAGGTCGTCCTTGCTCGCGTTCGTTCCGAGGTCGAGCGTCGCGTCGAGTGCGTACAGCAGGAACCGGTAGGTGTGCTCGCGGTCCGGCGGGTTCGGCCCACCGTATCCGGTCTCCCCGTAGTCGTTGCGGCCCTCGACCGCGTCGTCGCCCGGTGTCCATCCCTCGGGAATCTCCGTCGTCTCCGGGTCGATGTTCCAGACGATCCAGTGGTCCCAGACCTTGCCGGCTGGCTCGCGGGCGTCAGGATCGTCGACGATGAGCGCCAGCGACTCCGTCGCGTCGGGGATACCGCTGATTTCGAGCGGCGGATTGACGTTCTGCTCGCGGTAGCCGTGCTGCCGCGGGATTTCGCTGCCGTCGTCGAACGCCGGGCTGGAGAGGGTGAGGTCGGCCATATCCTGGTCCGTGTGGACGTTCGACGCCTACCCATCTAAAACCGGTGGCGGAGCAGTGCGCATTTATCCTGCTCGGGCGTACGGACCTGCGTGCAAGTCGTCGGGTACGACCGCGCGTCCGAACCAGGAGACGTCGCCGCGCTACGCGTCGCCAGCGACGGCACGGTCGACCGGATACGGTTGGCCCCCGGCGACGACCTCGCGTATCGACTCGGGGACCGTCACTGCGCCGGGTCGGTCGACGCGGACGGTCACCACGCGTGTCCGGTGTCCGACGCGCCCTACTGCCCAGACCACGTCGACCGCTGGCCGTGCGCCGTCTGTACCGGCGAGTGCGCCATGCCGCTGGACAGCTGTCACGAGGAACACGCAATCTACCTCGCCGCGTTCGCACCGACGACGTTCAAGGTCGGCGTCACGCGGTCGTGGCGACTGGAGACGCGCCTTCGCGAGCAGGGTGCCGACCGCGCCGCCCACCTCCGAACCGTCGACGACGGCCGCATTGCACGGCAGATAGAGGCCGACATCGCGACCGACGTCGGCGACCGGGTCCGCGTCCCGTCGAAGATACGTGGGTTCCACGAGTCCGTCGACGACGAGGGCTGGGCCGCTCTCCTCGAGAAGTACGACCCCGTCGACACGTTCGCGTTCGACTACGGATTCTCCCTCGCCGAGCAGCCGATGACCGAGACGTTCGTGACGGGCGAGGTCGTCGGCACGAAGGGGCGCGTCCTCGTCCTCTCGTACAATGGAAGCACCTACGCCGTCGACATGCGCTCGCTCGTCGGGTACGAACTCGAATCGGGCCGAACGGACCGGAATCTCCAGGCCAGCCTCGGCGCGTTCGGGTGACCTCCACAAGACATATACGGCATTCTTCCGCGTCTATCAGTCGTGCAACGAGAGCGAGCCCTGGCGGTCGGTGGCGTGGCCCTCCTCGTCGTCCTCCTCGTCGCCGCCGTCGCCGTCCCCGGTGCCCTTGCAGAGCGCGATTCCGACGTGCGTCCGAGTGACCTCTATCTTCAGGACGACGTGGCGATAGCCCCGGCCGCTGTCTCGGGCGAGACCGCGACGCTGTCCCTCGACGTTCGACTCGCCCACTACGGTGGGACCGCCGAGAACGTCACCGTCGAGGTTCGGGCCATCGACTCGGACACGAACCTCCTCGCGACGACGGAGACCGTCGACGTCGGCAACGTCGAGGGTAACAGGGAGGTCCCCGTCAGGGCGAACGTCACCGTCGAGCGAGCGGGCGGGTACAACTTCCAGGTGTTCGTCTACGAGGACGGCCAGCGCGTCGCCAGCGGCACGACACAGATTAGCGGCGTCGGGTCGCTCACCCCCGAGTACGCCCGCTCGTCGGTCACGTTCGAGCGCTTCGGCGACGTCGGGATTCCACCGATCTCGTACTCGATAGCGGAGGCGTCAGACGGCAGCGCTACGCTCGCGACCCAGACTCACCTGACGAACACTGGCGACGAGACGGTCGGCGACCTGACTCTCGTCGTCATGGCCCGTCAGGCAGAGTCGAACATCGTCGCCGACCGTGCGACTGTTTCTGTCGGCGACGTGCGACCGGGTCGAACCGCGAGCGTCGATACAGCCCTGACGGTCCCCGACGACTACAACTACCGCCTCGACGCCATCCTGCTACGGGACGACGTCGTGCTCGGGACTGCGAGCGCGACGGCCGAACTCGCGCCGACCAAGCCCCTGCCGAAGAACGTCACCAGAGAGCACGTCGACATCCGCGCGAGCGACTTCGAGTCGGACGCCGGCGGCGACCGCGGTGAGACGTCGCAACCGACGGAGTACGGAACAGCCGCCTCCGGTCCCGGCTTTGGCGTCCCCGTCGCGCTGGCTGCACTGCTCGGCGTCGTCCTGCTCGGCCTCCGGAGGAATCAATGAGCGATACAGACTCCCCACAGACCGCTGCATCGACTCCCGAGAGCGACAACGAGACGGCGTCCACGACGATGACCTACATTCAGTGGGCGGCGTTCGGTATCCTCGCCCTCCTGGCGCTGGTCGCGACGTTCCGGTTCTACATGGCCGCCTCGCGGGCGATCAGCATCTGGATCAGTTCGGACTTCGAGCCCATCTTCCAGGCCATCTTCAACCTCGCCATCCTCGCCGCCGCCGCGCTCGGCCTGTCGATACTGGCACGGCGGCTTACGGAATAGGAGAATCCTTTTCCGGGCTCACGGATAACGCGGAGGTATGGCAGACGACCCCCAAGACGCTGACGCCGACCCGAACGAGGAGACCGAGCCTGCGGAGTCCACGGACGCCGAGGACGGAGAGAGCGACGAACAGAAGTCCTTCCGAGAGCGCGTCGAGGAGATTCGCCAGAAGCGCGCCGAGGAAGGCGAGGGCGACGAGAAGAGCCGCGAAGAGCGCATGGAAGAGATGATGGGCGGCGGTGGCGGCCCCGGCGGCATGGGCGGCAACCCCTTCGCGCAGATGATGGGCGGCATGATGGGCGGCGGTGGCGGCCCTGGCGGCATGGGCGGCGGTCCCGGCATGGGCGGCGGTCCCGGCGGTCGCGGCCGCGGTCGTGAAGAAGAGAGCGGCAGCGACGAGGAACTCGTCCGCGAAGTCCGCAAGCTTCGTGACGAGGTTCACGACGTTCGACGGACGCTCGACCGAATCGCCGACGCGCTCGAAGACTGACGCCGACGCGCTCGAAGACTGACGCCGACGAGACGACTGTCGGCTCTCACTTTTCACCGCTCGCCGACTCGACCGACAGCCCAGCGGCTCGTCGGCTGGAAGTCGTCGAGAACAGGCAGTCTGGTCGCGTTACTCCTGGTAGGCGAGGTTCATCACCCACTGCGAGAACGTGTCGCTGTGGGGGTTGACCTCCTCGTCGCCGATGAACGGCGAGAGCATATCGCCCGCCATCAGCAGCGAGAAGTCGAGGTCGCGAGCCGCGGGGGTGATGTAGTAGGTGTTGTGGCCGTTGTAGACGCTGTCCTCGCGCTGGACGAGCCCCTTCTCCACGAGTGATTCGACGATGCGACTACCCTTGCGAGAGCTGACGTCGAGTTCCTTCCAGAAGTCGCTCTGGTGGATGCCACCGGTCTCGCGGATGAGTTCGAGTCCTGCACGCTCCGGATCGCTCAGGTTGGCCTCCGTCGCTGCCATGCTCATACAGGTATACCGTCTCTTTCCCGCTTAAACCTGACCTTCGACGGGCCGGAACGGCGTCTCACATGGTGGCCCGTCGGCGAAGCGGTAGGTAGTGCCTTGCTCGCCGATGGCGATGAGCGACGACGACCTGGTCCCGTATCGGTCTTCGTGGACGCAGACGCCGAAGTCGTGGTCAGCGATGGCGTCGGCGGCGCGGTCGAGCCAGTTCGTCGCCGTCTCTCCGGGCTCTGGCTGGAGGGTTTCGAGAAGCCGTCTGGCGCTGTCTGCCTGCTGTTCGCCGATGTCGGGGTCGAACGGCGGCTCGAAGAACTCGCCGTCGATGCCGACGTTGACGACGACGTGGACGCCGGGGTCGAGGTTCCGAATCCGTCGGTGGCCGTCCCACTCGACGTACAGCGCGGCGTTCTCGTCGGCGAGGACGAGGTTGAAGCCCTCGTACTCGCGCTCGTCGAGTTCCCGCTCGACGAAGCGGGTCGCGTCCTCCGCCGTGGGCTGGCGAAGCGCCTCGCGGACGAGGAGTCCGCGCGAGCGGTCGCCGGCAAGGTCGCCGTCGACCCAGCGGTTGGTCAGCGCCACCAGCACGCCGTGCTCGTTGTAGCCGAGCCACGTACCGCCGGCCTCCTCGTCGACGGGCGCGACGATTCCGGGGTCTTCCTCGACGACGCTCGGCGGCTTCGACGGTCGGTCCAGTGCCTCGTCACGGTTTGCGACGACGGCGACCGGCGTGTCGGCGAACGCCTGCCACGCGATGGTAAGCGTGCACACACCCGTCGATAGGGCGGCGGCGGGGTTAAACGTCGTGCCCGTCCGTCTGCAGTCGGTCCGCGACGGCCTCGCGGTCGACGGTCCCCGACTGCGTTCGGGGAAGCGACTCGGCGAACGCGACGGTCTTCGGACGCTCGAACCCGGCCAACTGGTTGCGGCAGTGCTCTCGAAACCCGTCGACGGACAGGTCGCTCGCGACGACGAGCGCCGCGACGCGTTCGCCCCACTCCGGGTCGGGGAGTCCCACGACCGCGACGTCCGCAACGTCGGGGTGGTCGCGAATCGCGTCCGCGATCGCGGCGGGATGGACGTTCTCGCCGCCCGTGACGATGACGTCGTCGATGCGGCCCGTGACCCACAGTCGCCCGGCCTCGTCGCGATAGCCTGCGTCGCCGGTGTGGAGTCCGTCCTGGTCGAACGCGGCGGCCGTCGCGTCCGCGTCGAGATATCCGGGGGAGACGGTCGGGCCGTCGACGACGAGTTCGCCCGTTTCGCCCGTCCCACATTCCCGTCCCTCGTCGTTCTGGACGCTGATCTGCGTGAACAGCAGCGGGTGGCCGACGGTGCCCGGATGCTCGAACGCCTGTCGCGGGGTCGCAGTAGCTACCTGCGAGGCAGTCTCCGTCATCCCGTAGGTGGGGTGAACGGGAACGTCCGCGTCCTCACAGCGGTCGACGAGCTCGGGAGAGGCTGGCGCGCCACCGAGGAGGACGAACCGGAGCCTGTCGGGGGGCGACCAGCCGGCGTCGAGCAGTCGCGAGAGCATCGTGGGGACGAGCGAGACGCCAGTGATCTCCTGCTCGTCGATGACGCGCGCCGTCTCCGCGGCGTCGAAGCCCTGCTGGACGACGAGCGTCGTCCCGTAGAGGGCCGACCGAATGGCCGGTGCCAGCCCGCCGACGTGGTACATCGGGAGACACGCCAGCCAGCGGTCGTCCGGCGAGACGCCGAGCCGGAACGCCGAGGCCATCGCACTGGACACGAGGTTCCCGACCGTCAGGCGAACGCCACGCGGTTCGCCCGTGGTTCCCGAGGTGAACACGACGAGCGCCTCCTGGTCGGCGGTGACGCGACTGGCGAACGTCCGCGGATGGGGGCGCTGTGCGAGCGTCTCCACTGACGTGCTCGTGGACGCGTCCACCGAGACGACCGGGCAACTGGCCACGTCGGTGGCGAGCGCCGCCGTCTCCGCCCCGCAGACGAGGACGTCGAGGTCAGCGTGTGCCGCCTGCGCGCTGAGCGTCTCCGCGTCCAATTCGACGTTCAGCGGGACGGCCGTCATGGCCCGACGCGTCGTCGCGAAGCAGAGCGCCGGAAACTCTGGCCGTGCGGAGAGGAGGATGCCGATTCGGTCCCCCTCGGCGGCGTAGGACTCCAGCCCGACCACGAACTGTTCGACCCAGTGCATGTACTCGCTGTACGTCCACGTCCGACCGTCCGCCGCCTCGACGACGGCAGTCCGCTCCGGCGTGGTTCCCGCGCGGAGCGAGAGCAAGTCTCGCGTCGGCCAGCTGTCACCGAACATCGTTACCGCCGATTGGGCCGGCCACACCAAGGCCCTTCCCCTGTGGAACGCGTATCGTTCCGTCTTCGACCGGCGCGGGGTCGTCCGCCAGGTCCTCGGCCAACAACTCTGCGGTGGCCAGCCCGCACGCTGGTGCGTCGGGCAGGCTCGCTGCGAGGTGGACCGCCGCCGTCCGCGCGACTACGGCGTCGATGGTCGTGGTGACCACCGGGAGGAGGCCGGCGTCGAGCGCTCGCATCGCTCTGGCTCTGGCTCTTCGGACGCCACCGAGGGCCATCGGCTTGAGGACGAGGACGTCCGCCGCCCCCGCGTCGATGACTGCCTCCACCGACTCCGAGACGAGCGTTTCGTCGGCGGCGACGCCGACGCCCCCACCCCGGAGTGCGGCCAACCCCGCGAGATCGTCGGCTGAAAGCGGCTGCTCGACGTACGCCACGCCGAGCGGTTCGAGGGCCTCGAACGCCGCTTCGGCCTCCGCCCGCGTCCACCCGCCGTTCGCGTCGGCGCGGAGTTCGACCGACGAGCCGACCGCTTCACGCACCGCTCGGAGTCGTTGGACGTCCTCGTCGACCGACCGCGCACCGACCTTCACCTTCAGACAGGAGACCCCGCGCTCGACGGCGTCGCTCGCCGCCTCGACCGTCTCGTCCACGTCACCGTCCCCGATCGTGGCGTTCACGGGGACGTACTCGACGGACCGGTCCCCGCCGAGCGACCGATACAGCGGCTGGTCGGCGGCCCGTGCCACTGCGTCGGCCAGCGCGAGTTCGACGCCGTGACGGGCGGCGGGTGCGTCGTCGAGAGGAGCCAGCGGGTTCGCGCCCGCTGCGTCGGCCTCGATTGCGCGCTCCAGCGCACCAGCACACTCCTCGTGAGATTCCGTCCAGCCCGGCAGCGGCGTCGCTTCCCCGAGGCCGCGCTCGCCATCACGCTCCACACGGACGACGAACCCTTCGCGGTCCGTGATGCGTCCCTGCGACATCTCTAGCGGGGACTCGAGCGAGAGCGAGAAGGGCTCGATTCGCATCAGATCACCGTCGGAGCGACGAGTCCGATCGCGAACAGCACCGAGTGCAACGCAAGCAGTTGACCCGTCCGCTCCAGGGCCGGGTTCAGCGCCTCGCCGTCGGTCCGCGTGAGGACGGTCTTCGCGACGGACGTTGCTACCGGGAGCGACGCCAGTGGCAAGAGAACGAGCGGCGGGTATCGATAGCCCACCACGAGTGCGAGCGGCGAGAGGTAGCCCAGTGCGAGCATGGCCAGATACTCCGCGCGCGAGGCTCTGTAGCCGAGGATGACCGCGAGCGTCCGCTTGCCCGCCTCCATGTCTGTCTCGCGGTCGCGAATGTTGTTCACGACCAGGATGCACGTCGACAGCCCCGCGGCGGCGAGGCTTGCGACGACGGACTCGGGAGTGACCGTTCCCGGGGGCAGCGTCGTCGGGAAGGCTCCCGCGACCTGGGTCACGGCCTGCACGTAGTAGGTCCCCGTCACGGCGACGACGCCGAAGAACACGAACACGAACACGTCGCCGAGCCCGCGATACCCGTACGGGTAGGGACCGCCAGTGTAGGCGATGCCGGCGGCGATGGAGGCGAGTCCGACGACGAGGATGGGCACGCCACCGATGGCGACGAGGTACAGGCCGACGACGACCGCCAGTCCGTAGGTGGCCCACATCGCCTGCTTCACCTGCCCGGGAGGTATCAGCCCCGACTGCGTGACGCGGGTGAATCCCTCCCGTTCGTCCGTGTCTGCCCCGTTCACCGCGTCGTAGTAGTCGTTCGCGAAGTTCGTCCCGACCTGGATCAACAGCGCGCCGACGAGCGCCGCCAGCGCGGGCAGCGCCGCGAATACCCCCTCGTGAACCGCCAGCCCCGCCCCCACGACGACCGGCGCGGCCCCCGCCGGCAGCGTCTGCGGGCGGGCGGCCATCATCCAGGCCTTCGTCTTCGAGACGTCCGCAGTACTCATTGCAGCTATGTCGGGACAGGAGGAGTAAAGCGGCTGTGGTTCGCTGAAGCGGTGTTTCGAGGGGCTCGTCGCGGTCCCGGGTCACCCGTCGTTACTGGTCGGCGGTGGCGTCGGACGGATGGAATCGAACCACGCGTTCCACAGGCGTTCCCCGTGGTGACCGCCGGTCGTCGTGGTCGCCGACCATTTCGGTAAGGTGCCGACCGAACTCCGGTCCCGCCGGGCGACCGTACAGGCGTCGCAGATGTCCCAGCGCCACCCGCCCGGCGGTGAGACAGTCCGGGACGGAGATTCGGAAGCAGGTGACCGTCTCCGCCATCTCCAGTGGTTGGGCTTGCGACGGCGACCGACCGGCGTCCGTGGCCACGAACAGATTCCTGTCGGTCTCCTCGAGGCTCGCTCGCAGGCTCCCGAGGCGCTCGTTACGCTGAAGCGCCCGCTCGCCGACGAGCGAAGTCAGAACGGTCTCGTCGAGCGGTATCACTCGACAGCCGTCGCTGGCGGACTCGACGAGTGCTCGGAACTCCAACCGGAGCGTCGACAGGAGGTCGACGCTCGCCCGATACAGCGCGGGGTCGACGTCGAAGTCGACCCCATCCCCGCCGTCGACGGTGGCCGGGCAAGCGAGCAGGTCGAGTGTGAGGGCGTCCGCCGGGTCGAGTGCGAGGGCGTCCGTCGACGGCTCGTAGCTGATCCCCTCGGGAGTCGGTTCGAGGAGGTTGCGAACGGAGACACACCGACCGTCCATGGTCCGCGTGACCAGCGAGTCGAGCGTCTCGGCAACGGTCCACGACTCGACGGTCGCACAGCTCGTCGCCCAGCCTCCGTCCGGCTCTCTGAGCTTCGCCACGAGCGTCCGAGCGTACTCGGAGACGAGTTCCGAGAGCACGACCAGTGCGTCGAGGCGGTCAGCGCTGTTGTAGGGGTTCAGCTTCTCCAGACGGTTGTCCCAGTACTCGACGGGGTAGCGCGAGCGCCACAGCGAGTCCAACTGGTGGGACACGTCAGCGTTCCACCCGCTCGCGACCCGTTGCGTCGGTCCGCATCACATCGGGGAGTGAGTCGTGTCGATGTCGACCGTCTTGCACCGGGTGTACGCCAGCAGCGTCTCGCGGGTGTGTTCGCGACCGATGCCGCTCTGCTTGTAGCCGCCGAACGGCGTTCCCGGCGGGAGCGTCGCGTACTTGTTGACCCAGACGTTGCCGGCTTCCAGTTTCTCGGCGGTCTGGTTGGCCAGGCTGACGTCGTTGGTGGCCATCCCGGCTGCGAGACCGAACTCGGTGTCGTTGGCCTGCCGAATCATCTCGTCGTAGTCCGACCAGGAGATGACCGTCTCGACCGGGCCGAATATCTCCTCCTGAGCGATGCGGAAGTCGTTCTGCGCCTCGGCGAAGACCGTCGGCTCGACGAAGTAGCCGTGTTCGGTGTCCTCGCTCTCGGGGATGCCGCCGCCCGTCTCCACCGTCGCACCCTCGTCGCGGCCGACGTCGAGGTAGCTCGTGACCTTGTCGAACTGGGCTTCGGACGCGAGCGGCCCCATCGTCGTGCCCTCGCGGAGCGGGTCGCCGACGACTTCCTCGTGCGTGCGCTCGATGAACTTCTCCATGAACTCCTCGCGGACGTCGTCGTGGACGAACACGCGTGACGGTGCGTCACAGGACTGTCCGGTGTTGTAGTACATCACGCCCGCGACGGACTCGACGGCCACGTCGAGGTCGCCGTCGGGGAATACGATGAAGGGGGACTTCCCGCCGAGTTCGAGCGTCACCGGGACGGCGCGCTCGGCCGCGCTCTTCATGATGGCGTGGCCGGTTGTCGTCTCGCCAGTGAACGCCAGCTTCCGCACCTCGGGATGCTCGGTCAGCGGCTGGCCCGCCTCCTCGCCGAATCCGGTGACGACGTTGAAGACGCCGTCCGGGACCACGTCCTGGGCCTCGCGGGCGAGTCGTAGCGCGGTGAGGGGAGTCTGCTCGGCGGGCTTCATGACGACAGTGTTCCCCGTCGCCAGCGCAGGCCCAAGCTTGTAGGCGACCATCACCAGCGGGAAGTTCCACGGGATGATCTGCCCGACGACGCCGTAGGGCTCGCGCCGTGTATAGATGAGCGCGTCGGAGTCGTAGGGGAGCTGTTTGCCCTCGATGGATCGACAGACGCCGGCGTAGTAGTCGAGGAACTCCGCCGCTCGCTCTACCTCGCCGCGAGCCACGTCGAGGGGTTTGCCGCTGTCCAGACTCTCCAGCAGCGTGAATTCCTCGACGTTGTCCTCGATGCGTTCGGCGAGTTCCCGAAGAACCTCCTGACGCTCGGGCGGGACGGTGTCGCCCCACTCGTCGGCGGCGTCCGCCGCGGCCGACACGGCGGCGTCGACGTCGGTTTTCTGCCCGCGTGCAATCTCGGCGATGGGCTCTTTCACGGTCGGGTCGACCGTCTCGAAGTAGTCTCCTCCCTCGGACTGGCGGAACTTACCGCCGATGAATAGGTCTGTCTCGATTGCCGTACTCGCTTCCTCTATCGCGTCGCGATGGTTGTCGACGACGTTCCCGGAATAGTACTCGGGCATGGACGTGACTGCAAGTCCCGTGACAATAACTTTTTGTGATTACATTCTGAGCTATAATCTAAACTATGTAGCCTATAATGGTTTCATTATAAGGAGCTGTTTGTCATAGGTGAACATCGACCGACAAGGAGAGTCAGTCCGTTCCCGTCCTGTGAGCGACTTTCGAACCCGTGTCAGAAAGACGGACTATTCCGGCACCCCGTCGATGCGAACGATACGGCCCCGATCTCCCGAGCATTTCTGCCGCCATCGATGGACTCGTCGACTGTTCACGTCTCGCAAAGATGGTGGCCTCGAAAGTGGTGCCGCGACGGCGCGTGACTGTTAGTAGTGCCAGGGGTAGTCGTCGAAGTCCGGGTCCCGCCCTTCGTTGAAGGCGTCGCGACCCTCTTTTGCTTCGTCGGTCATGTAGCCGAGGCGCGTGGCCTCGCCGGCGAAGACCTGCTGGCCGATCATGCCGTCGTCGGTCATGTTGAACGCGTACTTCAGCATGCGCATCGCGGTCGGTGACTTGCTGGTCATCCGCTCGGCCCACTCAAGCGCGACGTCTTCGAGGTCCTCGTGGGGCACGGCCTCGTTGACCATGCCCATGTCGGCGGCTTCCTCGGCGTCGTAGGTCTTCCCGAGGAAGAATATCTCGCGGGCCTTCTTCTGGCCGACCTGCTTCGCGAGGTACGCCGAGCCGAAACCGGCGTCGAAGGAGGCCACGTCGGGGTCGGTCTGGAGGAACTTCGCGTGCTCTTCGCTCGCCAACGTCATGTCGCAGACGACGTGCAGACTGTGGCCACCGCCGACGGCCCAGCCGGGGACGACGGCGACGACGGGCTTCGGGATGTGACGGATGAGCCGCTGCACTTCGAGGATGTGGAGTCGACCGCCCTCCGCGGCGGTGTCGCGCTCGGCGTCGTCGCCGCGGTACTCGTACCCGGAGTCGCCGCGGATGGACTGGTCGCCGCCCGAACAGAAGGCCCAGCCGCCGTCCTTCGGTGACGGGCCGTTTCCGGTGAGCAGGACGCATCCAACGTCGGTCTGCCGTTTCGCGTGCTCCAGCGCGTCGTAGAGTTCGTCGACCGTCCCCGGCCGGAAGGCGTTCCGGACCTCGGGACGGTCGAACGCGATGCGCACCGCACCCACGTCCGTGGCTCGGTGGTAGGTAATGTCGGTGAAATCCACGTCGTCGACCGGTTCCCATCGGTCGGGGTCGAATATCTCAGAGACCATATCCGCGCTCCGGCAGGTGACGGCAAAAGCCTCCCGGTCAGCGCGACCGGAGATACCGCGCGAGCGGGCCGCGGGGACTCGTGAGCCACGAGACCAGAACGACGAACAGAACGACGACGACGCCGAGGAGTATCTGCTGGACGATGAGCAAGGCGTACGCGATGACGAGGAGGGAGATGACCGCCGTCAGGAGTGCCCGAGTCGACCCGACCGTTCCACCGGTATCGAGCACCGAGACCAGCCAGGCGAGCAGGTAGACGAACGTTCCCGCCAGGATACCGAGCAGTACCTGCTGGGCGATGACGACAGCGTAACCCACCACGGTCGCGACCAGGACACTGACGACGATCTTCCAGCGCAGGCTCGTCCCCGCGGATTCGGTGGCGGACATATCGGTGCGTCGAAACGAACCGTGAAATTACTGCGGGTTCTCGACGCGCGCGACCGCCTCGACCTCGACGAGCATGTCCGGGTCGACGAGCCGAGCCACCTCGACCATACTCGTCGCCGGACGGACGTCGCCGAAGTACTCGCCGTGGGCATCGCCGACTTCCTCCCAGCGGTCGATGTCCGTGACGAATAGTCGCGTTCTGACGACGTCTTCGATACCCGAGTCGAGTTCCTTCAGCGCGGACTCGACGTTCGCCAACGCCTGTTTCGTCTGCTCGTAGGCGTCGTCGACGCCGACCACGTTTCCGTCGTCGTCCGTCGCCGTCGTCCCCGAAACGTCGATGGTGTCGCCGACCCGCACCGCGCGGGCGTATCCGACCTGCGACTCCCACTCCGTACCGCTCTGCACGCGTCGTCGTGCCATATCTCACGCCCGTCTGGCTGTGGAATAGTTCCAGCGAAATCACAGACTCGTCGGAAAGATTTTTGTGTAACGCTTATGTAAAAATCTGCAACTGCGCAAGAGTGGTGTCGCACGGGGGTGGGGCACGGGTCTGCGCGGGGGAGACAATGGGAGGAATCACGAACGCCAAAGAGGGGTATCGGTACTGGCAAGTACGCGTCTCTCGGCAGGTGCGACGGGAGTACGAGGCCACGTCGCGTCCGGAACGCACGCTCTGGCTACTCGTCGTCGTCACGCTGCTCGCAGATACGGCGCTGACGATATACGGGCTCCGACAGGGACTCGTCGAGGGAAATCCCGCGTTACGGCTGGCGATTCGACACGCCGGATTGGGATCGCTCGTCTGGGCGAAAGTGGGCGCGCTCGCGATAGGCCTGCTCGTTCGGTCTGTGCGACCCGCCGACGGCACCGCCGTCGCGCTGGGCCTGCTGACGCCGTGGGCGCTGGCGGTGGCCGGTAACGTCCGCCTGCTCGCTGGCGCCTAGGGGTCGGTTGAGGGGACGCGGATGATTTATTTCCGCGCCGAGTGTACGAACGACAACACTCGTCCACCCCACATGGCACAGACGTTCTACGAGCGCCTCGGCGTCGCGGCAGACGCGACGACCGACGAGATACGGGCGGCGTATCGGCGGCGGATCAAGGAGACGCATCCGGACCGCAACTCCGAGTCGGGGGCCAGCGACGCTGCAAAGCGGGTCATACGCGCAAAGGAGGTGCTGACCGACGACACCGAACGCGCGCGGTACGACAGGCTCGGTCACCGGGCGTACGTGAAGCGTACGAACGGGCCGTCGGGGTCGGCATCGTCGGCCGGTGGCGGGTCGGACTCCGAATCGGACGCACGGTCGGCGACCGAGAGAGACGAGCGGCAGTCGACAGTCGGGCGGAATCGCCACCGGACGGCGAGAACCGACCGGACGACGTCTGCGTCGGCGGCGACCGATCGAACTGGTGAGTCGGTGGCCGGCGACGACCACGAACGCGCGTCGAAGCGACGACCGAACTGGACCGACACGAGAGACCCCTACCGGAAGGCCGCTGGGAAGTCTCCAGGGTCGACGCGCGCTCAGACTCCACCGGGGGCTGTTTACGACCGCCGTCCGCACGGGTCGCGACTCTTTCCGCCGGAACAGTCGCTGATCCTGCTCGTTCTCACGACGCTGTTCTATCCGGTGTTGGTGGCCAGTGCCGTGTTTCCGCCGTTCCCGCTACTGATGAACGTCGCCATCGGCATCTGTGTCATCCTGACGGTCGGGTACCTCCTCTCGATTCCTGAGGTCGGGGTCTCCGTCTTCGGGTTCTGGGCGATTGTGGGGACCGTCGCTCTCTCAGCGATGCCGGGCGTGACGTTGGTCTCGCTGTTGGGTCTCGTCGTCCTGTTGACGACGTGGGCACCGCTGGGGGTCGCGTTGTTGGCGCTGTCGGTCACGCGTGACGGACCGTGAGCTACGCGGTCGACGGTCGGAAAAGCGTTCGGCCGGGAGTGGCGGCCGACGCCACAGAGCTGCCAACGTCGTCACGCCGACCGTGCGACCCGCGACGGTCACACAGAGGTCTGTTTCACACGGCCGGCGCGACGCTGATGCCTGGCGGGCGGGCCTCGAAGGCGGGCCAAGATCTGGAGTGGCGTTACCGGTCCACTCGTGGCGAACACGATTCACCCGAGTCCAAAGTCGCGCGGGTGGCGCCACGCGACGGTCACATGAGTGTGTGGCTAGGCAGGGGCTGGAGTTGGTGTGGTGTGGACGCGGTGTGGCCCGTTTCGATTCATCTCCGCCCATCGAATAATGGGAGGCAACGGGGATATGTTGTCGGCCACCATTCTTGGGTGGTTTTTGTACGGTCTCGACTCACTACCTGGTGGTGAGGTTGTCCCGAATCAACAGCGCGGCGGCTACGAGTGCGCCAACGGCGACGAGCGTCGTGAGTACGTTCTCGACCAGCGGGGAGAGCTCGACGAGCAACAGTGCGACCAGGAGTGCGATGATGACGTTCAGGCGGAGACGAAGTGCGTCGTCCATCTCGTGGTCGATTCCAGCCCCTCCCCATAAGCGATACCATCCTCGGTCGGAGGAACGCTGAGACGGAAAGGTCGGTGTTACAGGAGGTCGGCGTCGTCGAGTCGGTCGACGGCTTCCTGCAGTCGCTCTTTGCTGTTGGCGTAGGAGATGCGAGCGTAGCCGGGCGTCCCGAACGCGCTGCCCGGGACGGTCGCGACGTGTGCCTCGTCGATGGCTTCCTCGCACCACGACTGGTCGTCCTCGGCCACGGGAAGCATCATGTAGAACGCGCCGTCCGGTTCGACGATGTCCTTGCCGTACTCCGCGAACAGGTCGACGAGCATATCGCGACGTTCTTCGAACGCGGCGACCATCTCGTCGACGGCCTCGTCGGTGTTCTCCAGGGCTTCGACGCCCGCGTGCTGGACGAAGTTGGTCGCGCTGGAGACGGAGTGACTCTGAAGCTTCCCGGCCTCACCGATGAGTTCCTCGCTCGCGGCGAGGTAGCCGAGCCGCCATCCCGTCATCGCGTAGGCTTTCGAGAAGCCGTTTACCGTGACGAGGTTGTCGCGGTCGATGTCCGTCACCGCGCCGAGGCTCGGTGCATCGACGCCGTAGGTGATGTCCTTGTAGATCTCGTCGGAGATGACGGTGATGTCGTGTTCGTTGGCCAGCTCCGCGACCCCTTCGAGCGCCTCGCGCGAGTAGACGGCTCCGTGGGGGTTCCCCGGCGAGTTCACGACGAGCAGTTGGGTGTCGTCCGAGACGGCGTCTTTCAGGTACCCGAGCGCGGGTTCGAGCTGGAAGTCGTGTGCGGCGGTGTCGATGCGAGTGAGCTCGCCGCCGGCCAGCTTCGCCATCGCCTCGTAGGAGACCCACGCCGGGTCGAGCAGCACGACCTCGTCGCCATCGTCGACGACTGCCTCGAAGACCTCGTAGAGCGCCTGCTTCGCGCCGGGGGTGACGATGACGTTCTCTGGGCCGTAGAAGTCGAGTCCGTCGTCTGCGAGCTTCTCTGCGATGGCGTTTTTCAGCTTCGGAATCCCGTTCGAGGGCGTGTAGCCGGTGTGACCGGCGTCCATCGCGTCCTTCGCGGCCTGTTTGATGTTCTCGGGCGTATCGAAGTCAGGTTCGCCGACGCTGCAGTCGACGACGTCGACGCCGTCCGATTCGAGTACCGATGCCTTGTTGCTGATCGCTATCGTCGCCGATGGCTCGACGCGCTGGATGCGTTCGGAGAATTCCTGTGTCATAGTTGTTCTGCCATGTCGATTGCGCTGTGGGTGGCCGCTGCGCCGTAATCGATACGGGCCTCGGCCTCGTCCTGGCTCATGCCCGGTCCGATGATGCCCAATGCGACGGGGGTGTCGCGGTCGAGACTGACGTCCGTCAGGCCCTGGGCGGCCGCGTCGGCGATGACCTCGTCGTGGTTGGTATCGCCAGTGATGATTGCCCCGATAGCCACGACTGCGTCGACGTCGTCGCGACGAGCCAACCGGTCGGCGGCGAGCGGAGTGTCGTACGACCCCGGCACCTCGATGGTCTCGACGATCTCTGCGCCACGCTCTGCGGCAGCGTCGCGGGCGTACTCCTCCATCTCGTGGGTAATGGGGCGGTCTTTGTTGAACTGTGCGACCACCAGACCGAGCGTCACCATGTCTCGGGGGTAGATAGCGGCTGTAAAAGAAGTACCGTTCCCGGCCGAACTGGGCGAGGAATGTTCTATGTGAACAAGCTCCGTGACATATGTTACCGTAACGATTTTTATCTTTCACTGTTATTAACAAAAGATATGGCAGGGAGCTGGCTCGGCGCTCACATCGACGGAGTGCTCTTACATGCCGGTGACGTCCGCGCGCCGGCGGACGTGTTCGGGGACATCTACCAGGTGTTCCTGATACTCGGCACGCTCGTCGGCGTCGTCGTGATTGCCTACACGCTGTACAATAGCTACAAGTATCGGGCGCAAGACGGCGCGGCTCCCGAGTCCGTGGACCGCCCGTCGCTCGGCGAACTGCCGACGAGCGGCGGCGGTGGCCGGAAGCTGTTCCTCTCGTTCAGCATCAGCGCCATCATCGTCCTCTCGCTCATCGGCTGGACGTACACCACGCTGCTGTACGTCGAGAACGAGCCGGCACAGCACGAGGACCGGATGGATGTCGACGTCGTCGGCCATCGGTTCTCCTGGGAGTTCGTCTATCCGAACGGCCACTCGGCGACCGGTACGCTTCGCGTTCCGAAGAACGAACTCGTCCAGTTGCACCTCACGTCGAACGACGTCTTCCACAACTTCGGCGTTCCCGAGTTACGGGTGAAGGCCGACGCCATCCCCGGCCAGACGACGACGGCGTGGTTCGTCGGCAAGGAGACCGGCGAGTACGCCGCACACTGTTACGAACTCTGTGGCTCGGGTCACTCCTACATGGACGCGACGGTCGTCGTGATGGAACGCGACGCCTACCGGGAGTGGTACAACACGACGAGCGGCGGTAACGAAACGGAGGCAGTGAAACCATGAGCAGCCACGAGCACGGCCTCCCGCCGAAGTCGTCCATCAGCCGGTGGTTCCTGACGACCAACCACAAGGACGTGGGCATTCTCTACATCGTCACGGCGCTGTTCTTCCTCGTGTTCGGGGGCGTCCTCGCGTTGCTGTTCCGCATCGAGCTGTGGGAGCCCGGCGCGCAGGTGTTGAGCGAACTGAGCTACAACCAATCGGTCAGCGCGCACGGTCTGTTGATGGTGTTCTGGTTCATCTCACCGTTCGCGTTCGGGTTCGCGAACTACGTCGTCCCGCTCCAGATGGGTGCCGAGGACCTGGCGTTCCCGCGGCTGAACGCGCTGAGCTACTGGCTGTACCTGTTCTCCGGTCTCCTGTTCGGCGTCTCGTTCTTCCAGGGAAGCACGTTCGCGGGCGGGTGGACGATGTACGCGCCCCTGAACGTCCCAGCGTACATTCCGGACGGCGCGCTCGGGGCGACGACGGCGGTGCTGGCGCTCGTCATGTTCGTCGCGAGCGTGACCGTCTCGTCGGTGAACTTCCTGACGACGATGTACCGCATGCGCGCCGAGGGCCTGCGGATGCGGGACCTGCCCATCTTCTCGGTGTCCATCCTTCTCACGGTCTGGATGATGCTGTTCGCGTTCGCGGCGCTCCTCGCGGCGCTGATGATCCTCTCGGCCGACCACATCATCGGGACGAAGTACTTCGTCTACCAGATAACCCAGTCCGGAGCCGTCACCAGAACCGTCGGGAACGAGGCGGCGTCACTGCTGTGGGCACACCTGTTCTGGTTCTTCGGGCATCCGGAGGTCTACATCGTCTTCTTCCCGGCGCTGGGCGTCATGGCCGAGACCTTCCAGACGTTCGCGGGGCGGCGGCTCGTCGGCCGAAAGTGGTTCATCCTCTCGATGGTCCTCGTGGCGCTCCAGTCGTTCATGGTCTGGATGCACCACATGTTCCTGACGAACATCAACCTCACAATCAAGACGGTGTTCATGGCGACGACCATCGGCATCTCGTTGCCGTTCGACCTGATGATGTTCTCGCTCATCTATACCCTCATCAAGGGGAAGGTGCGGTTCAAGACGCCGTTCCTGTTCACGCTCGGCTCGGTCATCCTGTTCATCGTGGGCGGCATCACCGGCGTCTTCCTCGGCGCGGTCGTGCTGGACTACCAGTTCAGAGGTACCTACTGGGTCGTCGCGCACTTCCACTACGTGATGGTCGGCGGCGCGACGGCGCTGTTCGGCGGCCTGTACTACTGGTACCCGAAGATGACGGGGAAGATGTACGACGAGTTCCTCGGGAAGGTCAACTTCGCGATGTACTTCGTCGGGTTCAATCTGCTGTACTTCCCGATGTTCGTCGCCTGGGAGACCCCGCGGCGGGTCTTCGAGTACGAGGCGGGACTGACCGTCTGGCACCAGATCGCGACCATCGGCGGTCTGCTGCTCGGCGCGTCGTTCCTCGTGATGTTCTACAACCTCTTCGTCAGTCTCTGGCGCGGTGCCGACGCGGGGGACACGCCGTGGGAGTACGCCACCTCCGCCGAGTGGGCCGTCTCCTCGCCGCCGCCGATGGACAACTTCCCAGGGCTGCCGAGCTATCGCGACGGCTCGCTGTCGTTCCTGAGTGAATCGGCCGTAGCGGCCCGCCTCCGTGGTGATGGCACCGCTTCGACAGACGGCGGCGACCCAACCGCGGACGGCGGCGTCGCGACGGGGACGGCCCTGGATACGGCGACGGAGACCCATCTCGAAACCGAGGACGTCGAGCACGCCGACCACGCCAGCATCTGGCCGTTCGCGGTCGGACTGGGGGCGTTCCTGACGATGCTCGGTCTCTCGGGGGTTCAGCAGGGAACTATCGTCGGGACGGAGTACGCGGCCCTCCTCGGGGTCGGCGGCGTCGTCACCTTCGGCTCGCTCGTGGCTATGACGCGCGAACCCTTCCACGCGCCGGAGGCGGCGCTCGCCGAGCGGTTCCCCTACGCCGACGTCGAGAAGCTGAAACTCGGCATGTGGGTGTTCCTCGCTTCGGACGTGGTGTTGTTCGGGGCATTCATCGGGTCGCACGCGTTCATCCGCGTCGCCCATGGCTGGCGCGAGTGGCACAACCTCATCCCGGCCGAACACGTCACGATGCCCGGACTGATCAACACCTACCTGCTGTTGACGAGCAGCTTCCTCGTCGTGCTGGCGATGGTGGCCGCGAAGAAGGGGAGTCGCCGCGGGACCGTCCTCTCGCTCGTGGGGACGCTCGCGCTGGGTATCGGCTTCCTCGTCAACAAGGCGCTGGAGTGGCAGCACCTGTTCCACGTCCATTCGGAGGCGTTCCCGCAGGGATGGGACCTCTCGACGAACGTCGCGTCGTCGACGTTCTACCTCACGACGGGCCTCCACGGCGCGCACGTGGCGGTCGGCCTCGTCATCTGTGCATACATGACCATCCGCGCGTGGAACGGGGCGTACCAGGGCGACCCGGACGCCATCGAGTACTTCGGGCTGTACTGGCACTTCGTGGACATCGTCTGGCTGTTCCTGTTCCCGCTGTTCTACATCCTGTAACCATGACACGAACCAAACTCTACGTCGGCATCTACGTGGTACTGTTCGCGTTCGCGACTGTGCAAGCGCTCGTCGAGTTCGCGGGGTTCCTGGAGAGCGCCTACTGGGAGGCGTTCGCGGCCATCATGGTCCTCTCGGCGATCAAGGCCGTCCTCGTCGCCGCGTACTACCAGCACCTTCGCTGGGAACCGCGGTCGGTGTCCTATCTGGTCGCCGGTGGCCTCGTCGCCGCGACGGCGTTGACGGGTGCGGCGGCGTTCTCCATCCTCTAGCGACCCATCACTTTCCGGAGGGTCCACAGGTCGAGTCGCCAGTACAGCAATCCGACCGCGAGGACGTAGACGACGGTCGAGACCAGAACTGCGTTGGCGTATATCGTGGCAATGCCGCTCGCTCCGCCGACGACGCCCGCGAGCAACGACGCGATGACCGGGAACGTACAGCTGATACACGAGAGGATGCCGAGCGTGCCGGAGACGACGCTCGACGCCGCGTCGAGGACCGACGCGTACACCAGGTACGCGAGCGAGAGGTAGCCGACGAGCTTGTACGGGACGAGCGAGACGAACACGGGCGGGGCGACGTAGACGAGCCGCTCCCAGCCCGGCGATCCCCTGCCGACGTGGAAGCCGGTCACGAGCGACGGGGCATCGGTGACGATACCGAACAGGCCGGAGAGCCAACCGAGAACGAGGAAGTAGACGGCCCCAACCGCCACCGCGCCCGCACGCTGCCTGTCAGGGACAGCGGGGACACTCGTCCGCAGCACTGCCCACAGGCCCACGTTCATCCAGACGAACGGCGCGAGGACGGAGCCGAGGCTGCGGACTTCCGCGGCAGTGAACGTGAAGTGGGCGGCGACGAGCAGGAGTTCGACGGCGACGACGAGGACGAGAACGGCGACCTCGCGGCTGTGCGTGCGTTCGGTGAGTTCGGTCATCCGCCCACGAGCTGGGCGACGACGGCCAGAAGGAATAGTGCACCACCGACGGAGACCGTCTCCGCGGCCGCCAGCGAGCGCGGGTGCCCACGTCGGGTCGCCGAGATGTACACGCCCACGAGCAGGTACGCGACCACGAGGAGTGCCATCGCACCGATGACCGTCACTCCGAGAGAGAGCCCCGCGCTCGGCGTGGAGAGGAACGCGACGACACCGCCGACGAGGAGCAGTGCCAGCGCGACGAACCCGCCCATCCACACGACCGGCTGACTGACGAGCCACGACACCGTCCCGCCCGTGGGGTGTGCGTCGTCGCCCGCTCTCTCCAGGGTGGGTGCGTACGTCCGCCACGCCCGTCCCGTGACTGCCCACGTCACGAGGACGACAACGAGCGCGCCCATCAGAAACGTGCTCGCGAGGTGTCCCGTTGCCATACTGTCTAGTGTACGTCGCGGTAAATAATGATTGTTACTGTCTAACAAGGAAGTTGGTCCGTCCTTGGTCAAACGCGGACTTTCGTAACGCCAACTGTCTTATTCTCGGTCCCTGTTCGGTAGAGTAGATGAACGCTCGCCCGCGTCCTGCATCCGGAACCTTCCTAAACGACGGACTGCTGAGGAGGGACAATGGCAACGGCTGACGAGGAATCCGACCTCTCGCAGGCCCTCGACGCACTCGACGACGTTCTCGAGTCGGTCGGCGTCGAACGCGTCCACCTCGGCGTGGCTAGTGCGACGCTGCTCGCCATCGTCGCTCGACTGTACGACCTGGGGGCCCGGACTGCTCACTGGGACGAAGGTCGCGTCGGCTACTGGATTCTGCAGTACATGCAGACGGGTAACTACGAGTATCGGCCCATCATACACGGTCCGTTCTACCACCACGTCAACAGCTTCCTCTTCGACGCGCTGGGAACCAGCGACTTCACGATGCGACTCGTCGTGGCCGTCGCTGGCGGTCTCTTGCCGCTGACCGCCTTCCTCTTCCGCGACCGCCTGCGGAACGCCGAGATGGTCGCGCTGGCGTTCTTCCTCGCGGCGAACCCCGTGCTCCTGTACTACTCGCGGTTCATGCGCGGCGATCCGCTCGTCGGCGCGTTCATGTTCACGGCGTTCGCCCTGTTCGTTCGATCCATCGACACGGGCCGGCACCGGTACTTCTATCCGGCAGTCGCGTTCGTCGGCCTCGCGCTGACGGTCAAGGAGAACGCCCTGATCTATCCCGTGACGTGGGCCGGTGCGACGGTGCTCTTGCTCGACCACCGGCTCTTTCTGGCGCGGGACGGCCAGGCGCGCTGGCCGACGGTCCTCAAACGATACGTCAGGTCGACTGGCTCCGCGGTTCGACGCTGGGCGGTCCCGCTCCTCCTCGCCCCCGTCGAACTGCTGGCCATCGTCGTCTTCTTCTACGCACCGCGGGCGGCGACGGACGACGGCCCCGGTCTCTGGAAGGCGTTCGGCCAGCCTTCGATGTTCCAGGACGTGATCTACGAGGGTAGCGTCGGTGCGTGGAAGGAGTTCTGGGGCCTGTGGATCGGCGGCGGCCACCAGGACCACTCCTATCTCCCGTACCTCGGCGACTTCCTCCAGACGATGGCACAGGGTGCGGTCGTCCTCTCCGCCCTCGCCGTCGCCGGGTTCCTCGTCGACCGCTATAGCGGCCGCAGACCGCGCGACGTGGTCTCGTTCGCGTTCTACTGGGGCTTCGTCTCCATCCTCGGGTATCCCATCATCACCGACATCAAAGCCCCGTGGGCGACCATCCACGCCATCGTCCCGCTGACGATTCCCGCGGCCGTCGGCGTCGGCCTGCTCTACCGCTGGGGGACCGACGCGTACGCCGAGCGGAACCTCGTCGACGTCGGCCTCGTCGCGATGATCCTGCTGCTCGTCGGCGGCCAGATCGCCGTCGCCAGCGTCGACGCCGTGTACCGCAACCCCCAGTCAGGGGACAACGAACTCGTCCAGTTCGCTCAGCCCGGGGACGACGTGAAGCCACTCGTCGCGACGATGGTCGCCGCCCGGAACGAGACGGACACGCAAGTGCTGTTCTACGGCGACTACTACGTCGACGGTGCCGAAGACGCCGAGCGCGAGCCCGCGTGCGTCAAGTGGTTCAACTCCTTGCCGATGCCGTGGTACCTCGAAGCGAACGACCTGAACGCCACCTGTGCGGAGAGCGAGCGCGAGGTCCGGGACGCCGTCGCGACCTCGCAACCGCCACTCGTCGTCGTTCGAACGCCGAAACGCGGAGACATCGCCGACGACCTGCCGAACTACGAACCGCGGTACTACAGCTTCCGTGCCTGGGGCACCAACTCCACGGTGTTCGTGCACGAAGACTACGCCGACCGGGTACCGGGCCGGATTCCCGACGCGAGCAAGTCCGCTCGGTCGGCCAGCGATACGGCCGAACCGACCGTCTCCGGCTCTGCGGAACCGTCCGCCTAGCGGTCACCACCTCGGGAGGGAACGTTTATAGCGGTCGCTCGGAAAGCCAGCGACACATGAGTCTATCCTCGCCAGGACCGACGCTCGGCGTCGTCGGCGGTGGCCAACTCGGTCGAATGATGGCCGAGGCGGCCGGCCCCCTCGGTATCGAACTGATCGTCGCGGACCCGACACCGGACTGTCCCGCGGCCGCACTGTGCCGGGACCAACTCGTCGGCGGCTTCGACGACGAGGAGACGTTCCGCCAACTCGCAGAACGGGTCGATTACCTCACCTTCGAGATCGAACTGGTCGACCCCGACGCGCTCGAACGCGTCCAGGAGGAGACCGGCACGCCGGTGCATCCGACGCCGGAGACGCTCCGAATCGCACAGGACAAGCTGCTGGAGAAGCAGACGATGGAGGACGCCGGCGTCCCGGTGCCGGCGTACCGCCGCGTCGACTCGCTGGACGACCTGTACGACGCGCTCGACGCCCTGGGCTATCCCGCCATGCTCAAGGCTCGCGAAGGCGGCTACGACGGCCGCGGGAACGTCCCCATCGAGTCACCCGACGAGGTCGAAGCCGCCTACGAGTCCATCGACGGCCCCGCGCTGTTGGAGGAGTTCGTCGACTTCGAACGCGAGGTCGCCGTCGTCGGCTGCCGCGGGGTCGACGAGACCGACACCTTCCCCGTGACGGAGACCATCCACGAGGAGGAGATCCTTCGGCAGACCGTCTCTCCGGCTCGAACGTCCGATGCCATTCTCGAACGCGCACGCGAGGTCGCCAGCGACGTGCTCGACGTACTCGACGGCCGCGGCGTGTTCGGAATCGAGCTATTCGAGACGACCGACGGTGAGATCCTCTACAACGAGGTCGCACCCCGCCCGCACAACTCGGGCCACTGGACCATCGAGGGCGCACACACCTCGCAGTTCGCCCAACACGTCCGCGCAGTCACCGGGCTCCCCCTCGGAAACACCGACCGACGGACTCCCACGGTCACGACGAACATCCTCGGCGACGTCGCAGAGCGCCAGTCCGCGACGCTCTACGGCTACGAGGACGTCCTCGCCGAAGACCGGCTGAACCTCCACTGGTACGGGAAAGAGGAGGTCTACGAACTCCGCAAGATGGGTCATACCACGCTCGTCGGTGACGCAGACGTGGACGCGACGGAACTGGTCGAGGCCGCCGCGGAGGCGACCCGCCCGCTCACCTTCCAGGAGTCCTGACCGCCACCACTTCCGGGACCGGGAGGTCTCGACGAGCGGCCGACAGATGTCCGAGGTGGGCCGTCACCGGATAGCCGCTGATTCCGTCCCGTCCGGTCCCGAGCCCGGAAACAAACGCTTACAATCGCCCCCCGTCCACACTCGCGCATGCCGACCGCTGCGAACGTCCAGTCGCTCATCGACCAGTTGCACGAGGAGGCTGCCGCCGACGTCCCCGCCGAGGAGACGCCCGACGTCGGGATCATCATGGGTTCGGACTCGGACCTCGACGTGATGATGGGAAGCGAAGCGGGCAGAGACGGCGCGTACGACGCATTCACCCGACTCGGGTTCGCCGAGCAGACCGACTATCACGACTCCACGGACGCGAGGTTCACCTTCGAGACCTTCGTCGTCTCGGCTCACCGCACCCCCGACCTGATGGACGCGTACGCGAAGACCGCCGCCGACCGAGGTCTGGAGATCATCATCGCTGGCGCGGGCGGCAAATCAGCCGACCTCCCGAACATGACGGCGTCGCTGGCGTACCCGCTGCCGGTCATCGGCGTTCCCGTCCAGGAGAAGTCCGTCTCGTCGGTCATCGGGATGCCGACGGGCGCACCCATCGTCGCCGTCGACGCCGGCAAGTCTTTCAACGCCGCGCTCACGGCGACGCAAATACTCTCTCGACAGCACGAGGAACTCCGCGACCGGCTCGTCGACTACCACGACGAGTTGCAGACGGGCGTCGGCGATGTCTCGCGTGACCTCCACGAACTCGGTACGCCCGGGTTCAAGGAGAAGTACCGCGAGGAGTGACCGTCCGTCGTTCCCTACCAGTTCGCCCGCAGAACCGTTCGACTCCCCTGCAACGCACCCATCTCTTTGTTACTGGCTGATACGTCCATGGTAGCCACTGGCGCTCGCGGGCGGAATCGGAAGAATCAACCCTTATATGGCACGGCTTCAAAGTCCACGAACGATAGGAGATTCCGGAATGAGTAATCCATGGATCGCTATCGGAGCGCTTGCGGTGGTCGCTGTGCTCATCCCTGCGGGGATGATAGCAGTGTCCAGCCTCCTGCGCCCGACAGTGCCGGAACAGGGGAAACGAGCCGTCTATGAAAGCGGCGAGGTTCCCACGGGCAACACGCGCATTCGATTCAACATCCAGTACTATATGGTCGCGCTGTTGTTCGTGGTCTTCGACATCGAAACCGTCCTCATCTTCCCGTGGACGGTTATCTACCGTGACGCCGTCGCGAACGCCGGACTCGCGAAGGCGCTCGGTCCGATGCTCGTCTTCATCGGTGTCCTCGTCGTCGGTCTCGGCTGGGCCTGGCGTAATGGCGCGGTCAAGTGGGTCCGCAGTCCGCGGGCCGAGCGGCAACGGGTCGAGCAATAATCATGAGTAGTGAACAGTCACAGACCGCGAATCCGGATGTACAGAGCACCCAGGAAGCCCGCATGGGTGAGGGCGTCGATAGCCGATTCAACTCCAAGCTACGCGAGGCGTTCGGCTCCTCGCCGTTCATCCTCACGAAGTTCGACAAGTTCATGAACTGGGTCCGTGGGTCCTCTATGTTCATGCTGCAGTTCGGAATCGCCTGCTGCAGCATCGAGATGATCCACACCTACGCCATCAAACACGACCTGGACCGCTTCGGTGCCGGCGTCCCGCGTGCGTCACCGCGTCAGGCGGACGTCATCATCGTCCCGGGGACCATCGTCTCGAAGTTCGCCCCGCGGATGAAGCGGGTCTACGACCAGATGCCCGAACCGAAGTTCGTCGTCTCGATGGGGTCGTGTACCGTCTCCGGCGGCCCGTTCCAGGAAGGATACAACGTCATCAAGGGTGCAGAGGAGGTCATCCCCGTGGACATCCACGTGCCGGGCTGTCCGCCCCGCCCCGAGGCGCTCATCTACGGCGTCGCAAAGCTTCAGGAACGTATCGCGAACGGCGAGTCCGCCCCCGTGACGGTCAAACCGTACGAACTCGAGCAGTTCGGCGACCTCGAACGCGACGAACTCGTCGAGAAGCTCGCGGACCAGATCGACGAGGAGGACCTCGTCATGCGGTACAACTGGGCTGATTCGCCATGAGTTTGGAAGAACCGACACCAGATTCCGACGCGGAACTCGACGTCGTCGGCGAGACCGAAGACGGACTCGATTACGACGCGCTGGCGGACCTGCTCGGCGACAAGGTTCGCACGCGCGAAGAACACCTCAACGCCGAAGGGTTCGTCATCCGCCCCGACGACGTGCAGGACGTCCTGTTCGCGCTTCGCGACGAGGCCGGCTTCGACCACCTCTCGTCTGTCACCGCACAGGAATACGACGACCGCTACGAGTCCATCTACCACCTGAAGAAGTTCGACGACCCGACCCAGCAGCTCTCGGTCGTCGTCCCGACCTCCAAAGACAATCCGGTCAGTGAGTCCGCCGAACCCGTCTACCGGACGGCCGACTGGCACGAACGGGAGGCGTACGACCTCGTCGGCATCGAGTACGAGGGCCATCCCGACATGCGTCGCATCCTCCTGCCCGAGACGTGGCAGGGCCACCCGCTGGCTCTGGACTACGACCAGACGGAACCGCAAATCGTCACCCTGGCGGAGCACCGGAACCCGCTGCAGGAGGACCACCGTGCCGGCGACGACAGCGACACGATGTTCATCAACATCGGCCCGCACCACCCGGCGACCCACGGCGTCTTGCACGTCGAGACGGTCCTCGATGGCGAGCAGATCGCCGACATCGAGCCGGACATCGGCTATCTGCACCGCTGTGAGGAGCAGATGTGCCAGCAGGGGACCTACCGCCACCAGATTATGCCGTATCCCGACCGCTGGGACTACGTCTCGGCGGGGATGCTCAACGAGTGGTCGTACGCGCGCGCGGCAGAGACCCTTGCTGACATCGAGGTCCCGGAGTACGCGCAGGTCATCCGGACGATGGCCGCCGAGCTCTCCCGGATGGCGGCCCACTTCCTCGCGATGGGGACGTTCGCGCTCGACGTCTACGGCGACTTCACCGCCATCTTCCAGTACACCTTCCGCGACCGCGAGATCGTCCAGAACATCCTGGAGGACCTCTCCGGCCAGCGGCTCATGTTCAACTACTTCCGACTGGGCGGCGTCGCGTGGGACCTGCCGGAACCGCGCGAAGAGTTCTTCGAGAAGACCCGGGACTTCCTGAACGACATGCCGGGCAAGCTCGACGAACTCCACGACCTCGTCACGTCGAACGAGATCTTCCAGCTCCGCTGTGTCGACACCGGCGTCCTGCCGCCGGAGGAAGCGAAGAGCTACGGCGCGACCGGACCGGTCGCCCGCGGCTCGGGCATCGACTACGACCTCCGTCGCGACGATCCGTACGGCTACTACGACGAACTCGACTGGGACGTCGTCACTGAGGACGGCTGTGACAACTTCGCGCGCGTCCTCGTGCGCCTGCGCGAAGTCGAACAATCGGCCCGAATTGTCGAGCAGTGCGTCGACCTGCTCGAAGACTGGCCGGAGGACGACCGCGAGATCCAGGCCAACGTTCCGCGGACGCTCAAGCCCGACCACGACACCGAAGTGTACGAGGCCGTCGAGGCCGCGAAGGGCGAACTCGGCATCTACATCCGGAGCGACGGCACGGACAAACCGGCGCGGTTCAAGATCCGCAGTCCGTGCTTCTCGAACCTCCAGACCCTGCCGGTCATGTCCGAGGGCGAGTACATTCCGGACATGATCGCCTCGCTCGGTAGTCTCGACATCGTTCTCGGGGAGGTGGACCGATGAGCTTCGTCGACATCATCGGCGACCTCCTCGGATTCGGGCAGCTGAGCGCGGGCGAGGAGCTCATCGCGGCATTCATCGGCGCGGCCATCATCGGGACGCTGATGCTCACGAACACGGCACTCGCCGGTCCGTGGGCGAAACGGAAGATCACGGCCGCGTTCACGGACCGCATCGCGGTCAACCGCGTCGGTCCCGCCGGACTGCTCATCATCGTGGCCGACGCAGTCCGACTCCTGTCGAAGGAGCTCATCGTCCCCGAGGAAGTCGACCGGCCCGCGTGGGACTTCGCGCCCATCGTCATGGCCGGATCGGCCATCCTCGGCTTCGCAGTGATTCCGATGGGGAGCGGCATCCAGCTCGCCGACCCAGAGACCGGGCTGGCATTCGTCTTCGCCGTCGGCTCCATCGCGTCGCTCGGCCTCGTGATGGCCGGCTACGCGTCGAACAACAAGTTCTCGTTCCTGGGCGGACTCCGCGCGGTCGCGCAGAACCTCGCCTACGAGATTCCGCTCGTCCTCACGGGCGCGTCCGTGGTTCTGTTCACTGGGACGCTCCAGATGAGCAGTATCGTCCAGTCCCAGCAGGCCGCACTCCTCTCGCTGGGCCCCATCACTATTCCGGCCTGGTACGCGTTCGTGAACCCGTTCGCGTTCGTGCTGTTCATGGCCGCGAACCTCGCGGAGGTCGGCCGCAATCCGTTCGACATCCCCGAGGCGCCGACGGAGATCGTCGCCGGGTACCAGACGGAGTACTCCTCGGTCTACTTCGTCCTGCTCTACCTGGGCGAGTTCGTCCACATCTTCCTCGGCGGTGCCATCGTGACGACGCTGTTCCTCGGTGGCCCCGCCGGGCCGGTCCTGCCGGGCTTCGTCTGGTTCATGATCAAGATTTGGGCGATCTTCCTGTTCACGCAGTGGGCCCGCTCGGCGGTTCCGCGCGTCCGCATCGACCAGCTCATCGAGATCGGCTGGAAGGGGATGCTCGTCCTCTCGTTCGCGAATCTCGTCCTGACCGCCGTCATCGTCGGCGTGACGGGCATCTAATCGGAGGCCAATCATGATAGGAATCCTCAAAGGCATGGCAACGACGATGAAGCACGCACTGGACGGCAAGACGTTCACGGTCGAGTACCCCGACGTCGCGCCCGAAGTGTCGCCGCGCTTCCGCGGCGTCCACAAGTTCAGCCAGGAGCGCTGCATCTGGTGTCGGCAGTGTGAGAACGTCTGTCCGAACAACACCATCCAGATCGTGACGGACGACCAGCGCAACGGCGAGCAGTACAACCTCCACATCGGCCAGTGTATCTACTGCCGGCTGTGCGAGGAGGTCTGTCCCGTCGACGCCATCCTCCTGACCCAGAACTTCGAGTTCACGGCGGACACGAAAGACGAGTTCGCGTACAACAAGGAACAGTTGAAGAACGTCCCGTGGTACAAGGACATCGACCCGCTCGAATCGCGGGAACCGGACCGCGGTGCGTGGATCGGTGAAGGCGACGGCGAAGTCGACTACCAGTAATTCCTCCGCGGCGCATCGCGCCGCGGTTCCCCGAACGCGAGCGTAGCGAGCGTTCGGCATTTTTCACCCATGTTTTTGCCCGAGTGGTTCGGGAGCGAAGCGACCGAACCCGACGGGGAAAAAGATGGAAGCGCGACGGCGAAGTCGACTACCAGTAATTCCTCCGCGGCGCATCGCGCCGCGGTTCCCCGAACGCGAGCGTAGCGAGCGTTCGGCATTTTTCACCCATGTTTTTGCCCGAGTGGTTCGGGAGCAAAGCGACCGAACCCGACGAGAAGATGGCGGTGGAGCTACGGTGCGAGCGCGTCGAAGACCCGACCTGGATTCTTCGAGAACACCTTCCGCATGGCGTCCTGTGGGATGTCCAGCGTGAGGATCTCCATGATGGGGACGTCCGGGTGACACGCCGGGCTTCCAGACCCGAAGCAGACTCGGTCTGGGTGTTCGATGATGGCCCGTTCGAGCAGGTCTCGGAAACGGACCAGGCTCGTATCGACGTAGCAGGAGTCGTAGCTGTCCAGGAGGTCGATCGTCTCGTGCATGTACTCGCGGTGGAGCGGATAGCCACCGAAGTGGGAGACGACCGTGGGGAAGTCGTATTCGAGGACGTGTGCTTCGAGTGCCGCAGGCGGGAAGTCCGCACCGCCGTGGACGACGACGGGCAGGCCGACCTGCTCCAACTGCTCCAGGACCGCCTCGTCGGGGAGGCCGTCTGCGGGGGGATGGAGCTTGAACGCGACGAAGCGGTCGTCGTAGGCGTACTGCTCGACGTCTTCCGGCGACGTGTGGTGGTCCTCACGAGACGCGGTCAGGTTACGAAGTTTTGCGCTCGGCGAGGCTCCAGGGTCCCGACTGCCGTTGATTCGGGCTGCGGGGACGAACGGTCGACCGACGCTCATCCGAGCGACGGCGTTGTTGACGCGGAGGTAGCCCTTCGGCTGCGTCCCGGGGAAGACGACGCTCCGGACGATGCCCGCCTGATGCATCTCACGTTCGAGTCGTTCTGGAGTGCTCAGACTCTCGCCGGGATGCTCCCCATCCTCGGGTTCCAGCCGCGCGTGGACGTCGACGACCCGGAACCCGTGCTCTAGCTCGAGCATCTACGCATGAATGTGTGCGAGGTGCTATTAAATTCGCGGTCGACCCATAGCTGTGCGACCCACAGGGTCCGGCCAATCAATCGGGGCCGCTCCCGCTCGACGGGACGGGGCCGAACTGTGACACGGCGAGCGTGTTATCGCACGCAGTGCTCTCGAAGGAGCGGACGATGCATCGCCTGCAATACCGCGACGTCAGTGGGACGTCTCGGCTCTATTGAGAAAAGTTTATATAGAACCGCTAACGACATTTCTGGTGAGGTACTAATCATGTCACAATCCGGTCAGCGACGCATGGGAGGACAGCCGATGTTCATCCTGAGCGAAGAGTCGGAACGGACCCAGGGCAAGGACGCCCAGAGTTCCAACATCGCCGCAGGCAAGGCGATCAGTGAAGCGGTTCGGACCACGCTCGGTCCCCGTGGAATGGACAAGATGCTCGTCTCGGACAGCGGTGACGTCGTCATCACGAACGACGGCGCGACCATCCTCGACGAGATGGACATCGAGCATCCCGCTGCGCAGATGCTCATCGAAGTATCCGAAACGCAGGAGGAGGAGATCGGTGACGGAACGACGACCGCGGCAGTCCTCGCCGGCGAACTCCTCGCGAAAGCGGAGAACCTCCTCGAAGATGACGTCCATCCGACGACCATCGTCGAGGGCTATTACGAGGCCGCACAACTAGCCCACGAGGCCATCGACGACCAGGTCGTCGACGAGGACGTCGAGGAACTCCTCGCGTCGGTCGCCGAATCCAGCATGACCGGAAAGGGTACCGGCGACGTCGCTGCACACAAGCTCGCCGAGACGGTCGTCGATGCCATCCAGCGCGTCTCCGAGGACGGCGACGTCGACCGCGACAGCGTCTCCGTCTACACGAACACGGGCTCGTCGTCCAGCGCGACGGAACTCGTCGACGGCGTCATCGTCGACGAGGACCTCGCCCACGACAGCATGCCCCGCTCCGCAGAGGACGTGACGATCGGCTACGTCGACGACGACGTCGAGATTCAGGACGCGAACGTCGACGCCGAGTACAACGTCACGAACGTCGATCAGCTCAACGCCGCACTGGAGGCCGAGGAGAAGGAACTGCGGAAGTACGCCGAGACCGTCATCGACCTCGGCATCGACGTCCTGTTCGTCGACGGCGACGTCGACGGTCAGGTCACGTCCCTGCTGGCCAACGAGGGCATCATCGTCGTCGACAACGCCAGCGACCGCGACTACGGCCAGCCGCTCGCCCACGCGACCGGTCTGACCGTGGTGACCTCGATCAACGAGCTGGAAGCCGAAGACCTCGGTGCGGCAGAGACCGTCCGCGTCGAGAAGTTCGGCGGCGACGACCACGTCTTCGTCGAGGGCGGTGCCGACGGCAAGGCCGTCACGGTCTTCGCCCGCGGTGGCACCGACCACGTCACCGACGAGCTGGAACGCGCCCTCAACGACGCGCTCGACGTCGTCGCGGCCGCACTCTCCAGCGGCGAAGTCGTCCCCGGCGCCGGTGGCACGGAGATCGCCATCTCGGACTACGTCCGCGAACACGCGGCGAGCATCGAGGGCCGCAAGCAGCTCTCCGTCGAAGCGTTCGCCGACGCCGTCGAGGTCCTCCCGCGGACCCTCGCGGAGAACACCGGTATGGACCCCATCGACGCGCTGGTCGACCTGCGCTCGGAGTACGAGAACGAGGGTCGCGCCGGCATCATCTCCGAGGGCCAGACGGGCGTCATCGACGACCCCGTCGAATACGGCGTCCTCGACCCCGCGGCGGTCAAGCACGAGGCCATCGAGTCGGCGACGGAAGCCTCGACGATGATCGTGCGCATCGACGACGTCATCGCCGCTAACTGACGACAACGTCGTACCTGACCGCGTTTTTTCTGCTGCGCGTCACCCCGTCTGGCCGGAGGTGTCGATCGGACTGACCGACACGGAGTCCCCATTGACCGTTAATGCGCACCCGTGCCAGACGAACGCTAGCGATGGAGTGGCCCCATCGCCATCGAAGTCGGGTCGATCGAACAGCGTATCCAGCGCATCGGGGTCGAGTCGTCGGGCTAGCGGCGGTATCTTCACGGCGGGATCACCGGTCACGTTACTGACTGCGCGCACGACGGTATCGCTCACGAACTCCGTCGGCTCGCGTTCGAAGACGTACGTCGAGTTCCCTTCCGGAGGTTCGGTACTCTCGTCGTCGGGGTCGAAGGTGGAACCACACATAGTTGAGATTTCGTTGATGGCGGGGACCGATCGGGCGGACTGAACCACTTCTCGATGGCAGGCGATTCGATGACGTGATGGCGCGAGACGAGGCGTACCCGTGTAGCCTCGGCCGGTGCCTGCAACCGACACGGCGAGTGATCGAAGGCGGTTTCGTCGCGTCGTGGCCTCTCGGCTGGCGGGAGTCATCGATCGTCTCGATCGGTGCGTGATTGTACGGTCGTGTCACTCATGTGGTCACTGCCAGAGTACTCTGGTATCGGGGTGAGTGGTCACTCGTCGGTCGTGAAGAACGCGTCGAGCAACTTCGCCTGCGCGACCCGGAGGTGCTGGTGAAAGGTCTGTGGTGCAACGTGGAGCGACTCGGCGACGTCCTCGGCCGTCGAGTCACGAGTGGGCCAGGCGAAGTACCCGCCGAAGTACGCCGTTTCGAGTGCCGTCCGCTGCTTCTCCGTCAGGTCGGAACGGACGTTCCGTCTGAACTCCGTGGGGGAGTGCCTGACCTGCTCGCGATCTCGCTTCGCCACGAACGTCGTCTCCGGGAAGCGGTCGGTGACGGCGTCGACGAGCGACCGCACGTCCGCGTCCCGTGCGACTTCGACCACGACGTCGCAGGCTCCGTCATCGGCACTCACCATACGAGTTCGGCCTCCATACTCCGAGACCAGGGTGGTGAGCGTGCCGTCGCGCACCTGCAACTCGAACAGCCCCCCGTCGGGGGACTCACTGACGAGTCGGCAGGAGTCGACGTCCGGGATCTCCCCGGCGACCTGGGGGAATCGGTCGGACACGGCATCTTCCACGTCGACGTAGAAGATGACCACTTCGTCGTCAACTGGGATGATCCGCGAGAGTCGGATCGAACATCCGGCACGCTCCGAGAGGTCGACGAACGTGACGTCGGAATCGGTCGAATGAAACTCTAGTTCGACGACTCTGTCGTCGTACAGGAGGTTCTCCGATTCGATTCGCCGGATGGTGTTGGCGATGTTCTCGCCGAGTTCCGAGAGCACGTCAGTCTCTCGCTGGTCCAGCGCGTCGGCGTCGCGGGCGTAGACGCCCAGAATCCCGTAGACCCGCTCGTCCGTGAGCAGCGGCACGGCGGCCACGGACCGGTAGCCGTGCTCCGAGGCGTGGTCTCGCCACGCTTTCGGTCGGTTCTGCCGACGAAGCTCTCGTTCGACGCTGACCGTCCCGGTCTCGGCCGCCCCTTTCCCGGGTCGAGGTCTGGTCACGTCGTCTTCGGGGACCGGGACGAGACCGTCGGGGGCTGGAACCTCGATACCAGCTCGGTGGTGGACAGTGAATCGCTCCATCGCCGGGTCGAACTGGCCAATACAGACCGCCACGTACGGCTCGATTTCGATGAGCCGCTCCACGACAGCCGATTCGACCTCTTCGCGAGAGGAGGCATCAACGAGGGATCGGTCGATACTCCGGATGATCGTGTTGATACGGTCGAGCTGTCGGAGTTCGTCTCGCTGGCGCTGGAGTCGGCGCTGGTGACGTTTGCGTTCGCTGATGTCCCGACCGACGCCCGTGAGACCTATCACGGCTCCGTTAGCGGTGGTTATCCGACCGCCCGTGAATTCGTATGGGATTCGCTCGCCGTCCTTCGTCATCAGTGCCGCCTCGACGGTCACCTGTTCGCCGGTTTCGAGAACCGTCGATATGGCCTCTGAAACCGTCGTATGGTGCTCTTCGGGAACGAAATCGAGCGGCTCCATCCGTTCGACTTCGTCGTCGGAGTAGCCCGTGACCCCGTTGAGACCATCGTTCCACCGCAGGAAGGAACCGGAGGCGTCGAAGGCGTAGACGACGTCGGGCATCCCGTCGAGGAGTCCATCGGCGAACGCCCTCTCGCGACGAAGTTCCCGGACGGTATCGGGTCGGTCGTCGCGTGCGAGCGGGCCAGCCGGCGACGTCTCTGCTCGCACGTTCGTCTCGGGGCCGGCTCGATCCGTGACGTCCACGAACAGTTCGTACCGACCGCCATCGAAGGTGCCGTCGTCGACCGGGGCGATGCAGTGGTGGAGGACGCGGGCCGGTCGCTCCGGGGACGGGGAGACGTGCCATTCCTGGCTGTCGGTTTGGTCCTCTGAGCACCCCTCGAGGACCGCCTCGGCGAACCCGTCCTCCGAAGCTGCATCCTGTAGGGTCCGTTCGACGACCGATCTATAGGACTCTCCGAGAACTCGCTCCAGGTCGAGCCCGAAGAACTCCATCGCGTGCTCGTTCACCCACTGAACGGCGCCGGACTGATCGACGAGCACGATGCCGACGGGTCCGCCATCGGGCAGTGAACCGATATCCGAACCGACGGGTGGGGAGAGTGTGTCCCGGTGGTCGTTCACCATGACGATAGTTGTAGCTGAGGATACAATACTGTCGGAGTAAAGCGTGTCGTCTCACTCGATTCGACAGTCCATCCCGTGGTCCCGTCTCCGGATGCAACCCAATCCCTTTGGGGTACACGTTGAGGGTCGTCGCGGACGAACAGTTGGACATGCCGGACAGTGCCGCCCTACCTGTCGACGTCTCGAAGTGGGTGAGCGCCGATACCATCTGTGAGCGGCGGGTCGTCACGCCCACGCTCGTCGTCAGTTTCGAAACGACGCTGTTCGACGACGCCGACCTCGTCGACCGACTTGCGCCGATCCTCACAGAGACCCTCTCTCCGCGCTCGTTGTTCACGACGACGATCACGTTCTCCCCGAGATTACCTGGCCTTCCGACGGCGATGTTTCCGATCGCGGCACGACAGACGAAGCAAGCGCTCGGGGAGACGTTGAGCGAGCAGGGGCTTCAGGGAGTCAGGTCGACGTCGAGCGAGCGCGTTCGGGTCGGCGGGAAACGAGGCAAGCTGTTCGAGTACGCGGCCGAGTATCCGCTCGCCCCGGACGAAACCACCAAAGACGGCGGACCCGTTCGGCTTCGCTGTAGCGTCAGTGCCGTCCTGTGGCCGACGGACGACGGGTTCCGCGTCGTGGGAAGTCTGTTCCCAACGGAGTCAGTTGCCAGCGCTATCGAGCGCCACGGTGGCACGGCCGCGACGGACCTCGACGTCGAGGTACGCCCCGACGAAGACAGGCGGTTCGTGCTGGAGATCGCTCGCGAACTGGCGGACTAGTCCTCGACGACGATCTTCCCGGTCATGCCCGCGGCCTCGTGGGGGATGCAGTAGTAGTGGTGGGTCCCGGTCGTTTCGAAGGTGTGGACGTACGACTTCCCGGACGCGACGCCGCCCTTGCTGTGTTCGTCCCAACCGGCGACGGCGGCGTCCTGGGAGTCGAACCCGCCGGAGGCCCAGTAGCTCGCACCCGCGGGAATCTTCTCGCCGTAGGCGGTCACGGTGTGGGCTTCACCGGCTTCGTGAACGAACGCGACCGTATCGCCCTTCGACACGGTGAGCGACGCGGGCTCGAACGAGACGGCCTGCATCTTCACGACGTGGTCGGCGTCGTCCGGAGTCCCCTCGACCACGTTGGGGCCGCCCGTGACGGACTCCGAACTTCCGTGGTCGTGGCCCTCATGGCTACCCGTTTCGGGAGCGGCGTCGAGCGCACCTGCGACGGCGAATTCGGCGCGGAGCGTCGCCGCGGCGAAGCCGCTGGCGGCCGCGTCGATGCCCTCTCCGGACGTCAGTGCGTCCGTGTAGTCGCCCAGTGCGGCCTCGAAGGACTCGTAGGTCTCGTGGTCGGCCTCTTCCAGAAGCTCGTGGACCGTAGCGGTCTCGAAACTGGCGAACACGTCTCCTGTGATGCCCGCTGCTGCCTCGCCGTTGGAGCCACCGCTCGCCGACACGACGTCGTAGATGGCGGTGACAGCTTTCGCGTCGAACTCCTTCGCAGCGGCGTAGACGTCACCGCCCTCGTTCGCGGCGCTCGTGATGTCGCCGAGCGCATGCTCGAAGGATTCGTAGGTCTCGTGGTTCGCGTGCTCGAGCGCTTCGTGGAACCCGGCCGCACCCGTCTCGAAGTGCTCGAACGTCGACTGCGAGATGCTCCCTGCGCGGTTGGCGTCGCCGAGCGTCGCGGCAGCGGCGGCGTCGAACACACGAGCGGCCATGTAGCCGGCTTCGGCCCCGCTGGCCACTGCGTCGGCGTGGGCGTCCTCGAACGACAGGAGGGCGCTCATGACGCCCTCGTGATGGGTCTCGACGGCGTCGGCGTCGTCCTCCGCGTATGCCGTCTTGAGCGCGCCGAGGTGTTCGTGTTCGAACTTCTCGTAGAGCGACTCGCTCTCGTGTTCGAGCGACTCGTGGAAGTCGGCCTCGTTGGCCTCGAAGCGGGCGAAGAGCGATTCGACGATTGCCGCCGCCTCGTCGCCGTGACCCTGTTCGTAGAGTTCGCGGGCGTCGCCGAAGCGCGCGCGGAAGAATCCGGACTGGAGCACCGGCGCGTAGCTTCCGGCTAGCGCACCGACGCCGGCCACGAGGTTCTCGTCGACCGTCTTCACGGCGGCGTCGATGTCAGACTCCGACCCGCTCTTTGCGGCGGACTTCAGGCTGGAGAGGCCACTCTCGAAGCCTTCGTAGGCTTCGTGGTCGGCCTCCTCCAGGGCCTCGTGTGCCTTCGCGCCCTCGAAGTGAGCGAAGACGTCGCCGGCGATCGTCGCCCCCTGGTCGGTCGCTCCGCGCTTGGCGAGCCACGCGGCATCGTAGGCGCGTGCGCGATAGATGGTCAGTGCGGCCGCGTGAGCGAACGACGTGGATGGACCGCCCAGCGACGACAGTGCGAGCGCGTCGTAGCCGCGGGCCTTCATCGTCGCGAGTTGGCCGACGCCGGCGACGGCGTCAGCGCCGGCGACGGCGTAGGAACCGTCGACTGCCGCTACGACGGCAGTGCGAGCGGCTTCGCGGACGCCAGCGGCGTCCGTTTCGCCCGCAGCGGACTGGACGTCCTCGACGGCGTGTTCGAAGTTCTCGTAGGCCTCGTGGTCGGCCTCCTCGACCGAATCGTGAACGAGTGCGTCCTCGAACGCTGTCATCGCCTCGGCGGCGACCGTCTCGGCCGCTTCGTAGGCCTCAACGGCGGCGAGCGCCTCCGCCGTGGCGACTCGTGCGCCGAGCAACTGGAGGTTCAGCGTCTGTGCGGCGGTGCTCCCGACGAGCTTCGTGTGCGCGGCAGCGAGTTTCTTGCTCGCACCTTCGGCCGCGTCGGCAGCCCCCTCGATGTCACCTTCGGCGAGTGATTCCTTCAGGTCGCCCAGACCAGTTTCGAAGCCTTCGTAGGCGGACTCGCTCGTGTGTTCGAGCGATTCGTGCGCGCCGTGTTCGCCGCCCATCCCCTCGAAGTCGGCGAAGATTCCCTGAGCGAGCGACGCGGCCGTTCCGGTGTTTCCGGCGCGGCCGACGGCGACGGCGTCGAAGAGGCGTGCGCGGAGGACGTTCCACTCCGCGGCCACGGCCGTATCGGCCGACGCTTTCGGTGGTGCCGTCGTCGTGGCCGCATGCTCGGTGTTCGAGTTCGTGGTCGTCGCATCGCCGCTCTCTGACATACTCGTCGAACAGCCCGCAAGTGCCATCCCAGTAGCTATCCCCAGCGACTTCAACAGGTCGCGTCTCCGTTGCATATTTTTTAGGCCAACCTAAAAATAGATAAGTCCGTCGGTTTTTCGGCCCGCCTAAATCCTCCGTATTCGACGTTTTCCAGAGGTAGGAAAAACCGTTTCGGTGTCCGTGGCGTTCAGCCCACACTGCTTTGGCACACGTCGGCGTAATCGAAGTATGTCACTAGGGGACGTGACTCCGTTCCATCGTTTCGCGCGCGTGTACGACCTCGTGATGCCCGGTGAACGCGGGAACCAGACCGCTGTGGCCTTGTCGAGTGCCGACCGAGACGTCGAGCGAGTCCTCGACGTGGGTGGTGGGACCGGCCGAATCTCTCGGAACCTCCCCGTCGACGAGCCTGTGGTCGTCGACGCGGCTCGGGGGATGCTGGAGCAAGCGCGTTCCCACGGACTCGACTGCGTCCAGGGCGACGCTGGGACGCTTCCGGTCCCCGACGACAGCGTCGACGCCGTCGTCGTCGTGGACGCACTCCACCACATGGCTGACGCCACGGCTGTCTTCGAGGAAGCTCACCGCGTCCTCCGTCCTGGTGGCGTCCTCGTCGTCCGCGAGTTCGACCCGACGACCGTCCGCGGTCGCGCGCTCGTCGCGGTCGAGCATCTCGTCGGGTTCGAGTCTCGGTTCTGGGCACCGGAGACGCTCGCCGAGCAGTTGCGTGACGCCGGACTCGACGCGGCCGTCCTCGAATCGGGATTCGGGTACACCGTCACAGGAACGAAGCGAGAACGGGAGTGACAAGTCGGACGACGTCGAACTCGTCGGTGATGAGCACCCAGACCGGAGTTCTCGCCCGCCGCGTGGACGTCGCACCGACGACGCTCCTCGTCGCGGTGGGCGACCTGTTCTTCATCGGCCTGTTCGTCCTGCTCGGAGAGCTGAGCCACGGCGTCGAGCCGCTTTCGCAACCGCTCCTCGTTCTGGATACGTACGTCCCTTTCCTGATCGGATGGCTGCTGACGTCGATCCTCGGCGGATTGTACACGCGGGACGCCTGGCGAACGCCGAAACGTGCGGTCTCCTTGACGCTCCCCGCGTGGATCGGGGCCGACCTCGTCGCCCAGTTGCTTCGCGCTACCTCGCTCTTTCACGGGGATGCGGCGGTCACGTTCTTCCTCGTCGCCGCTGCCGTCGGAGGGTTCTTCCTGACCGGCTGGCGCGTGGCCGTCGCCTGGGCTACCGGATGAGTTCGAAAGGAGATATGGGACTGGAACCGGACTGTGGGGGTTATGCCGCGGCGGTTCGTTCGGACGGATGCCACGTTGGTTAGCGTGCGGTGCTTTTCGGGTGCCACGACCGTGGAGGGATCGACGGATGACGCCACGGCTGCCGTGTCGGTATCGCAGTCAACGAAGGTCTTCGACCGGTATCGCTACTGTCGACTGGAGCCACGCCTGGTGGTTCTCTCGGTCGTAGATGACGAATTCGTCGCCACCGAGATCGAGTTCAGCGTAGCGACGCTGCTGGGCATCTTCGACGGTCGACGTTTCGGTGTTGTCCGTTGCGTTGGTGCTCATATGTACCTGCGACGGTGAGTTCGCCTCTGTCCCTCCGCATGTTAATAATTGGCATGATTATTTAAGCACTACTCCCCAGTTATCATCGCAAATAATCTGTTCGAGACCGACCGAGGCCGGAACGCTCGCCGATCTTTCCCATCG